>JAFSBZ010000049.1 GCA_017437005.1 Clostridia bacterium | reverse complement strand
TAACACCGTTATACATAACGCTTGTGTTTTTTGAAAGTATGGTTATTCCACGTTCGCGCTCAAGGTCGTTGGAGTCCATTACACGTTCGTCTACCGATTCATTATCACGAAATGTGCCGCTTTGACGCAAGAGCTGGTCAACCAATGTAGTTTTTCCGTGATCAACGTGCGCAATAATTGCAACGTTGCGTATATCTTCTCTTTTTTGTACTGCCATTTAAAAGTCCCCTAAATTTTATTTATCAACGATTATAATAACATGTTTTATTACCAAAATCAATAAAAAACGAAGTATCTGTTTAAGAAAACAAACACTTCATTTCTTATTAATACTTTATCCTAATGTTATATCCCAATTATTCAAATATCTTACCAAAGTAACATAGTCTTTGATGTTAATAATATCATCGGAATACACGTCTGAAAGCTCAGCAGATATTTCAACATCCCAACCGTTGATATATTGCATTATAGCTACTGCATCCTTGCCATTTAATTGACCATCAAAATTAACGTCACCATTAACATCCTCTTTTTCTACAAGTGAGGTAACGTTAGTATCATAATAACAAGCATAAAGCCATGCATCATCCGTAGCTGCTACCCACGGATTTTCTCCTTCGTACCACTCGTGTGTGGCGCCAATTTCTTTAAACATTTCAATTAAATCGTCACTAAGCGGATAATAGAATGAAGAAATTGATCCGGTGTCATCTGTCATAGCTTCAACATACTCATTAAAGGCACTGGTATAATCAAGCTTTTTTAATAAATTACCGTCTTCATCATAATAAATAGCCGAAACTTTTCCGTTGGATGACATTGTGTATAAAGACATTTTAGGATCGTTTAAATTTGCAAATAAAACAGGGCCGTTTTTGTCACCCAAATGATAATAGCCGTCATCACCTAATACAGCCTCATCAATAATATCGTCTTGGTAATTAACACCATTAAATGAACCAACATTTACAAAATCGGGCATAACAAATTCTTGAGGTGTTTGTTTATTTTCATAAATAGTCCAAGGAATTTCTACAACAGTAGGATCACTCCAGTTTACAGTAATACTAACTTCGGATAAATCACTATTAACGGCAATCATAATAGCTTGATTTACATCTGTACAGGTCCATTTGATTTCATTAAGGTTAACAATTTCATCTGTTGGCTCAAATTGAACCCACATATCAATATAACTTACTATTCCTATTTTAGCATCTGTAGTAATGGTATAGTCACCAACTTCTGTAGGATACAAAATATATACGGTGTATGGAACAGTACTATCGATAGCATAATTATTTGTTCCTGTGGTTAAATTGGTTTCATTATTAACGTTATAGGTAACACCCTCTTCTGCCATAACGGTCATAGGCACCATTAAAAGTGCTAAACAAACAATTACACTAATAACTGTTTTAAGAATTTTTTTCATAATAATTCCTCCAAAAATATATTATTTGCTGTGTTCTTCTATCCAGTTTTTATACCAATATGCTGAATCCTTTGGTATACGTTCCTGTGTATCATAATCAACATAAACAAGTCCAAAACGGTCGGTATAACCCTTTGCCCATTCAAAATTATCCATAAAAGACCACTGGAAATAACCCCTTACGTCTACACCGTCATCTGTGGCTTTTTCAAGTTCGTTTAAATGACGATTTAAAAAGTCAATCCTATTTGGATCGTGAACCTTTCCATCCAGTGACACCACATCATGTGCCGACATACCGTTTTCAGTAATAAAGAACGGCAGTTTATATCGTTCGTAATAAAACCTTGGTCCCCAACGTAAAGCCTCGGGTGTAATAGGCCATTGAATAGCGGTTTTGCCGTGACCTACCTTACGCGTCACATTTTGTGGGTTACCGTTTTCATCAGCACGTATTTCTTGTCCGTTATAAATGTTGTTGGCATAAAAATCAAGCGGTTGATTTATAAGGCGCATATCTTCATCAGTAATTTCGGGAAGATAATCTTTATACATACGAAGTCCATCTTCGGGGTATTTACCCAAGATTACAGGATCACTCCACCAAGAAATGTTCCACATAAGACCGCGGCTAAGCGGTGGACACTCAAACATTTTTTTACGTGCCGCTTCGATATCCTCGGCTCTCTCACTTGCAGGATAACAGGTAGTACCTGTTGGCGCATATCCAACCTTTATAGGTTGTTTTGCATTCTCGCGCAGAGCTATTACAGCAGCGCCGTGTGCTTTAAGCACGTTATGACACATTTGAAAAATATCTCGATAAAGCACCTGATAGCCAGGTGCGTGAGGGCTTGTCATATAGCCTGCGCCTATAAAGCACTGTGGCTCGTTAAAGGTTATAAAGTTTTTAACTCGGTCAGAAAAAAGTTGTGAGACACAAGCTGCGTACTCGGTAAACCAAGCAACGCTATCGTCGTTTAGCCAGCCGCCTTTTTTATGTAATGCATATGGATAATCCCAATGAAAAAGTGTAATATATGGCTCTATACCGTTGGCAATTAATTCGTCTATAAGATTATTATAAAATTCAACGCCTTTTGGATTAAGTTCACCGGTTCCATCCGGAATAAGACGCGACCACGAAATCGAAAAACGATAGGCTTTAAGACCTAATTTTTTCATAAGCTTAACGTCTTCTTTGTATCTGTGATAATGGTCACAGGCTACGTCACCTGTATGACCTTGCTCAACGTGTGAATACTCGTGGCAAAAAACGTCCCAAACGTTTTCACCCTTGCCGTCCTCGTTCCAAGCGCCTTCGATCTGGTAAGCCGCAGTAGCCGCACCCCAGACAAAATCTTTTCTAAAAGCCATATAATCACACCTTTAAAATTTTTTAATATTATATCACAGCAAATTACTAATTTCAATAAAAAATTGCATAAACAAAGGGCGTGGAAAAGGCTACTTCTCATAAAGATGATTAATACCTCGATGGAATTCATCGAGGTTTTTAATATGGTTATCATATAGAACCAGCATCGCATTTGTAAGTACAAATGTTGCTTTTGGGGTGATACCCAAGCCCTTTTAATAACAAACAAGAAAGATAAGTGATATTCTTTGCTGCGCAAAGAGTGATATTTTCACTTTGTGAAAGTGATATTACTCCCTTTGGTCGTAGTGATTTTTTATTCGCCCTAAAACTGTCCGAAGGACAATATCACTCGGCGTAAGCCGAATATAACTGAAAAGCAATATAACTCGCCTTTGGCGAATAAAACTGCGAGACTTCCTTATGAGAAGTCTCGCAAACCACGCCCTTTTGTATTATTTAAGTTCTACGTCCCAACCATTAAAATATTGTAACATTAGCGCGCAGTCACGACCATTAAGCTTACCGTCGCCATTTACGTCAGCCATATCTACGTCAATTTCAACGCCGTCCCACTCATTAAGATATTGTATCAGCGCTGAATAATCCCTAGCATCCAATTTACCGTCACCGTTTGTATCACCGTGTACCCTTGGATCACGATCAAAACCGCATCTGTTACAAATGTAATCTAAATCATCATCATAAATATGATCAGTATCTCTTGCTAAACCACATTCGTTACAAGAGTTATCACAATCGTTGTCATATATATGGTCGGGTACTGTGCGTGTCCATTCGCAATTATTACACTTGGCATCACATCCATTATCATATACGTGTGCATCAATATCACAAGTATTATAATGCCATATGGCATTTGCAAGATAATCGTTATCTGAAGCTATAGCTATATTTTCTTTATCACTTTCGCTACCCTCATACCATACGTCCGATAAATTGTTGCAGTTTAAAAATGCACCACGACTTATGTTTTTAACACTATTTGGTATTGTTATACTTGTAAGACTGGTGCAATCCTCACATAAAAATTCACGTATTTGTGTAACACTATCAGGTATGTTAATACATGTAAGACTTTGGCAATCCTCAAAAGCACCACTACCTAAAAACGAAACACTATTGGGTATTTCAACACTCAAAAGACTGTCACAACTTAAAAATGCATAATTATCCACTTTTGTAACACCGTTAGGAATTGTTACATTTGTTAGACTATCACAATTGTAAAATGAATATTCACCTATACTTGTAACACTCTTGGGAATTACAATGTTTGTAAGACTTGTGCAATTAAAAAATGCATTCTGAGCTATACTGGTAATATACTTAGGTAATTTAACATTTGTAAGGCTAGTACAATAACAGAAAGCATAATTACCTATACTTGTAACACTATCAGGTATAACTACACTTACAAGACTGGTACAATGTGCAAATACATCCAAACCTATACTTATAACTCCATCTGGGATTGTTATACTTTTAAGGCTTGAGCAATTTGAAAATGTATAATCTTCTATACTTTTAACACTATTACCAATTGTGATATTTGTAAGACTATAGCAATTATAAAACGCATTGTTACCTATACTTGTAACGCTATTTGGTATTATGATATTTGTAAGACTACCGCAATCATCAAATGCATAATCGCCTATTTTTGTAACATTATCAGGTATAGTAATACTTGTAAGGCTTTCACAACCGTCAAACGCAAAATCACCAATACTTGTAACACTATCAGGTATATTGTACGATGTATTATTTTTAGCTTGTGGACATTTTATAATTGCAGTTTTATCTTTGTTAAACAATACACCATCTACCGAACAGTAGTGATTATTGTTTGGATTAATATTAATTTCTGCAAGACTGTTACATAACGAAAATGCATTTTCGCTTAAACTTGTAACGCTGCTTGGCACCGTGATACTTTTAAGATTTAAACAACCACTAAAAGCTTTCTCTATACTTGTTATTCCCTCGGGTATTATGATGCTTGTAATTTTAGAACAATAATTAAACGCCCCACCGCCTATACAAGCGACAGGATAACCGCCTAAAGTGCTTGGTATGGTTATATCGCCACTAATTCGTATATCTGCAAGAGTTATTGTTGCTTTACCGTCTGTAACAGTATAATTATAATCCCCATATGTATATTCTGTTACAGCGCTTGCAATAAGCGAAAACGCACACATAGATACAACTAAAACAATTGCCAATAAAAATGCTACTACTTTTTTCATATTCGTCATTCCTTTTTAAAATAATATATTTTATTTTGATTTAATAAAAAGCTATTCAATTACATAAGAATTATCGTTTTCTATAAGCTTTATTATGCCTGTTGATGTGTATTCACCTAAAAGAGAGATTTGTGCTTGTGAAACATCATCAAATTGAGTTGCTGTAGGAATTTCGTTAAAAATAGCGCGATATATCATATGTGCGCCAACATATCCCGCAAGCGGAGTGCTGTGTTTGTGTGAGTCTGGAATGCAAAAATTAGAAACGTCTATTCCTTTATTAATTAAATTATTAATTTCATCTTTCCAATTTAAAAATATTGTATCAGGATACAACGAAAGTGCGTGATTAATTTTTTCTTGGTTTTCGTTATGTGCCGGAAAAACAGCAAGTTTAGTAAATGAGTCATTGCAAGCCTTTATCATATCTGCCAAGTCGTTTACTGCTTCTTGGTCGTATAAACCGCATATAAATACAACCGAATAATTGCCGTCTCGAATTTTTTGCATTATAGTGGGATTTTTGGTATATGTTCCAACGTGGGCATAGCCTGTCGCTATTGCCTCTACGTATATTTTGTCTCCACACATTGTTTGAAGGGTTCTGCCTATACGAGAAGAACCTATAAAGCTGTTACCTAAAATCAAAATTTTGTTTCGGTTATCTTCAATTTTAAGCAAACCTAAATTGCTATTTGTGCTTGCTATATCTGTTTTAACATCGGTTATCATTTTAAATACAGCCGAAGAATCAACTTCTTGATAAGGAACAGTAATAAATAACTTTTTATTATTCCCTCTTTCATCGTTATAACTGTAACAAAACGTACGGTTGAACGATATGCTATTATTGGTTGTAACACGTTCAATACTATGCGTAACAGCTATATTGTTTGAAGTAATTGTACTATTAAAAACATTTGTTGACTCGTTATTAGAGGTTGTTTTTACCGATGTAGTGACACTGCCTATTGCTTGAGAGTTTTTTAATATGTTATATCCGTTTGCTTGCTTTTGCAGTGACCATTCTTGCGGTAATTTAACAAAAAGCATTTCATTGCTGCCTTTTATAGAAAAAGCGGCTTGCTGAAAGGAGTAAATCTTATTACACACAATATCATCATATGAAGCTTCATCTTTAGAAGAAGTTGCATTTTCACTTGATGATTCTTCGGTATTAGAACTAACATTTGTATGTGGAACATCTGTATTCTCTGTTGTATTACTTTCGATAGACGAAATATCCTCGTTATCAGTACTGTTTTTATCTGTATCGGTACTTGCTGCTTCCGATTGAGATTCGGTTATAATTAACGATTCGCTTTGATATATATCGTCGGACATTGTTGATTCAACCTGCGGATTAATTTTTTGACAACCCGACATTGAAAATAAAATAACAATACATATAAAAATTGCCAATGCTTTTTTCAAAACAAACACCTCGATTATATTTATAAAATTAAAATTACACTATACTATATATAAACCTAAAAAAATAGAGTTTTGTGACAATTAAATTTTTTAATTTGATATTATCATATAAAACCTTACAATTCAATATATCAATTGACAAGAGTGTGTTTTTTTATTAAAATAATAAAGAAATAAATTTATGAGGTAATTTAATGAATATACTTTTTCAAACGCTTGGCTGTAAAGTTAATCAATATGAAACCGAAGCTATGCGCGAAGCACTTTTAGCGTGCGGGCACACAAGCGATAAGGACATATCGGTGGATGCGGTTATAATTAACTCTTGCACTGTAACTGCCGAAAGTGACCGTAAAACACGTCAGCTTGTCAGACGTTGTCGCCGTGAGTTCCCAAACGCCATAATAACACTTACAGGCTGTATGGTACAAGCCTTTCCCGATGATGCAAATAAATTAACCGAAGCAGATATTATAATTGGAAATCGTGACATCACAAAAATAGTCGAAGCTATAAACAACTACAAAAACACACGAATTTTCAGTGTAGTTGAGCATAAAAACGGCGACTTGTATAACACCATAGGATTAAGCAACTTTAACGAACGCACCCGCGCATTTATGAAAATTGAGGACGGTTGCGACCGTTTTTGCACATATTGTATCATTCCTTTTGCACGCGGCAGAGTCCGTTCGCGAGCTGTAGCTGATGTAAAAGCCGAAGCCGAACGACTTGCAAAAAACGGTTTTTGCGAAATTGTATTGGTTGGTATAAACCTTACATCTTACGGCAAGGGCGAAGATTTTAACATTTGCGATGCTATTGATGCTGTATGTCAGGTTGACGGTATAAAACGCGTCCGTTTGGGCTCACTTGAGCCTGACCATATAACCGATGAAATGCTCTCTCGTTTTAAATCCCAACCAAAATTTTGCCCACAATTTCACCTGTCGCTACAATCGGGCTGTGACGCAACACTAAATCGGATGAACAGGCACTATGACTCCGCATTTTATAAAGATTTAGTAAATCGCATACGTAATACTTTTGAAAATGCCGCAATTACCACCGATATTATGGTAGGTTTTGCAGGCGAAACCCAAGAAGAATTTAACCAAAGTCTTGACTTTGCTAAAAAAATAGGTTTTGCAAGAGCACATATTTTTGCATATTCACGTCGTAACGGAACAATAGCGGCAGGACTAAAAAGTCAAGTAAGCAATACCGATAAACAAAATCGCGCGCGCCTTATGGCAGAAGCTACCAAGCAAACCGAAATAGAATTTTTAAAAAGCCAAGTTGGTAATGTATACCCCGTTTTATTCGAAAATCAAGAAAACAGCCTTGCCGAAGGTTACACCCCAAACTATACAAGAGTTGTTGTTAGCACCGAAAAAACGCTTACAGGTCAAATTTTAAACGTTTTAATTGATTCTGTTAAAGATGATTACTGTATAGGCAAGCTTATATAACATAAGAGCGGAGTTTTTTCTCCGCTCTATAAATTTTTAGATAAAAATCCTTGACAAAACAAACACTTTGATATATTATATTTTAAACGCCGCTGTGGTGGAATAGGCAGACACAAGGGACTTAAAATCCCTCGGTAGCGATACCGTACCGGTTCAAGTCCGGTCAGCGGCACCAAAAATCCCGTTCTCAAAAGAGAGCGGGATTTTTACTTGTTTCACACTTACTGTTAACTTTTCACTAAAATAATAAATTAGTAACGACCAGACGTCAAGTCTGGTCGTTTTCATATAATTTAAACGCGTTATATATATCTTTTCTTTTTTTTGCTTCTGACACTGTAGACACGCCGTCGAGAGTCCGTTTACCAACAATCACCATATAAATATATCTAACAACGGTAAACAACCAACCAAGCGGCAAAAAGAGCTTTGATTTGTTAACAAATTTAAACTCTTTTTTTGTTTTTTCGTTTATTGAATCAAACAATTGCAATATTGGGTTCTTCTTTGCTGTTGTACCATCTTTTCGGTCGGATATATATTTTATCTGGTTATATCGGTCGGTGTCCTTGTTGCCAAAATTACCGCCGTTTAGTATATCAGAGACTATACCGTCTATTAAATCATCGTCGGCTTGCCCTGCCCACGCTTTCTCATCGCAACCAAGATGCTGTACACAACAAAGTGTAAGCAACTGAGCAAAACGCCACAGCCCCATTTCTTTAAGAGGTTTTTCAAAGGTATTTATAAATTCTTCATTTGAAAAACTATTTGCAAATACTGCCCAATCGCATAGGTGACGAAGACCTACACCTTCGTGTGTTATGTGAGTTGCAGTGTGCAAAAGCAAAATAAGACCGTGATGGAATTTGCAAGGCACTATGCAACCGCCATTCGATGTTTTATATTCCTGCGATTTATCATAAATATCATTAAAATATTCTTTTATAATATCGCCAATACTGTTATTGGGCGCCCAACCTATTTTGCGGTGCAACTCACAAGCAACACCGTCTTTGCGCTTGTAGCCTATGTGCATATCGTCGCTGTCAATGTCATCAGTTGTAATAAAACCGATTGAATTTAAAAGTTTGTCAGCTTTAGCAATATCGTTAGGACGTACAAGTACATCAACATCACCCATCATACGAAGCATTGGTTCTTTGTAATATGATGCCGAAGCCACACCCTTTAAAATAACGTAAGGGATATTATTTTCGCTCAAAACACGATGAACCTCATTATGAGCGTACTCAACACGAATGTTTTTTGCAATAATTTGAGAAAAGGTTTTGCCGTGGGCATCATCGCACTTATCTTTTATTAAAGAATAGCAACAAGGAAAAACAGTTTGTGTTTTTGATTCTTCAATAAGCTCGCTGCAATCTAATTCATCCGGAATAGTTACATCCTTGTCAAATAAAGATTTAGCGCATAAATCAAGAAGTATTGTTTGATTATTATTAATTTTTTGCATCAAACTCCCCTTTTCTTGATTTTTAAGTATTTTCATATAAAGCAGGTACGAAAGCGTACCAACTGTCGCACCTAAAATGTTGGCGATTACGTCATCGGTTTCGCATCGGCCAAGGTGGTAATAATACTGTAAGAATTCAATCCCCACCGACAGCACCGCTGCAAATGCAATGGTTACAAACACAGGCCACCTGCGTGGTTTTTGACTTAACACATACGGCATACTAAGACCAAGTGGTACAAATAAAAAAACATTCATAAAAAAAGAACGCGTCAACTCGGTATTACCATTATTTTTTATTCTAAAAAACGTACAAAATGGTATAAGATTTATTTCTGTTTTGTCTGCGTCTCGTACCAAAGTATACAAAACGATAATAACGATTGATGTGATTAAAAAAAACGTGTTAATTAGCATCAATAATTTATTATTAATAAATCGTATTTTACTGTTAATAATTGCTACAAATATAATGCAAATAGCAAATATTAAAACCATATTTAAAATATTTTGCTTATATACAAAATAATGCCATCCAGAAATAAAATTATCGTTTAATAAGTTTTTTAACATAACGTAATCCAGTATTTTTTATATATTCAAATTCTTTAAATTTAAAAGTTAATAAAACAAATAATATGTTAAATACTAATGAAAAAACAATTATATTTATTAAAAATCCAATCCAACCTTCAATAACTATTTTACCTATTACAAAACTTGATACAAAATAGCAAAGTATAACAAGTGCTGTATATAAAAAGTATCTTAAATAATAGACAAGCGGAGTCTTTTTGAACACGTGTTTATAAACTAAAAATGGATCCGAGATGCCAATTGTAATTATTCTTGCAACTGAAGTCGCAAACAAAATACCAAAAAGTCCCCATATTTTTCCTAAATATATTGAAAGCCCTAAATTTATTAATGTGGTAAATATAGGTACATATTTTGACTGCACGAACAAACCACACGTTACGCGATATGTATAAGCCGCGTAGTGTACTTGTCTTATATAAAGTTGCAACGCCACAGCAAAAACAACAAGTGTATCAAGAGCATATTGCGGTCCAACCCAAACAGAAATAAACGACTTGGAAAGGGCCATAATTCCCGAACAGGCAAAACCATATGTCCACGCACTAACGAAAAGAGTTGTATTAAATACACCCTCTTTTTTCTTAATGTCTGTTTCTGTATTAAGATTTCCTATGCTTGGAGTAAGTGCATTTGTAATAATTCCTAAAATAGTATTTATCGTTTCAGAAATAAGAGTGTAATTGGCATATCTACCTGCGAGTTGCACACCTTTATCTAAAATTGCTGCAATTAAAACATTATCTGTTCCGTGAATAACAGCGTGGTTAAGTTTATAAATAGTAAGAGCTCCAACATCTTTTTTTATGGATTTTACAATACCTTTTTCTAATTTTGAATTTTTGTAATTCTTTAAAAAAGGATATATTCTATCAGCTTCACGAGCTACAAGTATATTTTCGATAATATGGCTTGAAATTTGTATTACTAAAAACAAAACGTAATTGTGTGTAAGATATAAAAAAACAACCTGAAGCAAAATTTGTATAGTATGTGCAACTTGATGATAAATATTTGTTATGTGACTGCGTTGATCTGCACTTAACAATGATTTTTTGTGCGCATTAAAATACGAAACTACCGTGCTTGCCAAAAAAAGAATGTAAAGTAGATAAATACTTTCTTTAACATCGGGTTGATCTTTTATAAGATAATTCAAAAACGGTGCGATAGCTAAACCAACAACAGTAATAACAGCGCCAATAGCAAGATATGCTTTTTTATAAAAATTGACCAGTTCACCTATAAGTTTTTCATCATGCTCTTTAAGTGGCTTGTACAAATTATAAACAATTGCTGTACCAATACCTAACTCGGCAAAATTAAGAATTGTGAGTATATTACCAAAAATTCCGTTTACACCCAGATACGTTTCACCGAGTAATTTTATAAATACCGAACGAGAAACAAAACCCATTACAGTATTTATAAGTTGGCAAATTAAAGATACATTTATATTTCTTACAACATTATCAGTTCTACCTTTAGTGTTAAAACCTGTTTGAAAAAATTTCATAATTTTATCTCCACTATTTTATGACGATTCACACGCTCTTCTTCCGGTGGTAAAGTCAGATAGTCACCATATGCAGACTTAAGCCACTGCTCACTATTTGCGGGTGCGAAAAAGAAATAATTTTCAAATTCAATTTTCTTGAACGGCATATAAACATCTTCATCGAACAACAATTTTGAAGGCCCCAAATTACTTGCAAAACTAGTGTATTTTTTTGCATCAGTTTCCTCTTCGCATGTCATTACCTTTGTTCGAAATTTATCAAGTTTTTTTACGCTTAACAACCCCAAAACAAAGCATATAAGTCTTGTTTTTAATTTTGTTGGAGTTGATATTTTGAGTTTATAATTAATAACCGTAGTAAGTAAATTAAATGTATGCGCCCTGCGTTTTAATTTATCAATATTTTTAACCTTATCTAAAGGAAACACATCAATCCAGACACCGTGATTAATATCAAGATGAGCCATTGAAGGCTCTTTCATAATGGTACCACGTTTTCTTACCTTTGCAATAGCAATCGGATACTTGTTATTTAATTTGGTGCAGACAATCTCATATCCTTCAATAAAATTGTTTGCATAAGTCAAAAACTTTTCATAATCAGCCCTTGGCATTGAAATATCAATATCATCATCCCAAGGTATAAATCCACCGTGGCGAACAGCACCGAGCAAAGTACCGCTGGTTATACAATATCTTATATTTTTCTCATCACAAAAAGCAGCAATATCTTTCAAAATAGAAAGCTCTGTTTGTTGAACTTGCTTTAATAACTCTCCTTCAAGATGAATAATATCTTTCATATAACCACTCCTTTACTCTATAAATCATCTTGCTAATTTAGCAATTAAAACAGCAGGTAAATAAAGACGGTACCGTAATAACATTGATAAAATACTAAACATAGTTCCCAAATTAGGATTAGTAACGCCATTATCAAACAATGGATTTTCGCGCATTTCCTTAACTTTTTTAACTGCATCATAAAAATTATTCTTTTCTTTAGTTTTGAATATATTTCTTGTAGAATATATTAAGTTTGTTGAAGCTGTCATATGTATACGCTCATTTAGTTCATCTAGATACTTTGGTAAAAATCTATTAACCCTACTATTAAGATCTTCAAGCAAACTCATACATAAAAGCCAACGATCGTCGCGTCGTCGTTGTGTCGAAGAATTAGAATTTATTATGTAATTGTATAATGGTTCATCAATAAAACACGCTTTTTGGGATGTTAAGTAAGCATCTATATTAAAGCAGATGTCTTGATATATAAGTTGCCTTTCACTAAATCTAATGTTTTGTATAATGCTTTTTTTAAACAATTTACAAACACAAAAACCTTGTACCGGACGAATATCCTTTTTTGATCTTCCAAACAAAGGCAAAACAATCTTTTTTATAATATCTTCCCTGTTAATACAACCTGAAACTGGAACTTCGTATGTTTTTACATGTTTTCCGTTTGTGTCCACAACTTTACAAGCCGCTTGGCAAATATCAGCATTTGTTTCATTAATTTTTAAAAATAATTTTTCTATAATAGTATATTCAACACTATCATCACTATCAACAAACATTATATATTCACCGCGCGCTTGCTCAATACCACAATTTCTTGCAATACTTACACCGCCGTGTTCAAGATTAATTATTTTAATTCTATTATCCTCTTGCGCTACTTCTTCACAAATCTTTAAAGAATTGTCAGTAGAACCATCATTAATCAATAAAATTTCTATATTTTTATAGGTCTGATTAACAATACTATCAATACAACATTTAATTTTTTCTCGGGTATTATAAAAAGGTACAATAACCGTTATCAAACTTTCATTCATAAAAACACGCTCCATGCAATATCACGATTGCATTTTTAAATATCTTGTAGTAACTTAACCCATTCTTCAGCAACTACATCGGCCTGATATTTATTAACATCCTTTGTAGCATTATCAGAAAAAGTTCTTCTTAAATTGTTATCTTCAATCAATCGACAAATTGAATCTGCCATCTGGTTGGTATCAAAAGGTTCTATAAGAAATCCATTAACACCGTCGGTTATAACATTTCTAGGGCCAAAAGGCACATCAAATGCGATTGTTGGAAGATGGTGTGCCTGTGCTTCAATAAGCACAAGACCAAATCCTTCACTGCGTGATGGTAACACATAAAGAGATGCTTCAGAATAAGCCTTTGTTAAATCGTTTGTTCTGCCCATGAATTTAATATTATTGTCAAGTGATAAATCTTTTACCATCTGCTTAAATTCATCGAAATCGCTACCAGCACCATAGATATGCCAACACCAATCAGGGTGTTTTGCAAAAACCTTTACAGCGGCATCAACTGCCAAATCAAAACCTTTTACTTTAATCAAATTGCCAACCGATACTATTGTTTTTGAATCCAATTTATAGGTCATATCTGATTTTTGATATGTAGAAATGTTAGGTATGTTTAATAACTTGGCATTGATTTTTTTATATGTGCATTTAAGTTCATTTGCATCCTGCGGTGTTAATACAACGTATGCATCACCACATTTTAATGCTTTTTTTCTTAAATTATTTGTACGCTTATTGTTTATGTTATACAAAACGCAAAAGTGTTCCCAATAAATCTGTTTAAGCTTAGGGTATAAAATTTTTAAAGGCAAAGTAAAAACACCTAAAGAAACATCAACGTTAATTAAAACGTCAATTTTATTCTTTTTAATATATTTTTTCAACAAAAAAACATCTTTAATCAGAGAAAAAATCTTTATATATTTACCGTTATCTAAAATGCTATATTTTACATCTTCGTCTAGTGTAAAATACGGTTTAATATTTTTGTTTGACTTTGTAAGAATATAAATATTGTGATCCTTGTTTTTACAAAGCTCTGATGAAAGTAACTGAGTCATTTTTTCAGTGCCACCGCTATTACCCATATTGCCGGTAAAAAAGCATATATTCATAAATTATCTCCTACGTTTTGATAATTTTATAATAATTCTTTTAAATAAACCAATAAGTGAGAATTTGTAGTATTGAACGTCAACGATTTCGTAGTTTGAAGTCGCATTATACGTATGCGTACCAACAAATTGTTTGTT
Organism: Clostridia bacterium; assembly: GCA_017437005.1. GTDB lineage: Bacteria > Bacillota > Clostridia > Oscillospirales > Acutalibacteraceae > UBA737. The sequence continues at coordinate 46,628 of JAFSBZ010000049.1, read as the reverse complement.
TAAATTTTTAACAACAATTTCACAAGGTTGCAAATCAATAATTTCTTTTTCACTGGTAATATCATTTGATATGTTACCGCAATCAAAGAACTTAATTGCTCCACCATATAAATTACGACCGTCTTGTGCAGGTCTTATGAAACCTTCACCATATGCAAAAATTTTACCTGCCGGACGCTTAATTTCCTGACTATCAACAATGTTTGCAATTTGCTTCCACTCATTATTATCTTTTTTAAGTAACACGAGATGATTTTTAAAGTTGCCAAACATTTTATAACTTAAAATAGTGTTATCAGATATAAAAACAGAATCAACCATTTTCGCCCCACTTAAAACAACTGATTGTTTTTCCCATTTTGACGGAAAATCAACAGCTTTGTAAATAGCTATCTCATTTACCGAACCAGTTTCGGGCATCATATAAATTTCACCATTATTTTCAAACACATTAGGATACGAATAGTGGTGTTCATCATCAAAAATTATATTCCATTTTGAGAATTTATTGTTTTTATAAACACAATAGCCTAATTTGCCGCGCCATTGTGACAAAGAAAACAACTCAGCAAAAATATAGACCTTGTCATCTTTTTCTAAAATAAATGGATCTGCAGCCCACATACCACAAGGATTTGGAACCGCAACAAACGGTGTTTTTTTGTCAGCCAAAATGGTGCCCTGAGGCAACTTTCTAATTGCAAGTTGCCAAACTATTTGACTTAGTCGCATTATTAATTTCCGCTCCTTATAACTTTTCTAAATATCTGTCAACCAATGATTTTGCAATTTGCTTTGCATCAAAACCTGCTTTGTTAACCTTGTTTGCATATGCACTTCTATCTACCGATTTTGAGTTAACGTAAAGTTCGTCCAGCTTTTCTGCCCATTGCTTTGCAGAACAGCTTAAAGGCAAACGTGTTATTAAATTGGTAATAACTGTATCCTCTGATATTGTATCAGAAGTAATAACCTGCAGTCCCGAACACTGCGCCTCAACAACAGAAACTGGCAAACCTTCGTGAATAGACGGAAATAAAAATATATCTACAGCACTTAAGATAGAGTCAACATCTGTTCTTGAGCCTAAAAATATAACACTATTCTCAATACCCAAAGCTTTTACTTTGTCTTTTGTTTGAGCAAGAGTATCACCAGTGCCTACCAATAACAGCTTAGCATTAGGATGTGTTTTTAAAAACTCATTAAACACATCAATTACAAATGTATGATTTTTAACAGGGGCAAATCTACCAACATGGCCAATTATTGGACCATCGCCAAGGTTAAACTCATCTCTTATCGTTTGACGTTTTTCAACACTATAAGCAAATCTACTTGTGTCAATGCCGTTATAAATAACATTAAAATTTTTAAGTAAATTACCCGTATAAAGCATTTCGCCTGCAGGCTTTGAACAAGCAAGCGCATCCGTTGTATATTTATTTACGTAATATTTAAACACAGCAAACATCGCTTTTTTCACAAAACTTTTATAGTTGTATACTGTATGAGAATGTGAAACACGCACTTTTACGCCAGCACGTGCCGCTTGCTTTAAAATAATACCATTTAAATCATTTTGATGAGCATGAACAACCTGATATTCGGGATGCGATTTAAAAAAATCATAAAGATTTTTTTGATAATTTAAAAATCCTGTATGTGAAATACCCTCAACCATATGCATTTTGCCGCCCATGGCTAATATCTCATCGGTGTATTTTGCTTCAATTCGGTTATGACACAAAAAATCAAATTGAATTTCATCACGATTGATGGTTCTGTATAAATTCATAATAAATGTTTCGGCACCGCCTAAATCCATAGTACCGACAACATGCAAAATTCTGATCATAAATTGCTCCTATACTTATTTTAAAAGACCATCAAGATTAATAAACTCACCAAATTTTAATTCCCATTCCTGTGGAGTAATTTTACTTAATCCACCTGCGTGGAAAAAAGTGATTTCACCAAAAATAATTTTGCTATCGACATTATAAAAATCAACACGGCAAAAAGGAAATTCTTTACTTAAAATTTGTGCGTATTTTAACATCTCATCAAAGTTTTCAGGTTTTTTTACAAGAGAGGGTTCAAAATTTGGTCTTGAAACTTTTATATCAATCAAATTAAAGTCACTGTCATAAACGTTTCTTCGCGCATCAGTTCTATGTGTGCCGTTTTCATCAGCAGTATCAATATCGACAAAAATATACTCGCAATTTCCATAACTGCATAAAAAACGATAATCAATCAGCCCTGAACCATCACTATTTTCTATAATAGCTTCCGCAATAATTTTACGGTCAATATCGTGATAATTCCATTCCCTTGAATCAAGAGAATAGTCGTGCTTCATACCACGAGCAAGTTTTTTTACAGCCGATTTTTTATCAAATGTTGCAAGATTATTACAACGAACGTTGCAAGCACTCATATGATTTGCTTTGATATAAAATCTATCCGGTAGTTCATCCCACTTTATATCATTCACCGAATCATATGCACCATATAAAGGATTTAAAATATGCTCCAGACCGCACTCTTTAACATATTCTCTGACAAGATATTTGTCAGAGCATTTTGTACAAAGTGGGTTGCGATAATACATTTTAAGCCATAATTGCTTTTCGTCAAAAGTTTTAGGATTATTAAAATCAGGATTTACACCATGTGTTTTTTTATATGCCCGACTAAAATATGTTTTATTGGGCAAAAGACGTAATATGTTAATGTTTGCAATATGCAACCAACGCCAAATTGTTTCACCTATTCCGTTTTTATGAAGTGATTCTCGAACAATCGTTTTTATGCTCATATAAATCTCCTTATCTATGCATTACCAAAAACCCATTCAAATTCTCGTAATGTTTTACTATTAGTTACCTCATACAACCAATATGCAAAATACATTATCAAAATACATGCTCTGAAAACCTTATAATACTTTTGACTACAAAGGTCGGTAAGGTAACCTAATCCCAGCGGCACAAAAATTGCGGGATAACACGCAAGACGTGCAAGATATGCACTGTCAGATGTTGCAATACGTGTTGCAGCATTGGCAACTAGCATATAAATATAGAACACTTGCAATTCGTCAAGGTTTTTATTGTTATAGGCAAAATAAATGCCCATTATAGCGGGACAGCAACCAACCAAAATACGGAATATATTTACACTTGTTGTTGCATACGCATCAGCTACGAACTCATTATCATTCATCCAACCGATAAAATCAAAAATTGTTTCATAGTTAAAGGATAAAAACAATGTGACACCAAGTACCATTAAAAGTCTTTTTGTTGAAAACTTCTTAGAATAAACAAAGTAAAACAAAATACAGAACAGTGCAGATTTATGCGCTAAAAACGCAACAAAGCAAACTAAAAGATATTTCCAGAACTTTCGTTCGTATATAAAACGTCTACCCAAAAAAATAATTGTTACCGCCATATATTGCCTTACACCATTAAAAGTACCATGCCAACTACCGGTAAGAATAAAAATAAATGTTATAAATAAAAAGTCAGACGTCTCTTTGTATGTACTATATAGCGCAAGACCTACAGTAATCAACGATGCTATAAAAAACATAGCATAATAACTGTTGAAAAGTTTATGCGATAAATTACCAATAAGCGGCAACAGAGGTTCTTCAAAATTCAAAAGGTCACTAAAACTTTGTTTTGAATAAAAAACTTCATACAAATAAATATAGTTACTATAATCGGTACCAACGTGGTAACGCAAACCAGCCATAGCAGTCAGCAGTCCGCCTGCAATTATCAAAAAAATTATTGTACTTGTGGTTTTTTTATGTAGTACGTCGCCTGTAAGGTCGGTAACTTCTTTATGGCTTTTTTCTGCCAACATAGCAAAAATGCCAACTATAAAGAATACAATAAAATAAGAAATCATAAAATTAAATCACCAAAAAAATTTATTTTTTATTTTTTAAAGAAATTTTTGCCTTTAATTTACGAGCCTCATTTCTGAAAAGAGCAACAAGTGGTAACAAAATGTGCCAATAATATTTAAGTGGAAATTTAAGCAAACGATAGCCTTTCCATTTTGTAACCATAAGCCATAGATAAAGTCGAGGCTTTCTTCTAAGGAAAGAGAACTCGTCTTCTCGCATAAAATAAAGCGGTTCTTGCAAATTTGCGCCTTTAAAGCCTTTGGCAAAAAATCTAAACCAAAGATCATAATCCTGTGAACGCACAGTTCGCTTCGATACAGTGTATCCGCCAAGAGCATTATACACGCTTGTATATGTCATTATGGCAGCATGCGGAAAACAAGGAGCATCCAAAAGATGAAGCTTTTCAGGATATTCGCGGCAATAAATCACCCTACCCATTCCCTTTTCGTCATCAAAGGTCTGTAATGCACAACCAACAAGCTGTATATCGGGATTATTTTTTAAAAACTCTACCTGTTTTTCAAAACGGTCAGGCGCAATATAATCGTCACCGTCCATACGCGCGCAATATTCCCCATCAGCATATTTTAAACAATGATTAAGCGAAAATGGCAACTTTGAATTCTTTTCATTTTTAATTATCAAAAACTTATCGGGATAATCCGCCTCATACTGTTTTAATATTGAGTATGTATCATCAGTAGAGCAGTCATCACAAATTATAAATTTAAAATCCGTGTATGTTTGTGCCAAAACCGAATCAACACTCTGACGTAATGTATCAGCGCAATTGTAGGTTGCCATAATGACTGAAATATGTCCTTGTTTCATCATATCCATCCTTATTGTTCAATATATTTTTTATACCAATTTTGAAAAACAAAAAATGCCCACAACTCACTATATCTGTTCTTTTTATGATTAAAATGTTCATCGATTATCATATTTATATAGTCATAGTTGAACAAGCCTTGTTTTTCGAGAAAATCTTTACTCGCAAATTTCAAAAGCTGTTCTTTAAGGTTTGTTTCAAGCCAATTGCCTATCGGCACTGCAAAACCGTGCTTGGGTGCTGTAAATAATTCCTCAGGCAAAAGATGTCTGAACGTTTCTTTTAAAATAATCTTCCTGTTGGTTTTGTTAATTTTAAAGTCAGTTGGTATGCTATATGCAAAATCAATAATTTTATCATCTAAAATCGGAGCACAAGTCTTAAGACCTGAAAGACGGCTTGCAAGCTCTACCTTGGGTAACATATCACCCTCTAAAACTGTCTTAAAATCAACATACTGCGCACGGGTTTGCTCATCAGAATCCTTTAAAAACTCATAATTTTCCTTAATAAAATTCATCGAGTCAACATAACCGTCAAGCATAAGCTTTTTTAATTCTTCTGCTTTAAATCCAAGACTCATAAGTCGTTTCCTTTGTTCAAATATTGGCATATCTGCAGAAGAAATAACCTTGTTAACCTTTCGGTATAGACTACTTTTGCGTGGAAGAAGTTTTGAAACAGGCTCAATTATACCCTTGCGTAAAAATTTGGGTATTTTTTTATACTTACTACCATAATAAGAAATTAAATATTTGTTATATCCGGCAAAAAGCTCATCACCCGCATCGCCCATAAAAGCAACATCTGTATGCTCTTTAGCAAGCTTACACACGGCATATGTAGCAATAAGTGAAGAATCGGCATATGGCTCGTCAACTCCGTTTAAAACGGTATCAATATTTTCTACAACAGCATCCCAATCTAAATTAAGAACTGTATGATCGGTATTGTTTTTATTGGCAACCAAACCTGCAAGCTCGCTTTCGTCAAATTGCTTTTCATCATAACCAATCGTAAAGGTTCTTATAGGTGTGTCGGAAATATCCGACATTACACCAACAACAATCGACGAATCAAAACCACCACTTAAAAATGCACCTGAATCAGGATATAATGCCATTTTTTCTTTTACTGATGCATAAAGCAAATCATTAAGTTCGGCTTTGCACACTTCAAAATCAGTATACCTTTCATCAATAGAATGTGTAAGAGTCCAATAATCATTTTCAAAAATATTGGCGCTTGAATCCAAGCAGAAAACAACAGCCGGCTTAACCTTTTTTACATTTTCTATAATACACTGTGGAGCCGGTATATAGGTCAGTTGCAAAAACTGTGATAAAGATACTTTGTCGATTTTTTTGGGTACAATATTTGTCGCAAGCAATCCGGCAAGTTCAGTACAAAAAACAAAGCAATCTTCATTTTTATAATAATACATTTGCTTTGAGCCGACCTTGTCACGAATAACAGTAAGTTTTTTTGTTTTTTTGTCGTAAATTACAAATACAAACTTGCCGCTTAACTGTTTTAAAAAATTCTCACCGAATTTTTCATAACCTAACAAGACCAGTTGTGCTTCATTATTGGCAATAAACTCGTTAATTTCACATAAAGATTGCTTATTATAGAGTTCGCCGTGGAAAAAGACAATTATTGAATCGTTGTCTGCGTAATTATCGCATTTACCGATTATACAATCATCATCCTGATATATATAACCGTCATTAGAAGCATACAATGCCGAATTCATTGCGGTAATCGTATTCAGCGTATCTTCTTTATTAAATTTTTTGCTGATGTCAATAAATCCGCAAATTCCACTCATTTATAAATTCTCCTTATACCACTCTATAGCAAGTTTAATACCGTCAGCAAAGCTGTAATCAGGGTCATAGCCGAGAAGACGTTTTGCTTTGCTAATGTCTGCGTTAGAGTGTTTAATATCGCCCTTACGGTCAGGGCCAAAGTTTGGCTCGATATCAACACCTAAAGCCTTGGTAAGACCGTAGTAAATATCAATAAGATACTCACGACCGCCATAGGCTATGTTATATGCCTCGCCTGCCGCCTCGTGTGGTGCAAGGCAAGATTTAAGGTTTGCTTCGATAACATTATCAATGTATGTAAAGTCACGACTCTGTTTGCCATCACCATTTATAGTTGGTGTTTCGCCGTGCAAGAGCATTTTTAAGAATTTGGGAATAACAGCGGCATATGCACCATCAGGATCCTGACGACGACCAAACACGTTAAAATAACGCATACCGTAGGTATCAAGACCATAGTGCATTGTATAAAGCTTTGCCCACTCTTCATCACAACGCTTTGTAAGTGCATAAGGTGACAAAAGATTTCCCTCTCTACCCTCGGTTTTAGGTAGATTGGGTTCATCACCATAAACGGAAGAACTTGAAGCATAAACAAACTTTTTAACACCACATTGACGAGCAGCCTCTAACATATTAAGTGTACCCTGAATATTGTTAAGGCTGTAAAACAAAGGCATTTCAAGGCTACGCGGTACACTGCCCCAAGCTGCTTGATTAAGCACAAAATCAACACCATCGCAAGCATTAATACAGGTATCTAAATCCTTGATATCGCCCTTAATAAACTCATAGTTTGGATTATCAAGAAACAAATCGACATTAGCTTGCTTACCTGTTGAAAGGTCATCTAAGGCACGAACCTTATAACCTAATTCAAGTATTGCTTCGCACAGGTTGCTACCAATAAAACCGGCAGCACCTGTTACCAAAAACAAAGTATTTTCAGGGAATTTTAAATGTTTATAACCCATAATTCTTTTCACTCTTCTCTCTTGGTTTAAATGTTAATAAAAATCTTTTAAGTTGTCATTGCGAACGGTGGTAGCCGTGCGACAATCCGCTTAAATTTTTAAAATATTACGGATTACCACAGCACTATCGTGCCTCGTAATGACACACTAAAAGTACCATATATGATTACAGTCTCCAATAATTATAACCTGCAGCTTCGTATTCCTTACGATCAAGCAAGCCTTTAATATCTACAAGAACCTTTTTGTTGTTATCAACTGATTTAAACATTTTGTCAAAATCAGCCTGTGTTAAAGATTTAAACTGTTCATGTGCAACAGCAAGAATTACAGCATCACAATCTTTAATGGTAGAAATATCTACAAATTTCATACCATAAAGGTGCTCTGCCTCATCGGCATCGGCAGCTGGGTCAGCAACAGTAGCGGTGATACCGTACTCTTTAAGCTCGTTATAAATATCAATTATTTTTGTATTACGAGTATCGGGGCAATTTTCTTTAAAAGTAAAGCCCAAAATTGCAACCTTTGCATTCTTGATTGGCATATCAGCTTTAATAAGGTTTTTAACAACACTTTCAGCAACGTATTTGCCCATATCATCGTTTATGCGACGACCTGAAAGAATTATCTGACTGTGGTAACCAAGCTGTTCCGCCTTGTATGTTAAATAATATGGGTCAACGCCTATACAGTGACCACCAACAAGACCTGGATAAAACTTTAAAAAGTTCCATTTTGTGCCTGCTGCCTTAAGTACGGCTTGTGTATCAATACCCATTTTATTAAATATAATGGAAAGTTCGTTCATAAACGCAATATTAATATCGCGTTGGCTGTTTTCAATAACCTTTGCAGCCTCGGCAACCTTGATGCTTTCGGCTCTGTGAACACCTGCTTCAACAACAAGCTCATAAACATTGGCAATTTCCTCGAGTGATTCTTCGTCCATACCGCTAACAATTTTTACAATTGTTTCAAGACGGTGAACCTTATCACCCGGGTTAATACGCTCAGGGCTTTAACCAACCTTAAAGTCAACGCCACACTTAAGACCTGATTCACGCTCCAAAATAGGAATACAAATATCCTCGGTAACACCTGGATAAACAGTTGATTCGTAAACTACAATTGAGCCTTTAGTAAGGTTGCGACCAACTATTGTTGAAGCGCCCTCAACAGGTGTTAAATCGGGTGTATGGTCATCATTTACAGGGGTAGGTACTGCAACAATATGGAACTTTGCTTCACGAAGCTTGGTTTCATCAGCAGTAAACTCAACAGTAGTGTTTTTAATAACCTCATCGCCTACTTCGTTTGTAGGGTCAATACCCGACTTGTAAAGCTCAATCTTTTTAGCGTTAAGATCAAAGCCAACTACCTTTACCTTTTTTGCAAAAGATACGGCTATAGGCATACCAACGTAACCAAGACCTACAAGCGAAATTTTTTCTTCACCATTAACAATTTTCTCATAAAGTGACATAATTAATTACTCCTTTTTTCTTTATATTATATAAGAATCTATTTTTGATTGTAATTTTTTGAAGCTAATGTTTGAAACAAAGTTATTTAATGGTATATAAATAACTTTATCCAAACATACGCATACAACAAATATTGCTACAGAAGTTAACAAAATATATGGAACTATATAAAATTCATCCGCAAGATCATCGATTCTCAAAAATTCCCATAAAATATGTCTTAAATATTTGTTATCGTGAATTAAATATACACTAAATGTACTTAATGAAAACCATTGAATTACTTTGCTGAATTTATTTATGTGTGGTAGCTTCACAGCTATGCATAAAAGTCCAACAGCACCAAACAACATTGTAAACGAATTAAAGGTTGTAAACTGACTGGCACCCTTACCACCAAGTCCAATCATTAATGATAGCTTTTCGAGCACAACGCTTGATAAAAAAGCAAATACAAAAAACGACATTGTCAAACCAATTAAAGCCTTGTTTGACTTTAGTGGTACTCCATAAATTCTTATATATGCAGCAAACATATATAAAACACAAAACCAAATTATACTGTTTCCGCCCTCGACATTAAGCGTCGTTGCAAATGGTATAAAACTTCCCCACAAAGAAAAAAGTATTGTCAAAACAACCAAAAGGCATTGAAATTGTTTTTGATTTAAACTTTTTATAAGAATATTTAAAAATGGAGATAAAATATATAATCCTAAATATACCCGAGCAAACCAATACTGATTTCCTGAAATAGGCATAATTACTTTAACTAAACTATTTAAGCTAAAATCTATTTGATTGGTAAGAATTAAAACAAGATAAATGATTATAGAATAAAATAAAATCTGAAGCCACAAAACAAAAACTTTTTTGATCTTAAAAGTTTTTTCACATAATAAATAGCCGGAAATAACTACATAAACGTTTGTAGCAACATTAAAAACAATATCAAAAAATTTTACAAAATAAAAATTAATTTCACCAACATTGTCATAAATATCTGTATGCGTTATAGCGTGACCGGCAATAATCATAAACATTGCTATTATTCTTAAAATTTCAATGTTATTATTTCGTTGTAGTGGTTTTTGCAAATTACCACACCCCCAAAATATTAATCATATCACAATTAACTTTATTAACATTAAATTTCTGGTGGCAGTAAATAACACTTTCTTCACCCATTGTTTTAATCAATTCAGCATTTTCAACAAATTTAATCATTGCATCTGCAAGCTGACTACTATTACCAATCGTCACTAAAAAACCATTTTTTCCATCAATAACAGTATCTCTACAGCCGTTTGTATCGGTAGTAATGATTGGTCTGCCCATTGCCATTGCCTCAAGCACGGTACGTGGAGTACCTTCACGGTAAGACGGCAAAACATATACACTGCAATCAGCATAATACGGACGAACATCGCTTGTTTCTTCAAAGCGTTCTATAATACCGTTAGCAATAAATTGTTCAACATAATCTTTTGACAAAGCATCTTGCATATTTGTTTCATACTTGCCAAGAAGACAAAAACGTGTTTCGGGATATTTTTCTTTTACAATTTTTGCTGCTTCAAGATACTCGGCAACGCCCTTACTTTTTAACAAACGTGAAAGCATAAAAAATGTTGTTTGTTTTGGATATTCTGCAGGTAGAAAGTGTGCAGTATTAACACCCGATCCGTTTACAATATGACATTTTGAATGTTTTACAAGCTTTTTATTACAAAACTCATCAAGGTCATCAGGGTTCTGGAAAATTACTTTATCGGCCATTGAAAAGCCAATTTTGTACAAAAACCTTACAATAAAACCTAAAATTTTTGCTTTAAAAGTTTTTGCTGTAAAAGTGTAACCACCACCAGTTACCATACTGTTTATATTTTTTACACCTGCAAATTTTGCTGCAATTGCACCGTATACAACAGGTTTTACCGTATAACCTAACGTAATATCGGGCTTTTCTGTTTTAAACAATTTATACAGTCTTTTACAATATTTTATATCACCTAAAATGCTTGTACCGTTTTTATTCATAGGTATTTCAACAAATTTTGCACCTAAGGCTTCAATTTTATCAACATCAGTTTTATCAGGTCCAGTTACAATGACATCATAGCCCTTATTGATAATTTCTTTTATTAAGTCGCCACGGAAATTATAAACCGTTCGGTTTTTGGGAGAAATTAATATAAACTTCAAAGTTACACCTCGATATTATTTTTTAGAACGATAAAACAAAGTTCTCAAATAGAAATAAACCTTTTCCATCAAAATACGATATCCATGAAAATACAGATTAGCAATTTCAACTTCTGATTCAACGATTGCTTTATTCTTATATTCCATAATTCGCTTATGTACCGAATCGGACTTTCTTTCTTCATGTGGGAACGAAAGGAAAAACTCAAGTATCTTACGATTATTCATTGGCATTGTTGTTCGGTGATATAGTTGTTGAGATGATACAACTGACACTCCCCACGAAGCCATACGCACTTCCCAATAAATTAAATCTGTATGTTCAAAGTTATGCATTGGATTTTCCAAGCCAATTTCACGTAAAAACTTATAATACTCACTATCGCTCCAACGAAGCAAAACCGGATGACCAAAAAATCTTGTTTGAAAAATGCTTAAATGTCTTTCGTTAAGGCGTTTTGGCATTTTGATTTTATATTTTCTTTCAAAGAAAACACGCGCTACCTCAGACGCCCAAGATTTAAGTTCAATATCGTAAGCATCGAGGCGATTAAGATATATGTATTTTCTTATTTCGTTGTCAGCAAGATTTACAAAATAATTAGTATTATGTTGTAATATCTTTTTTATAAAATCAAAATCTTTTATTTCACTATTTTCTTGAGGAATATTATAAAGAGTGTGTTCAAGACCTAAATTTTCACAAATTTTTGCCGCACCTTTAGCATCAACCAACTCCTGTGGTTTTGAATAAAAGCTGAAATATGAAAACTTATCATATAAACCGTTTGCGCACGCAAGGGTTGTTTTGCTGTCAGTACCACCAGATAGAGAAATGGTACATCTGTTCCACTTTTTAGAGCAACACTCAATACCTCTATTTATAAGGTCACCAATTTTTTTAATATTTTCAGTCTTTTCTTCTTCTGTAACAAATTCGGGATGTGGCATTGTTGGGTAAAAACGTTTAATTTCAAACTTACCATCATAGTTCAAATAGGTATTAGCACCCAAACGCTTTAATTCGTCATATGGTGTTATATTGCCTGGCAAATTACGATTACCTATATTATAACATTTTGATTGAACAAGTTTTTCAACCTTTTTGTTTATTTTAAGATTACATATATCTGCTACAAGTTGCGGATGCTCGGTAATATACATAGTATCATTTACCTTACCAAAATAACAACCTGTAAGTGAGCAAGCATCTTGGCAAGCAATAACCCTTTGACCATCAATTAAAATTATAATATGGAGTCCCGTAAGTTCAGAAACTTTATCGAAATATGTTTCTATGTTTTGAGAATATGCAGAAATTAAATCAAGACAAATCTCATTTTCATCATACTTCATATCAAACGGATTATATGCATGTCCAATTATTACAGCACTAATACCATTTTGTGTTGCACTGTAAACCGTTTGACTTTGCTGGACATACAAATAGTAACTGCCTATGTTTTTTTGATTCCACAATCCATAAAACGGATAATTAGTTGTATCCGCTAAAGGCTTATCGGTAAAAATATATCCTCTTCTAAAAAGCAGATCGCGGTATTTAGGTGAAACATCAAGAGTCGCCTTAATTTCATCTTTAAACATTTCTAAACTCATCTGTTATACATCTCCAGATTATATAAAATTATATTTGTTAATCTTTGCATATTATCTTCCCCCACAAAACTGTTGTGTGGGGTAATTATTACATTTTGCATATCCCAAAGTGGACTGTCAGCGTCAAGTGGTTCAGTTTCGAATACATCAAGAACCGCACCAAAAATTTTTTTGTTATTCAAAGCTGAAATCAAATCATCTTGATTTACAATTGCTCCACGAGCAATGTTTACTAAAATCGCATTTGACTTAAAATGTGAAAACATTTTTTTATCAAACATATATTTTGTTTGCTCAGTAAGTGGAAGCGTTAAAACTATAACATCAGATTGACTTACTGCTTCAGTTATGTTTTCAAGTGCAAAATACTTGTCGTATATATCACCTTGCGGTTCAAAAATATCAACCGCAAAAACAGTTGTACCAAAAGCCTTAAAGCGTTTTGCGCACTCAGTACCAACATTTCCACTACCAACAATACACACGGTTTTTCCGCAAAGTTCTAAAAGTCCCCTATGCTTGTCCCACTTGTGTATTTTTTGATTTTCACTAAAAAATCTACTTTGTTTATATAAATTAAGCACACCACCAAGAGCGAATTCTGCCATTGGAACACTGTAAACACCACGAGCATTAAATGTTTGAATATTGTGCTCTTTTATATAATTCATATCAACTCTGTCGTAGCCGGCGCTTGTAAGCTGAATATATTTTAAATTAGAGAATTTTTTAATGGAATGGTGCAAGAATAATCCGTTGCAAATAACGCCTTCTACCCAGTCATAAGAGCAAGGCAAATCATCACATTCCATTTTATGAAAAATCACTTTGTTATCAATTTCAGAAATTTTATCAAGTTGTTCTTGTGTGCAATTAAAAGCACCCGTAATCAATAGATTCATCAAAAGACCTCTTATTTACAAATTTCCTCAACGATTTTTTGTAATTCGGCGTGATTTTGTTTAAAAAATTCTACATTTTGTTTTATGCAAAATTCTTCATACTCACGAATTTTCTTTACACCGTCTTCAAAAATAATTTTAATTTCATCTAAATTCTTAATAGTATTGCTGTTACAAAATGCGCGAGATAAAATAACACATGTTGAACCCAAAGCATAGTGCTCCGGTAAAACTTTTTTTCCGGGTAAAGCACCGCCATCAAGCGTTGCCATGCCACCAAAACCAAAGGAAAGGTTTTTTTCTTTGAATTTTTCCGTTATCTTTTCTACAGTGCCATCTGCAAGAATTGAAAATAAAAATTTACGACCGTAATCTAAACTTAAATCATTAAGGCCTATATAAACTTCATCAATACCGTCAAGTGCCAGAATACTATCAATATTTTCAACCGAAGCCGCACTTTCAAACAAAAGCATTGTTTTAGTCCGACCATTTACGGCATTAATAAAACGTTTTACATCATTAGCCGTTTTAAAATATGGCAGCATTATTATATCTGCCCCCGCAGCTACAACCTCGTTTATTTCATCTTCTGTTGAATTATAATCATTAGTTGCATCATGTATAGGATTAACACGTACTAAAAGTTCCGATTTTGTAAGAACTTTTTTAATAGCGGCAGCATCGGAAGGAGTATGACGGTTTTGTACGGTATCCATACCGCCCTGACGTAAATTTTTACCTATATACTCTAAATCTACAAAAATACGATTAACACCAGCAGATTCAGCAATCAAAGCAATATCTGTGCGATTTGTTATGTACATCAATTTAATTGACATAAATTTATATTCCTCACTTGTTTGCGGTTTCTTTAGAAACTGTTTCACCAACATTTTCATTATCGGCATTTGTAAAAACTTTAAAAACGGTCATAAAACAAATTTTTATATCAAGCCATAAAGAAACATTATCAACATACCAATTATTAAGTTCGATACGGCGATTCCACTCAACAGCTTTGCGACCATTAACTTGTGCCCAGCCCGTAATACCTGGGCGAACATTAAACATTCTACGTTGTTCATCGGTATATTCATCAATCGGCCACGGATGATATGTAAGTGGTGGACGCGGACCAATAAAGCTCATATCACCTTTTAGTACGTTAAGTGCCTGAGGTAATTCATCTATACTTGTTTTGCGTAAAAAATTGCCCACTTTAGTTACACGTTTATCATTATTGTCTGAATAAACACCACCCTTTTCGGCGCCTACACACATAGAACGAAATTTATAAATATTAAATTCTTTACCACCAAGTCCCAAACGTTTTTGTTTAAATATAACGGGACCTTTAGAATCAAGTTTTATAGCTATTGCACTAATTAACAACACGGGTGAAAGTATTGTTAAAATTAGTAAGGATAAAATAATATCAATCAATCGTTTAAAAAATTTGCGATACATAAAAGAATTCCTTTCATATGGGCATTATAAACCTAATCATACATTATACATTATACATCTACTAATTAAAAATTGCAATGTTTTTATAATGAATAGTTGCAAATAAAATTAAATTAAATTAAAAAACAGCGCTCCTAAAAAGGAACGCTGTCCAAACAAAATGTTATATTATTTTACCATGCTTGCAACTTCAGCTGCGAAGTCGTCAACACGCTTTTCAATACCCTCGCCCTTTTCCATACGAACAAAGTCAACGAGCTTGATATCAGCGCCAATTTCTTTAGCTGCATTTGCAATATATTTGCCAACGGTAACATCGCCATCCATAACGAATGCCTGCTCAACAAGGCAGTTTTCCTTATAGAATTTGCCGATTTTACCCTCAACGATTTTGCCAAGAATAGCATCAGGCTTGTTAGCCATTTTAGGATCCTCTTTCATCTTAGCAATTTCGATTTCTTTTTCTTTCTCGATAACCTCTGCAGGAACAGAAGCCTGATCAAGATAACCTGGGTTCATAGCGGCAATCTGCATTGCAACGTTTTTACCCATTGTGATAAATGCATCGCTATTAGCATCAACATTACCATCAAATTTAACAAGAACACCGATTTTGCCGCCTGCGTGAACATAGTTTACTACGTTACCTTCAAAGCGAACAAAACGACGGATTTTGATGTTCTCACGAACCTTAAGGAAAAGTTCCTGAACCATTTCTTCAACGGTTTGACCGTTGTCTACACAAGCGTTAAGAGCATCAACATCTGCAGGAGCTTGAGCTGCGATAACCTTGGCAACCTTAAGTGCCAATTCTTTAAACTCATCGCCGCCGGCAACGAAGTCGGTTTCTGCGTTAAGCTCTACAGCAACGCCAACACCGTTTTCACAAATAGCGCAAACAGTACCCTCGGCAGCAATACGACTTGCCTTTTTAGCTTGCGAAGCAAGACCCTTCTCACGAAGATAGTCTACAGCCGCGTCCATATCACCGTTACACTCAACAAGTGCCTTTTTGCAGTCCATCATACCGCAACCGGTTTTTTCTCTTAATGCCTGAACATCTTTAGCAGTAAAAGCCATAATATATATCTCCTTTTGAGTAGTATTAAATTATTCAGCTGCTTCTTCGGTAGCTTCTTCTACTTCTTCAACAGCTGCAGTGCCCATCTCTTCACCCTGTCTGCCTTCGATAACAGCAGCAGCGATTGTTTCAGCGATGAGTTTAACTGCACGGATAGCATCATCATTACCTGGGATAACTGCATCGATTTCGTCAGGATCACAGTTAGTGTCTACGATAGCGATGATCGGGATACCGAGTTTCTTAGCTTCAGCAACAGCAATTCTCTCTTTACGTGGGTCAACAATGAAGAGTGCGCCGGGGATCTTGTTCATATTTTGGATACCGCCGATAAACTTTTCAAGCTTTTCGATTTCGAGAGTAAGTGTTGCAACTTCCTTTTTAGGAAGAAGATCGAATGTACCGTCGTCACGCATAGCACGGAGCTGCTCAAGACGAGCAATACGAGTACGGATAGTGCTGAAGTTTGTAAGCATACCACCAAGCCAACGAGCGTTAACATAAGGCATACCGCAGTGCTCTGCTTCTTCTTTAACAGAATCCTGAGCCTGCTTCTTTGTACCTACAAAAAGGATATCGCCGCCTGCTGCTGCGATGTCGCGAGCAAACAAATAAGCCTCGTTAAGCTTTTTAACGGTCTTTTGAAGGTCGATAATGTAGATACCGTTTCTTTCTGTGAAAATGTACTCAGCCATTTTCGGATTCCAACGTCTTGTCTGGTGACCAAAGTGTACACCTGCTTCAAGAAGTTGTTTCATTGATACAACTGCCATAATTTTTTCCTCCTGAGGTTTTTTCCTCCATCCCGTAAAGCCTGCGGTACTGACCTTGTATCGCGGTCACACCTCTACCTGCATAGTACGGAATGTGTGTAATATTTTTTGCCACCTTTACAGTAGCCGATAAATTATATCATAACACTTTGTAAATTGCAAGTGTTTTTTTACAAAAATCGAAAATTATAATATGTGCCATCCATGTACACAAACACAAAACAAATGTTTTAGATTTTATCCCAATTTGACATCCCAACCGTTTAAATATTGCAATAATATGGCATAGTCACGGCCGTTAATTTTTCCGTCGTTATTTACATCGGCCGCCGATTCAACGATTGCAACATTCATTCCATTAATAAACTGTATCAAAAGCGCATAGTCTCGTCCGCCTATTGTACCGTCACCGTTTACATCACCTTTTACAGGATCAACATCAATAATCTGAACACTGCCCTTGTTTACAGTTGGTATAATATATTTTTCATTTGAATCAGCAAAGCTGTTATGAAGACTTTCTCCGTATTTTTCGGGGTTGTTGTTGGCAATACCTATATCATATGTGCCTGTAATAGCATTATCCTTAACTTTAAATAAAAGCGTAAGCATATTGCCGTTTTCTTTACGGTCGCTATCTTCAATGCTTACAAAGGATATCCAACCCTTATCTTTATGGTCCTTAATATTGTAGTTAGAAAGATAACCGTTTTCGTAGCCCGAATATTCAAGAACTTCACTATCATATGTAATGCAAAATGCCATTGCAATTATACCGGGATTATTATTAATTGAAATTGTTGCGCTTACCGTTTCACCCTGCTTTGCTATAGATTTGTTGATAGTTATTTCAGGAGCTGTGCTTGCACTTACGTTATTTGAAGCAATAAGCGCAAAAATAAAAATCAAACACAAAAACATTGAAAATACTTTTTTCATTTTTAAACCTCTTTTATTTTTTATAAACTTTTAAAATTTTTTCTGCCCTGTCAACAATTTTATCACGAAGTTCGTCAGGACGTAGCACCTCTATCATATCGGAATAATTTGTTATCCACGTTACAAGCGCGTCGCTAACTGCGGCTTTAACCGTAAAATCAAAATTTTGCTCGGTTACGTTTGAAATAAATATACTATCGCCAAAACGATCGGTTACCTGTTCCAAGATTTTATTGCTGCAACGAAATTTAATTTCTTGAGTGTTGCCGCCAAACATTCCAAATAATTTTTTTGTGTAATCCGCAACATCAAATGTGTCACGGTAGGTACTTACCTCACTAAAATGTCGGACAGGCTCATCAATGATTTCAACCGAATGTATACGATCAATACGTAAATTCATAAGATTATCATACTTTTCGTAGTTGCCAATCAAATAATAGTAATCAAACTGCCACGTCATTGCGTATGGGCTGACTGTACGAGTTTTTGATTCGGTGACAATCTGTTTACCCTCACGAAGTATTTTTTTACTATATGTAAATCTAATCTTTTTACCCTGCTCTATCGCGGTATTGATGCTATCTATATTATAAAACAGCTCCTCATTGTGTGTTTTACTGCTTGCATCAATATATATGCCTCGCAGATTACTTTTTGCCTGATACTTGCTTACCAAATTATCAAGTTTTTTTGTAAGCTCACGGGTTTTTTTCTCACTTATAAACTTGGCGGTACGAACAGCATCTCCAAGCAAGAAAACCTCGGGTAGTTCAAAATCGCGACTTGCCAAAAAATAACCGTTTTTAGGAGTGCGTGTTTGAATAATATCATAGCCGAAAGCAAGTAAGCATTCTATATCATCGTAAATAGCCTTGCGCTCGGCGGTTACACCGTATGAAGCCAATTTTTGACAAATTTCGGTTGCCGATAACGGATGTTCATCATCAGTAAATTCGGATAATATTTTTACAATATATAAAAGCTTTACCTTTTGACCTCGTCTTGCCTGTTTTTCTGCCATATATCCACCGCCTCTATAAATTCATTATAATCATAAATAGCATTAATACAATCTAAAAATGCATTTGCAGAAATATTTTTAGGAAGTTTTAGGTATTCCGCTAAACTTTCACGCAAATAAGAGCTGTTTTTTCCACCAGATAACCCAAGTGAAAAAAGCGTAATTTTTGTGATTTTTTTATCACGTTTTCTTTTTATCGCTCCATCGGTTATTCCACTGCGAGATAGAGCCTCAATTAATACCTGTTGTGTCATTCCCTCTACACCTAAATATCCCTCTTTTGAAGGCTTTGTTTTTCTTTTTTCTTTACCTTTAAGCTGAGGTATGTAAACATTTGTTATGCTGTCTTCAGGGCAAATTTGCTTTAAGTGCGAGCGAATAACAGCTCCGGCGCTGTCAGAATCGGTTATTACAACAATTCCACATTTATGCGCCAACAACTTAATAAGCTCGCGCTTTTCGGCATTTTTAAAAACGCCAAAACCGTCGGTTGTAATTATAGTAGCATCAACAATGTTTTCAAGGGCGATTTTATCATATTTACCTTCTACAACAATTGCCTGTTTTATACTAATCAAGCGCTTCACCCTTTGTAAGAATATATACAAGCTTTACCGTTAATTGCTCAAGCACATTACGCGCATCTAAACCAAAGCTTTTAAGTGATTTATCCGCCTCGGCAATACACTCAAGACTTAAGCGCAGTTTTGCGCTATTAAATTTTCTAAGACTTTGTTGCGCGCGATCAATCAAAAACTGTTTGTTGTTAGGATATTTAAAATCGGCTGCTATATCGGACTTTTTTACTCCCTTTATGTTTGCTGTATATGCCCTGTACATATCAATGTAACTGGAAGCAGTTACGCTTAAAACAATCATTGGTTCTATTCGCATAAAAAACATATCGTCAAGCTGCATCAAGGCGCCCGATATATCACCCGCCAAGATCTGTTTAACATAATCATAAACAGATGCATCAACCGATTTCACAGCAATTTGCTCGACAATTTCTTTTGAAATATCACCGCCGCCCACATAAGCGCACAGCTTATCAAGCTCGTTTTTTAATGTGCTTAAATCGTTGCCTACAATTTCAATTAAATGTCGGCAGGCTATATCACTAAATACACATCCGCGCTTTTTGGCACCGTCGGACAGCATTTTTACAAGCGAACTAATGCTACGATGATTTATTTCGGCGCATTTACCCGCATTTTTTTCGACAGCCGAAATAAGCTTTTTTTCTTTATTTCCTTTTTTTGCATCAAACGGTACAGCATCATAACAAATAATTAAAACACAGCTTTCGTTTGCATTGGATATCAAATCTAAAAGTCGATCAAAACTACCTTTTGAAAAATCATAATCAGCAAGCACTACGCTTTTGCGTTCTGCCATCATAGGAAATTGATTTACTGCATCAAAAACCTCTTGTAAATCGGCGTCACCTTCAAATTTTTGAAGATTGAAAAACGGGTCGCCATCCGATGCTTTTTTTGCCAACGTATCCTTGTAATAATTTTTTAAATAAGAATCATCACCGTAGATAAGATACACAGGTGCAAAAGAACCGTTTTTTATATCACTGCGTAATTCATCTTCATATACTATTGGCATTTAAATCACTTCTTTTCTTTCTATAATCGTAAAAATACATATATCCTATAATTAAGGCAATTAAAATTATCGAGAACCAAAATGCGCTTTGGGGAAGCACCGCAACAGTTACAGGCAATTGCGCGATATAATTTACCGCTAAAACCATAAAACGAGAACAAATGCCCGCTATAAAAAACGTAGCGCAACTTATGACATTGATTACAGGAATTGCCGATATAACAAGCGACACAATATTAAAAATTAACGCAAGCATTACGGGATAAAAAATCACCATATTGGTAATAGGAGATACTATTGATATATATCCAAATACTTTTATTGTTACGGGTAGTGTAAATATTATTGCAAATATCGAACACAAAAAAGTGTCGATTAAAAAATTAAGAATTTTAGATTTAATTTTAAAATGTTCCTTAATCAACCCTGAATAAAACGGAACAATCCATATTATTGAAATGGTTGATAAAACCGAAAGCTGAAAAGATATATTTAAAATTGCAAACGGCGAACAAATAAGCACAATCGTAACTGCAGTTAAAAGTGAGTTGAGCGAGTCATTTGTTCGATTAAAAATAGGAGCAAAACCTGCAACTATAAACATTACCCCTGCCCTTATAATAGACATTGTAAATCCGCACACAGAGCAAATCAATATAACCGATAAAATTGCAATTACACAACGGATGTATTTGTTATAAAAAAGCCTGTCCAGACACCAAAAAATTGCCATCATAATAATTGCTAAATGCATTCCCGATACAACGACAACGTGACTTATACCTGTTGTTTTTATATTTGCAGAAAATTCATCACTAAGCAAGGTTTTATCACCTGTGGTAATCGCTAACAGAAGTCCTGCTGTATCACCCTTAAAACGTGATGATACCATATTTTTTACATATGAACGTATGTTACCCATTGTTTTATAAAAAAGATTATATTCATCGGTTTTTTCAAGCTGGGTTGCATTGGCGGTAACGTATATTCCGTCACTATAGTTTGAAATTCTGTACTTGTTATGCGCTTTTACAGTACTTAATTTTAGCGTGGCATTTATAATATCACCGATATTAATTTTTGTCTTTTCATAATCAAATAATAATATTTTTACGTTACTTGAAACACTGTCACAATCAAGTTCTTTAATCGTTACACTATTAAACAAACCGTGATCAACAGGCTCATCAATTACCAAAAAGCTGCCTGTAACCTTTTGCTTGTCTTTTTTATTTAAATCATTAATTTTTATAAACTCGTTGCTTAAACCTACGGAAAATAAAACTAAAGACAAAACAACAACTATATATTTATATTTTTTACAAAATACGGCAAATATAAGACATAATACTGTCGTGGTCAATATTAAAAAAGCAAGAGTTTTAGTATATAACGAAATTGCTGCAGCTACGCTGCATACAATCGCTGCATATAACATTGGTCTTTTTAGAATATTCATAATTAAAAAAGATTTATAGTTAATATACCTAAATCCTCGAGTAATATTTTTGTGCCGATAAGCATTAGGATAATACCGCCTGCCAATTCAGCTTTTGATTTATAAACAGCGCCAAATTTATGTCCGATAAACACACCCAAAGCCGATATTATAAACGTAACTATTCCAATAACTGCAATGGCGACAAATATGTTTATTTCTTTAAGAGCAAATGCAATTCCTACCGCCAAAGCATCAATACTGGTAGCAATTGCCAAAACAAGTAATTCTTTTATATCAAACTTACTGCAACATTCTTCATCATCAGATTTAAATGATTCGTAAGCCATTTTACCGCCTATAAACAAAAGCAAGCCAAAAGCAACCCAGTGATCAATACTTTTAATATATGCTTCAAAGCCTTTACCGAGAATCCAACCAATTAGAGGCATCAACGCCTGAAATCCACCAAAAAACAAAGCTATTAAACCCATTTGCTTATAGTTTAACCTTTGCATTTTAAGCCCCTTACAAACAGCAACTGCAAAAGCATCCATAGCAAGACCAATACCTGTCAGTAAAACTGTAACAAACATATTATCATCCTCAAATTATTTTTGCTTGGTGTTCCATGAAGTTATATCCTTTAACTCCGACCACAACGCAACATAACTATCATGTCGCGATTTTTGTATTTTACCTTCCTTTACGGCATCAATTACCGCGCAACCCTTTTCGCTTGTGTGAGAACAGGTAGTAAATTTACAATCCCCTAAAAATTGGTTAAAATCGGTAAAACATTCGGCAAGCGATAATTTAAATTGATACAGATCTTCATTAGTATCAACCGTAGAAAAGCCCGGAGTATCAACAACGTAAGCGCCTTCCCCAACAAAAAACAATTCGGTATGACGCGTGGTATGACGACCTCGACCTAACTTATCGCTTACCTCACCTGTTTTTAAATTCAACTCAGGAAAAAGAGCGTTTAAAATACTTGATTTTCCAACACCTGAATTGCCCGAAAAAGCACAAACACTATTTTGCATTTCTGCTTTTAAAGCATCTATGCCTTTGTTTTCGCGTGCAGAAACAACATATGTTTTAAATCCTGACTTGGTATATATGCTATAAAATTCATCAAACGAACCCATATCCGACTTATTAAAAACGATTATTGGCTCAATATTGTTATAAACTGCCAAAGCAGTAAGCCTATCAATCATAAGCGTATCGGGCGCGGGTGTGCTGTATGCCGATACAATAAACAATTTATCTATATTGGCAACGAGAGGTCGGTTAAATAAATTTTTTCGAGGAGCAATTTGCTCTACTATACCGTGGGTATTATCAAGTGATGAAAACTCAACCATATCACCCACAACAGGGGAAACCCCCGCCTTGCGGAAGTTCCCCCTGGCTTTACATTCGTATACATTACCGTCACAGCTGACATAGTAAAAGCCGGAAATTGCTTTAATAAGTATACCTTTTTTCGTCATATTATTCAGTTTCCTTACATGTGTGTTCTTCAGTTTTATAGTAAACCTCGTTACAAATATCACATGTTTTATGATCATCATCCGTATGCGCTTTACCATCAATTAACTGAGCGCCGCAAACATCACATTTTTTTGTTTTGTCATCGGAGCCGTCATCTTTAGGTACATACTTTTTATAATCGTTTTTCTTGTTTATTTCAGTAGTTTTATCCTTAGATGCATCAACCTTAATTGTTGCATAACTATAGTACTTTTCGTCACTGTCACTACCAAAACGAACCTTAACGGTGTATTCCAATTCCTTATCCGTACCGGTCATTTTTTCAAAGGTATAACTGCTAATTTCCGCAAAATCAAGTTTGCCGCTTTCCTTAATCATTACGCCTTCAGACCATAACGATACGTAACCTGTAGAATCATAATCGGTAAAGTCGCCTCTGATTGCAACAGTAGGAGCAAAGGTATAGTTGGTAATACCTGTGCTAACATAAACCTTAATGGTTGTACCTTCGGGAACCTGCTCACTTGAATTTGCATCAGGCTCCTGCGCTATAACATAACCCTTTGGATAATCTTCGTCAGGGGTAAGGTCGCGTTCTTCGGGTGCAAAGATAAGCCCCTCTTTTTCAATAAGGCTTTTAGCCTTTTCCTTTGTAAGACCTACAACATGAGGAATGTCTACCATTTTAATCTCTTTACCGGCGCTTACATAAACAATAATTTCTTCACCGCCGCCCATAACAGTACCGTAAGCAGGCTCGGTTTTGATTACAATTCCTTCCTTAACTTCATCGTGGGTTTCTAATTTTACTGTAGTAACAAATCCCCTTGACTTAAGCTCAGAAACGGCATATGATTCGGTTTTACCATATACGTTAGGAACCTTTATGGTGGTTTGACCCGTACTTATAGAAAGGACGATTTTTGCGCCTCTTTTAAGCATTTTTCCTTGAGGCTGTGATTGGTCGCATATAATTCCAGACTCGTATTCGTCACTTGAAACGTATTCAAAATCTATATCAAATGAAGAATAATGTTCATTTTTCTTTGCTTCATCGAGTGTCATACTAATAAATTTGGGGCACTCAATCTCTTCGCCCGTATTTTTAAGCAAACGTGGCACAAATATGATTGCTAAAACAATTAATGCCACAACCAAAGCTGATGCTATACCCGCAAGAATGGGTATCATATTGCTTTTTTCTTTTACCTCATCATCGCTGTTTTCAGTTTCATCAACAACAGCTGATGCAGGTGTTGATGAAACAATGCTGTCCACAAACTTTGTTGGAGCATCATCAACAAAATATGAATAATCAAATCTTGACTCGGGATCCTTTTTAAACTGTTCCAAATCACAAAGTAACTCGGATGCAGATTGATAACGGCGCTCAAGATTTTTTTGCATAGCGTGCATTGTAATTTGCTCAAGACCTAACGGAATTGAAGGATTAATTTCGGTAGGCGCCTTTGGATCACGCTGAAGCTGCATAATAGCAACCGATACGGCGCTTTCTGCTTCAAAAGGCAATTGACCTGTAAGCATCTCGTATAGCATAACACCAACCGAATAAATGTCGGCCTTTTCGTCGGTCTTTTCGCCACGTGCCTGCTCAGGACTGATGTAATGCACAGAGCCTATTGCCTTATCGGTAATAGTACGCTGTTCATTTCTTGAAAAACGGGCGATACCAAAATCGGCAACCTTTATACTTCCATCTGACAAAACCATAATATTTTGTGGTTTTACGTCACGATGAACTATACCCTTATCGTGAGCGTGCTGCAAGCCCTTTAAAATTTGAATGGTAAAGTAAATAGCATCCTGCCATCTAAGGCTTCCCTGTTTTTCTATAAACTCTTTTAAAGTAATGCCGTCAATATATTCCATTACAATATATTGAATAAGATCACCAAAGCTTACATCATAAACCTTAACAATGTTTGGGTGCGAAAGAACGGCTATCGCTTTTGATTCATTTTTAAAGCGACGAATGAAGTCATCGTTTGATACAAATTCTTCCTTCAAAATTTTAATTGCAACGGTACGGTTTTCGACATTGTCGTGCGCTTTATACACAACAGCCATACCGCCAACGCCTATAATTTCTTGAATTTCATATCGTCCGTCAAGAC
Organism: Clostridia bacterium; assembly: GCA_017437005.1. Taxonomy (GTDB): domain Bacteria; phylum Bacillota; class Clostridia; order Oscillospirales; family Acutalibacteraceae; genus UBA737. Next base: position 20,868 of record JAFSBZ010000049.1, on the reverse strand, counting down.
GTTTTCCTACAAATTTGTCCATCTTACAATACTATCCTTTCTGTCAGTGGGATACAACGGCAACGGTAATATTGTCTCGCCCACCGCCGTCATTAGCTTGTTGAATTAATGAATCGGTTACCATATCTAACGGTTTGTTTTTTATTGTATTTAAAATACTGTCTTCAACAACATAATTAGTAAGACCGTCTGTGCAAAGCAGTATTTTATCGCAAGGATTTATTTCAACATAGTAATCATCTACTATTAGATATTCTTCTACACCCAAAGCTCTTGTAATAATATTTTTTTCTGGATGAGTACGAGCCTCTTCTCGAGTAATTTTTCCACTTTCTATAAGCGATTGAACAACCGAATGGTCGCGAGTAATTTGGGTTATAGTGTCGTTTACAAGATACGCCCTACTGTCACCCGCGCTACATACAACGGCGCAATTATCACGTGCAATTGTTGCAACCACCGTGGTACCCATTCCAAAAAGCTCTTTTGCTTTTTTAGAATACTCAAACACTTCAAGATTTGCCGAGGTAATAGCATCTCTTAAAAGCTTTGTCATATCATCAGAGGTCATAGACTCATCATACGAATTTATGACATAGCGTGATATAATCTCAACGGCGGTTTTACTTGCAAAATCGCCGGCGTTTGCGCCGCCCATACCATCACAAACAACAGTTAAAGCTGCGCCGTCAGGTAAAACGCGTGCAACAAAGCTATCTTCGTTCAGGCTACGAACTTTACCGACATCTGTTTTAGCAAATATTCGCATTGTCTATCTCCTCCTTTGTTTTCTTTTTTAACTGACCGCAAGAAGCATCAATATCGGCGCCTAAGGTACGCCGTATAGTAGCATTAATTCCTAACGACTCAAGCTTTTTTTGAAAAGCAATAATCGACTTGCGATCGGGCTTTTTAAATGTATTTTCTTTAACGGGATTGGCAGGTATTAAATTAACATGGCACATAATGCCCTTTAGCCTTGCCGCCAATTCACGCGCGTTGGCATCGCTGTCATTCACGCCCTCAATTAATGCATACTCAAACGATATGCGGCGCGTCGTTACCTTTTGATACTCTCGACAAGCCGAAAGCAGTGCATCAATATTCCATTTTTTATTAACAGGCATTGTGCGATTACGAATTTCATCATTAGGCGCGTGTAAAGATATTGAAAGCGTGATTGGTAAATTATATGCGCTTAACTTTTTTATACCGCTTACAACACCCGAGGTCGAGAGTGATATATGACGAAGTCCAATATTCAGACCGTTTTCGTCACTTACCAATTTTAAAAACTGTATGCTATTGTCAAAATTATCGAGCGGCTCACCCATACCCATCATAACAACATTTGAAATGCGTATATTGTTATCACGTGCGGCATATGTAATCTGAGCCAGCATTTCAGATGCGGTGAGATTTCGCGTAAGACCGTAAAGACCCGATGCGCAAAACTTGCATCCCATTCGGCAACCTACCTGTGTAGATATACATACAGTATATCCGTGCTCGTATTTCATAAGCACCGATTCTATAAGCTCACCGTCATAAAGCTCGTATACATATTTTACCGTTCCATCTATTTGAGATACATATTTACGAAGTGCCTTAACAGTAGCAATATAGCACGTATCATTAAGTTGCTGTCGTAAAGCGGCAGGTATGTTGGTCATTTCATCAAAACTATCTACTCCCGATTGCAACCATTTAAAAAGCTGCTGTGCGCGAAACTTCGGCTGATTAAAATCAACCATAAGTTTTGTTATGGCTTCTAAATCAAAAGAGCGTATATCGAGTTTTGTAGGAATAATAATCACCTGCTTTTTTGCAAGAGCGCACAGTAAAAACCATCACTACCATCTATATGTGGCATAAATGTACGCTGATATTTTAACTCATACTGGGGGTGTTTGTCAAGAAAACGCTGTATTATGTCTTCGTTTTCGCATTTACGCAACGTACACGTAGAGTATAAAATACGTCCATTTTGTTTAAGATATTTTGCTGAATTTTCAAGAATTTTACTTTGAATAAGTGTTATATCTTTATATTCGGTTATATCTTTATATTTAATTTCAGGCTTGCGGCGAATAACACCAAGTCCCGAACAAGGAACATCGCAAAGTATTGCATCAAAATTTTCAAAAGTGTTATTAATGGCTGTTGCATCATTTTGCATTACTTTGATATTGGTAATTCCCAATCGATTTGCTCCCTTTTGTATAAGCCCAACACGCTTTTCATACAAATCGCAAGCTGTTATTTTACCGCTGTTTTTCATATACTGCGCCATTGTAAAGGTTTTTCCTCCGGGAGCGGCGCATATATCAAGAACATTTTCGTTGGGCTGTGGGGCCAAAACGCTAACAACCGTTTGTGATGATATGTCCTGTACGTGAAATAATCCGTTTAAATATGAGGCGCTTTTGGTAACATCAATACCACCTACAATTTCCAGCGCATTTTCAACTTTCGTTGAACAAACTGATATGTTTTCTTTTAATAATTTTTCGGTTAAATCGGTGACATTTGTTTTTAATGTGTTAACGCGCAATGTAACGGGCGGTGTATGTAACGAATATTCAAGCAGTTGTGTGGTGTTTTCAAATCCGTAATCTGCAATAAAACTTTTTATAATCCACTCGGGACACGAATATATGACACTTAAAGATTTTGAATCACTAATATTTGGTAATTTAATTCCTTCGCGCAAAATACTACGCAAAACACCGTTAACAAAGCCCGATAAATGCTTGTGCTTTGAATTTTTAATCAACTTTACCGCTTCATTTACAGCAGCACTATCGGGAATTTTATCCATATACATTATTTGATATAACGCTTCACGCAAAATTTCAAGAGCTAAAGGCTGTACCTTTTTAAGCGATGTCTTAATATATTGCGACAAAACAAAATCTAATGTTATGGTACGATCAAGTACACCGTAAAAAAGTGCCGTTGCAAGTGATTTATCTGTAGCTGATAAATCATTCTCACTAAAATATTTATTTAAAGTTATATTGGAATATGCACCGCCGCTACGTACATCACATAGGGCATTTAAAGCAATTTTGCGAGCATTTGCCATTATTCTACAACCGTACCTTCAGTAATTTTATGACCGTTAAGCATTTGAACAGCACTCATAGCTTTAGCGCCTTCTGGTTGAACGGTAATTAGTTCTACCGAACCGTTTTTACAAGATATAACAAGCTTATTATCACTTGTTATTACAATACCGCATTTGTTTGCCGTAAGTGTGGATTTTGTAGCCTTTATCACCTTAATTCGCTTGCCGTTTATAAAACAATAAGCACACGGCCAAGAATAAAATCCGCGTACAGCGTTACAAATCTCATCGGCAGTTTTGGTAAAATCAATATGTGCCATTTCTTTTTTTATAATAGGCGCATAGGTTGCAGCTTCGTGATCTTGTTTTATTGGATTAAGTTTTCCATGCTCTGCTTTTTGCAGGGTCGAAACCATTAAATCTGCAGATATTACAGATAATCTGTCAAACAATTCTTCTGCTGTTTCTTCATCACCAATATCAACGACTGCTGTTTCTAAAATATCACCTGTATCCATACCTTCGTCCATAAGCATTGTTGATACACCGGTTTGGCTTTCACCCGTAACAATAGCCCACTGTATTGGTGAAGCGCCGCGAAGACGTGGTAAAAGTGAGGCGTGACCGTTTATACAGCCATATTTTGGTAAATCAAGTATTTCTTTTGGTAATATTTTACCATATGCTACTACAACAATAACATCGGGATTTAATTCTTTTAATATGCTGTAGGCCTCACCGTCACGCAAGGTCTTTGGCTGAAAAATGGGAATATTATTGTCAATTGCAATTACCTTTGTAGCAGGCGGAGTCAAAATTTGTTTTCTGCCGACGGGTTTGTCAGGCTGAGCAAAAACTGCCGCTATTTCATATTTTTCATCAATAAGTTTTTGTAAAGTCACAGCCGCGTAATCGGGCGTTCCCATAAAAACAATACGCATTAAATTATTTACTCCTTTTTGCGTGGTCAATATAAAGCACACCGTCAAGATGCTCTATCTCGTGACAAAGTGCGCGAGCCATAAGACCCTCACCCGTAACAACTATATTCTCACCATAGCGGTTTTGAGCACGAACACTAACCTTCATAGGTCTGGTAACAACTTCGCTTCTGTCGGGTATTGAAAGGCAACCCTCGTTACCTGTTTGTGTCTCTTCACTTTTTTCAAATATTACAGGGTTTATAAGTTCTATAATTCCCTCACCAATATCAATTACACAATACCTACGTAAAATGCCAACCTGTGGTGCAGCAAGGCCTACGCCTTCGGCATCATACATAGTTTCACGCATATCATCAAGTGTTTGGTGAAGTCTTTCGTCGAATGTAAGCTGGGTACGGCATACCTTGCGCAGTACGTCATCACCTATTTTTACAATATTTCTTTTTGCCATAGTTTTCCTCTTTTAGATTATATTCTCGGGATTAATATCCACCCCGATGTAAGTATCTCTTTTTAATTTTATATCAGTTGCAACGCGTATCATTTCTCTAAAACGCGAACTGTTTTTTGCCTTTATTATAATACGATAACGATATTTATTATTAACCTTTGGCACCGATGCAGGCGCAGGACCTAAAATCATAAGTTTAACGTCACTGTAATCACCTGAAATTGCCTGTTTAATGTTGTTAAACACCTCATATATCGTTTCGCTCGCAATACCGCTGTCATACGACTGCACATAAATCATACAAATATCACAGTATGGCGGAAAAACCATCAGCTTGCGATTTTTAATCTCTTCTTCAAAAAAAGCATCATAATCCTGAGATTGCGCAAGTGTGATTATATTATTATCGGTATCATTAGTTTGTATTACAGCAACACCCGCATTTTGCGCTCTACCTGCCCTGCCAACAACCTGCGTAAGCAAAGCAAAGGTGCGTTCATAACCACGAAAATCATCACTGTAAAGCGCTCTGTCGGCGCCTATAACACCCACAACGGTAACGTTTGGAAAATCAAGTCCCTTTGCTACCATTTGAGTTCCAAGCATAATATCGTATTCGCCATTTGCAAACGCAGTAAGATAGTTTGAATACGAATCACGTGACAGGGTACTGTCGGCATCAAGCCTTAAAATTCGTGCATTTGGAAAAAGTAGTTTTAATTCTTCCTCAAGCTTTTGCGTACCCGAACCCGAAAAATGAAAAAACTCGCCATCACATTCGGGACATTTTTTAGGTATTGGGTGTGATGCACCGCAATAATGACACATCAAACGTCGGTTTGCAGAATGATACGTAAGTGAAATGCTGCAATTTTCACAGCTTGCTACCCAGCCACAACTACTGCAACTGACGTATGTGTTATGCCCACGGCGGTTCAGCAAAATAATCGACTGCTTTTTTTGCTCTAATGCATCAGATATTTTTATAGCGAGCTCACGGCTGATATCTGATGAGTTACCGTCAGATAATTCCTTTCGCATATCTACAAGGCAAACATCAGGAAGTGCTGCATTACCGTAACGTTTTTTTAAGGTAAATAATTTATATTTACCAATAAGCGCCGAGCTATAGCTTTCTATTGAAGGCGTAGCCGACGCAAGACAAAGCAAGCATTTGTGATATATGGCTCTAAATTTTGCCAACTCACGCGCGTGAAAACGCGGTGATTTTTCAGATTTATATGTGTGTTCTTGTTCTTCGTCAATAACGATAAGTCCAAGTTTTTCAAACGGAGCAAAAATTGCGCTACGAGTACCAATAGCAATAAGCGCCTTGCCCTGTTTTATACGCGTCCACTCGTCCATTCGAGCACCCAAGGACATAGCGCTGTGAAAAATTGCTATTTTACTGCCATAACGCGAACTGAATATCTTAATCATTTGAGGTGTAAGCGCAATCTCGGGCACCATAATAATAACACCTTCACCGCGCGAAGAAACATCATCTACAAGCTTTAAAAAAACCTTTGTTTTTCCACTGCCTGTAACACCGTATAAAAGCGCCGCCTCGCCTTGCGATGAATTTGTAAGTGACAATAAACCCTCATAGGCTTGTTGTTGTTCATCGGTAAGCACAATCTTTTCGCGATCTATATAGTTACTACTGATATGCGGTAAACGAAATTCTTGTTTTTCAAAGGATATTAAAACTCCTTTTTTTTCAAGAGAATTAATAACCGAGGCTGAAACACCCGTAAAATACTGTAGTTCTTTTACCGACACACTACCCGCCGCATCAACAATATCATATATTTCTTGCTGTCGTTCGGTAAGCTTTGGGATTGTAGAATCGGCATTAATTTTTACCCAACGACGAGTCATATCCTGCATCCTACGTATAGGAATCTGGTTTTTTACAACCGCTTCTTTTTCATACAATGAAGCAAGTATTTCATTAGCATTTGGATAAATCTGTTCTATTTTTTTTAGCGGTTGTTCACCCGATTTTGTCAAAAAATCAAAAACTTCTCTTTCGCTTTCCGATAAAAACGAAGGCGAACAAAATTCCTCATTTACCGAGTAATAATCATTAAGCTTGTAATTAAGCCCTGCAGGTAGCATAGCGTGTATAGCATCAAAATAGGTGCAAAATACGTGTGATTTGAGCCATTTACACATTTTTATCATTTCATCGTTCAGTATTGGTTCATTATCGGTAACGGAGTATATTTCTTTGGTTTTTTCGGTGGTTTCCCCCTCAAAAACGCTTAAAATCATTCCTTGCTTTTTTATGTTACCTTTACCAAACGGAATAGTTACTCGACATCCGGGCTTTGCTTTTGCGACAAAAGCTGAAGGTATTGCATAGGTGTAGCACTTATCAAAAGAGCCGGCAGCACCGTCTATTACAATTTCTGCAACCAAACGATACATACCGAACCCCCCTTTTTAATATAAAATTGACTTAGATAAGATTTTTTTCTGCAGCGATTTTATTAATCGCAATGCTTACAGGTTTTTCAAGTAAAATTTCTTTACCTTCTTCTGCTTCGGCAGAAATTTCACGTGCACAGTTTGCAATCTCGGTTACAAGACCGTAGCGATTTTCATAAGATTCGATAAGCTTTCCAATTGCGGGATTTAACATAGTTGACAGTTCCTTTCAAAATTACTTATTTAAAATTTTATTTATTAAGCCTAAATTTAACTCGGTTTTACATTTATCAACCGATAAAATGTTTATAAAATCATCAACGGCTTTCTCAAGCTTGTCGTTAACAACAACAAAATCGTAATCTACCGAGCCTTCAATTTCTCTTAAAGCCTCGTTTAAGCGTTTTTCTATAACCTCGGGACTATCTGTACCGCGGCTTGTTAAACGTCTTTTTAACTCTTCAAGTGAAGGAGGCAGTATGAAAATAGTTACAACATCGGGCATTTTTTCACGTATTTGTGCGGCGCCGTTAACGTCTACCTCTATCAAAATATCCTGACCTTTTTCAATACACTTTAAAACAGGTGTTTTAGGAGTACCGTAATAGTTACCAACGTATAAATTATGCTCAAGAAATTCATCCTCTGCAAGCATTTTTTCAAATTGCTCATGTGAAATAAAGTTATATTTTTCACCGGGGACCTCATCCGAGCGAATTGGTCTTGTAATTGACGAGATTGAAAAAGCAAGCTCGGGTAATTTTTCAAATAATTTTTTCATCAAGGTATCTTTACCCGTACCTGACGGACCGGATATAATATATACTCTTCCTTTATTCATCGGTGTCCTCCTCATCATCTACTGCATTTTCGTCACTTATTCTATTTGCAACCGTTTCGGATTGCAAATAACTTAATATAATATGGTCACTGTCAGTAATAATAACCGCGCGTGTTCTTCTGCCGTGAGTAGCATCAATAAGAGTTCCTCGCTCCTTTGCATCTTGAATAATACGCTTTATAGGAGCTGATTCCGGACTAACTATTGCAATCATTCTATTGGCAGATACAAGGTTACCAAAACCTATATTTACAAGTCTCATAAGGTTACCTCTTATTCAATATTTTGAATTTGTTCGCGAATTTTTTCTATCTCGGACTTAATGTCAACCACAACCTTTGTGATTTCAATATCCTGACATTTAGAACCGATAGTATTTGTCTCGCGATTCATTTCTTGAACCAAAAAATCAAGCTTTCGACCAACAACACCGCCGTCATCAAGCATAGTGCAAAGCGAAGCAATATGACTGCGAAGACGTACCGTTTCTTCCGCAACCGCTATTTTATCGGCAAAAATTGCGGTTTCTGTTATAAGTCGAGACTCATCAATCTGAACATCCTCTATAAGCTCGCGCATACGTGTCTCGATTTTTTCGCGATACTCACGTACAGTTTGCGGTGAGCGCTGTTCGATAAATTCTACCTGAGTTAATATAAAATCCGCCCTGCTTTTTATATCACTGACCAAACGAGAACCCTCAACCGCTCTGGCTGAAACAAAATTGTCAAGAGCTTCGGTAGCTGCAGTAATAACGGCTGATTTTATAAGTTCTTCATCAATATCACGTTTTCTTACTGTAAAAATTTCGGTATTTCCAACTATTGATGAAGCTTTTATATCGTCTTTTAATTTATAATCCTTTGCAAATTTATGCAATGCCTTTATGTATGCATCGGCATAAGCGGTATTTACCGAAAGTTCAATAGAATTTGAAGAAATATCTTCAAACTGAACATTTAGCTCTACCTTGCCGCGAGATATTTTTTGCTGACAAAGAGTTTTAAGCGAATCATCAATAAATTGAAATGAACGAGGCATTCGTGAACTGTATTCAAAATATTTGTGATTAACCGATTTTATTTCAACTGTAATATTAAAATCAGGCTCGCAAACTTTACCACGACCAAAACCTGTCATACTTGTAACCATATAATCCACCACGCATAATAATCGTATTTTAATTCATTGTATTATATCAAAAATCGTGCAAAATGTCAATTATTATATATAAATATACAATAAAATATAATTAAATTTTTTTAAGAAAAGTCTTGACTGTACAGATTTTTTGTGTTATTATATACCCCGTTAAATATGCAGGTGTAGTTCAATGGCTAGAATTCCAGCCTTCCAAGCTGGCTATGTGGGTTCGATTCCCATCACCTGCTCCAGAAAAGAAACACCATTTGTCTACCGGACAAATGGTGTTTCTTTTCAACTAAATCCACCCTTTCGGATGGGTGAAATCATCTCCGATGATGAAATCCCCTACGGGGATGAAATCCGCCTCGACGGCGGGTGGGTGGATTTGATTTCATCTGCGTTAGCAGATTTCATCCGAGCGGAGTGAGGATTTCATCGCGCTTTGCGCGATTTCATTGAAAATCGTTAGAATATGTGATATAATATATTCAAAGAGGTGATGGTGATGGCTGAAAACAAATTGGCGGATTTATCTACAAAATTTGCGATTCAAATATTGAAGCTGACCGATAACATCAAGGGACACTATTCATTATCTAATCAGCTTGAAAGAAGCGGAACGAGTATTGGAGCAAATATCCGTGAAGCGAAATACGCGCACAGCCGTCCCGATTTTATTGCTAAGTTACAGATTGCATTAAAAGAATGTTATGAGACAGAATATTGGATTGAAATAGCTCAAAAAGCAGGTTTGATTTCCGGTGACGTTGCAAAGACAGTTTTACACAATTGTGGTTCAATTCGCAGAATGCTCATCTCCTCTATCAACACCGCTAAGGAGAATAAAGATGTCAAAAGGTAAAGTGTATATTTCAAATTATCCTGACAATCCTCCGGAATGGTATTGGATTAGTGGTTTACATGACGCTTGTATTATAGGTACAGAATCATTTGAATTTCCTTTCGATTATAATAAATTTGTTGGCGAAAAGAATATATACAATCGAAACCTCATAACCTTGAGAATTAACGCAAAGGGTGCGCTATATGACAATGAGGTGAAAGAGATTCGTCTTTTCAATTATAGGATTCTGACCGAGGATATTTCTTTAGAAGGCAGAGATAAAGTTTGGTGGTTAGCAGACAGACTTGTTGATCACGGTAAATACTATACTTTAGAAATTGATTTACAAGATTTTGATGCTTATCCCGAGGAATTTACATTCAAAATAAAATTCGAACGAGCAGAAGTTGACAGATAATAGGTGTACTTTTGCTTACTTTTACCTCGATTCTGCTCCGTTTGGTTACTTTTAGGCAGAAAAAGACCAAGTCAATTGACTTGGTCTTTTTCAATGAAATTCGCCTCACGGCGAGTGAAATCGCCTTGCGATGAAATACGCTTTCGCGTATGAAATATTTGGCTTGCGCCAAATGTTTTGAAGGCAAATTTTATTTCATTTTTTGCTTTGGCCAAAAATTTCATCCAAAACTTGTTTTGGATTTCATCGTGAGCGTTAGCAAAACGATTTCATTTAAAATGAATATGAGTTCAAACATATACCCTTTAACTTTTAAAAGGCAGCGAATTCCTTCAGACCTTCCAAAAAAAGAAGTCATACCTTTTGGTATGACTTCTTTTTTAGTTATTCAACATCCTTAGGCCATATTTTATCACGGTAAATTATTATCAATGTTACTCCGACTGCTACAACTAAAATTCCGCCTGCAATTATTATCCATCCCCAAGCGCCGTTTGAAGTATCGCTTACATCGGCGCTTGTGTCTTGTTGATTTGTATCAGCTTTATCAATATTTTCTATACCACACACGGTACAAACATTATCATCGCCGAATTTATGCGCTACATCGGTTGATATTTCTCTTGTGCTACCGCACACATCACATTCAGCATCACAGTCCCCGCTATAGCTATGTCCTGTAGCTTCTATAAGTACGCGTCCACTTATGTATTTTTTGCAATCAGGACAATACTTACCCTCTGTATATCCTTCGATTTCACATCTTGGAGCATCCTCTTCAACCTTGTATGAACCGGCATGTGTGCACGCGGTAACGGTTGGGGTTGTATTTTGAGGGGTGCTTTGATTGTTTTGTGTGTTGTTTTGGCTTGGCTGCTCGTTGTTTTCAGGTGTTTGTGCAGGTGGTGTTACACCGTTTTGGGCGTTGCCTGACGGAGTTGTGTAGTCGGCAGGTACCTGTTCACCAAATAAAACAAATGCGAGTTCAGGATAATCCACAAAAACATTACGTGTACCCGTTATCGACTGAACAGAATCGTTACGACCAAGCTCCCACGTATCAACGGGATCGGACTTGTTCCATTCGAGCAATATTTCTCTGCTTTCGATAATGCCGGCTGTACCAAAAATATCCTTTGAATTATATTTAGAGCCTGTATTTATACAGTTCCAACGAACATATTGATAAAGCACAATTCGAGCTACGTCACCGCGCAAATCGTGTTGCTCGCCCGATTCCATATTTGGATTATAATATCCCGCACTTTTGCCGTAAGCCCTGTTTCCACGAGCGCCGTTTTCACTGCTTGCAGTTGGACGAAGCATCATAATATCATTTTCTCCATCGCCTGCCTTGTCACCCTTGCTGTTGGGCCAAACGTGCTCACGATTCCAGGTTTTACCCGTATCCCATTTAGGACCAATGGCTTTACCCGAATAAAATGATGAAATTGAGCTACTGTCTTTACCGCTGTTTTGAATATCTGTATATTGAAATTTATATCGTGTATAACCATAATCGGTTATAAATGTATGGTTTTTCTTCATTAGATTTTGTAATTCCTGATAAAGAGCGCTTGAAGGAATCTGACTAATATCGCTACTACCCGAAAGCGCAGCAAGCTTGGAATACGAAGTTTGATTTTTTTCGTAAAAGGCATCTGCATTAGGTGATAAAAACGTAGCTACCTGCTCGCGAATACCCCAATTTTTAATATATTTACCCTCGGCATAAACATAGTCGATAGTTGCAGCATTTACTTGTATATTGAAATTGCAAAGTAATGCAAAAACAAGCACACAAGATAAAACTATTGCCAAACTACGCTTAAAAAAGTTTTTCATATCGTTATTCCTTTCGTTAACGGATAATATTTGAAATATAATATCATAAAATTAAGTACCCTGCAAGGTGTTTTTGTATATTAATCCACCTCAATAATCATTATTCACATAAAAACACCGTACCTTTATATGTAAAAAAGTACGGTGTTAAATTATTTAAGTGTTAGAAAAATACCAACGGGCCTTGATTGTTATAAACAGGCTTTTCAGGCTCTGTTGTGTCTTCCTTACCCGAATCAATGCCTGGAATTTCAACGTCCCAGCCGTTAATATACTGCATAAGAATCACACAGTCACGACCGTTTACCTTACCGTCGCCATTTACATCAGCGGCATTAAGTGGAAATTCAACATCCCAACCGTTTAAATATCTTACTATAATGATATAATCACGTGGATTAATCTTGCCATCATTGTCAATGTCGGCTGTACTAAAAGACTGCAATTCTACGCCACAGTCAATACAAACATTACTGCTATTAAGGGTGTGTACCGAATACACAACTCTGTGTTCGTTACATAAGCTACAGGTTGTGTCACAATCGGAGTTGTAATCGTGAGCGCACACCGAGGAGGTTGATGTAAAGTAATAAACCGTTCCCGAAACACGCTTATACAGTGTTAAAGCACCACCAACAGTTGTGTTGTTCGCGTAGCACGCAAAGCCTACGTCACCGTTTCTGCGAAGCAATGGATTAACACCCTTTGCATCATTACCAAGGTTTACAAACTCATACGTGCCGTTTCCTGTTGCGGTCCATTTAGCAAAATCATCAACCGAGTCTAAAAGCTTTGCTGTGTTTTTAACACCTGTACCGCCTGCATATTTTCCTGTAGATGCATTATAAATGGTCCAATAATTGCCATCTTTTGCAATATGCCATATTACTAAATCATCAGTAACTGTCATTTCATTACCAGAGTCATCAGCAGTAGCAATTTGAAGTCTATTTTTATCGGTAGCGGCCGCCTTCATAGCACCGCCTTCGTATGTAAATATGTAATCTCCTTCGGTAAGAGCACCATTGTATTTTTCAAACACATTACTGCTTGAACCACCGTCATTTACATTTTTAGAATAAAGAGCGTATAATGTTGCATCGGCAGTAACGGTATACTGACTACCCGCTGTGTAATATTGCGGTATTTCGTCGGTTTCGCTAAGCGATTCTTCAACCCAACCAACAAAAGTTATTCCTTCTTCTACACTAATTGTGCTTGAAGGCAAGTTAATCATATCGCCGCCATATACAACCTGTGTATCTACCAAATTATCGTTTTCAACAAAGTGTATGGATTTTTGTGAACGAGCAGCAAAGTTTATACGAATTACAACATCACTTGCTGCAGAAACAGTAAGTGTGTTGCCGCTTCTTGTAACAGTAGCAGTACCACTGATTATTTCGTAACCGGATACCTCATAACCTGTTTGGGCTATTGCGTTTACAACCTTACCACTAACGGAAACAGTACCCCACAAGGTGTTGTTGGATTGAGCAGTAATTTTGTATTGCACGCTGTCAGCATTTCCTGAAGGAGTAGCATAATCGGCGGGAATATCGGCATCAAACAAAACAAATGCAAGCTCGGGATAGTCAACAAAAACATTACGTGTACCTGTAATTGCCTCTACCGAGTCATTACGTCCAAGCTCCCATGTATCAACGGGGTCTTCCTCTATCCAGTCGAGCAAAACCTCAACACTTTCCATAACACCTGAGGTTCCCCACATATTACCGGTATTACCCCATCTTACGTATTGGTAAAGCATAATTCTTGCAACGTCACCGTGCAAATTGTACTTGCCGCCTGATACACTGTTAGGATCATAATACCCTGTACTTTCGCCATAAGCAGTATTACCGCGGCTTGAATTTTCGCTTACCGCAGTTGGTCTTAACATCATTATATCATTTTCGTCGCTACCTTCCAAGCCCTTGCTGTTAGGCCAGGTGTGTTCGCGATTCCAGGTAGAGCCACTATCCCAAGAAGGACCAATCTCCTTACCTGAGTAAAAAGATGATATTTTTTTGCTCGTTTTACCGCTGTTTTGACAATCGGTATATTGGTACAAATCTCTTGTCTCATTATAACTTGTTATGTTAGAATGATTTGATTCCATCAAATCCTGCAATTCGTTGTACAACGCGCTTGAGGGAACATTACTTTTGTTACTACTTCCTGTAAGGGATGAAAGCTCTTCATAAGAGGTATTGTTATCCTCGTAAAAGCCTTCTGCGTTTTGTGAAAGAAATGTAGCAATTTCGCCGCGATTACCCCAGTTGTATATGTAACCGCCCGAGGTAACATAATCGACGTAATCCGCCTTTGAAAGCATATTTACGTTCAATACCAGGCTAAAGCACATAATTAGCGCAAGCAATATGCTAAACCATCTTTTTGCAACAAACTTCATTTTTTTATCCTCACTTTGCATTTTAAATAAATACAATAACTTATTTTATACTATAACACAACATAGCACTTTATGCAACAATAATTTACAATTTTATAACATTATACTTCTTTACTTTTAAAAACGTTTAAGATATAATGTTTTAAAATGGAGGTGCTTACCTTGGCACAAAAAAAAGAAAGCGAAACCCTACGTCAGCGCAGGCACGCGCAAGAAGAGTTTTTAAAACTAAAAAAAATGCAGCACGGTGAACTTGATGCCGGTCCAAAACCAAGCGAAATCGCTGCCCCACTCACTTTTAGTGAAAAATTAAAAAATATATGGTATCACGATAAGTTTGCCATATCGGTAATTGCTATAATCATTATTGCTATAATTTTGCTTTGCGTACAGTGTGCAACCAAAACGGTATATGATGCTACGGTTGTTGTTTTTACACATACAATAACCGGTGAGCCAAACTGCGACAAAATGGGCGAATATTTGGCACCCCACTGCCCTGACCTGAACGGTGACGGCGAGGTTAATATAAACGTTATAAATTGCTCTATTAATCCTAACGACAAAGGCGATTACAGTTACACCAACCGTTCAAAAGCGCAATCATTACTTGCAGGCGATGCCAGCGCACTTTTATTTATTACCGATGATGATTCATACGAATACCTTATGGGCCTTTCAAAAGAAATCCCTCTTTTTGAGGGCGAACCATTAGAATTAGGCGAAGACTTTTATGAATTTTGCAAGGATGCAAGTGATTTTTACGAAACACCAACCGATTTGCAAATCTCGTGCCGTACTATAAAAGGCGCCGCAATAGAAAAATACAGCAAGGTAGACCAGTACTACGCACAAGCACAAGCCATACTTGAAGGGCTTAAAAATAAATAAAACAAAATTCACCCCGCATCAAATAAAGCAGGGTGATTTTTTTATATTCTTATGTTAACAAGATGCGATATACCGGGGATTGTTTCACCCTGAAGTGATGATGTCGGTGACATAAGCGCACCCGTAGACATAAACAAAATGTTTTTAAAATCTCCCGACTCAAAACGATGCATAACAAACGAATTAAGCACTGCCGCGCTACAACCACAGCCCGAGCCGCCAGCGTGAACATCTTGGTTTTCACGATTAAATATAATCAGTCCACAGTCACTATGGCGGCAGCGGATATCTATTCCATCGCTTTCGAGCAATTCATAAAGCAAATCGGTACCTACTTTTCCAAGGTCGCCCGTAATCACCAAATCATAATCATGAAGCGTGGTGCCCGTATCCTGTAAAAAATGCTTTATGGTAGAGGCAGCAGACGGTGCCATTGCCGCGCCCATATTGTTGGTATCAGTAACACCTAAATCTTCAATTTCACCGAAGCAGACAGCGTTAATATACGGTTTGCCTTCCCTCTTTTCCCTTGACAATATGGTCGCGCCCGAGCCTGTTACAGTCCACTGCGCTGTTTGAGGGCGCACAGCGCCATACTCAAGCGGAAAACGATACTGCCGCTCTGCCGAACAAAAGTGTGACGAAGTAACCGCGGCGGCAATATCGGCGGCGCCGCTGTCTACCATAATTGATGCAAGTGATAACCCTAATGTCATTGTAGAGCAGGCGCCATATAAACCCACAAGAGGTATGCCTTTTGCACGAAGTCCAAAATACGAGCCGATACACTGATTTAAAAGGTCGCCGGCAAAAACCATATTTATATCGTTTTCGTTAACATTTGCCTTTCGCATAGAAGTTTCAAGAGCTATTTTTTGCAGTAAGCTTTCAGCCTTTTCGTAACTTTCTTCACCAAAACGGCTGTCGTCGTCGTGTACATCAAATTCATGCCCCAAAGGTCCTTCATATTCCTTTTTACCCACAACCGAACCATAGCCAATTATATACGGTTTGTTTTCTAAAATTATCGTTCTTTTACCAATTCTTTTTGACATAAATACTACTCCTTTTTTCATAGTATTTGTCATTCGGTAAAAAATATAAAATAATTGCCGTAATAAATCACAACAAAATATTTACAAAAATAAATCGCGGGTGTATAATGACATTATAAATATAAAAAGGAGTGTTTTTTATGAATTTTGACAAGATTTTAGACTTTTTGTGGAGTTTTGCAACATCATGGGGCATTAAATTGCTTGGGGCAATAATTATTTTAATTGCGGGTCTTAAGCTTATAAGTGCTCTTGCCAAGTGGATAAAAACTTCACCGAAGCTTAATAAAATTGACGGCAGTCTACGTTCATTTTTGGTAAGCTTCAGCAGAATTGTGCTTTATGTTATTTTGGTTATCACCATCGCAACCACATTGGGCGTACCTGCAACATCATTTATAACAATTCTTGCTTCTTGCGGTGTTGCAATAGGTCTTGCACTGCAGGGTTCACTCAGTAACTTTGCAGGCGGTCTTATGATTTTATTTTTTAAACCCTTTAAGGTTGGCGATTTTATTGAAGCCTCGGGCAAAACAGGTGTTGTAGAAGAAATTTCTGTTGTATATACCGTGCTTCTTACCCTTGATAATAAGCGTATAACTTTGCCAAACGGCGCGCTTACCAACTCGGTTATTGAAAACTATTCAAGTGAAGAATTACGCCGTGTAGATATCGACTTTAATGCAGCTTACAGTTGTGATGTTGAAAAGGTTAAAAAGGTTATAACCGAGGTTGTAGAGGCTCACCCACTAGCCCTCAAAAAACCCGAACCCTTTGTTCGCCTTTCAAAGCATGCCGACAGCGCTCTTACATATACCGTACGTGTATGGTGCAATAACGCAGACTATTGGACAGTGTATTTTGATGTTCTTGAGGGTGTTAAGGCGGCATTTGATAAAAATGAAATCAGCATTCCCTATCCGCAAATTGATGTTCATATGAATAAATAAGCAAAAAAGCAGTGCTTTCGCACTGCTTTTTTTACATTATAACATACTCCCCTGCGGTAAGTTTAAATATCATCTTTCCGTCTTTGATTTCGCCGCCTAAAGCCTTGGCAGTAAAATCAATATCATTGATTGTAACTGCTTTTCGAGCTTTTAAAAGTGGAAATTCTATGCGTGCAGAACCATCGGGAATAACAATATGCCACACAAACCGGTCTTCTTCATAATGCCACTCACTTACAATACCACAGTATGAAGCTTTGACGCTTGTAATCCGCTTTTGACTGTCGGGCATTGGTGCCAAAATAAAATGCTCATCAAAACCGCCGTTTTCGGGGTCAGGTCTAATACCCGCCATATAGGCATACATCCACTCGGCAACCGCACCGTAAGCGTAATGATTAAACGAATTCATTTTTACATCGCCAAAACCGTCAGCTTTGGTGTAAGAATTCCATCGCTCCCAAACGGTTGTAGCGCCCTGTTTTACACTATAAAGCCAAGATGGGTCGGCATCTTGCAAAAGCAAGCTATACGCTAAATCATTATGCCCCACTTTAGATAGTGTTTGATTAAGCACGCCCGTACCAACAAAACCGGTTGATAGTGTGTAGTTATTATCTATTATCTTTTGTTCAAGCTTTTTGATAGTCTTCTCACGTATTTCGCCATCTAACATTTCAAAGTAAAGTGGCAGCAAATATGCTGTTTGACTGTTTTCAATTATCTCGCCGTCTTTTACATACCTTTCAAAATAATAATCAAGTATTTTTTTACTCAAATCAGAATAATACTTTTCTCTATCTTTTTTGTCCAAAATTTTAGAGAATTTTTGCATTATAACGGCATTATTATAATGATAACAAATTGATATATATCGCTTATCGGTTGGCTCATAGCTTAGCCAGTCACCATACCACGCTTTAGCTCCATCCAAACCAAAATTTCGGTCTATATAGCTCATATATGCTTCCATAGAGTCATAATTATCACGCACTACAGTATCGTCACCGTACATAAGCCAAAGCTTATAAGGAATTATAATGCCGGCATCACTCCAAGCAGTGCTACCGCAAAAATTCTTTTCAAAAACGGCAGGGCAAATATCGGCATAGGCACCGTCACGCTCGATTTGTGAATCGCGCATATCACCTAAATATTTACTTAAAAAGCTATATGTATCGGCAATATATGATGCTGCTCCACAAAAGACCTGCGTGTCCCCTGTCCAGCCATAACGTTCATCACGCTGTGGACAATCGGTAGGTATGCCAAGATAATTACCACGCATACCGCGCACAATGTTTTGATAAAGCTTATTAACCATTGAATTAGAACACTCAAAGTTACCAATATATTCCATATCGGCGCCCAAAACCTCGGCTGTAATACACTCAATATTTACATCTTTATCAGCTGTAATTTCCATATATCTAAAGCCGTAGAAGGTGTGTAAAGGTTTAATTATATTAAGCTGTCGACGGCTGCTTGTAGATGCCGCTACATAGTTAAAACGTGCAAGCGCCGAACGATAATTCGCTATATAAAGGCTTCCCTTTGGCCCGTCATTGCCACGAGATTTATCTCCCGAATCGTTTAACATTTCAGCAAAAAGACATTTTATGTTTGTACCATTTAAAGCGTTTATTGCAAGTGACGGACGACCGACAATATCTGCGCCAAAATCAAGCACCATTGTCTGCCCTGCTTTAAGTGTTATGCACTCGCAGTTGTCCCCAACTGCTTTTTTTACTGTCTTTATCTCGCCAAAATCGGTGCCGTTGTTTTTGGTACCACGATATATAATGGCACTTTTAGGCGCAATATATTCGGCAACACAAACCTTTTCACCCTTAAAATCCACAATATCGCAAGTGTAATCGGTAAATTTTTCTGCCTTTAACCAGGTGATGCTGTCAGGATATACGCAAGGGTCAGTTATAGTAGCATCAAACCACTCACCGTTCCAAATATCAGCGTAAAGCACAGGACCCGCAACGGCTGTATTCCAGCTTTCGTCAGTAGCAATTATTTCACTGTTTCCGTCTTTATACGTAATCTCTATTTCAGCGCAAATAGCGGTTTTTTTATAGCCATAGTATCCGTTAGAAATTCGACCCGACCACCACCCCGACGAAACGCGAGCGGCAAAGGTGTTTTCGCCCTTACGTTTAAGATAGGGCACTATATCATATTCATATTCAAAAACACGATGCTTATAATCAGTCCAAAGGGGTGTTAGTTCGTCGTTTCCGACACGATTACCGTTTAAAATAGCCTCAAAATTGCCGAGTGAGGTTATACGCAAAACAGCTGATTTAACACCATTTTTAAGGTTAAATTGCTTCATAACAGTAAGCAATCCACCTTGCGAAATAATATCGTTATCTCTTGTATTTAAAATTTTACCAAATTCATTTTTTTCTAAATGATAAAAATTGTCTCGCATTTGTGGACTTGTTATAAATACACCTTTTTGCACAAAAACACGCCCTTTCATATGATAATAAGATATTACCATAAATATATTGATTTTTCAATCGTTCAATATTAAAATATATATGGTGATTTTTATGAAACTTAGTGAAATAAATATTCGCGATCCATTTATATTGCCCTTTGATAATAAATATTACATGTACGGCTCTCGAGTTGGTGTTCAAACGGGGTTTGACGTTTATGAAAGCACAGACCTTGAAAACTGGAGCGAGGCAAAAAGTGTTTTTGAAATAACTGACGACTTTTGGGCTACTACTGATGCCTGGGCACCCGAGGTGCATTTTTATAAAGGTAAATTTTATATGTTTGCCTCTTTTAAGTCACCTAACACCTGTCGCGGTACACAAATACTTGTAAGCAATACGCCTGACGGTAAATTTGTACCACTTACAAAAAATCCCATTACACCAAGCAATTGGGAATGTCTTGATGGCACTTTTTATATTGACAAAAACGGTAATCCGCACATTATATTTTGTCACGAATGGGTACAGATTGAAAACGGAACTGTGTGCGAAATGCAGTTATCCCCCGATCTTACTTGTGCAGTAAGCAAACCAAGAATTCTTTGGAGTGCAAAAGACTATAAAGACGTTTGTATAGTTGGCAAAGATATTAAAGGATACGTTACCGATGGACCGTTTTTGTATCGCAACCATAATGATAAACTTTTGGCTATATGGTCATCATTTAACAAAAACGGATATACCGCTCTGGTATCGCAAAGCGATAACGGTGATATTAACGGTAACTGGAGTGTTTGCGAAACACCGCTTTCGGCAGTTGACGGCGGTCACGGTATGATATTTAAGGCATTTGACAGTAAAGATTATTTTATAATGCACAAGCCCAACACAGCCACTCTTGAACGACCGGTAATTGCTGAACTTAAAGATAATAACGGAAATATATGTATAAATCATAACTACCGGCCGAGCCTATAGGCTCGTCGAAAGGTTTGCCAACCGCAACACTTTCACCGGCTGCCCCTAAAGGGGCTTTTTATTTGCCTTCTTTTACCTGCTTACCCGTAAACGGGTCTACATACTCTACTAATGACATTTGATC
>JAFSBZ010000048.1 GCA_017437005.1 Clostridia bacterium | reverse complement strand
GATCAAATGTCATTAGTAGAGTATGTAGACCCGTTTACGGGTAAGCAGGTAAAAGAAGGCAAATAAAAAGCCCCTTTAGGGGCAGCCGGTGAAAGTGTTGCGGTTGGCAAACCTTTCGACGAGCCTATAGGCTCGGCCGGTCTTATGCCCTAAGGGGGCAGTGCATACTACCGGCTCGGCCGGTAGTTATGATTTTATACGGCTTGTTTCGTATTTGTTTCTTCAAGGCAACCGATATAGCGGAAGTAGATATCGATTTGCTGCTCAGATGTTTTTGCCCACTTGGTTGTACGTTCGTGAATAACAATCTTCGCTACGAAGGTGCGTAGCACCTCTGCGGTGAGTTCTTGCAAATCAGTATACTTATTTGCTATTGCAATGAACTTTTCTATATTTACGGTTGCCGCTTTTAATTCTTCAATTTGTTTTTGCAGGACAGGTATCTGTTCTGCAATTTCTTTTTGCTCTGCATTATATCCTTCAGACAACATACGAAATTGTTCGTTGGTAACCTTGCCGAGAACATTATCCTCATACAGTCTTTTGAATAATGCGTTCAGCTCATCATTACGCTTTTCTTTTCTGCTGAGTTCAATCGTTTTTGCCGCAAGTTCTCTCTTGTTTTCAGAGGAGCTTTTGTTGTTTATGACCTGAACAAACTCTTTGGTTTTGGTTCTCGCATAGTAGGTTATTCGGCGTATCTCTTCAAGAACGATTTCATCCAAAGCCATTTCACGAATACGGTGAGCGGAGCATAACTGTTCACCAACATGTTTGCGATACCGACTGCAGATGAAGTTGTAAGCATCAGGCGTGATCGATTTTCCTCGCACAAAGTATAACTTTGAGCCACAGTCAGCGCAGTATAATAATCCACTGTACTTATCAATCTCACCCATATTATTGCGGCGACGTTTGCCTTGACGAACCTTTTGTACTGCATCCCAGGTTTCCTGATCGATGATTGCTTCGTGTGTGTTTTCAAAGCGATATTGTTCATTCTTGGGTACTTCCACTGTGCGTTTGTCTTTGAAGGAAACCACACGGGTTTTGCAGTTAATAGTGTGACCGAGATAGATTTCATTTCTGAGTATCTTAGATATCGTTTGTGATGACCAACCGTAAGGCACGTCTGTGTCAGTGACCGTTCCGTAGTAACCGTCTGCTTGATATTTGTAGAATGTCGGTTTGAGAATCTTTTCATCCCTTAGTACATTACCGATATATTTCGGTCCCATACCTTGCGCACACAGTTCAAATATCCTTCGGACGATAGGCGCAGTTTCTTCATTGATAAGCAATTTGCCTTTGTGTTCCGGATCACGTTTGTATCCGTAAGGGATTGACGTTCCAATGCGTTCACCGCGTTCCGCTTTTGCTTTTAATACTGCGCGGATTTTCTTGCTTGTATCTCTTGCATACCATTCGTTGAAAAGATTTTTGAAGGGAGCAAGTTCGTTGCCTTCGGTGTAAAGTGAATCGTAATTATCATTGATGGCAATGTACCGAACGTTCCATCTTGGAAACATTATTTCGGTATACTGACCGACCTCAAGATAGTTTCTGCCCAGTCGGGATAGGTCTTTTGTGATAAGCGTTTCAACCTTTCTGTTCTCCATCAGTTCAAGCAAACTTTGAAAGCCGGGGCGATTAAAACTGACACCTGAGTATCCATCATCGACAAATACTTCTGCATTACAAAATCCGTTTTCCTTTGCGTACTTGATAAGCATATCTCTTTGGTTTACGATACTATCACTGTGACCCTTTTTCTCATCTTCCTGAGAAAGTCTGCAATATAATGCTGTGATTTTATCATTCAATTGGTTTGGCATAATTATTTTACCTCCTTGTAAATGTCAAACCGATTGAGAGTGCATGGTGCAGTTATATAGATTTCTGCACCGCAACAATACTCCAAATCGGTTCAAAAGTCCAGCGATTATGATGCCTTATTTGCATCGCTCACCATAAGTCTTTTGAGACCTTCTTCGCTGTCACGGACATTTTCGAGATCGAATATTGAGTTTACTTTATATTGCATACCTTTGATTTTATATCTGCTTGTTGTGACTAACTTTTTATCCTTTATTTCGATATTCTGTCTGCGGCGAATATTTAATGCTGTTTTAGCATCATATTCTTTGCCACTTGGAATTCTAACTTTGTTTTTCTGATTGTTATTCATATTTCCTCCTTTAAAATTAGCAACCCCTATAAAAATGCCGTAATTTCGGCGGTTTTCCCAACAAGGAGCCACCTATATCTTGAATTAGCACATCAAGGAGCGACCCTGCAAAAATAAAACTAAAAGCCCGCAAACGCCCTAACGGTCGGCATTGCCGTCCGTCCTGATCGGAGCAACCCCAAACAACAGGGGTTGCTCCTTTCTCCTGCTTTTTTTCGCACATGCGAAATCTCTGCTTTGCCACTACAACAGAAAAGAAAAACAGCATTGTTTTATGCCACACCCTCTCATTCAATCTCTCAATTTATTCGGCTTTAACATTTCTATATATTCTTTATCTTCTGCTGTAGAAACTTAGTTTAGTTCTATGGGTTTAGTTAATGATAAGAAGTTCTCACACTACACCCATATGTTTTTGAGGCTACTCAAAAAGTCGAGTGACGTAATATAAATTACTTCGTTTGCTGCCGTTAGAACGTTTGCGATGAACTTTCTTTACAAGACCACGGTCTTTGAGATTTTTCATAGCTGCATCCACCGTCTTTTTATCAATTCCACATTCCGTTGCGATGAGCTTCCGTGAAGGGAAACAGTAATGATCTTCGTTATCACAGTGACGAACAAGGCAACAGTATACTGTGAAATCTTTCGGCTTTAAGTCAAATTCAAATATCCGATTTGACACCATAAAAAAGTTCTTGTGTTTTACCATCTCCTTTACTAAAGATTTTTCATTAGTTGCGTTCATTTTTAATGCTCCTTTCAGTTATGTAAATTTATTCCCCTACTAAGTGTCTAAAAGCAGTATCTTCTACTAGTGCTTTTACGTAAAATTTATACCCCTCTATATAGCGTCCGAAAAATAAAATTTTGTACATGTGTTTTTTGAAAAAATTATTCCTTTACTAAGTGTCCTAAAATCGGTATTTTGGAGCCTGTTTTTTGCAAAAAAATATCGCAAGTCTATTAAAACTTGCGATAAAATTTATTTACACATTTCGTTTGAGAGGAGTCTCTAAAAAAAGGAAATCCGGGGCGATTTTCGGCATTTTTTTTGCTTTGTGTCGCATTTAAAAAGCGAAGGCAGGTGTTTGCTCGTCTGAGCATTCACTCGCCTTAAATTGCCTTATTTTTGTTTTTATCCGCCGTAATTATCATCACTCATAAGTATGCATACATACCATTTATCATTTGCTTTTGCTACGCCAACTGCGATGTATTTGTATTCCGAGCCACCCACATACGACCAATGCTTTTGGCTATTTCGGAAGCCTGATGCAATTCGCTCTGCCATACTTTTTGCTGTGCCGAACCAATCTCCCGTGCCGATGGCTTCACGGCTGTATCCTTTGTAATAACTGCCATCGGGCATACCATAAGTAGCAAGGTCAATGAATTGTCCGTATTTAAGTTCCGTACTAACGTGTTGTTCCGTGCGGTGTTCAAAGTTAGTTGTAAGCTCATTTGCTCTGTACCGTGCTACCTCTGTCAGTCCAGGGAGCATCGTAGCCGCTACATCACCCTGTGCTGTTCGATAGGCATTAACCTTTTCTACAACAAGCTTTTCGATATCCGCCGGATCGACCTCCGGCCACTGTATCCCCACATATATTTCTTCCTCTTTCGGAGGTTCTTCAACCGTCGGTTCTGTATTTTCCGCCGCCGATGGCTCTGTTGCTTTTGTTGTTTCGGTACGCTTGGTTTCTTCCGTTGGCTTTGCCGTTGTTGTAGGCTCTGTGGCGGTCACAGTCGGCTCGGTTGCCTGATCCGCGCTCTCGGTCGGGGTAGATTCTTTTTCTTTCTCTGTCGGCTTTACCTCCGTTACAGGCGGTGTTGTTTCGGTGGGTGGTTCTATTATTGTTTCCGATACCGTTGGCGGTAGACTTTCGATAGGCGGCGATGCGGTGTTGTCACCGTATCCCACCATACTTATTAGCACCCCACAGCAGAGAAGAAGGATTATGATTTTCCTCATATATCCTCAACCTCTTCCAGTCCTTGCATCACTTCTGCCATTATACGAGTGGCAAGTATAAATCCCGAACTGAACGCTTCACGTTCGGTGATGCAGGATAGCTCGCTTGTGCAGTCCTTGAACTTCTCAAAGGTTTCTTTCTGCTTCTCTGTGAGTCCTGCGTTGAGTTCTTCCTCGTTTTTGCATATGAGTTTGACGAGCTTATCCACTCTCGTCCCTCGCTTGATATACCTTTCGTGTGGACTGATGTTTCCATAATATAAATCTTCAAGTGTTTTCATGTGCGTTGCACCTCCTTTTGCAACACAAACACATACCACAACACTTTCCATAAGTCCAGCAATATATTAAATAAAAAAACAGAACCATCTTTGTAATACAGTTACACCGATACAAAGATAGTTCTGCAATAAAAATTAGATTTTTTCTATAATTAGTTCTCGAATATTATTCGGTTTATCGTTAAGCTTAGAAAACAACTCGGAAACAATAGCATAATTTTTAAAGATACAAGGATTTTTTGAAACACACCATTCGTTTATATCGTTCTCATTTGCCCATATATAAAACCAATTATCATTACTCGTTTTTTTGCATTTCAAACAATACATAAATAATTCACCAATTATAGTATATTACGATGTGTTGCAAGATATGCATTATTTTTTTATCCATATTTCATCCCAAAACTTATTAGCCATATACTTCGTTCGTTTTTCTATTGAATCCTTGTCCCATTTCTTTTGGTTTTCATGCAATTCCACAAATTCTTTAACCGAAACAAAAGGAGATTTTTTATATTCTTTAGACTTCTCTTCCACTGTCGAATCTTTTAGGCGATTGTTTAGCCTGCGAACTAATGGTATCATATTTCCCACATGACAAACCACAGCGTCATTATCCGAATCAGGCAGTATATGCTCAATTGTGAACCTTGTCAATCGATAGTCGTCTATTTTGGATAAATATATTTCATACTCATATAATATGTGTCTACATTCCTTTCTGGCGTTTCTTTTAAGATTTGAATGTTTTTTCTGATTGTTAGTATACATAAGTTGAGAAAAGTCAGCGATAAACTTTTCTTTACTAAGTTTTAGGAATAAAGAATTAATAAATTCATCCATTAACTCTTTTGTGAAATCATTGTGGAGTAACACGGAATAATCATATATAAGTTTTTCCAAGGCGTTGGTTTTTTCTTTACAAACAACAACATAAATAGAAAGAAAATTTTTGATTGAAACAAGGTATTTTTCAACTTTTTCAGTAGAAATTAATCCGTTCTGCAGAGCCTCAAATAAACTCAATAATATAGGCCTAAACTGATAATTGTTGTTATTGATTAAAAATTTAAGGACATAATTAATAGCAGGCGTATATTTACTTTCATTGATGTTGCTAAACGAATGGTACAATTCGGATTTAAATAGCAAGTCATCTAAAAATTCTTTGACATTATCCTTTGAAACTTCTTTTTTTATTGTTGCATATTCTAACGCCTTTGAAACCTTACCAAAGCGATGAGTTATATAATGAGAAATAAAGCGCTTTAACGAAGATAACGAGTCTCCTTCAACATTAGAAACTATCATATTCCATTTATCTTTAGCAATATCACTTCCGACAGAATCCTTGTAATACATAAAGATATAATTCTTGAGTAATTCATGCTGTTCAAGAGGCATTCCGCGAGAGTTCAAAATTTCAAAAATTATGTACCCTTCTTGTTCTTTATCAACCGTTATTTCAATTGCTTTCAAATTAATAACTGCATCTCTAAAATTGCTGAGCCACTCTACGCTTTTCTCACTGGACAAAGAAGACATATATTCTGTAATATAATCATAAAAATATTGATAACATTTTACAAATGGCAAACCATTTTTACTTATCGTTATATTTTCTTTTTCGAAAAATTCCCCTAATGACAACGTGTTGCCCGGAAATAAAAAATAATCATATACAATGTTGGAAAAAACAGTAAAATCCTCATTTACTATTCGCATTTTTTCGGAGCCGTCATCCATTTTTAATATACAATATTTTCTTATGCCCTCATATAGATTAGATTCATTATTTATTGCGAAAAGTTTAGAAATTACCGCAAGCAAAATTGTTATCGTTGTTAATCTCTGTTGTCCATCAACAATTATCCAGCCATTATTCTTTTTCTCAAATATAAAACTTCCAATGAAATGGTATCTTTCTTCTGTTGAAACTACATTCATCGATGACAAGATATCTTCTATAAGATTTTTCCACTGTTGCTCATTCCAAACATATTTACGTTGATACCTTGGAACCATATATTGAACGTTATTCGATAACACTCTGCCTATACTAATTTCATTTGGATTGAAACTCATCTTTTTCACTTCCTAAAAATAAATAAATACTCATGTGCAATCAACAAGAAGTTATATTTCACACTGTTTGTTTTCCAATAACCTGTGGCTTTGCAATTGTGTTGCTCTTTTATTATCAATTCCTTCAGTTTAAATCCTGCATTCTCAAAAATGCGCATAACTTCAAAGGACATTGGTATCATGTGACCTTTTTGGCGTGTATCACCCATAAGAACTGCACAGAACTTGTCCTTTTTAAGAACACGATAGCTCTCAGCTGCAACTTTTTCCATTTCTTTAAGAAAGTCTTTAACTTTTAATAAAGACAGATCTTCGGGAATATTTTCGCTATATTGAATAATATCGGCATAAGGTGGATGTGTACAAATCAAATCAAT
Source organism: Clostridia bacterium (assembly GCA_017437005.1). Classification (GTDB taxonomy): domain Bacteria; phylum Bacillota; class Clostridia; order Oscillospirales; family Acutalibacteraceae; genus UBA737. Next base: position 34,747 of record JAFSBZ010000048.1, on the reverse strand, counting down.
GCTGTCGTCAGGAACAAAATCAAGATTTCGAGCATCACCTTTATGAATATAAACCTTACCTTTAGCACCTTCATGTTCAAAAGTTGTTTTTTCTCTGCATCTTTCTAATGCAACATCGTTAACATCAACGCCAATTATATTACGATTAAGTAATTTTGCTTCAACAAGAGTTGTACCACCACCGGCGAATTGGTCAAGTACCAAATCACCCTCGTTTGAATATCTCAAAAGAATGTTACGAGGAATATAAGGCGACCAATTACCACGCCACTTTGCATCATGGGTAGCCCAATCACCGCGTTTAGGAAACGACCAATGCGTTGTCATTTCCAATTCAAAATCTTCAGGCTCCCATTTGGTTATTTTCTTAGCCATACTATTACTCCTGCTCTGCCAACGGCAAATTTAAAAATTCAAGAGGTATTTCATTGAAAAATATGTGACAACCAACAGAATAAATATATTTATGGACATCACGATAACAAGGCTGTTCGAACCAATCGTTGCATACATATAAATATTCCACGTCATAATCTGTATCATAAAATAACTTTTGGTATTGTTTTTTCTTGAAATCACATGTCTGCAGCTTTTCATCCACCGATCCTGAATCATGTTGGAATTTCTTTTCGATGATATATACGGTGTTGTTTGTAAAATTCAATAATGCTTCATCCGGCAACAACCGTTTTGATATGTAATCACGCCAATCAACGCCCTCTGGCTCTAATATTAGTTTATAAAAAGCATGTTTTGGTGCTATAATGCCCAAGCAGTTACCATATTTATCTTTAACTATGTTTCTGGTTGTTATTGTATATCCAGCATTATATAAAGCATCAGCAAGACTTGTTTCTTGCTCGAACTTCAGCCCGTTTTCATTTGTTCGAGCTCCGCCACCATAAATATTAATAGGCATGTTAGATCACCTTCCCACCATTTGTTTATTCTAAAAATAATTTTACAATGGAATTAGTTTCATCGTAAAACCATTTGCATTTCTTAGGAGTAATAACACCATCATCGGAAAGCAACCCAAAGTCACGAAAGAATGTAGTTACGCTTCCAAAATAATTTCTTCCACGAATAACTGTGAATACATAGTTGTTAGTACCGTTAACTTCTACATTTACAGTGTCGATGTTATCATCAAATGCTCTCATTATTGCAGAAGGAATGGAAACAATTCGCGCTCTTATGTCGTTGTTTGTAATAATTTTTTCGATAGTATTGTTTTCAATGGCTTGCGTTAGATTTTGTTGAGTACCATTTTGCAAAGTTCTATTCAAGAACGAATCCATTTGTTTCTTACTAAACACCGGTTTAAATAAAAATCCGATTTCGTTATCAATACAACTTATGACAAGTGCTTTTCCGTTAATAGCTACAACAGGTTTGGAAGGATCATTAGTAGCCTCAGAAATAGCGTCGGCAGTAAAATCGGAGGTTGTAATTAACATTCCTTTGTATCCAAAAGGTATTGTTCCTTTTAACTCTCTGATTTTTTGGACACTAACTTTATTAGTTAATGAGTTCCTTTTTGCCTGTATGTAATAATGTGTAGTGTCGATTTCACTAAAATCACCAACACCTTTTCTGATAGCGGTTAGGTCGACTCCGCCATCTCTTGAACGCTGTGTAACTTGAACTTCATCAAGTCCCATTTTTGATAAATATTCTTTCAAAAAATCTTCAAACTCATATCCTGTTTGAAAATAAGAATATAATTCTTGTTGAAATTGTTTTATTTCACTATCCGAAAGCATTGAGCTTACTTGCATAAAAGACTCTCCTTATATTTTTTGAATTCACTACGGTTTAGGAACTATACCCCAAGTCATATTTCTGCCCGAATAGTTCCAATATCGGATATCCTGTTCAATAAAAAGCCATTTAATTGTTTTAATTATATGTTCTACTGATAATCCGGAGAGAAATTCAATACCTTCCATATCGTCTTCTGTAACATCGTGACACTCAAAGACTTTTTCCAACAGTTCATATAATCTTGCGTACATTTGATGATTTTCAATCTTTTTGGCTTGTAGATCTGCAGCTAAATCATCATGTTTAGGACTGTTTCTTCGCCTTTCTTCCGGCTGTGCATAATTCATATTCTCCACACAAACCAAAAAATCAAAGCCATTATGTAAATTTGCCGGACGACGCAAGTAGACTCTATTACCATCTTTCAGTGTTTCCACATAGTATGTATATCTTTCAGTTTCTTCAATAGTCCCAGGAATTTCTTTTGCGAATTCTTCTACCACTCTCAGTCTTACTTCGTTTCGAGTTCCTTCATTTGAGAAAGAGAATGTAATTTCATGTTCTGCCATAGCGTTTATCCTTCCTACAACGAGCAAAACCTGCATTGAGCAGGTCTTACAGAAATTTTATTTGCGAATAAATCAGCTTATCAAATAAAAATCTGTTGCATTATGTTGTTTTCCATATCTTCTATATTGTAAATGTGTTTCATAACATCGAATGTTTCTTCCAAGTTGTTTCTTGCACTTGTCCAACCTTTGCCATCGGTAAACCAAACAAAAGTAAAACCGTCAATTTCTTCGGTTTCCCACGCAAGAGTTTTGTAACTACGTGCAGTTTCGTTTAGTTTGCTACCACCACTTCCGTAAAAGTTGGTTTCAATACCATAGATCATATTTGGTGTCTTAATGACAAAATCAAAACGCTTTTCCATCTTGCCTTGATTGGAAATAGCGGATAAATCTATATTCCATTTATCTGTAATTTGGTGAATATACATTTCTTTGAAGTAATTAACACCTTTTATGAAACCTGCTTTTCGAATAAAGCTCTCAACCAAATCTTCCATAAGGTGCCCGCCACGATTTTTACGACCGTTGGAATCAAGACCTGTTTCAACACCCGTTGCATAGTCTACCAAATTGTTCACGATATGTTTTTCTAATAAATCAAACAATCCGGTTTCACGCATAAAATATTTGTATCTCTCATAATAAGCGTGACTGTTAGGAGGATATTTACCAAAATCAAATTGGAATAAATATCCGCCGTTTTCATCCTGACAGTATATTTCGCTTGCTCTAACAGCTAAAAGTAACGGAATACATTTTAATATTTCGGGATACTTTCTTAATAAATTCTCAAAATCGGATTCTATATCTTTTGAGCCTATAAGAGAATTTAAAATATTTAGTTCAACTTTTATGTTGCTAACATTCCTATGAACCTTTTCAAAATCTATGTAATAACCATAATCCGCTATGCTATCACGAAAACCTGATAGCCAAGTGTTAAACTCTCTATTCATAAATATCTCCTTTTGTTAGTTTGGTACAATTGCAGGTAGAATAAATGCTCGCTCAATCAAATCTTGACGATATAATTCCATCATAAAGCCAATTGGGTATGTTGCGTAAAAATCTTCTTGCTGACAAGCAAAGCAAACTTCACTACCACTAATACTAATTTCGTAATTGGGCAGATGATATTTTAATTCAGATAACATCAATTCCAAATCTAATTTAGGATTTACTTTTTTTGCTATTGTTACAGCAACATTTATTGGAGCATCGCCTTGTAGATACCCCGTGGTTAAAGGTATTTCATCGAGTTCGGTTTGGTCAAGTTTTACAGGCAAAAGATATTCTTCGTCTTGCTTAAATTTACGTGCAGTAATGTATTCGAGTTCATGCTTTGTCCAGCGTTTTTCTTTATATGATTTTGAAACAAATACAACAGCAAAACGCGCTCTGTTTTGATAAATATCTACTAAATAATTATAAAGGTTTTTTCCAAGTAAAACATCTTTTTCGTAGTTATCGTAAAAAACATTGATATTCAGTGAACGTAATATTTCTGCACACTCTTCAACAAATTTTCGATCTTCACCAGCGAATGATAATGCTACATCGTATTCGTAAGTCATTTTTACCTCCATTAAAAATTACTAATAAGTAATTCTTTAATTTTTCCTCGTAATTCACTATTACAGTTAATCATTCGGGTGGCTTCTACACGTTTTATTTTATGTGCGTTATAGATGTTGTCGAAGAAGTCATCTTCTGTATTCGAATTTTTGGGGTCTGAGTTACTGACTACTATTTTTGCACCTTTTTTGTGCATAGCATCTACGAATCTTGCGAGATCGATTTGTTCTTCATCGTTGAACAGATTCTCGGTATATGCAGTGAAACTTGCGGTATCTGTAAGTGGTCTGTACGGAGGATCAAAGTATACGAAAGTGTGTTCATCGATAAATTCTGCTGATTCTCTATAATCACCGCAGACTATAGTTACGTTTTGAAGTTTTGCTGAAACTTCTCGTAGGTTCTTTTCATCACATATCATAGGATTCTTATATGCACCCATCGGTACATTGAAAAGACCCTTTTTATTTACTCTATATAGACCGTTAAAGCACGTTTTATTTAGGAATATCATTAATGCTGCTTTTTCTATATTTACGGTTTCATTCCCATTGACTTTTAAGTCGTTGAATTTTTCCCTTTTAGTCATGTAGTAGACTTTGCGTTCTTCTGTTGGGAGTGGGATATATTCTTCTTGATATGTTTTGAGCGTAGTTATCAATTCGTCTATGTTATCTCTGATGATGCGATAGGCATTAATCAGTTCTGCATTTATATCGCTAATATAAACTTCCTGAATATCGAATTTTCTGAGGACATCAAATAATACTGCGCCGCCACCAACGAATGGTTCGGCGTACTTTGTAATTTTATGGTCAAAAGGATAGTATTGCTCAATTTCTTTAAGGAGTTGCCCTTTACCGCCAGCCCATTTTAAGAAAGGCTTTACTGTCTTCTCATCATCCTTAGTGTAACGAATGCTTCTTGCATCAATAGGCTTTTCAGCATTTGTTGGTATAATCCACATGTTGCCCACCATTGTTGCTTCGGCAATTCTGTTTTCAGAACAGAGTACAGCAACTCGTCTTTGAGAGATACCCCATTTATCAGCTGCTTCTCTTGCGGACATAAATTCCATAACTATACCTCCATAGGTTGTTAATCATATTATATTCCAAATCGAGAATAATAGCAATACCAAAATTGAAAATACTTGAGTATTAATTGAGATTTTTATAATAGAACATACCTTTAGAATATGATGTGAAAATTATCGCTTGATTTAATGATATTGTTAATTGTATTACCTGAAATAAAAATGACAGTATGTCAAGACAACATACTGTCATTTTTCACACTCGTCAATCGGCTTGTTTCAGCGGATATTCAAGATATCCTTATGACAACCTGCCTTTATGGTGGGTGTTTCGTTTTTATATCGCTTTACTTTATCTATGTTTTATGATAAAATATAATTGTTAAAAATCAACTTAGTCGAAAGGTGGTTACCCTTATGATAGAAGAAAAATACAATATGAAGTATGCGGTGGCTACCGTGCGAGGACACCAAAAGCGTATAGATAAAAACAACATTTTAAACACAATATTTATTTGTAGGTGATGTATATGAAAAAAACAGTATTTATCAGTCATTCACACGTAGATGCATCGGTAGTAAATATTATTAAAGATGCTTTAGAAGAAAACGGCATCGATTGCTGGGTTTGCTCGAGAGATATTGATGGTGGAGAGGATTGGGCTGACAAAATTGTTGATGCTATTAGATCGTGCAAGGTTTTTTTGTTTTTGCAAAGCAAAAACTCAGCGGCTTCAAAACAATGTTATAAGGAAATCAATTTGGCCGATGCGTCAAACTGCGCTATGATTTGTGTAAATATTGACAATAGTGAGCTTGTTGGTGGCGCTGTATATCATTTTGTCAATCTACAGACAATGTTTGTTGATCAAAACAATTTGTCGGACAAACTTGATAAAGTTATAAGCCGTGTGCGCGGACTTATCAACGGAGATCAGATAAATGTGATGGGAAAGGTTATTAAAAATTATCATTTCGATTTTAGACTTGACCTCAAAGGAAAAAGCAACCAGCCCACAGGCTTGCAAAAATTGCAGCTTATTGAAATAATTGCCAAGCGCGACAAGGATTTTAACATAAGTATAAATTTAGATGATGAAAATATAAATTCATTGGAAAGCCAATGTTATGAAATTGAGAAACGAATAGCTAATGACGAGGATGTATCCGATCAGGATATTCAGTATCTAACGAAAGCGCAAAGACTTTGTGAAAAGCAAAAAAGTGAAAATCTGCGCAAAGCAATGGCGGCAAAATTGTTTTTGCTAGACATTAACACACGCGCGCTTTGTCAGTTAAATGAATTAAATGCTGTGTGGAATGTGCTTAAAGAAATATTTGAGTACCAACCACGATTCGATATTCAAGAGAAAGCAAACGACAGAAACCATTACAGTATGCTTGATATTGTCTTGCCAAAAGAGAAGCTTTGCTTTTCGGCTCCGATACGCAATGAAATTATTGCCGAGCGACGCGAAGCAATGGGATTTTTCTGCGAGATAGGATTGCTGCCTATTGTTGATTTGGGAGTGAATAATATAAAAGAAATTTTAACATATTTTTATATGTTTTTAGTGGATGAGTTGATTGCAGGTAACGAAATGATGCAACTAGATCAAACACGAGATTTGTTGAATTATTATTTTGGATATAAATAATAAACAAAAAAACGAACACAATCCATAATTGGTGTGTTCGTTTTTTCTTCGTTATTTGCAAAGTAATTGTTCGATCTGAGTTTTTACCAACTGAAATGCCTGCTCGTTTTTGCCGCCGTTTAAAATAATATCGGCAAAAATTTTAGTGGGCTTTACATAAGTGTTATGCATTGGCTTTACGGTAGATAGGTATTGTTCAATAACGCTGTCGATATCACGTCCGCGTTCTACCATATCGCGTCTGGCACGGCGCAAAATTCGTTCGTCCGCATCGGTCTCTACGTAAATTTTAAGATCCATACAATCTCGTAAGTCTTTATCGTGAAAAATAAGAATACCGTCAATTATAATGATAGGGCAGGGCTTTATCTCGGTAAAAAGACTGCTTCGTGTATGCTTGGAAAAATCATACACAGGGCAAAGCACGGCTTGTCCGTTTTTAAGTTGTTCTAAATGGCGCACCATTAGGTCAAATTCTAATGCTTTTGGTGAATCATAGTTCAAGTGCGCTCTTTTTTCCAGCGGTAATTCATCGTGCGGTAGATAGTAGTTATCACAACTAATGAGTGAAACTTGAGTTGGAAAAGCTTCTTTTATACGGTGGGCAAAGGTTGATTTACCCGAGCCGCTGCCACCGGCAACACCAATAATGTATGGTTTCATATTGTTTGCTCCTTAAATTTTTAAGATTGAATTTCTTTAAATGCAAAAAACTCTCCGCGACGGGCAATAAGCTCGTCGTAGGTGCCAAACTCAACGCATTTGCCGTCTTTAATAACGGCAATTTTGTCGGCATTTTTTATGGTAGAGAGGCGATGCGCTACAACAAAGGTGGTGCGGTTGCGTGTAAGGTTGTCTATAGCCGCCTGAATTTCGCGCTCGGTTACGCTGTCAAGCGCGCTGGTTGCCTCGTCAAAAATTATAACCTTTGGGTCACGTATTATAGCTCGCGCTATAGATATTCGCTGTCTTTGTCCACCTGAAAGCTTTGCGCCGTGTTCACCAACGCTGGTGTCAAGACCGTGTGGCAAGCGAGCTACCACGTCGTCAAGTTGGGCAGCGTGGATGGCATCGGATAGTTGTTGCTGGGTATAAGTGTCATTTCCGTAGGTAATATTCTCACGTACTGTACCCGAAAAAAGAATAGAGTGCTGTGGTACCACCGATAAAAATCTTCTATAAGAACGTAGGTCAAAATCCTTTATGTCTTGCCCGTCAACAAGAAGCTGACCGCCCTCGGCAAGATTAAATCCCGTAACAAGATTTATAATTGTACTTTTACCACTGCCCGATTCACCCACAAGCGCTATGGTTTCGCCCTCGTTTACAGTAAGATCAAGGCCGTTTAGCACGTGGGTTTCCATATCGTAATTAAAGACTACATTTTTAAATTCGTATTTTCCCTTAAGGTCAGCAAGCGCAGGCTTGTTATTGTTTTTTTCTACATCGTGTGATGATAAAATTTCACCGATAGAGCGTATAGAATCAGCACCACGGGTTATCGCGGGAAGAAGATACACAATAGACATAACGTTGCCCGAAAGTGACACAAAATACGTTTGATAAAGAGAAATTTCACCAATTGAAATAAACTTTTTAAATGCCATAAAAACTGTTATAAAAAGGCAGGCAATCTGAAAAAAGTTCATAAGCGCCCAACTAAGCGCACCAAAAAAACTATAGGTAGAGTCCGAGCGATATCCACGCTCGGCAATTTTTGTTATGGCACGGGTAAGCTTTTTTACCTCAGTGTTTTCGAGGTTGTGCGCGCGCGTGACGGGAATAAGCTCCTCCATATCGTAGACCGCCGAGGATGTATTTTCAAGCTCTTGACGGAATTCTTTGGTTTGGGTGTGCATAATTTTGTGAAAACTCTTTTGAAGTATTACAGCCGCGGGAATAAGCAACAAAAACATAAAAAAGATTACAATGTTGTTTGTAATTATTACCACAAGGGTTATGCATAGATTAATAAGCGTTCCCAAAATGGTGTTCATAATGTGAGATGCCAAGTCGGTTACAACCTCGACATCTCGCATAACCTTGGATTGAATTTTACCTGACTGAGTATCCTTGTGATAGCTTATAGAAAGCTGTTGAAGCTTGCGCACCATAGCACCACGAAGCCCTGCTTCGACATTGCGGTTTGCTTTGGAAAGTATTTTAACATAAAGCGTGTGAAACGGGATGTTTAACAGCAAAAGCGAGACGGCTATTATAGCGTTAATAATTATTTGTGTCCAAAAATTTTCGGGTGGGTTTGTAACCAGATTTATAACGTTTGCAGTAATAAGTGGCAGTACCCACATAGGACTGTCTTTTATTATGTATATCAACGCGCCAAGCAACAATCGTCCATAATGACCTTTATATAGTTTAAATAAAAGTCGTAAGGCCTTAATTTTGTCGGGGTGCTCTGACATATACGCGTTTATAAATCGATCTTCGGTATGTATTATCTGTTCTTCAAAAAAATGCATTTTTTCTTTTTGACGATTAAACATATATGCAAGCCCCCCTGTCCGCAATTTATGACAGTTTAAAATTACCATAAAAAAAGGTACTTTGTCAACAAAAAGGTAAAAAAGTCTAAATATAAAAAAGCAACCAAAGTTTAAAGCGATTGGTTGCTTTTTTGATGATATTATACGTTTTTTTCTAAAATGGCCGCCATAACCGTAATATCGTCTGGGCGGGAGGTGGTATATCTGCGGCAAGCGCTGTCACAAATGCGCTCGGCGAGGTCTTGAGCGCTACCTTCTTGCCATGCTTCGAGCTCCTCGCGTATCCATTCGGTGCCGTCAAAGGTTGCACCGTCGGAAAGGAGCAGTAAAATATCGCCGTGTCGCAGTCGTATGCCTGCTCGGTCAAAAGAAACATCCTTTAAAATTCCAATAGGCAGGTTACGGCTTTCAGCTTTGCCGGAATGACCGCTTCGACGTACTATTGTTGGCGCGGCGCCTGCTTTATAAAGCCGTGTATTGCCGGTAAAAAGGTCAATACTTGCGATGTCTATTGTAGCAAGCGATTCGTCGCTTGATTTGAACAACATAGAAGAATTTAGAATTTTGAGTGAGCAATCATATCCAAGCCCGGCTTTTAACAATTGTGTCATCAATCCCGAAGCCATTGCGCCGTCTACTGCAGCTCGTCCGCCTGTGCCCATACCGTCACTCAAAATCATTACAAAATGGCCCTTGCCATCATTAAAAAATTTATATGAATCGCCGCAAACACTACCCGCAACAGCACAGTGCTGTTCAATACCGATATCTATTCTAAAATTAGCGTGCTCGTTTATGGTTATAATGGCGCTATCGGTCGATTTGGCTATATTTGGTGGGCTAAAATTTCGCTCGCACGCGATTGATAGTATTTTCATAATCTGTAGTCGATTTATCACCGTTGTATCGTCAAGCTTTATTTTTATTTCGAGCGACATTCTTCCAAAGCTATCTATTTTTGCGGCGCATTCTTCGGTGCGAATACCAATGTTTTTAAGTGCTGATGCCGCCGCAGTTGCGGCACGGGAATTGAAATGTTCGTCGGCAGAAAGGCTGTGTGATAACTGCTGTAGCATATCGGCTACACCCTCAAACTGCTCTGACACTACCTGACGTACCTCTTGTATACGGTCTTCGGCAGCAATGTGCGATGCATATTGCGAGTAACGATATTTCACCGCATCCTGCATTTTATTTATCCTAATACATCTACCACGAAACTCGTCTAATGATGTGGTGTCTAAATTTTCGCCGCCCTTTATGCAGTTTATCATTTGCATAACCGCTTCTAATGTGGCGGAGGATTTACTTTCCCAACAGTGAAGTCGCAATTTACAGCCTGCGCAAGCGTCTTGCTCTATAAAGCCTAATACCGATTTAAAATCGGGCGCGTTAATTTTGGCGAGCTCTTGCGATACCTGTGTAACTGTGCTTGATACACCAAGCAATGCATCTGATGCCAAACCTAAACGCAAACGAACAGCCTTTGCGGCGTCGTTTGAGGCGTTTACAATTGGCGCGCGGTAAAAAAGCTTGCTTAAATATATTCCAAATGAGCGAGGAATAAGCAAAAAGAAAATTGATGCAATTATAATTTCAGCTAAAAATAGACCGGAGCCGTTTTGAAACTGTAAAAACGATATTGCTATTATTCCGCTTGCTACTGAAGAAACCGAAATAGCGTATTTTCCAAGTGAACTGAAAACACCGGTAGCAAGTCCCATCAAAGCATAAATACCAATTCCGTTTTCGTAAGAGCTTGTAACCATACAAGCAAACGAAAGCGCAATTCCGCAAACACTGCTTACAGATGCGCCGCCGTAACGAGCGGCTGCCAGTATTAAAAAAATACCTGTCGTGCGGCCCATAGATATTCCTGCAAGCGAAATGTCCATAAGTCCTATAAGCACCATTACACCCGCGCTTATAAGACAAATCATCTCGTCGAGCGTAAAGCCTGTAGCATTAAAGGATAGTGCGGTAAATGTGCGATGAATTACAAAAACCGATCCAAAAATAATAATACATTCTGCTGCAAGCTTAAGTAAATCAAGCGGCACACCGCTATAACTTACTATGCTTGTAACAGCGTTTGAAAATAGTGCTATCGCACCAAGAAAAAAAGAGTTGTCGCATATGTGCCGATATCCAGAGATTAAAAGTCTTATTGCAACTACTGCGAGCAGCGCCGCAAGATATCGAAATCCTCCGGTTGATGCTGCGGGTATAAAATATCCCACAAAAGCGCCAATGGCGGTACTTGGCAAAAAAACTGAACTGCAGCCCGCTACAAATACAAGACCAAAAGGCATAAGTGTTTCAAAAATTATTCCGCGCGAGGCAATAAATGATATAAAGGCTATAAGAATATGTAGCGACAGCGCCGAAATGTTTGTAATGGTTGATTGATTAATAGCGGCAGTTGATTTTGTAATCAGATCTTTCATTTTAAAAAAACGCTCCTTTTAAACTTCTTTGAGGGGATAAATTGTCAAATTTATTATATAGTCAAAGGAGGAAAATTTTTGTCAAAGTGAAAAATCAAAAAACAGATTTTTTTGTCTTTAAAAGAAAAAACAACTAATTATTTTTTTGCTGTTTTTGGGAACAATGTTTTTGGAGGGATTTTTATGAATAGACCTTTAAAACTTTTTATCACAATTTTTGTGCTTTTTTGTATGCTGTGTATTACGGTAGGTGCTCTTTCAAAAATGGGATCAACAGGCAGTGAAGTAAGCGAAATACAAACACGATTAAAAGAGTGGGGTTATTATAATGGTAAGGTAGACGGTATTTTTGGCACAGCGACCAGAAATGCTGTAATAAAATTTCAAAAATCAAACGGCCTTGAAGCTGACGGTATAGTCGGCACAAAAACTTTAGCGGCATTAGGTATATCAAAAACAAATGTATACAACTCGGCTGATTACGAACTGTTGGCACGTATAATATCCGCTGAGGCGCGAGGCGAAACATATCTCGGTCAGGTGGCGGTAGGTGCTGTTGTTCTTAATCGGATTGAGCATCCGTCGTTCCCCGACACGCTATCAGGTGTAGTGTATCAAAACGGTGCATTTTCTTGCCTTTATGACGGTCAGTTTTATGAGCCTATATCCGATAGCGCCTATTCGGCGGCACGCGATGCGATAAACGGTTTAGACCCATCAGGCGGAGCAATTTATTACTATAATCCATCGGTTGCCACAAACAAATGGATTTTTTCACGACCGGTTATAACCACTATAGGTAGACACGTATTTTGTGCGTAAAAAAACACCGTACTTTTTGTAAAAAGTACGGTGTAAATTATTATTTATTTACATAATTTATAAACTTCATAAATGCATCTTGACCCTTTTGGTCGCGCTTGAATACGCCTGCGTCTTCAAGAACGCGGGAGAACACAATACCGATTTCGTCCTTGATAATCTTATCGATATTGTCAGCATTTATATCGTTGTATTTTGCCTTAATTTCATCTGCCCAATCGGCATGCTTTTCTATGCTTTCGATTGAGCGAATATCTGCACCGCTTAGCATTGCTTTTTCAAGCTCTGCCATTTCGGTTTTAAGACGTGCGGGAAGTACAGCAAGACCCATAACCTCAATAAGACCAATATTTTCTTTCTTGATGTGATGAAGTTCAGCGTGTGGGTGGAAAACACCGAGAGGATGTTCGTCGGTAGTAATGTTGTTGCGAAGAACCAAATCAAGCTCGTACTTGTCGCCACGCATACGCGCAATAGGAGTTACTGCATTGTGTGGTTCACCATCGGTTTCGGCAAATATAAATACGCTCTCGTCGGTATAATCTTGCCAGGTGGTAAAAATTTTATCAGCAAGGTCAATAACACGCTCAGCGCTGTCGGCTGTTAGACGAATTACAGACATCGGCCACTTTACAAGACCTGAGGTAACGTCCTCGTAGCCTTTAAATACTATCGGCTTTTCAATAGGTGCTTTCTCCATAGCAAAGGTGTAACGACCGCCTTGGAAATGCTCGTGGCTTAAAATTGAGCCACCAACAATTGGCAAGCCTGCGTTTGAACCAATAAAATAATGTGGGAACATTTTTACAAAGTCAAACAGCTTGCAAAAAGCCTTGCGGTCTACAAGCATTGGTGTATGCTCTGCATTAAATACTATACAATGCTCAGGGTAGTACACATATGGTGAATACTGCATAAACCAATTTTCGTCGGTTAACTTAAGTGGAATTACACGGTGGTTTTGACGAGCAGGGAAGTTTACTCTGCCGGCATAACCTTCACACTCTTTACAAAGCAAGCATTTTGGATATCCTGATTGTGGAGCATTTTTAGCGGCCATAATTTCTTTAAGGCTTTTTTCGGGCTTTGAAAGATTGATGGTAATATCCAAATCACCATATTCGGTAGGAGAAATCCATTTCATATCCTTTGCGATTCGGTATGTACGAATATAGTCGCTGTCTTTTGAAAGCTTGTGGTAGTAGTCGGTTGCAGCTTCGGGCGATACATCGTTATAACGGGTGAAAAATTCAAACTCTACTTCAGAAGGACGAGGCATCATAAGGCCCATAAGCTTGGTATCAAACAAATCGCGAGATGTAATATCATCTTCAATAATGCCTTTTTCAACCGCGTAATCAAGAATTGCGGCAAGAGTAGATTCCAAATCAACATCAGCGAAATTTTCTTCGCAAGCAAACTCGTCAAGACCCAACGCATCAATTAAAAGATTGGTTACATATATTTCGTCGCGTTTAGCAAAAAGATTTTTCTGGAGCCCGTAACAAATAAGTTTTTTGATTTGTGTTTGTATCATATCTTTCTCCTTACTGTATAGATGGATTACAGGTGGATTTGTTTGCTATGCTAACCCAAGAATTACCTGCGCTTACCTTTATTTCGTTGCCGTTAGTATCAGTAAATTTAAAGCCGTTGGTGGATGCGCCTTTTTCCCATTTTATAAACTGAACGGTCCCGTTTGTGATGTAATAACCGTCACCACCGCTAAAATCAACCTTTCTGGTTTTACCGTCACTGTAGTATGACATACTTGTAAGAAGAATAAAGATATTTTTAACCTGTGTTTTTTCTTGAGTAAAGTAATCAGTTTGTACGGTAGAGCCTAAAAGTCTGGTGTAAAGACCGCTTGCAGAATCGTATGTAAATGTAGTGCTTGATGCGGGATAGGGAATATTAACGCTTGTGGCAGGACCGCCGTCAAGGGTGAGTGTTTCGTCAGTGAAATTAACCCAAGGAGCTACCGATTTTACCGACATATTAAATTCGTTTGAAATATGCTCGTTTAGTTCTTTGGCAAGAGCATAAGCGGTATGCTCGGTTGCAAGGCCGTTAGATATACGCTTTGAACCTTTGGAGTTGTCCTTAAATTCAATATCATCTACATCGGTAAGGTGGCTTTTGCAATAAGTATTAAAACCAAAATGCACATAAACTGCGTTATGACCCAAGGCCAAATCGATGTACTGATAACGTGCTGAACGTACCGTACCGATTTTGTCAAGGTCGGAGATGTCTTGATAAACCGCCATAAGACGAGTAAGTCCGCCTTCGACCTCGGTCTCGTAAATAATATCCGCTTTTGATAAGCCTGTTTGAACTTTTCTTACGGTATTATCAAGGTTGTTTATCATAACAGCAACAGGGCGACGGTTTACCTTATTAGCATCGCCAAGCTCTGCAACACCTGTAAGTGGGTTAACTAAAAGCTCTGGAGCGGGTTCCTCGTTTTCTATAATAGTAGATGCTTCGCTTTCGTAATCCGAAAGATTTTCAAAATCAGCATCATTGTTGCAACCTGTCGCAAATATCATAAGTACGGCAATCAAAGTCGCAAAAATTTTTTTAACCATATAAAATCCTCCAAAAATTTCGCTATTGTATATTATAATATCTTGACATATTCTTTTCAAGAGTTTGCATAAAAAAATTATACTAAATTTTAAGATATTTGGTATTGTTTATTTTTAAAATATACTGTATAATGATATTGAATAAGAAAAAATGGGGTGGTATGTTTTGAAAAAGATGGTTTATCTTGATAATAGCGCAACAACTGCGCCTTGTCAAAGGGCTATTCAAAACATAAACCTTGCTTTGTGTGAGAATTGGGGCAATCCATCAAGTCTTTACGATTTGGGATTTAACGCTCAAATGCTTGTGGATGATACAAGAAAATCAGTAGCGGCAATGCTTAAATGCCGTGAAGATGAGATATATTTTATGGGTAGCGGCACCGAGGGGAATAATACCGCTATTACAGGTGCGGTACATTCTCGTAAAAAACGCGGAAATAGAATTGTTACCACCGCCATTGAGCATCCGTCGGTTTTAGAAACCGTTAAACGTTTGGAAGAAGACGGCTTTGAGGTAGTATATTTAAAACCTCAGGCAAACGGTGTTATATCGGTTGAGGATTTGAATTTAGCAATAAATAAAGATACTATTCTTGTAAGCATTATGCTTGTAAATAACGAAACAGGAGCAATTCAACCGATTAAGGCGGCGGCTGATGCTATAAAGGCTGTAAATGCACCTGCTTTGCTTCATTGCGACGGTGTACAAGCGTTTGGTAAAATGCCGATAAATTTATCCGAGCTTGGCGTTGATTTGTTTACGGCAAGCGGACATAAAATTCACGGACCAAAGGGTGTGGGTGTTCTTTATATAAAAAAAGGAATTACCATAAAGCCTTTGATTTGTGGCGGAGGCCAAGAAAAAAATATGCGCTCTGGTACTGAATCGGTACCGCTGATTTACGGCTTGAAGGGCGCGATTGATAGCCTTGGCAATATTAACGAAAATCTTAAAATAAAAAAAGAATTATGGAAATACGCCAAGGGCACCTTGCTTGAGACGGGGATTGTGTCTGTAAACTCTTGTGATGATGTTTTGCCGTATATTTTAAATGTATCGGTTGAAGGCTATCGCTCTGAAACACTGTTGCATTTTCTTGAGGCCGAGGGCATTTACGTGTCATCGGGTAGCGCATGTGCAAAGGGCGAGGGCAGTTATGTGTTAAAGGAAATGGGATATTCCCGCAATCGTGTAGACTCAGCGCTACGTATAAGCTTTTCGAGTGACACAACACAAGAAGATATAGATGCGTTGAAAACTGCATTAATTAAAGCAACACAAAAATTAAGAAGGTCAATAAAATGAAAGAAATTATACTCATAAAAGACGGAGAATTAGCGCTTAAAGGACTTAACCGCCGTAGCTTTGAAGACAAAATGGTGGCAACCATCCGCCGCCGATTAAAAGGGCTTGGCAAGGTAAGTGTTGAACGTGCGCAATCCACCATTTATATAAAGCCTATCGATGAAGATTTTGATTTCGCCGAAGCGCTTGACCGTATGGGCCGTATATTTGGTATAGCGGCATTCAGCCGCGCGTGTGTGTGCGAAAAGAATATGGACGATATTTTAGAAAAAGCGCCGATATATCTTGCTGATACACTTCGTGCAATTAAAACCTTCAAGGTTGAGGCAAAGCGAGCTGACAAGGCTTTTGCTTTAAAATCACCTGAAATTTGCCGCGAGGTCGGAGCCGCGCTTCTTCGTGCGTTTCCGCATCTTCGTGTTGATGTTCACAATCCCGACGAAATTATCACCGTTGAGGTGCGAGATTATGCGGCATACATTCGCGGCGGTCAGATAAAGGGCGCGGGTGGTTTACCTGTGGGCACAGCAGGTCGCGCACAGGTGCTTATTTCGGGCGGTATTGACAGCCCTGTTGCAGCATATACGATGGCAAAGCGTGGCTTGGTGCTTAATGCTATTCACTTTGCGTCCCCTCCGTATACAAGCGTTCGCGCCGAACAAAAGGTGCGAGATTTGTTGGGCAGGGTAGCACGTTACAGTGGTGTTATTAAGCTTGCAATAGTTCCATTTACTGAGATTCAGGAAGAAATAGGTAAGCATTGCCCTGAGGATTATTTTACACTTATAATGCGACGTATGATGATGCGTATTGCTTGCAGAGTGTCTGAAAATGACGGATGCTTAGGGTTAGTTACGGGTGAAAGCTTAGGTCAGGTTGCAAGTCAAACGCTGCCGGCAATTGCTTCTACTGATGAGGTTTGCACTATGCCTGTTCTTCGTCCACTTATAGGTATGGACAAGGAAGAGATTATTGCAATTTCTAAAAAAATTGATGCGTTTGATATTTCAATTTTACCTTACGAGGATTGTTGCACGGTGTTTACACCTAAGCACCCACATACAAAGCCTAAAAAAGGTCAATGTGAAGAGGCGGAAAAAAATCTTGATATTGAGCCTCTTATTGAACGTGCAATAGCCGGAATAGAATATTCTTACATTGAATAAACATTTAATATTAAAGTAGGTAAATATGGCAGGAAAACATTCAAAAAGCATTTTTGCTTCTTTAAAAGATGCGCTTGTTTTACAAATTGAATCTAAGCTTCACAATAAAAGCGAAATGTCGTTGCCTTTTAAAATAATAACGATGGTGTTGGTAGTATCTTTGTTATTATCGGCTGTTTTAATAGGCAGATTTTTTGCTGTTGGTAATTCGCAAAAAAAATTACTAAATAATGCCAGTGCTTATTTTGAAGAACTGGGCGGTAATGAAGCTATTAAAACATTATCGAAAGAAAATGATGATATTAGGGGCTGGCTTAACATAAGCGGAACAGATATAAGCTGTGCTGTGTGTCAGGGTGAAGATGACAGGTATTATACCAATCATAATCAGCTTGGCAAAAAAAGTCGATATGGCGCGTTAGCGCTTTCTTCGGCGGATAGCTTTGAAAGAACGGGAAATGACCGCAATATTGTTATATTTGGTAATAATATGAAGGACGGAACAATGTTTGGTTCTTTAAAAAAATACCGAAATCTTAACTTTTATAAACAAAATCCTGTGATAGAGCTTTATTACGGTGATACTCAGGAAAAATATGCAATTTTCGCCGTGATGTTAGTAGCATCTTATAATGATGATGCGGGGGATATATATAATCCCGCAAAAAGTCATTTTGCCGATAACGATGAATTTAAGCGGTGGTATAGCGAGAGTGTTTCGCGCAGTATTATAAAAACAAATGTCACTTTAGACAATACCGATGAAATGCTTACATTGGTTACATCGGCTAACGATTTTAAAGGAGCCAGACTTGTGGTGTTGGCAAAAAAAGTCACCGATAGAGAAGCATCTTATATTAATACAGTTAATGCGGTAGTTAACGGAAAAATCAAGTACCCTAAAATATGGTATACAGAGCGCGGACTTGAATATCCGTATTAAATAAAAACAGAAAGGAAAAACAACAGTGCAGAATTTAAAAGTAGACATCATATATTATCAATCCCCATCTGATTTTGAAATGGAGTTTAATCTTGGCAGTAGTTGTCATATGCGCACTTTAAGTGATAAAACAACCGATAAAAAAAGTTTTATAAAAGCGCTTGTTCGCGGTGTTGCGCGTAGCCGTGTTATTATGTGCTGCGGTCCTCTTTTTGCCGAAGACGGTCTTATAAAAATAGTATCTAAGGCTATTGGTACAGGTACAAGTAGATGTGACAACAAAATTTATGGTATAAACAGCGACGAGCCTATTGATATTATAAGCGGCTCTACGCCACTTGTAACTCCCGATGGCTATTTTGGTGGTTGTATAATTGAAAGCGGTCCTCAAACTATTATTTTGTTGACCGAAAACAGAACGTTTAGAAAATCGATTATGAAAAACCTTATTCATCCGTATATGTCCGAAATAAGCTATGTTTTTCCAAACGCAACAACCGAATCAGTAGCAGATTCTCCCGAAAGCGAAGCGTATGATACTGCGGTTAGTGAAAACGAGATATATTTGACCGAAAAAGATGAAGAATATGACAAAGATGTGGTTGAGGATGAGTCGTCAAAATTGTCCGTAGATACTGAAAGCGACGAGTATAATATGGATTTTGTGATGAGCGGAAGTGATGAAGAGGAACCCGATACCGAACCCGAGGTCGCTCTGGAAAGCGATACATATATGGATATATATGCTACGTCTAAAACTGAAGACGAACCAACTCAGGACATTGAAGAAACCTACACATCTTCTGAAGAGGATGGCTTGTTTATATCCGAGAAAGTACAAGATGTATTGGAACAAAAACAAAAAAAGCAGGATACTATGCGCGCGATGGACGTAACCATAACGGCATTAGTTGTATTACTTCTTTTAGCGGTTTTGGCGCTTGTGTATCTTTTGGTTTTAAGACCGGTTTCAATGGGCGTAGGTGTAGGCGATTATATAAAAGAAATTTTTGGAATTGTAAGCAGTAGTACTTTGGTCTAAAGGAGATTGATTATGTCTTTTTTTAGCACGACGATAGGTAAAATAATTATTACGTTCTTGTGGTCTATGGTACCGGTAATAGAACTAAGAGGCGCGATACCAATCGGTGTTGGAAGCGGATTACCTTACTGGGTAGCAGTGGTTATTTCCATTGTCGGAAACCTTATTCCCGTACCGTTTATTATTCTTTTTATAAGAAAAATATTTGAGCTTATGCGCAAATGGAGCAAAAAACTCGACGGACTTGTAACTAGACTTGAAAAACGTGCTGAAAGTAAGTCTGACGTGGTGCAGAAATACGCTTTTTGGGGATTGTTTATTCTTGTTGCTATTCCGCTTCCGGGTACAGGCGCATGGACCGGCGCGCTTGTTGCAGCTATGCTTGATATGAGGCTTAAAAGGGCGTTTCCGGCTATAGCACTTGGTGTGATTGGGGCTGCGGTAATAGTAACCTTTGTAACTTTTGGGGCGGATAGGTTGTTTTTTTAAAAATATTTAATAGATATAATACAAAAATCCTTCAAGGTCAAGATTGACCTTGAAGGATTTTTCGTTATGTTTGGTTACTTTTAATGACTGTGGCCACCTTCTGTTTTGGAAACAATGTTTCCTTCGTTATCTATCACATATGTCATACTTTGATTACCGTAGGTAATATATACATTGTAATAAATACCGTCTTCTGTCTTTGCTTCGTGGGTATGAACCTGAGAAAGCTCGGCAGCAGCGCCCATATCCTTAAGCGCGATTCTTTGCGCTTTTATTGCGGTGATTTGCTTATTTTCGCCACAAGCTACAAGCATACTACACGCTACTACAAGTACCAGTAAAACTGAAATAATACGTTTCATCATAGTGAAATCCTCCTTGAATTTTTATACATTATAACACATTTGATTAGAATTAACAAGCAAAAAAGCATTATTACAGTATTGGTTGAAGGTGAAAAGGTGTATACAACATATAAAAGCTACCCTTTTATAATATTTGCCGCCTCTAAATCATAGAATATAGTAAATATTTTTAAAAGGGTTGATAGTATGCAAGAAAAAACGCCGCAGGAATACGTAAACGAACTTTTGCAAATGTATCGCGCCAATGCGCAAGAAATAAGAAACATAGACAATTACGAGCAGCAAAAATCAAACCGTTCAAGTGATGTATCGGAAAAAAGTGTCTTTGAGGACGGTACGGGCGGGTTGCAGGTAAATGTAACTACGCTTGGTCGTTTGTATCCTGTAAAAAATGCCCTTGTAACAATTTTTACAGGGCAAAAAGAAAATATGACGGTTATTGAGACAAATGTTACCGATGAAAGCGGCAAAAGCGATGTTTTTAATTTGAAAACGCCGCAACGTGCCGATTCTCTTCAAGCAGAAAACGGCGGTGTATTACCGTATGCCAATTATAACATTTCGGTGCAGAGTGACGGCTATGTTGAGCAAATTGCAATGAATGTACCTGTGTTTTCAGGTGTAGTATCGGTACAGGGCATTGATCTTTTGCCTATAACCGCTGCAGGTAGTCACACCGCCCCGCAAATATTTGACGAACAAAATAAATACAATCTTTAATTTGGAGGAAAAATATGCCAGAGGTATTAACGCCTGTTATTCCTCAAAATATCACAGTGCATCTTGGCGCACCCGACGCGTCCGCTCAAAATGTGACAGTAGATTTTGTGGATTACATAAAAAATGTTGCTTCCAGTGAAATTTATCCTACGTGGCCCGAAGAGGCTTTGCGTGCGAATATTTATGCAATTATAAGTTATGCGCTTAATCGTGTATATACCGAGTGGTATCCATCGCGTGGGTACAATTTTGATATTACCAATTCTACTGCCGTTGATCAAGCGTTTGTTCCAAATCGTGAAATTTATGAAAACATAGGTCTGATTGTTGATGAAATTTTCAATGATTATGTTGTGCGGCAGGGAGAGGTACAGCCGCTTTTTACTCAGTTTTGTAACGGAACTACATCGCGTTGTGACGGGCTTTCACAATGGGGCACAGTTGATTTAGCGCGTGCCGGACTTACACCATATCAGATTTTGCAAAATTATTACGGTCAGGATATAGGCATAGTAGAAAATGCACCCGTTGCCGATATATCCGAATCCTATCCCGGTGTGCCACTTCGCGTAGGAGATGCGGGTAATAATGTTAAAATTATTCAAACCCAGCTTAACCGTATTGCGCGTAATTATCCTGCAATACCCAAGATAGCGCAAGAAAACGGTGTTTTTGGTGTTGATACCGAAGAAGCTGTTAGAAAATTTCAGCAGATTTTTGGCCTTACTCAAAATGGAGAGGTTGATAAATCAACGTGGTATCAAATAAAAAAATACTATACGGGTGTAAAGGGGTTATCCGATCTAATTGGCGAGGGTGTTACTATAAGTGAAGCACAGGTGCCTTTTTCAACACAGCTACGTGAGGGCGCTCAGGGTATAGCGGTTAGAACAATTCAGTATTATCTTAATATATTGGCATATTTTAATCCTGCCTTGTCATCACCGCCGCTTGATGGTGTGTATGGCGCTTCAACCACTAATGCGGTGAGAGTTTTTCAACAGTATTACGGACTGCCTGTTACGGGTGTAATGAATACGGCTACTTGGAATGTTCTTAATCGCATATATTCAGAAACGGTAGATTTTTTACCGGAAGGCTATTCAGGAAATAAGGCAAAGCTTTATCCTGGGTATTTTTTAAGTGAGGGAATGAGCGGTGAGAACGTAAGAGATTTACAAACTTATTTATCTCTTATAGGTGAAAACTATGAAGATATACCTACCATTCCCGTAACGGGATATTTCGGCCCACAAACACGGGCGGCAGTAATTGCATTTCAAAATGCATTTGGTATTAATCCAAACGGAGCCGTAGGTGCGTTTACCTGGAACACAATTGCCCAGCAGTATGATTTATTAAATAACGACTTAAATTCATAAAAAGATGATTTTAGCAAAAGATAATACAAACTAAAGTTGTGGTGATTGTATTGTCTGGAAGCGTAAATGATTATAAAAATATAAAATTAAGCGGTAATATAGATAACGATATTGCAATTTTTAAAAGTATTTTCAGTCGGGATGCGGTACTGCGAACACGAGAGGTTTTAATAGGCGGTGTTACGCGTAGCTTTATAATATTTATGGATGGTATGGTAAATTCTATAGGGCAGGGCGAAACCGTGGTAGAAGCATTGGTGGAAACCGTGTTACCTCAAGAAGAATTTATCAGTTGTAAATATATAGCTCAAAATATTTTGTTTGCAAACGAGGTAAATGAAACCGAAAAATTTCCCGATATGCTGCGCGCAATTCTATATGGTGATACTGTGCTTATTGCGCAAGATAACAAAACGGCTCTTACCATAAATACAAAAGGTTGGCGCACACGCGGAATAAAAGAACCTGACAGCGAGCGCGTGTTACAAGGCCCTCGTGAAGGCTTTGATGAAGCGGCAATGTTTAATCTTGCGATGATTCGGCGCAAGCTTTTGACACCTGATTTGTGCATAGAATTTATGCGTATAGGTCGCCGCAGCGATACACCGGTATTTATTTGTTATCTTGGTACAATTGTAAATCCAAATACATTAAAAGAGTTAAAACGCAGACTTAAAAAAATAGATATTGACGGTATACTTGATAGTAATTACATTGCCGAAAACATACGTGATCATAAACGTAGTATATTGAAAACTACAGGTGCTACCGAACGACCGGATATTGTTGCGGCGCGATTACTTGAGGGTAGAATAGCTCTTGTCGTTGATGGTACTCCCGTTGTGCTTACATTACCCTATTTGTTTTCTGAAAATTTTCAATCAGATGAGGATTATTATATAAACTTTATAATGGCATCTTTGTCAAGAATATTACGGTGGTTTTGCTTTTTTGTCACCATTAGCGTGCCTGGGGTTTTTGTTGCGCTTGTTACACATCATTTTCAGTTGCTTCCAACACATTTTGCGCTAACCGTAGCGCGATTGAGATCAGGCGTACCGATTGCAAGCGTTGTGGAGTGTTTGGCACTTATTCTGGCATTTGAAATTTTAAAAGAGGCAGGACTGCGTATGCCGCAAAATTTAGGCCATGCGCTCAGTGTTGTGGGTGGTCTTGTTGTAGGACAGGCCGCCGTTGAGGCGGGAATTATAAGCGCGCCTATGCTGATAGCGGTGTCATTCAGCGCAATAGCGGGACTTATGGTTCCACGTCTTATGGGTGCGGTTTTTTATTGGAGAATTTTTATTGTTATTGCTTGCGCTGTTTTTGGACTTTTTGGATATTTTGTGTTAGCGTCGGTTTTTGCTATAAGGGTATTTTCTATGAATTCGTTCGGGGTAGACTATACCATTTCTTTTTCAAGTCCGAATTTTCAAACACTTAAGGACAGCTTTGTACGAACAAGCTGGCGGCAAATGAAAACTCGTCCGATTTTTAACCGCAACCGAACAAGAAAGGATAACTAAATTGAAAAAACTGTATTTTTTTATGGCTTTTGCCTTGTGTTTTTTGCTTTGCGGATGTATGGGCTATCGCGAGGTTAATCGTGGATATATGGTAACGGCAATGGGGTTTGGTGCAAAAAACGATCAGTCTACAATTTATATAGAGGCGCTGTCCGCATCGGATATGTCAGATAAAAAACAAGAAAGAATATTATTGACCGGCGTTGGAAAAAGTAATAAGCAGGCTTATCAAAATTTAAAAAGCAATCTTGTAAAGCCGCTTTATTTTGAGCAATTGGGCACGGTTGTTTTTGAAAAAACAATAAAGCCCGACTTTAAACTTTTAGGTGAAATTACAAATATAAACCCAGGAATATATATTGCGTTAACTGATGATGCAAACACGCTCTTTGAGGGTCAAACTCCAAGTGGCGTATTGGGGTATGATATTATAACGCTTATAAAAACAAGGGAAAAAGAGACAAAAAAGCATATAGTTAACCAACTTTATAAAGCGCAGGGTAAAACGATTAAATTGCCAACGGTAAATATATTTGACGGAAATCTAATTTTAAAGCAAGCGGAGGATAGTAAATGACACAAAAATATAAACCGCACATATTGGCTCTTAGCTCGCTTTTTACGTTTGGTAACGCCGTAATTATAATGTCGGGTTTAAATTTATTTAATTTACTGATGTGTTTTGCTTTGGCGTTGATAATGATATTTTTGGCCATGTATTTATTTAATTTATCTCAAAAAAATAAATTTATATACTTTTGTGCAGTTGCATTTGTGTGCGCTACGGCGATATATAGCGTGGCGATAACTTTTTTGGACTATATTAAATTTTTAAAAAATGAACAGTTGCCACAAACAAGTGTTTTATTGCTTGGCATTGCTTTTGCGGTTACGGTTGCGTTTTTTACTATAAGTAAAACTACGGCGATTTACAAATATAGCCTTTTTGTTTTCGTGCTTATAGTGGCAATAATGGCGATATGCTTTGTGGGTGGAATAAAAAGCTTTGATTATCAAAATTTAGACATACGGGCTTTAAGCTTTTCTTTTTCTTTGAAAAACTTTATGCGGTTTTTTGTATCATTAGTGGCGCTTGTGTTTTTTGTAAAAACAGATAAAAGAGATATAAAACCTATGTTTTTTGGTGTGTCAATAGGCTTTTTAATGCTTTTGGTTGCCATGTTGCAAATAATGCTTACTTTTGGCGCAAATAGTAATATTTCATTTCCTTATTTAAAATCTATAAGTGTAATATCGTCGGGTAGTTTGTTTACACGGTTAGATGGTCTTGTGTGGTTTGTGTTTTTTATAACGGCTTTGATTAAGACTGCCGTTTGTATAGAGGTAGTAAAAAATTGTATAATAAAACAATAACATCCCTACCGATAAATCGGCGGGGATGTTTTAGAGTAGACTTTAGTGTTATTAAGTTTTCTAATGAGACTTAATAATTCTCTGCGTGGATTTCAAAGTATGCCTTAGGATGTGCACATACGGGGCACATTTCGGGAGCTTTGGTGCCTACTACAATGTGACCGCAGTTGCGGCATTCCCAAACCTTAACCTCGCTGCGCTCAAACACTTGAGCGGTTTCAACGTTGTTAAGAAGCGCACGATAACGTTCTTCGTGGTGCTTTTCAATAGCGGCAACCATTCTAAATTTTGCGGCCAACTCCGGAAAACCTTCCTTGTCGGCTGTTTCGGCAAAGCCTGCGTACATATCGGTCCATTCATAGTTTTCGCCTTCGGCGGCGTTAAGCAGATTTTCTGCTGTGTCACTAAGACCGTTTAGTTCCTTAAACCACATTTTTGCGTGTTCTTTTTCATTATCAGCGGTTTTTTGGAAAAGTGCAGCTATTTGTTCAAAGCCTTCTTTTTTTGCCTTTGATGCAAAGTAGGTGTATTTGTTGCGAGCCTGCGATTCACCGCTAAATGCTTCCATCAAATTTTTTTCGGTTTGTGTGCCTGAGTATTTGTTTGCCTTTACGCCCATTGGTAAAAACCTCCTTTTATTTCTTAAGATTAGTATATAACGAATTTTTAAAATTATCAAGTATATTTTCTTGAATAAAGGTAAACATTGTGTTAATATAACCTTTGGTGATAAAAATGTTTTTAAAAAAAGACAAGGGCGGCACTTTTGATTATCTTGTTGCGGGGCTTGGGAACCCCGGTCGCGAGTATGAAAACACCCGCCACAATGCAGGCTTTGTAGCCGCAGATATGTTATCGGATAAATTTAATATAAGTGTTTCAAAATCCAAATTTGATGCTCTTTATGGCGACGGCACAATTGCGGGCGCGCGTGTGCTTGTTGTAAAACCGCAGACCTATATGAATTTGTCGGGCACAGCCGTACAAAAGCTGTCGGCATTTTATAAAATTCCTGTTGACAAGATTATTATAATGCACGATGACGTATCGCTTGATGTGGGCAAAATTCGTATTCGACGTAAGGGAAGCGCAGGCGGTCAAAAAGGGCTTGCAAATATAATACAGATGCTTGGTACCGAAGAAATACCTCGTATAAAAATCGGCGTTGGCGCAAAACCGCATCCTGATTACGATATGAAGGATTGGGTGCTTGGTAAAATACCGTCAGAACAGGAAAACGATTTTAAAGCTGCCTGCATTAACGCAGTAAAGGCTGTTGAAGAGATTATAGCCCGAGGAATAGATTCGGCTATGAACAAATACAGCAAGTAAATTAATATGAAATGTTTATTTGATATACTTAAAACCGAGCCTGATTATACGCGCTTACTCAAAGATGTGCAAAAAGGCGACCTGCCTATAGCGGCGAGCGGTTTGTCGGAGGTTCATAAGGCGATTATTATATCCGCACTTTCAAATCATACGGATAAAAAGCTTTTTGTGCTTGTTTCTGACGAACCTGCGGCTGTATCGATGCAAGGTGACCTTAATTCGCTTGGCGTAAATTCGCTGATTTTGCATGGCAGAGACTATAATCTTACGCGTATGACCGGCTACTCAAAAGAATATGAACACAAGCGTGTTGACACCCTATCAAGAGTTCTTGATAGGGCTTTTGACGTGGTGTTAATACCTGTGGATTCGGCCGTTCAGTACACTGTATCGCCCGAGATTTTAACAAAAAATATTATTAATATCGGCACCGGTGATACAGTGGATATGGGCGAGCTTTGCACCCGACTTGTAAACGCGGGATATGTACGTTCAGAGCTTTGCGAGGGTATAGGTCAATTTGCCGCGCGCGGCGGTATAGTGGATGTTTTTGCAACGGGTAGCGATAACCCTGTAAGAATTGAATTTTGGGGAGACAAAATTGATAATATATCATACTTTGATATTGAAAGTCAGCGCCGAGCCGATACAATAGACGGTATAAAAATTTTTCCCGCAAATGAACTGCCCTTTAATGCCAAAGCTCTTGCCCAGGACCTTGAAAGCTATATAAACAAAAATAAAAAACTAACCGATTTGCAAAAAGATTTTATTACAAAGGATATTGACAGGCTTAAAAACGGATTGACGGTGTCATCTGATTTATATATTCCTTTTTTATATGAAAAACAGGGTACAATTTTTGATTACTTGCAAGACGGGCTTTTGGTAAGCTGTGAAACCGGTAATGTATTTGAGCGTCTTAAAAGTGTGTTTGCCCTTGAAAAAGAGGATGTAACCTCCTTGCTCGAACGCGGAGAGCTATGCCCAAAATCAGCAAAACTACGTATGAGCAGTATAGAATTTTTATCAAAACTACAAAATGCTGTTTTTCTTGAAAACTTTCCTCGCACGTCATATGACTTTGCGCTTAAAGATTTGCTTTCGTTTAATTTTAAACGTTCTACCGCGTGGAGCGGCGACCTTAACACACTATGTGAGGATATTTCTTATACAACACATATGAAAGGAACGGTTATAATACTTGCCGGTGAGGAAAAAACCGCCCGTGTGCTTACTGCCGAGCTTTGTGATCGGGGTATAAACGCAATTTATATACAAAATGCCAGTCAGTCGCTTGGCGGAGGCGTGTTCGTTTTATCAGGTGGGCTTTCAAGCGGTTTTGAATTGCCAAGCGTTAAGCTAAGCGTAATAACACACAGGCACATTGCCTCCGACAGTAAACGAACATACAAGCGACACAAGGATGGCAAGCGAATAAATTCGCTTGATGAACTAAATCACGGCGATTACGTGGTACACGCATCTCACGGCATAGGTATTTTTGACGGTATTAACCGTATTACAAATAGTGGTGTTACCAAGGATTATATAAAAATCAAGTACGCAGGAACCGACGTGCTGTACGTTCCCGTAACACAGCTTGATCTTGTTTCTAAGTACATCGGCGCCGCCGAGGATAGCGGAATTAAACTTAATAAGCTTGGTGGTAGTGAATGGCAACGCACCCGCGCGCGCGTTAAAAAGGCAGTGCGCGATATGGCAAAGCAGTTAACCGCTCTTTATGCCAAGCGTATGGCAACAAAGGGTCACGCATTTGCCGAAGACGGCGATTTACAAAGTGGTTTTGAAAGTCGATTTGAATACGAAGAAACCGATGACCAATTACGTTCAATAAACGAAATTAAGCGCGATATGGAACGTGACGTACCTATGGACCGACTACTTTGCGGTGATGTAGGGTTTGGTAAAACCGAGGTTGCGCTTCGCGCCGCATTTAAGTGCGTTAGCGAGGGCAAGCAGTGTGCTTTGTTGGTGCCTACCACCATACTTGCAATGCAACATTATAACACCGTTGTGCGCCGCTTTGGTGAGCTTCCGCTTAATGTAAAACTGCTTAACCGATTTGTTTCAAAAAGCGAGCAACAAAAAACTATTCAGGGATTAAAATCGGGCAGAGTAGATATGGTTGTGGGTACTCACCGACTTATTTCAAAGGATGTTAAATTTAAAAATATAGGTCTTGTAATTATTGACGAGGAACAGCGCTTTGGCGTGGCACAAAAGGAACGTCTTAAAGAATTATATCCCTTTGTGGATATACTTACTCTTTCTGCAACACCCATTCCTCGTACACTTAATATGGCAATGTCAGGGCTTCGCGATATGTCTACCATAGATGAAGCACCCAGTGACCGACACCCCGTACAAACTTATGTTTTAGAACAAAATGACGGCGTGCTGTTAGACGCTATAAATAAAGAGCTTCGTCGCGGTGGTCAGGTCTATTATTTGCACAACAGGATTGACTCTATTACGCGATGCGCCGCAAAATTAAAGCAAAAATTACCCGACGCGCAAATTGGTATCGCTCACGGAAAAATGAGCGAGGACGAATTAAGCGACGTGTGGAAAAAACTGCTTGATCACGAAATAGATGTGCTTGTTTGTACCACTATAATTGAAACGGGTGTTGACGTTCCTAATGCCAACACACTCATAATTGAAGATGCCGACCGTATGGGGCTGTCTCAACTTCATCAGCTTCGCGGTCGTGTAGGGCGTTCACCTAGACGTGCATATGCATATTTTTGTTTTAAACGAAATCGCGAAATCAGTGAAACCGCAACAAAGCGACTTGAGGCAATACGTCAGTTTACCGAATTTGGTTCGGGCTTTAAAATTGCTATGCGCGACCTCGAAATTCGTGGTGCCGGCAGTATACTGGGCGGTGAGCAACACGGAAATATGGAAGCGGTGGGTTACGATATGTATCTCAAATTGCTTGCCGATGCCGTAAACGAGGAAAAGGGAATAGAATCACACGAGGATTTGGTGTGTACAATTGACCTTAATGTTTCGGCGCATATTCCCGAAAATTATATAAGCGCTCTGCCTGCAAGACTTGGTATATACCGCCGAATTGCCGACATTCGTGATGAAAGTGATGTTGATGATGTAATTGATGAGCTTTGCGACCGTTTTGGTGAGCCGCCAAAATCGGTTATGGGTCTTATACACGTGGCGCTGTTGCGTAGCAAGGCAAGTGCCGTAGGTATTACCGAGGTTACAAGCACCCAAAATACTGCGGTGCTTCATACGGTTAAAATTGATATGGAGGTAGCCGCAAAGCTTGCCGAAGAATTTGAATCACAGTTTAGCGTATCGGCAATTGGTGAGCCTGCATATGTAATAAGACTTAACAATGGGCTTAAATTACAAGATGCGGTGGCGCGACTTTCTAAAATTTTGTAAAAAGGTTTACAATTTCGTATAGACTTTTTAAAAGATTTGTTATATAATAATTTGTATATAAAATTTAAGGAGAAAAGTTATGAATAACTTAAAGAAATTTTTTGCATTGATGCTATGCTTGGCATTAATGGTTACCTGTTTTGCAGGCTGTCACAAAAAAGGTGAAATTGCTGTAAAGATTGGCGATATTGAGTTTACATCTGGCTACTATGCTTGCGCTCTTGTTTTTGCCGATACCGAGGCTCGCGCCAAGGTAGAGGAAGGCTTATCCGAGGATGAGCTAAATGGAGAAATCAAGTATTGGAAGCATCAGGTAGAAAAAACCGACTACACCGAATGGGTAGAAAAGACTGCTCTTGATACACTTGTAGAGCTTGCCGCAATAAAAACTCTTTGCGCTGAAAACAAGGTAGAGCTTGATAGTGAGACAAAGGCTTTAGCCGATAGCAACGCCGAGTATTTATGGGACACATACGGCTATTCGGTACTTATGGAATCAAACGGCGTAGCCAAGGATACATTTATGGCATATATGACCGACAGTTATCTCGCAGACGAGTACTTTGAGTTCTTGTACGGCAAGGGCGGCGAAAAGGAAATTGCCGCAGACAAGGTTTTAAAACAGCTTACCGATAATTATGTTCTTGTTAACAAGCTTGAGGTTTCTTTTAGTGGTTTGAGTGAAGACCAAATTACAGAAAAGAAGAATCAATTAGCAGGCTATGAGGCTTCGCTTAAAGATGGCAGTCAAACCTTTGAACAAGTTTATCTTGCATATAACAACATCGAAGAGGAAGATCACAAGCACGAAGAGGCAGAAGAGGGCGAAACACTTCCGCAAGACCAGCACGCAACAGTTTTAGGTGCTGAAGAAACCGACTATGCATCCGACTACTATGATAACGCAAAGGATATGGCTGTTGGTGAGGTAAAGCTCATAACTCTTGAAGACGATGAAGGTTTAGTACTTCTTGTTAAAAAGGATATAGCGGCTGACCCATATTATATTGAAGAATATGATTCCACACTTCGTAAGGATATAGTTGGTGATGATTACACAGACGAGATTGCCGAATACGGCAAAAAGTTAAGCTGTGACGTAAATAAATCTTCTACCAAACAGTTTAAGGTTAAAAATATAACCTATCCACAAGCGGCATACTAATTACAAAATTAAAAATCTCTTAACTCGTTCGAGTTAAGAGATTTTTTTATTTGCTTAAATTATTTCAAAACTATGTATGCGGTAAAAAGCGCCGCCTTTTTCTATCTTTTGGATACCTTCTTTTTCGGGAAGGTTTTTGTTAGTATTTATATTGTCGGTAATACCGCACCAAGGCTCTATGCAAATAAATGGCGCGTTTGGTGCTGTCCAAACAAGCAAAAATTCAAAGCCTTCAAAGTCCACCTTAATCTTTTGGTCGGTTGTCTTGTTACGAAGCGTTACGCCGCGTGAATTTAGATTTTTAAAAATCAAGCAATCATTTGAAAAAAGTGACTGGTCAAGCTGTAATTTATCAGTATCCCTGCCATAATTTACAGTTTTATCAGAAAGCAATGGACCTACAAGCTGGTAAGCATCAAGATTTTCTTTTTTATCAAAGATAATCTCGTAATTTTCAATACCCTCGGGGCAGTTGTACGCTTCGTGAGCGCCTACCGAGAAATACATATCACCATCGGTAAGATTACGTATATTATACTCGACATTAAGCTTTTTACCAATAAGTGTGTATGTAATTCTAAATTCATACTTAAAAGGGTAATTATCTTGCGGGCAGTTATTTGAGCTTAGCAAAAATGTTGCGGTATTGCTGTCAACCTTTTCGACATCAAACTTTGCTCTGCGCGCAAAACCGTGCTTTTGCAAGCTGTAGGTTTTGCCTTCGTAGATAAATTCATTGTCTTTAAGTCCGCTGCAAATAGGGAACAATACGGGTGAAGACCCTGTCCAGTAAGCAGGGTCGCCGTACCAGATATGCTCTTTGCCGTCACACTTAAAACTTTTAAGCTCTGCGCCGATTTCGCTAAACGAGGCGGTTACAAATTCGTTAGAAATAGTAATCATATAATTTACCCTTATTTAATTGAGTTTACAATTGCGCGAAGCTCGGCCTCTTTTGTTTCCATATCAGCAACAAGCTTAAACTGTGTGCGGCAACGGTCAAGGTTGTGATGCTCTCTATGTATCTTAAAGTAAACGTCACCGTTAAGATAGTCGGTAAGGAAACGAACACCACATTCAAGTGTCATAAGGTATGCGCCTGTTACAAGACTGTCTTTTTCAGCGGGGGTGAGGAACTTGTTTGCGGTAGAAAGATAACCCTTTGCAAACACTTCAAACAAATGAACATCAACCGAAATTTTTGAAAGGTCGGTTTCGTCCTCGGCACCTGTTGACGCGCCAAAACGAATACTATCGCCAAAGTCGTATGCTGCAGCGCCAGGCATTACGGTATCAAGGTCGATAACGCATTTTGCCTTACCTGTTGCATCATCAATAAGAATGTTGTTAAGCTTGGTATCGTTGTGTGTTACGCGGTAAGGAATCTCGCCGCTTTCAAGCTTAGATGTAATGGCATCTGCCTTGCACTCGTGTGCAAGCACAAAGTCAATTTCGGGCTGAACATCCTTTGCTCTGCCCATTTTATCTTCGGCTAATGCCTTTTTAAAGTCAGCAAAGCGGCTTGGGGTGTTGTGGAAATTAACGATTGTTTCGTGTAGCTTTTCAGCAGGGTATTCGGCAAGCATTTGCTGAAATTCACCAAAAGCTAAACCGCAGGTGTAAAAATCGTTATCGTTTTCAATTTGCTGATATGCTGTTGCATTGTCAATAAATTTGTAAACGCGCCAGTAATTATTCCACTCGTCAACATAAAAGTTTTTTCCGTCAAGGGTAGGAATAACGGTAAGTGTGCCGTCTTCATCAACCTTGTCGCGCAAAAATGTTGTAACACCTACAATGTTTTCCATAAGCTCGTCAGGCTTTTTAAAGGCTACGGTGCTAATCTTTTGCATAAGGTTTTTAACCTCTTTGCCGTCAGCAGATTTATGTACGGAGAGCCACGTAGAGTTGATATGGCCGCTACCGTATGGTTCGATATAGGTGATTTCGTCGCTGTTGAACTGCTTTGCCGCAAGAATTGCAATTTCTCTATCAGTCATTTTAAAATACCTCGTTTTTATATAATATTAGTTTTCACTATAAATTACTGTAACGTCGGGGTGAAGCTGTAAAATAGATGCTGGAACCTGTGGGGTGATAGGACCAAAGAATGCTTTTTCAAGAATTTCTTTTTTGTTAGCGCCGTTAGCTACTAAAAGAACCTTTTTTGCGTTCATAATAGCGCCCATACCCATTGTAATTGCTTTTTTGGGAACGTCGTCGATAGACTCAAAAAATCTTGCGTTTGCTTCAATTGTTGATTCGTGAAGGTCAACAACGTGTGTCTCTTTTGTGAAAACGTCAGCAGGTTCGTTAAAGCCAATGTGACCGTCAAGACCAATGCCAAGAAGCTGCAAGTCAATACCGCCAAGGCTTTCAATGTGCTTGTCGTAAGCAGCGCCCTCAGCCTCAAGGTCGCCTGAAATACCGCTTGGCACAGCGGTACGGTTTTTATCAATATTTACGTGATCAAATAGGTTGGTGTTCATAAAATAACGGTAGCTCTGGTCGTGGTCGCCGTTAAGACCAACGTATTCATCAAGGTTTACAGAAGTAACGGTAGAAAAATCAAGCTCGCCTGCCGCACACTTTTCAATAAGCTTTTTATAAGTGCCAACAGGTGAAGAACCGGTTGCAAGGCCAAGAACGCAATTTGGCTTCATAATAATTTGTGAAGCAATAATGTTAGCGGCTTTAATACTTAGTTCGTCATAAGATTTTACTGTGATGAAATTCATAACTAATTCCTCCCAAAAATTGTCGATGATATGCAAACGCACTACATCTATGATATCATATCTATTATAATTATATCTTACCCAAAAGTCAAATAAAATTCCTATTTTTGTAAAACAAAAAGCTAAATTCGCTAACGCGAGCTAAATGTACCTGTAGCACGCTAAATGCTTAACCGCGCTAAATGTGTCTGAGACACGCTAAGGGCGAATTTAATTTAGCTATGCAAAGCATAATTTCGCTATTGAGCAAATGCTCAATTATTTCGCTGATGCCGATGCGGCAATTTATCTAAACGAAGCAGATAAATTTGTTTACGTAGGGTCGGTGCCTGCGTGCCCGTCCGTAACGAAACGACACACAGGTCGTTCCCTACGATATAACGATTATTTTACGTTTAAGACAAAGAGTCACGATGTTTATCGAAACGTTGAAATTGCAAATAATTTGTGGTATAATTTGTTTGAAAAATGTTCTTACTCATGAGGTGAAGAATGAAAAACAAGTTTTACGATATTGCATTTAATGAATCTCTAACTTTTTATACTTATGAACTGTATTGTTCTCCAGAAGATAGAGAAACCGTTAATTGCACAGAAGATTTTTTAAATCAAGGTTTTTTAAAAGATTTAGTATGGGACAAATATGCAGAGTACTTATATAGATGTAAAGATTGCCCCTATTTTAAACACGATATAGGTTTTTATTTTGGGGATAACCACTTTACCAATGATTTTTCAAACAAAGAAATCTTTGTAATAAAGGTTAAGAATACAGAAGAATTAAATCTT
>JAFSBZ010000047.1 GCA_017437005.1 Clostridia bacterium | reverse complement strand
CGAAGCCGTCCATTTCAAGTTCGTTAAACCAGAAGCTTGTTGGTGTACCATTATCAATAGTTGTTGTATCTACAAGCAATATGTCGTCAACTACTGTTGTGCGTGAAATCTCTTCATTACATTCTGTACAATAAACAACCTCATCATAAGTACCTGCAGTTGTGGAAGTAGCATCTACCACGTTTTCAAGTACTACAGCGCCCGCTTTGTGAATATGAACTTCTTCAAACACAACAACGGTAGCAGTATCTGTACTTGTTTTACCAAGGTCAGCAGCTACTGGACTAAAGTCAAGTACTGTTTCGCCTGTGGACTTGTCGATAATTTGATAATTATCGAAATAGCCCTTCATACCTGCACCAACATAGAACCATGGGAACTGACCTTCGGCAATTGTGGTAATATCAAATGAAATTGTTTGCCACTCGCCAAGTGTTTCAGTAACCTCAACCCACTTTTGTCCATTGGTACCGGGGAATGCGTCTCCGCTCCAACCGGTAGCAGTAAGATGTGCAACTATGTTCTTGCTTGAACCGTTTACTATTGGATAATAATCAAACTTAACGGTGTAGTCGCCGATTGGATATGTTTTATCGTGCGGCATACCAACTTCGTGTAAATAGAACTGACCAAAACCTGTGTTTGCTGAATTGTCTAAAAGAACCACGCAATCAGGCTCAACAAACTCTTCAAACTCAACAACGGTAGCAGTATCTGTACTTGTTTTACCAAGGTCAGCAGCTACTGGACTAAAGTCAAGTACTGTTTCGCCTGTTGACTTGTCGATAATTTGATAATTATCGAAGTAGCCCTTCATACCTGCACCAACATAGAACCATGGGAACTGACCTTCGGCAATTGTGGTAATATCAAACGAAATTGTTTGCCACTCGCCAAGTGTTTCAGTAACCTCTACCCACTTTTGTCCATTGGTGCCTGGGAATGCGTCACCACTCCAACCGGTAGCTGTAAGGTGCGCAACAATGTTTTTGCTTGAACCGTTTACTAACGGATAATAATCAAACTTAACGGTGTAGTCGCCGATTGGATATGTTTTATCGTGTGGCATACCTACTTCGTGTAAATAGAACTGACCAAAACCTGTGTTTGCTGAATTGTCTAAAAGAACTACATAGTCACCTGTAGGTGCATCGTCTTCAATTGGCTTTGCATCGGCAATATCCTTTGGTATTGCTGTAACCACACCAGCGCCGTTACTATCGTGACCGGCTTTGCCGTTGTCAGATTCAGTAAAGGAAAGTGTATAAAGCTTGGTATCACCGCTATATACAGCAATATCATCAACATAACCCTTAAAGCCTGCAACATAAATCAATGTGTGAAGCTTTGCAATATCGGTTGTTGTACCTGTATAAGTAACAGTTACCCACTTGTTAAGGTCATCTTCCGTAGGTGTCCAATACAACTGCTCGCCTGCATTGCCCCAGCTACCATTAATTGGCTTGTATGCTATAGTACCAATTGACTGAGCATATACGTTCATTGTAACGGTATATTCACCGGCAGGTACCTCTTTTGCAGCATCGTTGTATGTTGAATAATCATAAGTATGGAAATATGTATCATAGTTTGTTGTAGCCTTAGAACTGTCTTGATATATAGCATAGTCGTCAGAAAGCTCTACTTCAGGTTCATCCTCAACAACAAAATAATCTACGGTAAGGTAATCAGCATAGTCACTCGGAACGCTAAGACCACCCATATCGGTATATGTAGCTGCAACCTCATTGCCCGCTGAATCAAGAATAACAAGATTATCTATATAGCCCTTAAAGCCACCGTATACAAAAAGTATATGGTTACCGGTTGTAGTATCATCAGTTACTGTGAACGTACTACTTGTTGTAGTCCACTCGCCTACGGTAAGTTCTGGCTGCCAAAATCCCGCATCACTTGATGCGCCACTGCCGTTACCGGTTCTAAAGTGGAATTTACTGCCGCTTTGAGCCAATGTAATAGGACATACGTCGAACTGAACTGTGTATGTACCGTTTGGCAAATCACCATAGCTTAACATACCAAGATTGTTAAACCAAAAACTTTTGTTATCAACACCGTCATCTGCTCTAGAAGTTGTATCTACAAGTAATACAAAATTCTTTTCAACTAATTCAGGAAGGTCATAATATGTTGTTTTTGAAAATTCGCATGTGGTACGATCGGTGTAGTTTTCAAAAGTTATCTCACTTGAATCACTTTTA
This sequence comes from Clostridia bacterium, assembly GCA_017437005.1. Classification (GTDB taxonomy): domain Bacteria; phylum Bacillota; class Clostridia; order Oscillospirales; family Acutalibacteraceae; genus UBA737. The sequence goes on along the minus strand of JAFSBZ010000047.1, from coordinate 58,813 downwards.
GTTATTTTAACATTCCAGATATAAAGCTCTGCTGTTGCAGTTTTAGCTGTTAGAACAAATGAATGTTCACTGCTGCTAGGTATTGTAAGAGAAAAAGAACTTACCGAACCTGCTTTAAGAGGCGTTGTATATCCAGCAACTTTTACATCCTCTACTGTAACGCCACCATCTGCAAGATAATAGTCAAAGCTAAGCGTAACTGCTTGTGATGTGCTTATATTTGTTGTTCTGAATATTTCGCCCTTATCAAACAACATTTTGTATGCAGGAACTTTTGCGTTAGCAATATTCTGAGGTAATGCAACAACAGTAGCACAATTTATAGCTTTATTTAAATCGTCTGCAGTAAACTCAACATTTACATGAACTGTGCCGTCACTGCCAATAATCTTAAAGTTATCTAAATAACCTTTAACGCCTGCGCCAACATAAATATAGACTGCGCCTATAGTGCTGCTGGCTGTAACCTCTTTGCTTACGGTAGTCCAACTGCCAGTCTCAGAAGGAAGGTCAAACCATATGTTGTCGTTTTCTTCAATAGCATTACTGCCTGACATATGGCCTTCCCATACTCGTATGCTGCCGTTATTTGTGCTACCTACGTTTTCTGCATACCAATCAAACTCTATGGTATATTTTTCGCCTGCAGGTAAGTTTTGGACCGGAAGACCTAATGACGTCATCCAGAAGGAATCATAACCTGCACCTGCTGAATTATCTACGAGTACTCCGTAGTCATCCGATGTGGCATCTGTAGCAGACGCAGTTATAACACATGACATTAAAACGCAAAGTGTTAACAAAACTGCTAAAGTCTTTTTTGCTAAATTTTTCATTTTTTCAACTCCAATTAAATATTTTTTGTTTGCTAAAGGTAAAATTACAATAGTTAACGATACCCTCCTTACAGTAAATATAGTTAAAACCACTAATTTACATAGTTATTATTAATTATAAATTGTATTTTTTGTTCAAACAATGAACAATCAAGATTTAAGAGTGTACTTTTTTGTGTTTTTGTAAAAATGTGTTTAATAACTAATTTTAATGTTTTTACCTGTAAGTCCAACATACATATCAGTGCCTTCAAGTTCGGCATTTTCTTTATGAGAAATAAGCCATTTGTTTTTGCATAAAAGCAGTTTATCGTCACTTTTTATTTCTAATTGGGTATTTGTTTCAGCAGGAAGTCCGACCACACAGCCGAAGCCGCTATCACTTACTTGACAAGGGCAGTAGTGTAGCGAAGTTGCATACACCTCAACAATTGTTCCTTGTGGCAAATAAAACGCCTTAAATTTTGATGAATCGATTTTTCCGTCTTCTATATCCCAAATATAACCTAAAATAAGAACTAAAGGAGTTACGGCAATATTAATTTCACTTGAGGTATGCCATTCGGTTGCGTTCATTAAGCTGTTATATCCCCAACAGTATCCAATTTGAGTAGGCATTATACCAAAAAGCTTGTTTTTAATTTCGGTAGCTATATCTAATTTTTCAAAATCACTGTATGACGGAACATAAGAGCTTCCACTACCCACAGGCTCAACACTTTTGGCAACATTGATAATCTCGTCGGTGGAAATATCATTGATTATACGACCAAATTTCTTAAATTCTTCACTCTCGACTGAAAAAATTTCAATATCGGAATTTTTTTGTCTTAAATTCTCTAACATAATTATCTCTCCTTTTTAATTAAGCATTAATTTAAACGGTGAAGCCAAATAACCCGAATTATTATAAAGATTATGCTCGGGCGCGTTGTTATAACCCATTGTAATTGTTTTGGGTGCCACGCCACATTTGCAAATAATTATTAACGAGCTTTTCTCTAACAGAAAATCGACTTGAAGTAATCGGTCTTCTTCATCATAAACATACGTATCTTGCAACTCATTGCCCTTAAGATGTAAACCCTCGGCATGAGAAAAAACAAGCTCTACCCCATTTTTTATATGCTTGTATGTTTGTAAAACAGGTCCGCTATATTCGACACTTTCATTATGTTGAACAGCACGTACAGCGTTTGACAATGCATATGCAATGTCTTTCTTTTTTGTAGGATGTATCTCGTTCTTTTCACCCGTATTAACAAGTGTAACAAGATAAACATTATCAACTGTTTGTGCCGCCAGTTGCTGCTGACTGCGAATAACAGCCCAATCGGCAACGTCTGGCGCTTCATCGTATGGCATAAGCTGTACACAATAAAAAGGTAAATTACACTGCCAAAGCTCTCGCCAATTTTTTATCATAATTTCGAGTAACTTTGCATAATGCACACCCTCGTCGTGACAACGGTTGCTTTCACCCTGATACCACAAAACACCTGAATTTGCAAACGGAACAATACTTAAAAGCTTGTTATTATAAAGCCACGAATCGTGATTAAATTTATACACGTAATAATCGTTGTGTTTTACCGATTGCATTTTTTGATAATCTTCGTGTTGAACGTATTGAGATGCTGTCCAAGCATCTACACGCGATGCGCCTTTTGAGCAACATATTACACCTATTGGTACGTTTGTGCTTTTTTGTAACCCCACTGCAAAATAATAACCAATTGCCGAAAAATCTCCAACAGATTTATCACACAAAAACCATTCGGTTGGTTTATATAGTAGGTTACCGTCTTCATCAGCAGTATGAGGCTCGGTAAAAAAGCGGATATTTTCATTTTCAAAATATTCAATATTATGTGTTGCGCATAGCGGTAGTTCCATATTAGATTGCCCTGCCGCTATATAAACGTCACCAATCAAAATATCTTTTATTACTCTTGTACTACCGTTAAGTGTAACCATCATTTCATATGGTCCACCTACGCTTTGCGGAGCAAGATATACATAAAATTTCTCGGTAGTTGAAGTAAACGTATATGTTTTTCCACAAAACTCAATTTCGCCACTACCTTTACCATAACCAAAAACGCAAATATCTTTATCACGTTGTAAAACCATATGGTCAGTAAAAATTTCTGCTAAATACATATATAAAATCCTTAATTACAAAAATCAATAAGTTAAATTATAGTCATAAAGACCTGAAATTTCTTTTTGAATGTTTACAAAATCGCCGCTATCGAAAAGTTCTGCCCTTATAAATCTATAAAGCAATGAACGAACACCCTGACCGGGTGAGGAATGTAAATGACAAGCAAAATATAACGATATTTCGTTTTTTATATCAACGGCAAGATATGCGCCTGCAGCACCGCCCCAACCAAAGTCGGTATTTATATCACCACCGCTGTGACAACGCACACCAAGACCATATCCGTGAGTGTCCCTTGTCCAATATGTAGTTTTTTGTTTATCGGTAAGACGGTCGGTAATCATTAAACACAATGTCTCAGGTTTTAGTAACAATCCGCAACGCAGGCCCTCTAAAAACTTTATATAATCGTCCACAGTAGAGATTGCGCCTGCACCACCCGAAGCATATTCAGAGCCCATTTTAAAATAGGTGATATCTTTACCTATGTTTATTGCTGTTTCGTTTTCAAATTTATATTGTTCGGCAATAGTTTCAAGTTCATTTTGCGGAAGCATAAACGTAGAATCTGACATTCCAACTACATCAAAAATATTCTTTTTGACATAAGCTTCAAATTTTTCGCCTGATATTACTTCTACCAATGCCGCCAATACATCGTGACATAGGCTGTATTCCCAACGCTCACCAGGTTCAAATAAAAGCGGCTCGTTTGCAAGATATTTCATTGCTTCTCGCGTAGGACATTTGCCATTTGTATCTTTACGACATTTTATAAGACTTTCAGATTCAAGATTATACGAAAAGCCTGCCGTCATTTCAAATAAATGCTTTATTAAAATGGGATTATTGGCTTTTTTTATACCTGAATTTGTTATTACATTCATATTTTCAAATTCAGGCATATAGTCTGAAAGCTTATCGTCGAGTGAAAACAAACCTTTTTCCCACAACTGTAAAGCAGCCGTACAGGTGATTGGCTTTGAGCAAGAATATATATTATATCTTTCTTTGCCATTTATTTTTATCTTTTTTTCAATATCGTTGTACCCATTCATATATCGTAATATTGGTTTACCGCTTTTAAAAACTGCAAGGTCAAAACCAGGCACACCCATATTTAAAAGAGAATCGCAAAAAGCTTTGGTTTTTTCAAACATAAAAATCAACTCTATATTTAAAATTCACAAACAACAGTATGATTACTGCCTTCAGGAAAAATCGGTGCTATATTACCGCTTATTACTTTTCCGTCAACGGTAAGCTTATAACTGCCTGTGCGCTTATAAGTAATATTGTATGTAGCGCCTCTGTATACGCGTGAAACGAAAATATTATTCCAAGCAGACGGCATACACGGATTAATCTTAAGCCCGGTATACTCACCTTTTACACCAAGTATAAACTCGGTAATATCACGATATACCCAGCCCGCAGCGCCTGTAAACCATGCATAGAAAGAAAATCCCGGACGATATTTTTCTTGCGGACCAAAGAACATATTGGTAACAACGTATGGTTCTACACCCGAGTTAAGATTTTTGGGGTTGTCATAACAAATCATTTTTAGGCTTTCGTAAGCTGTGTCAGCTTTACCGAGCATACAATCTGCTGCAATTTTAAACGCTACACCATGATTGTATACCGAGCCGTTTTCATAACCACCTGGGATAAAATATGCCATTCGACCAATGTGTAAATCCTTTTCACTATAGGCAGGAGCGCACTGAACATATCCAAAATCGCATTTAAGCTTATCCTCTACGGTTTGCATTATTTTGTTAAGACCGTCATTATCAAGCATTTCTGCCAAAACAGCCCATGTTTGAGAATTTAGATATGTTTTTGCCTGATAACTTTCGTGTGAGCCTACCTTTTCACCCCAGTCATTTATACCATAAGTAAACTGATCACCCTCGAAAGCGTGTTCTAAAACGGCAGATTTTAATATTTCTCTTTCTTTGGTAAGCTTATTAATAAGTTCGTCCTTGCCGCCGATTATTTCGCAAATGCGGCAAAATTCTTTTATAGCCTTAACGGTTGCAATGCTTAACCAAGCGCTCTCACCTTTAAGCTGGTTACCCGCATTATTGATTGAATCATTCCAATCGCCGCCGCCCCATAACACCATATTGTGCTCGCCACGATTATCAAGTAAAAATCTTAATCCACGATACATATGTTCAAAAACGCTATCGTGTTCATCAGACTCAAAATACGGAACATCATCATCAAGAACCGTTAAATCGCCGGTTTCATTAATATATGCAAGCACTGTTTCAGGAGTCCAAACAGCACCATCGTAATAAGGGTCACGGTCAATAGGCGCAAAGGAACGCATTGGATTACCGTTTGGACGCTGTGTTGCAAGGCAAACCTTGATTTTTTCTCTTGCCATTTTACCGTCAAATGCTGCAAGACCTGCTGTGTCCTGCATAATATCACGGAAACCCTTGTTATATACACGTCCCCATGTCTTACCCAACGAAATTTGTCTTTTGAGCCAAATATTAGTCATTATATTGATATATTCATCGGGTGATTCAAGAACAAAAAGATTGTCCATAGCATCAGCATCATTTTTAACTGCAGCAATAGACTGTTCAAAAAATCCGTCAGACAAATACATATCACTTAAATTAACAGCATCATCCAAATCGGTACACATACCTAAAACTACATATATAGTTTTTTGCTCACCCGATAATATATCAAGTGCAAACTGCATTGCGCCGCAATAGGTGCTATCAAACGAAGAACCCTTATTTGACAAGCTCTCATTATAAAGTGCTTGAGGTTCTGCCCAACTATTATAAATACCTTTAAAATTAATGTCGGTAATGTCGTATGAAGCAGGAGACATTGATGCCTTCATATAAACACCAACACAATTATGGCTAATGTTATACGCATCGTGACTAAAATATAAGCCATCAAGCTTTTTCTCGTAATCGGCGTGTCCATAAGCTAAATGACTTGTAACATTAACAGACGGACGGCAGTATGGTATTAAGTCAATTTTTCGAGTTGTGTCAGAATTGTTTTTTACTTCAATTTTCCAAAGCTCTGCAAAGCCTTCGGTTGGTGCAGCGAGAGTAAACTTTGTTTCTATTCCCTTGTACTCACTTACTATTTGCTGATATCCAATACCAACATTACACTCGTATTTATCAAAAGATTTATTTGCATAATTACGGTTTGCGTCATAAAACTCGCCGGTCTCGCGGTCTTTGATATATATCAATCGACCTGCCTCACCATCATTAACCACAAACCTGCGTTCTTCGGGGTTAATGTATCTAAAGCTTTCACCAAAACCAAAATGGTCAAGTATCATAATAAACTGTTCATTCCAAAGAAAGTTTTTAAGTGGTCTGCGCGGACGCATATTGGTAATTGTATACTCTTTTTTATCGTTATAAAAAAAACCTAAATTTGACATATTAAAACCTCTAATTTATTAGAATTCGTCTATACAATCATTTGCACAGAGCTTTTGCTTTAAATATTTATTATTATAATTCAAGCTAAAATCAATCTCATTTTGCGATACGCCGTAAACGCATAAAATATTTCCGTCTAAATCGGTTTGTATTCTTGCGCCTGTGGATGCTGTGAAAACTTTTTCGCCATCAATATATGTACTCATTTTGTCACCGTTTGACATAAGCTTATATTCCCTACCGTAAATATTTTGAACATAGGTGAAGCCACCTATTTCGGTTGCGGCAGTCCAATAAATCTTTTTATAGCTTACGTTAATTCCGCAAAGCATACTTATATATTCAAGTGCTGAAAGCATAGTTGGACCGTAACCGTCCATACCTTTAGACGGAACACCTGTAAACGGATTGTAATTTTGCACGTATTTACGATGCTCTTTAAGTATGGAAAGTAGTTTTTTACCAATCATTATGGTTTCGTTATGATAACCGTAATTTATAAGCGCATCAATACTTCTTTGCCAAACAAGACCGTGCAGTGGACCAGACCAAGAATTATCGTCTATATCGTGTGCGGCAGTGCCAAGCTGTTTAAGCTTGTCCGCACAATTAGAATACTGTTTATTAACATGGAAGTACGGATCATTTGCTGCAATTGCAGGCAAAGGATATGGAGTCCAAAATTCGTCCTCGTTTAAAAGATGCTCGCTAACAAACGCATCAGCCATTTCTTGTGTCATTAGTCCACAGTACATACACTTTATATTCTCTTGTGTAAGGGCCGGTATTACCTGTCCGTTTTTATCCTTAAGGAAAAATGCGTGACGATGTTCGTCCCACAAGCATTCTTTTGCCCTTTGCTGTACAGCTTTTGCATCTGATTCCCATTTTTCAGCCAATCCGTTATCTAAAATTTTTGAAATATGAGATAAAACCATTCTGCAAGAATACGAATAACCCATATATTGTGGGGATTTGTAGGGCATATTCATATAATTGTCAGGAGGGGTTGATTTGCCCCAAGGGCCGTGCTCCGGCATAGTAAGACCGTTAAGCATATAAGGTGTGGCATTGTCCTCGCCAACATCCCAAATACACCAGTTTTCTAAACATCCGTCACCTGTGCTATCGCGATAACTCCATAAATAAGTATCAAAATCCTCAAGCGCTTTATAAAGCATTTTTAAATAATCTTTATCTTCACCTATAAGATAATATAGCTTAAGCGCAGGATACGGCAAAAAACAGCCCTGCATCCAATCATAATGCGCAACAAGTCCTGACCAAGGATCACGGTATGATATCATACCCGGCATCTTGCCGTCGCGACGTTGATATCGCAAGAATATAAGTATATTTGAAAGTGCTGTTTTTATACTGCGCTTGGCATACATTTCGCCACCCATTGGTTGAGTTTCTAACCAAACGCCACTGTATTTTGCACCTTCTATCAAAACATCATAGTCGCCAAAATTTTTTATATTTTGTTTACATAGCGCTTCGCAATCGTCAAAAACACCCTGTAGTGCCTTATCATCGGCTGTGAATTTTACATATGAATCGTAAAAATTATAATCATTTATATCCCATTTGTATTTAAATGACATATTTATATCTCCTTGTATTCGCCTTATGGATCACAGTTTATAATTCATGCCAAGCATTTTGTATTTTGCGCCTGCAGCAGCGTTGTAAGGCAACTGCTCCCAATTGCTGTCACCGATTATGTTTTTAATTGCTGTAAGATTTTCTTTTGTATCGGTGATATTTGGAATTAGCGGCGTGCGAATAACATACGGTTTTCCGCTTTGTTTTAAATATTTAAAGTTATTAAGTATTAAATCATTGTCAACGCCCGTATATTTTTTGTGAATTTCGGTGTCGGCTAATTTAATATCCATAATAACAAAATCAAGCTTGTCTATTACTTCTTTAAAAACGTCGCTTTCGGCAAAACCGCTTGTTTCTATACACAAATTATAGTTATTTAGCTCTTTAATAAGTTGTAAAAGAAACTCGGGTTGTGCTAACGGCTCGCCGCCCGAAAAAGTAAAGCCGCCAAAGCTGTCACCTAAAACATCGGCAGATTTTTTGAGGTCGTTTGCCAATTCTTGTGGCGTTATTTCTCTGCCGGCGATTTCAAGGCAGTTTTCGGGACACGAATGAATACATCTTCCAAAAGCTTGACATTCGGGATGATTGCACTCTCTTTGACAGCTTTTGCAGTCAATACATCTTACGGCTTTATACATAAGCTGTGGCTCAAAGGATAAACCTTCGGGATTATGACACCAAGCACAGCTTAGCGGACAGCCCTTTAAAAAGACAGTTGTTCTAATACCGGGGCCGTCATGTACCGCCATTTCTTTTACATCAAAAATTATTCCTGTCATACTGTGTATGCCTGTCTTGCAATAACGTGGTCTTGATACTCTTTATCAAGCTCTACAAAGTATGCGCTCCAACCCCAAATACGCACTACCAACTGTCTGTGATTTTCGGGGTGCTTTTGGGCATCGAGCATACGGTCAAGATTTACGGTATTAAGCTGTAGCTGATGACCGCCTCGGTCTATAAAGTTTTTAACCAAAAGACCTACCTTTTGGATTCCATCATCATCGGCAAAAATGCTTTGATGAAATTCGAGTGTTAGCGGTCCACCGTTCATAGCATTTTCAAAATGCTGCTTTGTCATAGATGCTATTACCGATACCGGACCCTTAACATTAGCAAATAGCGATACCGAATAGTTAGTACCAAAGGGTTCTTTTTCGCGTCTGCCGTCGGCTGAAGCACCTATTTCGTTAGCGTGCCACAGATAATACATAGCGCTACCCGTACCTGCGCGATATATACCTCCACGGCAGTTGGTTTTACCCTTTAGCGCATTACCAAATGTATCTAAAAGTTCGGTTGCAATGCTATCAACAAAATCGTCGTTGTTACCAAGCTTTGGTGATTCATAACGAAGTTTATGTAATAGTTCGGGCGTGTTTTCAAAGTTATTGTCTACTGCAGCTATAAGTTCATCCTTACTGATAGACTTTTCTTCAAAAACGTATTTTTTAATTGCCGCAAGACTATCTGCCGCTGTGGCAATACCCGTACCGTGAATACCAAAGTTGTTATACTTACCACCGGTGTATATATCGCAGTCCATAAGTACATTCATAAACGGTGACGGTATAAACCAAAGATTATTTATATTTTCACAAATTGTGTTACATTCTTTCTCAATTTCTGTCTTTACAAAACCAAAAAATTCTTCATATGTGTTGGCTTTATTAAGACTGTTGTGTAATGCAGTATCCACAGCCTTTGGATATGAAAGCGCCGCAATATTTGCAACATCGGCACCAACGTTTGGAATAATAAATTCCCAACAAGCCGCAACGGTGTAATTCACTGCATCGTTATGACTGTAGCCCATAGCCTCAAGAGCAGGAATTACAACGTCATCATTTGAATACTGCGGAAAACCAAGACCTGCACGCGTTAACTTTGTGGCCTCGGTATATCGGTCTGCAGGTGTGTTTTTAGAAACCCTTAAATTAATTTTAGGGTCTATCATTTTGTTATTGCACGAAGCTTTAAGACAAAGCTCTGACAAAAGATTGTAAACGTCGTTACCGTCTTCATCAACACCGCCTAACATCATACTTTGTCCGTTATCACCTTGTTGCACACCAACGTAGATATCGCTATCTTTATTAAACGAGAGGAAGAAATCCTCTAATAGCTCAAGTGCTGTCTCCTGTGTATAAACGCCCTTTTCCATATCGGCTTTAAGGTATGGAAACATATACTTGTCAAAACGACCTATAGTATTGTGATAGTTACCTTCAAGCCAAAGAGCAAAGTGCAAAATTCTAAAAAACTGCAATGCCTCACGAAAATTACGCGCAGGATAACGTGGCACCTGACTAAGCACTTGGACGAGGTCGTCTCTTCCCTGTTTTTTAGCTTCTTCTAAATATTTATCTGAAAGTTTAATTATATTATCTATGGCCTTTTTACCGTATTCATCGGCTGTTTCTCGTTTGCTTAAAAGACCTGTAGCGATAGTATCATAATAATTTGGAGAAAGGTTTGACATAAAGCCAAGCTCGTGAATGTAGTGTTTATTGTTTATTTCTTTCCATTCAGCATCGGTAAAAATAGCAGGAAGATTAGATACTGTGCGCAAAAAAACTATTTGTTCACCTTCTAATATAACAGCCTTTTCTTCTTCACAAAGTCTTGTGAAACGATCTGACATACGCTCTATAGGACTTAAATTTTTAGACGAATACTCGGTAGCTAAATCCCAATCAACACTATGACGATGTGAATGATGCTTTTTATTTAGTATGTAGTTGTATAATGTTTGATTCATAAAATCACCTATTTACTTTTATAGTATCATTACAATAATATTTCATACACTGCAGCCGTAATCTCACTTTGAGGTTCAAAGTGTATTATTCCGTCTTTTAACGTTGCTGTTTTATTGTCCTCATTACAAGGATATATTTCGGTAAATTTACCGTTTGAAAATTCACGTGGAATTTCAAAATCTATTGAATTAACACCACCATTTCGGAATATGCCAATTCTTATTTTTTGTTCATTTTTTAAAGCTAAAATACTATACCCTTTGGTATATATTTTTTGTTGTTCGCCTATAAACACAGGTGTAGCATTTAAAATGAAATCGCTATCTTGCTTATATATTTCTATTGCTTTTTTTATAAGTGAAAGATTATACTCATCACATTTTTCTATATGACCGGATAATGTCATAATTCCAAAAAATGCGCAAGCCATATTATAGATCGTTTGGTTGCCGTCTGACATTTGTTGCATATATTCTTCAGTAAATGCTGACTTTGTATCAAGACGGTGTTCGTATAAAAGTGGGAATGGAAAACTCCATATTCCCATTTTTTCAGGTGGCATACAGCACTGCATACCCCTGATTATAGAGGGATTGTTTGTAAATATTTCTTGATCGCTGACACTTTGCAAATGGAAATGCTTGAGAGTGCTGTTATCACATCGCATAGCACCACTTCCGCAATTTTCTATCGTAAGGTCTGGCATATCAGCAATTATTTTGTCAATAAACTGATAGAACTTTTCATTATTTTCAATTAATGCTGCAGCAAATGACAGGTCGCCGTCGTCACAACCAATACCTGTACTATGGTTATAATCATTTTTTATATAACGAATTCCAAGGTCGTATAAATGTTTTACCCTGCTATATAAATAATCGGTTACCTCTTTACAACCAAAATTAAGAAATTGTCTTTCATCACCTATCGGAATACCACAACGAGTAAGTATGGCATTAGGAGCAATTTTTGAGATAGAAGCAAAGCAAAATGCGGTTTCAAGCTCAAGCCATATACCAGGCGTCATACCCTTAGCTTTAATATATTCCACAATACCCTTAAATCCTTGGTCACCGAAAATCGCATCATTCTCAATCCAGTCACCAAAATCAGTACCGTTTTCATCTCTTATAAACCAGCCATCATCAATACAAAAGGTTTCAACCCCTATTTTTGCAGCCGTATCTATAAGCGGTAAAAGTTTGTCGCGACTTGGCATTGCCCAAAGGCAATTCATATAATCATTAAAACATACAGGTAGTTTGTTAAGTTTTAGCCCGTGGTTGCGCTTATACTTTAAGAGCGAAATAATTGCATTATCAAAACTGTCCGATATTCCGTATAAAACAGAGGGTGTACGGTATTTTTCGTTCGGCTTTAATACCTTGTAAAATCCGTTGTTATTCTCACTACAAGCAGAACAATCAAGGGTTAGATAAGTAATATCAGTTTTTTCATCAGTAAAGGTTCCAAATTCAAATGACCAATTGTTTGCTGATTCAAGTTCAAAATACCAAACCTTTTTACCGGTTTTATCCTCTATAAGAACAATAGGATAGTACTTGTGAGTAGACCAACTACCGATGTTTGAAATAGTTTTGTCGGTATGAGAGAAAAAGTGCTTTGAAACAGGATATAAGCCCATCTCATAAGGTGTTATACTCACCCATTGTGCCTCGCCTTGCCAAGCAAAATTACAAATATGTATAAGTATATCCTTGTTATGAAAATCAGGAGCAATATTTTCAACAAAAAGTGAACTAAAATGTGAAAGCCTTATCGGTTTTTTTGTAATATTACAAACTGTGTTACTACGAACCGTTACTCCGGAGCAATTATCATAAAAAGTGTTTTTATCCACCTTATACTTTAATAACTCATAAAGCTTTACATCGTTCTTTTCAGGAACATTTTTAATTATGCTTGCAGCAACATTTGCACTGTTATCTAATATAATTTTAAAATCGTTCATACCTTCTCCTTGATCAAAACAATCTGATACATAATACATAATACTAACTAATTTCTTTTTCTGCTCGATCTACGATATTCTTCGGGTGTAACACCATAGTATCTTTTGAACACGCGATAAAAATAACTTTTGTTATTAAAACCAACCTCATAACCGATGGCTTCTATTCGCTTGTTGCTTTCGCTTAACATTTTAGAGGCTACATCAAGCTTTAATAAATTAATATATTCACTCAAATTACGACCTGTATGCTTTTTAAACAGCTTTGAAAAATATGGAAAATTGTAGCCCGAATATGAAGCAACTGCACTTGGTGTTACTGTTTTTAGATTTTTTTCAATATAAGCTATAATTGATTTGAAATCTACATTCGATGCCTTAACTTCTCCATTTTTACTTGTAGTGTGAAAACGAATCAATAATGTAAATAAAACCTCTAAATATCCCGATATTGCCTCAGAATAGAATTTATTTTTATCATTAAACTCTTTTTCTATGGTTAGCAAAATATTTTCTACACTTTTTACCTCATTAGGCGGAAGATGAATAATGTTTGCTGTGCTAAATTCATGTTCGTGTAATTTATATATTTGAGGAAGAAATTCAGGATTAATTTTTAATCTTAACACCTCAAGCTCACCAGAGGTTTGATATTTGTGTCTTGAATCGGGTTTAAATAGTGCTATATCGCCTCGCGCGAACTCGTAAGAGGTGTTTTGAAAATTCTGAAAGCAGTTCCCGCTTAAAACATATTCAATCTCAAAATACAAATGGGTATGAACATTTATTCCGTACATAGTTTTATATCTGCTAAGGGATATATTTTTACCTTTTTCTATATATGGTACCGGCCATCTGCAAAGCACTGTTATTCACTCCTAAACATATAAGTTTAATCGTCATCGTCATCTAATCGGTTGTTTACAACCTCATAAACTGCATTTTTTATTTTTTCTATAATAATGGGATCAGCTTTAACGCCATTATGCTCTGGTATAAAGCTGTTTTTAAGTATATCATTTTTAAAAAGCGAAAAATAAAAGGTTAACCCTGCGACATATCTGCCATAAATTTCAGTAAGATGATATCCGTCGCGATTTAAGCTCATACCACCGTTTTGATAATCAAACTCAGCAACATTTTCACGCAGATACTGAATAACCTCGCCAACAGGAATTATCGGTGCATCAATCAATCTTGAAGCAAAATGATAGCAATCGCGAGCGCGAATCCACATTTCTTTTTGGCTGTTATTATAAACATAATAATACGGATGCGTAGCATCTGTTTCATAGGCCCAAGTTTGATAAATGTATGGCTTTACATTTGGCGAATGCTTGAGGATGTGCTCTTTAAGTTCATTAAGATACGGAAAATATGAAATTGGTCTTCCAGACTGAACACTTCCTTGATTAAAGGTAACAAAGTCCCAATCTTCCATTGCAAGCGCCTCGTCAAATGTAAGCTTTTTGCCCGTGTTTTTCCCATTAACGATAAGGTCATATTCATTAGAGTCACTTTTAATTTTATCTAAATGACGCTTGAAGGTGCAACCGCCGACGAATGGTACAACCGTCATAATCTCGATGCCGTCAGCGGCAGCAATTTCACTAAGCCAGGTAAATGCGTCCTCAGTAAAGCTGTTACCCACACCGAATATTTTAATCATCTTAAACCCTACTTCCATTCAAGTAATACATTATTATCGTCTTTTGACAATTTAACGGCAAATAATTTTTCACCAACAGAAATAACATCAACCTCAACACCGTTTGTTGTTACATTTTCAGGAGCTTTATCGGCTGTGAAATAAAATTCTCCGCCTTCTACCACTATACACTTATTAACAGCAATCATTTCAAATGTAGCGGGAGCCATATATTTATCCATTACGCCTATAGGTGTTATATCAGATTTAAGCTCTATAATGTAATAAAGTCTGAAATCATCATAATTTTTAAGGGTTAGGTCTAAGCTTTCGCCTTTTTCTAAAATGGTGACTGTTTTTGCAAAATAATCTACAACTGCGCAACGGCAATCAGTCATACCATATACATCTTTTGTAGAAATGCTGCCGCAAACACTATTTTCGTCTTCATCAATATTAAATGCTGCAAGAATTCCGCCGTTTTCTGTTCTGTTAAACACCTTATAGATTTTTCCGTTGTGCTCACAGTCTTCAATAAGACATTCGGGAGCAGGACGTGCCGACTCTTTAAGTCTTATTATTTTACCGTCACTGTAAACAATTGGCATTATTTTTTCCTTTACACTTCTGCCAAGCTCGTCGCTTACATATACAGGTCCGCCACTCATTGCACGAAGCACTGCATTTTTAGTACCCTGAGCATCATCGGACCACCACATATCCCAGTCACCCGTATATATGCTGCCTTGTGCAAAGGCGTTAAAACTGCACTGGATAAGATGCTGAACAAACCATTTTCTATCCTCTGGCATAAAGTCGCCGCTAATACGGTTTATAATGCTGTTAGGTCTATTCCAGAAATTTTCGTTTGCCATACCCATACAGTTAATAAGATTTCCATCAAAGCATACACCAACGGTAGCTTCAATGGCAGTTTGAAGGTTGTTAGCCATTAATCCAATTGGCACCAAACGGTTGTAGTTGTCTAATATGCAGGATTGATAATCCACCTTAACAAAATCTGCACCGCAACCACGGAAGAAGCTGTTAAACATATAAAAATACTGGAACAACTTGTTTTGATCTGGTGAAGGTAAAAGTCTACCGTTTAATCCAACGGTTAATAAATCACTATGCTCTTTTGCAATCGGACCTTCGGGATCTATACCGTTCCAATAGCCTGTTGTAGGATACCAGATACCCACCTTCATACCGTAATCTTGTTTAAGGTCGGTAACCGCTGCTGCAAGTCCGTTAGGAAATCTTTGTGGATCTGCCTCGAAATTATACATTTCACGCGAATGCATAGTCGGACGGTTATTGTTGTGGCACTCTGCCCACATATCATCGATTATCACCCAACGAACAGGAATATCCTTTTGTTTAAATTCATCGGCTTTTTTAAGCAAGTCGTCGTGGGTAACATCCATATGGAATGCATCCCAGCTGCACCAACCCAAATACTCGAATACTTCAGGATATCTTCTTTCTTTTCGAATTTTTATTGGTTTTCCCATTATCTTGATACCATATTCGGCGGTAATGTTAGGCAAAACGTACGGATCGGCATTGAAGCCCAATATAAGCACACATTCCGAACATTTGCTTTGCGGAAAACGGCTATAAATATAAACCGTGCAACCACATTTATCACCTGCGATGATATTGCTTTTAAAATACTTATCACAGGTTGTCAAAAGATAGGCATATTCACCGTTATTCATCCTTGCAAGCAAAGCCTGAGTTCTTTCGGGCATTTCTTTTAAATCGCCAAATATTTTTGTTCCGCACCAATAACTGCAACGCATAAAGTTTGCCATATACGACTCGCCTTCTGGCATAGCCGAAATGTCAATGCCTGCAGCGGCATCGGTATCAAGATGATTTTGACCGAATATATCACCTAAAGCGGGACTGTAATCAACATCTATAGCAAGTGATGCTGTGTCGCCGTCACAGGTTAAGCCGAGTTTTGCTGTAATATCTTGCGATTTGTTTGAAAACAATACCTCGGTTTCACTTACAGATGTAGTGTCAAGATATATTTTTTCGCCACCTTGACCTTTTATCCAAAATTTTATTCCTTCAAAAATAGTTTTATCGTCTTTAGCAAGACAAAGTGCATTATTATATAAAAATTTCATATCTAATCAATCCGTTCTCGTTGTATAAATAGCCATAGAATTTGCAGGCATTACATCAATTATTGTCCTATTCACATTTTCAAATTTTTTATCTACGTCAATAATTTCAGCATTTTCTTCAGGTGCGATTTTTTTAGAATCATACATATGACGATAAAAAGTTCGGTTTAAATCGTTTGAAAGATTTATTGCTACTTCACGGTCACTATTTCCTGAATTTACAACCAAAATGCTGTAATTACCGTCACTGCCAACCACACACGAAGTACAAACAGTATCATTCGTATCGCCCTCAAAAATGCGTGAATGATGATCACCTAAATACTTAGCCATAAGTGTAAACGCATAGTATGCGGGGTACGGCTTTAAGCTTCTTTTGAGATTAGGCATAACACCAAATCTATGGTCGCCATCAACAAAATTGTCAAAATTATCCCATCTGCAGAAGGGCCATCTTTGATCAAACAAAGACCAAATCAAATTACAGTTAACACCCGAATTTAAGAAAGCAGACTGAACCTCCGCCAAGGCGACACCCTGTTTTGGATCATTATACATATCATAAAAACGAACATTGTATTCATCAAACCAAAATTCCTTGCCCTTTGGAACGCATTTAAGATATCTTTTTAAAATCAACCTGATGCTTGTATATAATGGCAATTTATCATCATTACTGCCAATACCACCCTTAAAAGCAAGCCAAGCTGTACTTTCAGTATCATCAAAATTACCGTTTTCCAAAAGCTCTTGTGTGTCACCCACCTTATGTAATGACACATCATCATAAAACATCATTGCCTCAAAGGGAAGAACATCGTGATAAATACCAATATATGCATAATCCTTTTCTCCGGTATTAAAGCACATAGTATATTTTTGCCATTTGTCTGAAATATCAGCAACATCAATTGAAACAACACTGTTTTCGGTAAGATAACTGATTCCTTCAAGACCTGCCGCGATCAAGGTACCTTCAAATTCGGTTGTTTCAAATGCGCCAAAAAGGAATCCTCTTTTCCACTCAGTCATATCGCTTCCATTAGCTGCTTTTGCATACAATGACAATTCGTAGTCGGTATGTGGCTCGAGTTTGACATATTGCTGCGCTCTAAATCCCGGTGTGCTTAAAGCAAGTGAACCTTTTCCGCTATATGTCTCACGAATTAAATCATAAGGCTCATAATAATCCATATATGTATGTGATGAATATATATCAATGCTGTCATCCAAATTATTTACAGCCCATTCAAGCATTTTGGGATCGCCGTCACCAAGAACACCGGCATTAGGTCCTACAAGCTTCACAAGCTGACGTCTACCGTCAGCACGAAGCTGACGATCGGCCGCCCTAACGCACATCGCATAAGCTCTATAACCCGATTCTCCGCCCTCTTCACATGTTATTTGCCAAGAACCGTCATTTGGTTCGGTAAGCATAATAAGATATTTTATGTTTGTAAAACCGCGCACCTCAATAAGCTGATGCACAACCTCGCTTACCCAGTCACCGTATTTATGCGCAGCAATTTTATGGTCCTTGTCATAAAGCGGTGATTCTTCGTTTCTCATAATATGACCTGATAGCCACCAAGCAGCATTAAGAGCTACCTCAACACCAAACTCCTTCATTCTTTCAAGCCATTTATAAAGCGCCTGCATTTCGCTGCATTCCCAATCCCACTTACCGTCTTTATATGCAACCAAATCAAAATATGTTCTGGCTACCTTAAGCTCCATTTTTTTAACTCTTTCAAGCTCAATGTTGCGTTCTTTTTCGGTGTACTGCTTATCAGGGAAATCATCCCTAAAGGTATAGGCGTGATATACACCGCCTACACCGTGGAAATGCTCTTGAATACAATTATCATTATTTATATTTAACGATACCTTATTAATTTCTGACATAAAACTGTCTCCTTAATGCACAACATACGTTACTTGTTTTTAGAAAGCTCTCCGATTTTTTTGAAAATATCAATTGTTGGAGCGGGTATTCTGCCAAGACCGTCCGGTCCTACGTTTAACAAATAGTTAATTCCGCGTTCATTAAGATGTTCTTTGATTTTGAAAACCTGTTCGGCAGATTTCCAGTTATTGTCAAAGCTCTTATAACCCCAAGTGTCGTTCAAAGTACAAGCCGATTCATAAAGGGTTGTTTTATAATCGTCGGGAATTTCGTTATCTCCACAAGAGAAATAATCGCCAACGCCATTGCCAATACGGGAGTTTACAAGACAGTTAGGTTGATATTTTTTAACCATATCATAAAGCTCCATACTTTGTTCGGTTGTAATTACACCAGGAGTATCAAACCAAATAAGCGCTAAATCACCATATTTAGTCAAAATTTCTTTTACCTGTGGTTTAATTTTCTTTTCAAAGCAGATGGAATAGTCCTTTTCACCTTCCGGGAAATCCCAATGATTTGACCATCTGCAGCCCTTAAGGTCGGGCTCGGTTATGTTATAACCGCCGCCGTGTTCTTCATGCCAGTCTAATTCCTGAGAATAGTAAAGACCAAATTTCATATCAGCACGCTTACACGCATCGGCAAGTTCTTTAATAATGTCACGCTTAAAAGGAGTTGCATCTACTACATTAAATGAATCGGCTTCAGATTTAAAGAGTGCAAATCCTTCATGGTGTTTACTGGTAATTACAATATATTTCATACCAGCTTCTTTTGCCAAAGCAACCCACTCGTCAGCGTCGAAAAACACAGGATTAAAAGCCTGCGCAAGCTTTTCATATTCAGCGATCGGAATTTGATAACGTGGCATAATCCATTCGCCAACCGGATCCCAACCCTTTACAAGTTCATCGTTATAATCATAACGTTTTCCTTTATATTCACCTGCAAGTAAGGAATACAATCCCCAATGGATCATCATTCCAAATTTAGCCTCTTTAAACCATTCTTTGTTTGTCATAGTAAAATATCTCCTTTTTATCGTGCAATGGCTATCCCGCATTACACGGGATAGCCTAATTTATTTAGTCTTTTACAGTAGAATAAACAACTATTGAACCGGCAGGAATAGTATCCTGCAAAATATCGTTAACATTTGTAAAGCCTTTATCAGCAGATATCATCTCCGCACCTGTATTTGGCACTGTGGTTATAGGATCAAACAAATATCTGTACATATCTTTTCCTATACCCTTTTCAAAATTAAGGCTTATTTTTTGCTCTAATGAGGTTGTATTTACGACAATTACGTTTTGATATTTCTTTCCGTCTTTTTCGTACTCAACCATTGAGCAGCAAATACCCTTTTTATTTGAACCTGAATATATGGTACTGCCTTTTTCACCGGCATATTTAGCAAGCAGTGAAAATCCGTAATACAATTTGTAAGGAATAGCGCTTTCATAAAGTGACGGTGCTGTTCCTAAGATGTGAATACCCTTTTCAAACTCGCCGCCGGTGTCAAATCTTGTAGGCCATACAGTTTCAAATAACTGCCAGTAAAGCATACTGTCAATACCTGCGTTCATACCGGCTATTACAGTTTGAGCAATCTGCTGTCCGTAAAAATCAGTTTTTTGATTTTCCATTGCTTGACCGCCGTAGTTCCATTCATCAAACCAGAATGGCTTACCAGTTTTGCCAACTATCCTCTTAACTTCGCCAAGATAGTAAAGCCACAAGTCGTAGTTATCGTCAAAAACAGATGCGTTTGAGCTACTACCCTCACCAGGCCAGGTAGGAACATACCAATGGAATGTATAAACATCTATACATTCGTCTATTCTTGATATCCACCAATCAAGCTCTTCCTCTAATGTTTCACCTTCATAGAACTTTGATGATAAACCGTATTGTGGACCGGTAAGCTTAACCATATCGCGAAGTCCGGCTTCTTTTAAAGCCTTATCAGTAGCACGTATAAGGTCAACCGAAACCTCCCAACCGTTCTTGGTCTCTTTGTTGTAATCATAATCCACATAGAAGGTATATTCATTAAAGTGATATGGCTCGGTAAACATTACCAGATATTCGATATCATAACCGCGCTTGATAATAACCTCTTTAATAAATAACTCTACCCAGTCGGTATACATATCGATCATTTCGCCGTATATATTTAACTGGCCGCTAACATACCACGGAATAGTATATCCCAATGCATCCTTGGTTGTAGCATTTGCAACAGAACCAACGTTCCAACCCATTTGAACAGCTACTTCTATATCACGCTCTTCCATAGCATCAAGCCATTTATAAAAGGCCTGCATTCTTTCGCTGTTCCAATCGTATGTAATTTCCTTACCGTTACGGTATTGAAAAGCATAGCCGGCATCCATATAAGAACGAACCATATTAATGTCCATTTCGTCCATACGCTTGAGTTCTTCAGCTATTTGAGCATCATTATAATCACGACCGTACTCATCAGGCAAATACATAAAGCCTTGATGTATAGCATTTACGCCGCCCCAATTGGAATTAACAACCTTAGAGTTATCAACATCAAGATTAATAACATCCTCTACCTTTTCGGTATATGTTGATGTTACCATTGTAGGTTCCTTTTTAGAACTGTTATTGTTTGTCTTATTATCTGAATTAGTGTCTGATGAAGTTATATCATCTGAACTGTCTGTTGCATCCTTGTCGGATGAGGTGTCGTCTGACACCTCACTGCCGACAGATGAAGTTCCATCATTTTTTGAAGTAACGTCTTTATCGTTGCAAGCAACTGTACCAAGCAGCATAATAAGCACTAAAAGTAAAGCAATAATTCTCTTAAACATTATTATTTAGCCCCCTTATTAATTTGCTTGCGCTTTTTGAATAGTATTACAAATATTGTAGCCGCAGCTGCAACAACAAGTGCTCCTGCGCCAATACCTACCCATACCCAAGGTGATGTACCGTCATTTTTTAAAACCTTAACAACGCGTTTTTTCTTTTTCTTCTTGTTGTTTTCGGTCTTTTCGTCGTCGGTATCTTCATCTTCGTTATCATCGATAGATGCATCATCGTTTTCGATATATGTAGTCTCGGTTTTGATAATATCGGGGAATGCTATAGGATTAGTCATTTGTAAAACTGTATTATTAGTACCGTATGAGTTAGGATCTGTCGCATAAGCGCGTGTAGCGATAAACAAATCTACCATATCAAGCTCAAGTATACCCTTAGTACCCTTGATTACAAGATATGCGTTTTCATTGTCACCTGAGTTAAATGTAAAGCTTACACGATTCCACTTGCCGTCATCAATAAGACCAAGTGTACCCTTTTCACCGTTGACAACATTCTCAAATGTTTCATACTTTCCGTTTTTGTAAAGGCCAACACTTATGTCGCTGCCTTCAGACAACTTAGTCCAAGCAGCAAATGTGTAGTTTTTACTGGCTTTTGAAATTGGAATAACTCTTACGTACTCCTCGCCGTTAGACTTGGCAGCATCAAACTTCAAGTTGTAGTCGCCCTGCCAATCATACTGCTTATCGGCAATCTTTTCTACAGATACACCAGCAGTAAGTGGAGCCCAATCTTTATCGGTTATCTCATATTCAAAATTTGAATTAGAGATTTCGGTAAAGAAGCTCTCTGTAAACTTAAGGTTTGCATAGTCAGGTACGCGCTCAACAAGCTCTACCATATCGATGTACATATCATCGACTGATGCGCCTTCTTGACGGAACGCATGGAACTTACATACCTGAATACCATAGCCTTGACGTGTTGCCATAGATTTGGTAACAGTACCAATAAGGAACTTATACCAACCGTTTTCTTCGCCGTCTGCAGCAGCCTTTACAGGTTTAATACCTCTTTGCATACCTGTGCCGCCAGGACTTGTAAGAAGATCGGACATATCTACAATACCGGAACCCTCAACTATTTGGAAATATGTTGTTGATTCAGGTTCTTCGGTAGGTTTAATCCATACGTATACGTCATATTCAGTATCTTCCTTAAGCTGTGCCTCAACATTAGAAACTAATGGGAAGAACACACTATGGTCAGCATTAACCTCAATTTTATCTCCCTTAACGTGAAGTGACTGCTTGCCCTCTAATACATTATTGGGATCATCAACGATTTCATAGTATTCGTATAAGATATCACCCAAATCATAATCCTCAAAGCCCTGAACGATACGGTTGGATTTAACAGGTGTACCGCTGAAATGAGCTACAAGCTTATGATTATCACGAACATCTTTTATACGATAGGTTTCATCGGTTGATACAAGATCACCATATTCATACCAGCCTTCAAAGGTAACGCCTGCGTATGGGTTAGCAACTACCTTGCTATCAGAACCCGCTTCTACAGTTTTGGTTGATGAAACGGTACCAAGCTCTGAATTGTTTGACAAAGAATCAATTCTATAAAGCTCTGTAAAGGTGATATTGTCAAAATACATAACTCTTGGATTAGAACTATCAGGAGTATCATATATAACAAGCTTAATATACTCTGCGTTTGGAACTACTTCACCTGTTGTAAACACAAAGGATTCTGTATTCCAACCGATTACCTTTTTGTTATTACCCCAAATTTGCCATGAATCGCCAGAGCCAGAGCCCACGTTTGTCTGACTGTAACCAACTGCAAAAGCATAATCGTTAATTGGCTTTGCAACATAATAGTCGATTGATACTCTATATGTGGTATTAGACTTTAATTTAATGCCACCAAATTGATACTGCTGATTTGAGTTTTTATCATCGTTAGTGTATTCTCTTGCATTGCTTGCACAGAAATATCCGTTACCGCCATTTGATGTACCGTTAAAGTCGGTTGTCTGACCAAATGTACAGTTATCGGCAACAAGGTCAGGATAAATGGAGTCATCTTTTTCTTCAAAATCGATAACACTAACTGCCTTGTTATTGTCAATTTCCTGCTCTTGAAGCTTAAAGTTGTCAAAGTATACCCAAGCATTTGGATTAAGAACAATCTCAAACCAATCAGCCGCAGCATCGGTAACGTCGCCTGTTATAAAGTAAACAGTACCCGTAGCCCAGCCTGTAGTATTATTCTTTTTGAAGTATGTGATTTCATTATCAAAGCCTGTGTCTATACCAAAGAGATTAAGAACACCCGCATTGGTAGGATTAGCCTGATAATAATTAAATGACAACTTATATGTTGTATTACTCTTTATGGTAAGAGGACTCTTTGCGCCACCAAGCTTAATGGAAGCACCATTTTTGCCTGCACGACCTCTTAAAACAGCAATATTCATACCGCTTGATAATACATCATCATTATCGTCAGAATCGTCTGAACCGTCTGAAATGACAATTGTCTCTATCTTAAGGTAATCCTTATGTTTGTCCGGAACTGTAAGACCGGTAATATCGGTACGTGTACCTTTAACCTCTTTACCGCTTGCGTCAAGAATAACAATGTTATCTATATAACCCTTGAATCCGCCATATACAAACAGTATATGGTTACCGCTTGTGGTTTGGTCTGTAACTGTAAACGTGCTACTTGTGGTAGTCCACTCACCTATGGTAAGGTTTGGCTTCCAGAAGCCTGCATCGCTTGACGCACCGTTACCGCTACCTGTTCTAAAGTGGAAAAGATTTTTGCTTGTTGGCATTTTAAGTGCGCATACATCAAACTGAATTGTGTATGTACCATTTGCTAAAGCACCGTAGCCTGCCATTTTGAGTTCATTGAACCAGAAACTCTTGTTAGCACTACCGTCATCAGCAACTGTTGTTGTATCCACAAGCAATACTTCGTTGGTTTCTACCTCTTCGCTTGAAGAAGTAAGTGTTACTATTTCGAGATATGGAGAATAATCAACCCTATCGTTAGCAGGAACGTTAAGACCTGTTATACCGGTTCGTGTGCCTGCAACCTCTTTGCCGCTTGCATCAAGTATAACAAGGTTATCTACATAGCCCTTAAAGCCGCCGTATACATAAAGTATATGGTTGCCGCTTGTTGTGTCGTCTGTAACTGTAAATGTGCTACTTGTTGTAGCCCATTCGCCTATTGTAAGGTCAGGTTTCCAGAAACCTGATTTGCTTGAACCACTTCCTTTTGAAGTTCTGAAGTGGAAAAGGTTTTTACTTTCTGGCATTTTGAGTGCGCATACATCAAACTGAATTGTATATGTTCCGTTTGGTAAATCACCGTAGCCTGTCATGCCAAGCTCGTTAAACCAAAAGCTCTTGTTTGCAAGGCCATCGTCAGCTACTGTTGTTGTATCTACGAGTAATACGTCGTTTGTTTCTACCTCATCATTTTGGGTAGTAAGGGTCTCAAGCTTAAGATAATCCTTATACTTGTCAGGCACAGCAAGACCGCTCATATCGGTACGTGTACCTGCTACCTCGTTACCATTTGAGTCAAAAACAACAAGATTATCAATATAACCCTTGAAGCCACCATATACATAGAGTATATGGTTACCGCTTGTAGTTGCATTAGTTACCGTAAATGTGCTTCTTGTGGTGGCCCATTGCTCTGTTGCAAAGTTTGGTTTCCACCAGCCTGTATCACTCGACGGACCATTACCGCTACCCGTTCTATAATGGAACAAATTACCGCCTGTGGGCATTGTAAACGGATATACATCAAACTGTATTGTGTATGTGCCATTTGGCAATGCGCCATAGCCTGCCATACCAAGCTCGTTAAACCAAAAACTATTTGGTGTATTATTATCTACAGCGGTTGTATCTATAAGCAATACGTCGTTGGTGGATGATTCTGTATCATCGTCTTTTGGCAAAGCAACAACAGTGCAAATTTCTTTGCTTGTTTTACCAAGGTCAGCGGCTACCGGGCTGAAATCAAGTACTGTTTTACCTGTGCTCTTGTCGATAATCTGGTAATTATCGAAATAGCCCTTCATTCCCGCGCCAATATAGAACCATGGGAATTTGCCGTCTGCAACTGTTGTAATATCAAACGAAATTGTTTGCCACTCACCTATAGTTTCAGAAACTTCAAGCCATTTTTGTCCGTTACCTGGGAACGCATCACCGCTCCAGTCGGGTTTTGTAAGCTGGGCAACTATGTTCTTACTTGATCCAATTTCCAAAGCATAGAAATCAAATTTAATTGTGTAATCACCTGCAGCATAGGTATTGTCATAGGGCATACCTACCTCGTGTAAATACAACTGTCCAAAGCCTGTGTTTGCGGAATTGTCGATAAGAATTGCATAATCGTCGGTAGTTTCCTCTTCTTTCGGCAAAGCAACAACCGTAGCACAGTTGCTGTTTTTGCTTAAATCGTTTGCAGTAAACTCCACATTAGAATGCACAGTGCCATCACTATCAGTAATCTTAAAGTTATCTAAATAACCCTTAACGCCTGCACCAACATAAATATATGGTGCGCCTATAATATCAGTTGCGGTAACCTCTTTTGTTATTGTAACCCAACTACCTGTTTCGGTAGGAAGGTCAAACCAAACTGTGTCTTTTTCTTGGATTACGGTACTTGTATTCCAATGTGCTTTTCCAACTCTTAGACTACCGTTGTTAGTGCTACCTACCTTTTCAGCGTACCAGTCAAAAGATATGGTGTATTTTTCGCCTGAAGGCAAATTTGGACTTTCATAGCCTAATGCTGTCATCCAAAAAGAATCATAACCTGTACCTGCCGAGTTATCTACAAGTACTGCGTAGTTATCAGAACCTTTAGCGGCAGTGGCTGTCACCAATCTTGAATAAAAAGCCGCAGATGCAGCCTGAGTCTTGGCAATACCCTTTTGCTCATAAGCCGAGCCTTTAAAGTTAACCGGCTCGTCAAAATCGAATCTTACTACCTCAATACCTGCAGCATCAATAAGCGCAAGATTATCAATGTATGCGGTACAGCCCTGATATACATTTAATCTAAAATATGTATGATCTGGGGTAAGATCTAACTCAAAAGTATATGTATTATACTTGTTTAAAGTAATATCAACTGCATTGAGCCATTTTTGCTGAATAATACCGTAATCGGCGCCTGCTACTGATGCGCAAAACGCATCGCGACAGCTACCAACAGAGGTAAACTTAAGGTCAACAGTTACGGTATAACGACCTTTATCAAGAGGCTTGTTAAGGTTCATAGGAATATCTACGCCCTCGTTATGCGTGATAGTGCTATTTACCGGAACGGCCGCCTTTAAGTAACCGTCAATAATATCAGGTTCTTCATAAGCAATGTCATAAAGTGTTGCCATCGAGAAATGGTCTTTTAGCTCGGTAGAGTCACAAGCTGCAGCCACGTCAATAGCGGTTTCTTTACCATTTTCATCTATAAGAACAAAATTATCAATAAACACTTTACCAATTGTGTAAATAGAGAAATCAAGCTTATTTACATCATCTATAGCGGTAAACGAGGTATGATAGTTTGCCCAATCTTCTTCACAAATATCAGTGTTTTTAATTTGCTTTTCAAACACACATTCACTTTCGCCATACATTTTAAGGCCAAGCAAAACATCGTTTGCATCCTTAGAAACACGCAACGTATATACGTCAAAATCCAAGGTGTATTGCTTGCCGCTTTGAAGTTGTATGTTGTCAAATGTAATTGTCAATACATCAGCCGTTTTATTTTTAGCATAAAAATAATATTTATCCTGACTATCTTGACCTGTTATTGAGAAGTCATCATTACCTTCAACAATACCAGCTGCATCTGACCCCTCAAAATCGATTATGTCACCGCTACTTACAGCACCAACGGTTGTAAATAGAGCACTTAAAGGAAGTGAGGTCATCAAAATTGCAATAGCCGCAAAAACACTAATAAATTTTTTTGTAAAAAATTTATTAAATTTTAATTTCATTGTAACACCTCATAAATTTATAGATGCTTTGCTGTGCCACATTAATATGGCACAGCAATTATAATTTTTAGTCTTCAATAGCCTTGTTTGCTTTTTGAACAGCAACTTCAAAGTTTGATTTGTATGACTGCAATTTTGCGCTTGTTTGGTCAGCAGTTGTAAGTGCAATGTTGTGGCAAACATTACCAAAGTCAACCTGTGCAGCATAGTTTACAACACCCTGAGTAATAGACACGCGCTTTTCCATTTTTGAAAGTGCATTAAATGTGCTTTCAAGATTTTTATTTATAAAGTATGAAGACATATCATAATTTGCAGGGTCAAGGAAATAACGTAGGAACACAGCAGCGCCTTCTTCATTCTTTGCGCCCTTAAGAATACCAAACAAGGTTGAGTCAATCAAAGCAACCTCTTTTTCACCCTTAGGCATTGGGAATGGTACTGCATCGATTGTGTCAGTCATTTGATTAAACTTGGTATCAGAGTCTTTACGCATTGGATATGTAATACAAGAGAACATTGCTGCATTACCTGTACGGAAATCAGGCACACCATAGGTGTTTTCAGGATCGCCTACCTTGTATTTATGTCCAAGGTCGTTATAGAATTTGAGAGTATCTATAAGCTTGGTATCAGAAAGATTAGCAGTAAACTTGCTGCCGTCATAGTTAATGAAATCAGTACCTGCTGCCTGTGTCCAATAAGTAATATAAGAAGATCCACGGTTTAGGTAACCGTAAACCTGTACACCGTTATCTTCGTATGTCATTGCCTTAGCGCATTCTAAGAATGTATCCCAGTTCCAGTTGCCCTCTTCCCAATATTCACGTGGAGTTTTAACGCCACGATCTTTAAATTTTGTTTCATTAAAGAACATACAGATATATTCACTATTAAGACTACCGTTAACGCTTACACCGTAGTATTTTCCGTTTATCTTCTGGGTATCCATAACGCTTATATCCCAAGCGGAATCTTTAAAGTCAAAGCCTTTAATATCATTAAGCGGCTGGAAATACTGAACAGGACGACCGGGGAAATCGGTGTTGTTAAACATTGCAATATCATAGCCTTCTTTGGCAGCAAGAGATGATGAAATCAACTCACCGTATGTGCCTGCATTAGGTGTATTTTTAACTTCAACCTTTATGCCGGTTTCTTTTTCAAACTTGTCAATTGCTTTTTGCTCTGCATCCATCAAAGGTCTCCAGAACAACATCTTAACTGTTGTACCTCTAAGATTCTTGGGCACTTCAGTAGTGCTGCCACCCTCATCCTTACTTGATGTTGTGGTGTTGCCATCGTCATTAGAATCAGTTGAACCGTCATCTGACTGTGTATCATCTGATGCGGTATCATCCTCTTCGTAATACTCGTAGTAAGAATAATACTCTTCTTCCTTGTTGCCGCAACCAGCAAAAACGCACATAACCATTACAAGCGTCATAAGAAGCGCCAACAACTTTTTAAAATTAATTGAATGTGTCATAGTAACAAAATCCTTTCATTTTTTATATATTAATCCGCAAGCGGAATAATTAACCAACAATACCCACGCTATCAATACTTTTAATAAATTTCTTTTGCAATATGAGATAGAATACTAAAACAGGTAAAATAAACAGCATACAACTTGCCATTGCAACACCTGTATGTGAGTTAATTGTATCTCCACCCTTTAAAGAAATTAAATTCATTATGTTTGATAACGAAACTGCCAAGGGCTGATTTTCATTAAAGTACAGACCCATAAGATAATACTCGTTCCAATGCCATATTACCGAAAGAATGCTAACTGTAAGTATTGCTACACTCGATGACGGTACGATTATTCTTATAAATGTTTTTATTGGACCTGCGCCGTCTATCCATGCAGCTTCTTCCAATTCTTTTGGAATACCTTTAAGGAACTGAATATATATCATAATAAACAGTCCGGACTGAAAACCAACACCAAAGATTGAAGGTAAATAAAAGGTAAATGGCGTATTTATAAGATTAATCGTCAAATCCTTACCTATTAAATCACCTATCACTTTTGTAATACCAAAGAAATCAAAATTACGATAGTTTACAAACGAAGGTAAGAAAGTCATTCTTACAGGTACTAAAATTGTAAGTAGTAATAATGGGTATAATATTTTTCTTTCAGGAAATTTAAATCTTGCAAATGCGTATGCTACAACACCGCACGATACTACCTCGATCAAACCACTTAGCACAGGAACAATCAATGTGTTTAAAAGTGCTTTCCAATAATCCATTACAAACAATGCATCGGCGTAATTTTGCCAAAAAGCCGCAGTTGGTATCCAAGTAACGCTGGTATTCATAAAATCAGCATCACTCTTTAAAGAGTTACTGATAATTTGAAATAGCGGAGATAAAACTGTATAACCAACAGCAATAAGCATTGCATATCTAAAAATTGAAACAGCAACTTTTGAAGCAATTTTTTTGTAGTCTGCATTTTTGAAATTTGAGGTAACGTTATTTTTAAATGCCAATAATTTCAATTAACATACACCTCCTAATTCCATTTCTTCATTAGCAGTCTGTTATATACAAATAAAATCAAACTGCCAATAATGCCAACAATCACAAAATATCCCCATAGAATAGCCGAACTTCTATCGTAGACGCTGTTCTTGCTAACAAGGTCGTAAGCCTGCGTCATAATTGGATTGTCAAATGCTGTAAACAGATCTACCGTTGTATAAATAAGTACTAAAAAGATTACGTTTCCAAGCATTGGGAAGGTAACAAACCAAAACTCTTCCCATGCTGTTGCGCCCTCAATTTTTGAAACCTCATACAATTGGTCAGGAATTGATTGCATACCTGCAACAAATAAAAGAATTTGTATTCCGCAGCTCCATACAAGGTTAAAAATTCTCGCTATGTAATCGGCAAGCAGCTCGGTAACCGATTGAGGAAGACCAAGGTTAATCAGCAATTGGTCAAAGCTAATACCGGAATAAGATTCAGTCTCACCCATAGCTGTACTTAATGCCGCTCCGCTATTAAGTGCTTCGCCCGTTACAAACTTCATTACAACACCTGTTGCAATAATAACCGGTAGAAAAAATACCGCACGAGCGAAAAGTCTACCTCTGAATTTTTGATTTAAAATAAGAGCAAAAATTAAACTAAGCGCCACAATTATAGGCAAAGAAAAAACAAATGATGTAACAGCCTCTGCCATATTATCCAAAAAATTTGGGTCCTCTTGTAAAAGATATTTAAAATGTTTTAATCCCGCAAAAGATAGCATATCATCGTTTACAAGCGATACATCTGAAAAGGCATATGCTATAGACTCAACAAGCGGAACCAAAAAGAATAACAGTAAACCAATAGTCCACGGCAATGCAAACATTCGTCCGTAACGCACTTTTAGCCGTTCTATTCCGGTCACTTTTTTATTGCGCATATTCTTCATCCTTTCTTAGCGTAATGTAACATCAAAACTTTGTTTATTGATATATGAAACTATTTGCTTCAACAACGCCTAACGGTGTTTCGACTGCTTTATCTGTATAATTAACAATAACAGTTACACCGTTTTCAAACACAGTTTGATTTACGCCGTTATAAAGAATTGTGTGCTGCTTTACACAAGTATCAGATACTTTAGAAAAATATTTACCAAACTCATTATATTCGGAAATAATTTTTTCTTTATTGTCTGAATATACACTTCTTGCAAATGAGCTGTCAGATAAACGGAATTTACTACTATACTCATTTGTTAAGGTATACAATAAACCGCATCCGGTTTCTGCCGCTTTTAAAATTTCTTTTTTAGAATCCGGAGAAAGATTAATAGCCTCTGATGACATTGAAACAATTCCCTTAAATACCATACGGTAAAATGGAATCTCGACGTCAATGCTGCTAAAGCCTGAAGTATATGACGGGGTTGAAATTACGTGATTTGAGTTTGCAGCAGCATAAGCATTTGCATTAGAAGTCATTATACTTGTCTGTTTTTTTACACCTGCAAGCATATCTGAACAATCGGAATCCGTATTTCCTTTTGAATAATAACTGGGGCTTCTATAGTCTGAATATGCAAGTTCACCAAATGTAGATAAAGAAATACCCGAAACATCTTTACCGTCTAATGCTTTAGTCGCTTTTGTTAAAGCACTTGATAATTTATTTCTCGCAAGTAAACGATAACGTCCCTTTTCTGCTACGCGACCACCTGAGGCGGTGTCATAAAAATATTGGTAAGCAGTTCCTTCGTTTTCTGCTTTTGCAGAATCGGAGTATGTTTTAAATCCGTTACCGGATTTATCAAATCTAACTATGTCAAAATCAAAATATATATCGCAAATTGAATTTAATGATTTAATATCATTCCAATTACCAAGCTTGGAATTTAACTTAAATGCGCCGCCTACTTTTGATATGTCAACACCGGTCATACCAAAACCTTTAAGTTGAACAGTTGGCTTAACACCCGTTGCCTCAGAAATCTCCGAAACAATTTGTTTTGCATCCAAAACCGATGTTGCAACCTCTATTTTTTTATAAGGCACACCTATAAATGATTCATCAACCATTGCGCCGCCTAAAAGTTGTAAATATAAAGCTGTATCGGCAGCATTCTTTTTAATATTGTATTTTTTGGTTAAATAATTTCGGTAACATTCAGCCATACCTGAATAACCGGAATTTTCATTTGATAACGGATAAAATGCTACTGTGCATTTCTCATTAACCAATCCATCACTGTATGTATTAATACGTGATGAACCCGAACCGCTGGCCGCCATTTTTACAACCTCGGTATTATGTCCTCTTACGCAAAATGCTGCGCATACGTTTGAATATCCAACAGCGCCACTACCTGCAGAAGCAATAATCTCGCACGATGCTGCTCCCTCTTCAATAATTGCAAACAAAGAATTTTCACCTCTGTTTACACCGTATACCGGAAGTGATGCGTTATATGTATTTTCGGTTATATGATCATCAAATACCGAAAGGTCATTACCGTAAACCGCTTCCTCATACAATCTTTCTTTTCCGTCACGCTCGTCGGTATACATCAAAGCACCGCTACCGGATGGTACAAATAAATAACTGTCTTTTTCAGAAGCAGAGGGAATTGCCGTCAAAAACGGAGCAATCTCAACCTGATATACCTTGTTTTCATTTTCCAATATACCCATTGGATCAACGGTAACTGTAAAATGATCATCATATAATTTGTATATAACCGGTATTGAAATTTCTACGTTATTGAAAAAGTATCCAACTTGTAAGCCGTTTTTTACTTTTTTAACGGTTATCATACCGTCATCAAACACATTTGAGCCATTTAATGTTTTTAAAGTATTGTTTGGTGACGTAGCATAGGTAACAATTATAGGCGAATTTAAAAGCACATTGGCACGGGGTCCGGCCTCTTTGCCGTTATAAAAATCATTTGGTATGGTTGACCAAATATATCCGCTATTTTTATCTTCAATAAGAATGCACGCTTTTTCACTATCCCAATGCATAGCATAATTATCATTTTCGGCAACTATTGAAGATTCAACCGAATTAACAACAATTTTTGAGGTGTATTTTCCAACCTTTCTCGGTTTTTCGCTAGAGCAGGCAGTAAGGCTCAACACAATAGATAAAACAAGTAAACCTGATAAAAATCGTTTAATATTAAACACAACTACTGCCTCCTAACGATAGAAAATTTCTGTAAATAAAGAACCTATAAATTCAAATAATTCTTGGAACAATATAAACAACATAAATATAATAAACACAACTAAGAACATACCCAGTACCGTAAGAACCGTTGTTCCAAGGAATTTAAAGAAATCATATTCGTGAATTGTCATAATACCCACACAAAGAACAACTGCCGCAATTATGTGACATACAACGGTTATCACTGTAAGTATTGCCGCTTCTTCAGGAATAAGTATGTTAGTAAAAATAAGCTGCAAAATCGAATTCAATATTTCAGGAATAAGGGCAAAACAGGTAACCATAAATATTTCTTTAAGTTTACCCTTACCCTGCGCTAATACACATACGCCCCAGTTAACAATAACAAAAAGCAATGCGACACCAACGCTACCCAATAAAGTCTCGAATGAATTGTATGTAGACGCTTCAAAAATTTTGAAACAGAAGCCACTATATATATCACAAAGAACTGTTGAAACATAAAATAAAGCTAAAACTATAAGCGCTGTAACAACAGAACCTTCATTTTTAGATTTTAATCGATAGAAAGTCTCAAATGGATGTACTACGGTAGATAATGCAAACGATATATTACCCTTATTAACATTTTTGACTTTTTCCTTACGACTAAGCATAAGCCAAACAGCAACCGCAATAATTGCTACTGCAACTATCAACATCCACCAAATATTCTTTGAAATAAATTCGCTTCTTTTTTGCTCAAAAGCAACAGCATAATCTGCTTGGTCAAAGCCTAATTTTGAATATTTAAGCGCACTATCGTAATCTTCGCTAAGCAATGCCGCTTTTGAAAGTCCTCGATATGCAAGAAGATTGTTTTTGTCTTGAGCTAAAATCTTTTTCCACAATTCTGACGAATCGTTATATTTTCCGTTTAAGGTTAATGATTGAGCTTGCTTGTATAGCTTACCATATTCGGTAAGACGAAATACAGTAACGCTTGCATCAAGAGAATCAAGAACATATAGCATATCACCATATACAGCTATAGATTCGGGTCTAGTAAATGTACCATCTTGATTTCCGGAGCCAAAGCCACCGCCAAAAACGGCAAATGAATTACACATATTGTCATAAATAAATATATGGCCATATGTGGTGTCTACTGCATAAATAAAACCATCTGAGTCAACACAAAGCTTACTAAAACTTGTAAGAACAGGATGCCCCGAATCATTTAAAAGGTCGGATTCATCGGCAAAATTTAATGAGTCTGAGCTTAATCCGTTTTTATCTTTAAGAATGTTATTTCCCGCAGGATTAAGTCGTCTGATTTGACCGGTACCGGCATCCCATATGCTATCAGTAAGTCCTGTAAGTGTATAAATAAAATCACTATCATCAATATCCATACTGATAAACTGATATGGTAATTTTTGTATGCTGCTTGCTCGTTTTGCATCCGTTTGAGTTAAACGATCCCATAGCTTTCCAAGGGCATCCAAAACATCAGATTTTACGGTATTAGCGCCATAAAAGCCTAAAAGCTCACCAGAATCAGAATATACAAGCGCTCCATAATAAGAGCCGCTACTAAGCACGTAAATATAATCTCTTGAATCGGTAAGTACCTTTATTGGCGCATAGTTAAAGTCTTCGGGAATAACCGATGCATCAGGCAAACCTATTACCCGCTTTAAAGTACCATCAGGGTTAAAAACTAATACTCTTTGACCATTGGTATCAGCAAGATATATACTTCCGTCATCTTTTAAATAAATACCCTTTGCGCCCGAAAAGCTTAAAGTTTCATTATTATATTGAGGTGCCTCTATTATTTTTATTAGTGACATATTATTATCGACAACAACAATACGGCTATTGTCACCATCAAGTATATATAGATTACCATTATTATCACAAGCGATGTCCGTGGGCATTTCAAAATTCTCAATACCCAAAGAATAGCCGTCGATCTTTCCGTAAACATCGTACACGCTACGTATTTCTACGGGCTCACGCTCACTATCTTTTTCCCAATAAGCATACGTGTTGTAGGGAACGTTGGCGGATGATTGTGCCGAAACCGCCGGACATACAGAAAACATCAATATTAAAGCAACTATCAAAAGTGCTATGCGTTTCTTCACATTTTTACCCCCTTTGGAGTTTTAAAAATTTACTCTTTAATTCCGGCACTACCCATTGTTTGCATTACACTGCCTTGTGTAAGCATATATATCGTAATCGGCGGAATAAGCAGAATTACAGTTGCCGCCATCGCGCTACCTGAGCGGGCAATACCACCCGAGGATATAGTAGACATAATATTAGGCAACATTTTTAATTCTTCGCTAAATATGGTACCTTGAGGCTGCATTGACCACAAATCTCTAAACGCAAATAGTGTAAGTGTAAGCCATGCAGGTCTCATAATAGGAAAGGCAATCTGCCAATAAATTCTAAAAAATCCTGCGCCGTCTATTCGCCCGGCTTCAAGCAAAGCATCAGGTATACTGCTGTCTATAAACTGCTTCATAAGGAATACACCCAACGTAGACGGCAAATACGGCAAAATATAAACCCAATATGTATCTATAATTCTTGTTTCCGAAAAAATTACATATTGTGGAATTGCTAAAGTATACGTGTTGTAAAGCAAAGCAAACTGAATAATCATAAAGAGTGCTTTACTGCCTTTAAATTTTAACTTTGCTAAAACAAATGCCGCCATTGAAGCAATAAACAAATGTAAAACAGTTGTAATTATACTAACAAAAAAGCTATTAAAAACATATCGAGAAAGCGGAACTTTTAAATTTGATAAAAGCTTAGGCAATGCCGCGTAATTCTCAAAGGTTGGTCTTGTTACAAAGAATCGAGGTGGAAATATTAATATTTCCTCTAAAGGTTTTAATGAGGTACATATAGTATAAATTATAGGTAAAACCGAAAATAATCCAAAAATTATCAAAAAGAAGAAATAGAAAAAATTACCCCAACCAGATCTTGTATATCTTCTATATTGTGCTTTATTACTTTTCATTGCAAACCTCCGCTATTTACCTATGGAATCAACTAATTTGCCAACAACGACACGTGTAACTGCCATTAACGCAAACAAGAAAACAGACATAGCCGAGGCATAACCCATTTCGTAACGACTGGTACCAACATCCATTAGCATAGTAACCAATGTGTCTACGGAATAGTTTACACTTGGGAAACCTGCAAGAGCTGTTACAACCGAACCAATAGAAAATGAGCTTTGTATCTGCATTACGGCACCAAATAAAAGTATTGATTTCATTGATGGCAAAGTTATGTACCACAGTTCTGCCCATCTGTTTCTGATACCATCGATACAACCTGCTTCATACATTTCAGGATTTACGTTTTGCAAGCCTGATATATTAGCAAGGAAAGATATACCCATACTCATCCATAGCTGAACCACTATAACAATTACCATTACATAATTGGCATCTTTAAACCACTGTATAGGCTCGGATATAAAACCTAACGAAAGCAACGCGCTGTTTATATAACCATAACTGTCTCCGCTAAAAAGGACCTGCCATATAAAATATACATTTGTGGAAAGGGCCGGCGCGTAAAAGAGAAATGAAAGTACGGTTCGCATACCGCGATTTAACTCATTAATCATCCACGCAAGCAAAAACGAAAGTATGTAACCAATCGGTCCGGTAATTATTGCCAAAACCAAGGTGTTACGTAATACCTTTGGAAACATATCATCTGCCGAAAACATTTTTATATAGTTAGCAAACCCATTAAATTTTGGTGCGGCTATCATATCGTACGTTGTAAAGCTTAGCACAATCGACGATAAAATAGGAAGAATTGTAAAAACAAAAAACAAAATCAAAAACGGCGATAGCATAATCATACCTGTACGAATTTCACTATTTCCGCCAAATTTAGAACGCTTTAATTTCACGATAATTTTCCCTTCCAAATTAATCATATTGTGACTGCTTTTCAGCAATTTCGTTGTCGGCAACTTTGTCCCACTTAAGTAGTGTTTCTTCTATTCCTTTGCCGTTACCAACAACGTTCCAAAATGCCTGATCCACAACACGTGGAACGTAATATCCACCAGGAACCTCGGGCATTTCATCAACCAATGCCCACTGCTCTTTCAAAATCTCAAAATCATCATTGTTCCAAGAAAGGCCTGAAAGCGCTTCGACATTTGATGTCATATTACGGCCTGTAATGCCCAATATTGACTCAACATTTTGTGAGTATTTTAACTGAATATCATCGCGAGTCCACCATTTAAGGAATTCCCATGCTCCGTCAATATTATCGCTGCTTTTAAGTATTGCGCAACCTGTACCGGCACCTGCTTGTGAATGATTTACATTACCATTCTCATCCATAGTACCGGGTATAAGTGTGATACCCCACAGTCCCCTAATTTCAGAAGCTGCCGCGCTGATTGTATTATATTGTGTACAAGACTGTATCGCCAAAGGCATAGTGCCTGTACGGAAACGGTTATAAAAATCATAAGTTTTTGGGAAGCTGTATTTATTATAAAAATCAGTCCACATTGTAAAGGTGTTAACCGCTTCTTCAGATGTCATATCCACGCTCGAGAATTTATCGTCATAAAGATTCACGCCACGTTGCATAAGCAATGTAGGATAAATGTTGAGCGCGCCTAAACCAAGATTTACCTGATTCATATCGGTAATCTGAGTATATGGTAAGCCGACCTGCATATTATTTCTCATTATTATGGCCGATGCAGCAATAAAATCGTCCCATGTTTCAGGCACTTCAACACCTAATTCATCTAATATATCCTGTCTATAAAACATTACCGAAAATGTCTGAGTGTCGGGTAACGCATATACACCGTCTTTATATTTATAAGGTGTTGTTGCCGTTGGCATAAAGCGTGATGAAACTTCATCAAAATCCTTAAACTGTGATAAATCATAAAGCCCGCCTCGCATTGCAAGGTTAACAGGCTCGGTTCTTGACATGTGCAAGTAACAATCAGGTCCATTACCCGAAAGTATACCTTGTATGAGCGTAGCGTTAGTCATTTTTATATCAACACCTATGCCCGTACTTGTGGTAAAATCACTCTGCGCCAAATAGTTTAAAACCTGAACCTGATCACGACCCCAGTTTACCCAAAGAGATATACTATCTTCGCCTACATCGCCCGAAATGCTATTGTAATCCGCCGACCATGACAGTAAAAATCTTTTTAATCCAAATGTTAACCTTTCCCAAAAATCAGCGCCTAAATGCTTTGCCTTCTTTTCTGGTGAAGTAATATAAATCGCATCTATATCAAGAGGCATATTGATAATTTCGTATAACCAAGCGCTTATGCTTGAATAATTATCATAAAAACTGGATTTGTAAATTTGTGCCTGATATTTATAGTCGAGCATTCTTTTAATAACTGCCGACATATTTTTTAGTGTCGCTGTATTACCCGAACTTCCCTTTTCACTTAATGAATCTGCTTCTGCAATTAAAGAATTCAATGCGTTATAACATTTTTTAAGTCGTTCCTCTAAATCGGGAATCTGAGTAAAAAGCGAATAATCACGATTTGAATCAGGAGTTTCACCTGTTATCATAACTATTTCACGATATATTGCGCCAAGTTCGTAAATTTGATTTTTAAGTTCCGTCGCAAACTCCGAAAGACAACCAAGATTTACCTCTAAAGATAAAACACGTCTACCCTCTTTTAGATATATAAGGTATGGAGTGCCCGATTTATCGGCAAATTCTTTAATATCCCACTTATTGCAATAATCAAAATTTATTTCTGCCGCTTCAGCAAATGGAATTTCACCGTCAACACGCAATACACGGTATGAGCTTCCGTTTACGATATAGCTTTGCTGATAAGCAAACGTTATACTGTAAAGACCATCCTCGGGAACGACTACCTCCCAACTTATTGTGTCGCCTGAGCCACTCCAATTGTTACCGCCTATGTAATTAACCTTACTACGTAAAGAATCGTATGGAGTTACGTTAGCGCTTGTTGCGTCAGATTGAGAAATAAGGTTATTTGAAGACTTGAGATAAGCCTTTTCACCTTGAATATCAATTTGATTGCCTTTATAGTTTGTATAACCAAGCTCTTTGTACGTTTTAAGTACATCTTGATAAGAAGAAATTTTTTCCTCCGCGCAAAGCATAATCGCAGCGATTGCAACAGGGCAAGAGCAATCATATATTGTCAAGGTATGCTCACCCTTAGTAAAAGCAAACAAATATGGCTTTGCATTTAATCCTTCTGCGTCGGTAATACGTTTATTCTGCCAAGCAAAAACCTCTTTTTGTTCGGGAGCAAATTCATTACCTATACCATCTTTACGAACCTCACCGGCATCAACAAAAATTCTTGGAACGGATATATTGTCAACACCATCAAAAGGTTGGTTACCATCAATCAAAATACTAAAATCCATAGACTTGGTGCCTGCTTCAAGCATATAGTAGTCTAAGGCAATATTATATAGCCCTTCTTCCAAAACGTTGAAAGAAAAGGTAATACTTCCTTCACCGTTATTCCATTTAAGAACATCCGACTTTCCTTCAAACTCAACAACCGTCTCGATGATTGCATCATCGGTAGTAACAACCGACTTTATATCAGCATTTATTTCCTGAACGTCTTTGTTCAAATCTTTATTGTTTTCCAAATAAGCACTATAATCATCCTGTGCATCAGAATATAGCTCTACTTTGTTATCGTTTTTGTTGCTATCCGTATTTTCCGCAATGACATTTTGAGTGTCAGCAAAACACAC
This sequence comes from Clostridia bacterium, assembly GCA_017437005.1. Classification (GTDB taxonomy): domain Bacteria; phylum Bacillota; class Clostridia; order Oscillospirales; family Acutalibacteraceae; genus UBA737. Next base: position 18,958 of record JAFSBZ010000047.1, on the reverse strand, counting down.
AAACGATGACACAAGCAATATAGACAAGGCAATCACAAAAGATAATATTTTTTTCAAAGTTATTCCCCTCTTCTGATTTTTGTAGTTGTAAAATTATAGTAATTTTATCATTTTGTATATAATTTATTAAATTATAATGCTTTTTTTTGTCGCATTCAATAAACAAGTTTTTTGCTTTAGTGTACTTTTTTGTCTTTTTACTTTGTGCCATTCTCTTGACTTGACTTAAATATTTGGTACTGTTAAAATTATCTATGGGTGATAAAATGAAAATAGGAATTGGCGTTGGCAGTTATCAGCGTTGGGGAAACGAACGGTACAAAAAAATTAATCAACACGGTTTTTCATGTGTCGACTTTAATATGATGGATACTAAACATTTTCCGTATGATGATTCAATTATACAAACACAGGAAAAACTTGATTTTGAAAAAAGGCTCGCAGACGAATCAAATATACAAATATATCAGGTTCACGGTCCTTGGCATTGGCCACCAAATGATTCTACTCAAGAACTTCGTGATGCAAAATTAGAGCACATAAAACGATCATTGTGGGCAACATCTGTACTTGGATGTAAAAAATGGGTATTGCACCCTATTATGCCCTGCGGTATTAGTGAAAAAGGAACTGAAGAACAAAAAATAACCTTTGATGTTAATTTTTCGTTTATGGACAAAGTATTGGAGATTGCAAAACCATACGATATTACCGTTTGCTTAGAAAATATGCCTATGCGTGATTTTTCGCTTGCCACTCCTTACGAGATACTCGATTTTGTAAAAATTATTAATGACCAGCATTTTAAAATCTGTCTTGACACAGGACATGTGGCAACTTTTCCTGAATTGTCCGTAACATCGGTAATACGTGATTTAGGCAATGAGATTCACGCCTTTCATCTTCATGACAGTTTTCCTGATAGGGATTTACATCTTTTGCCATACTTTGGAAGAATTGATTGGAGTGATTTTTCTGCTGCGCTAAAAGAAATTAATTACACCGGTGGGTTGTGTCTTGAAACCGCACCACCGCATAATTTACCAACCGATATTTACGAAGAGCTATGTATTGCTCTTGCCAAAATTGTTGATCATATGGTAGGTAATTAAGTGTTGACATTTCAAAATGTCACAATTTTATTGATTTATGCTCAAATATAGTATATACTAACCATAGTTTTTAAAGGATGTGATAATGTGTCAGTCAGTCTTAATCCCGATAAAGAAGTCGTTAGCAGGATAAAGCAAGGACTTAAAGAAAAGGATGGCTTTTGCCCGTGTAGAGTAGGTAAGCTACCGGAATACAAATGTATTTGCGAAGAATTTAAGGCTCAGATAGCCGATCCTGAATTTGAAGGTTTTTGTCATTGTATGCTTTATTACAAAACTAAGGAATAGGTGGTAAAAAATGTTAAAAAAACTAAATGCTAAAAACTTTGAAAGTGAAATATCTAATGGAACTGTGCTTGTAGATTTTTATGCCGATTGGTGTGGCCCCTGCAAAATGATTGCCCCTATTATTGAAGAAATCGCCAATGAACGTGATGACATTATCGTTGGCAAAATTAACGTTGATGATGACACTCCAATTGCAATAAAATATAATGTTATCAGTATACCCACGCTTATCGTATTTAAAAACGGACAAGAAATCAAACGTATTGTCGGTTATACAACGAAAGAAAATATACTTTCTGCACTTTAAAATTTATTCAATTAACAACCCTTATAAAACAAAAAAAGCGCACCCCAAAGAATAAAATCTTTGAGGTGCGCTTTTAACTAATAAAGTTATAAAATTAAATGTTACCTTACCTATTATTAACCAAGAAAAATAACGCAAGTGTGCCGGGACCTGAATGTGAACCAATTACCGGACCAACATTTGTAATAAGCTGCACATCAACACCGTTTTTTTCTTTTATCATTTGAGCAAGAGCGTTTGCGTCTTCAACACAGTCACCATGCGATATGAAGACAACTCCATTTTCTTTGTCAATGGCGGTTTGATCATACATATCGGCTATTGCTTTTAAAGCAGCACGTCTTCCACGCACTTTAGAAACACTTACAAGCTTGCCGTTATCATCAACCTTCATAATCGGTTTAATATTAAGCATACCGCCAACTAAAGCCGTAGTTGCACTAATTCGGCCGCCGGCCTTTAAATACTTAAGGTCATCAACTGTAAACCAATGCATTATATTCATTTTAGTATTTTCAGCAAAATCGGCAAGTTCGTCGATTGAAGCGCCGTTATTTTTTTTATCTACCAAAAGTTTCACAAGCAAACCATATCCTGCCGACGCGCATAATGAATCGACAACGACGATTTTACTTTCATCATATCGGCTCATTATTTCCACTGCCGCTTCACGAGCAAAATTGCAAGTCGCGGAAAGACCAGACGAAAAACCAATGTATATAATATCTTTACCCTCTCTTACAATCTCTTCAAAAGCATCGCAAAACTTACCCATATTAGCAGCCGATGTTTTTGGCAATGCGCCGCCGCGCATTTTGTTATAAAATTCATGAGCTTGTATTTCGTGATCATGATACTCTTTTTCATCATCGCTGAACACAAGACTTAGACTGCAGTATTTTAATTCCCAATCGTTTAATAAATTTTGCGGTATATCACACGCAGAATCAACAAATATTACATAATCTTTCATAGTATTTTCTCTGTTCTCCTAATTAATTTTGTCGTTGATTTTTCAACATTAAAATTATAAAAAAAGCATCTATAAAAAGCAATCTATTAAGCCAAAAGGCTACTCTACCCAAAATTCTTGCAACTCTACCCATAGTGGAAACGCAGTATTTACGGGCTTTTTAATGCACATAAAAGGGGTGAGAGAAATCTCTCACCCCTTAATAAATTATTTGTAAGCTATTTTTGACTCTTGTTTAATTTTGTCCATACAGGTATGAACCTTCAAACAAATTTCGCTATTTTGTTTATAAATCTCAAGACCAATTTTGTTTATAAAATTATAAAACGCCAAAGCCTCATACCCCATAAGTGTTTCCTTTGAAACATCGTCAAAAAGCGGTATCTTTTTACCTGCTTTCACAAGATACGCATCCTGATAGTAAACCGCCTTTTCCATTATAACAGAACCCTCATCGCCTACTATTTCTGTAGGTGCTATACTTTGTCCTGTTTTACTATAGGTAAGACAGGCAGAAAAATTATCATATTCAAAAATAGCAATACCGCTACCATCAGCACCATTTTTTAAAAAATTTGCCGATGCTTTAATATTTTTGGGCATACCAAACAAGTCTATCGCAGTATAAACACAGTACACGCCCAAATCCATAAGAGTACCTGCGTATAGTGACATATCAAAAATATTTACGTGTTCACCCTTAATAAAACAATCATAACGTGACGAACGCTGGCAATAGTCAATCCTCGCCATAGAAATATTACCTATTTTACTCAAGGCCTCTTTGATACGTGGACGACTTGTGTTGTAAATCGGTATAATTGCTTCGATATAAACCAAATTATTTTTGTCGGCAAGCATCTTTAACCGTTTATATTCATCAGCCGATATAGTTATCGGCTTTTCGCAAATAATGTGTTTTCCAAAATTAAGCAAAAGTTCACATTGTTCTGCGTGAAAAGCATTAGGGGATGCTACGTAAACAGCGTCTATATTATCATCTAAAGCCAAATTTTCCAATGATGTATATACTTTTTTGCATCCAAATTTCTGTGCAAAAGCTAAGCCAGTTTCACATCTTCTGGAATACACCGCAGAAAGTTGTAGCTTTCCTGTAGCATTAGCGCCTGTTACAAACTGTTCAGCTATAAGGCTTGTACCAATTGTTGCATATCTAATCATAGTTTATTTAAACGGGTTATCGTTGTTTTTGTAAATTTGGCAAATAATATTCTGTATTTTAAGAGCTTCTCTGCCTGAAATTTCAAGTGTTTCTTTTCCCTGCACCGCATTATAAAACTGTCTTATTTGTACAGCGTGCTGAAAACCCCAATAATCCTTACCACCGGTATATTTAAACATATCGTCAGGATTATTTTCGGCCGTTTCTACAGTTCCATCTTTATAAAAAACAGTTGCTTTATCATATGAAAAGATTGCCTTTCCGTTTTCGCAAAGCAGCCTAACTTCAATAGGTTCGTCACACAAATAGTTGTTCATTGCGTAAAACGATAACAATGCGCCATTCTCATATTTGATAATGCCCTCGCCCGTATCTTCTACTACCATAATTTCGTGGTTACGATTGTGTAATGTTGACTGAATTTCAACAGGTTTGCTGTCTATCATCCAGTTAGCAAGATCGATTGAGTGAATAGCTTGGTCTATAATAACGCCACCGCCCTCTTTATCCCAGGTACCTTTCCAATCAGAATGATTGTAATAATGGTCAGGACGATACCAAGTAAGTGTAGTCCTTCCGCATTTTACAGCACCCAATTTTCCATCAAGAATTCTCTGTTTTACCAATCGAGACGGTGCATTATAGCGACACTGAAAAATAACACCATATTGTACGCCACACTCCTCAGCAACTTCAACAGCCCTTACCGCATCTTCATATTTTATACTCATCGGCTTTTCAGATATAACATTTATTCCACAGTTGAAAGCATCTATTGATACCGGCACATGCAAATAATGTGGAAGACAAATATGAACCGCGTCTAAATTTTCATTTTTAAACATTTCTTTATAATCAGTATAAATCTTACCGCCATATTTTTGTGAAGCTGCTATTGCTCTATCCTCTTTAATGTCACAAACAGCAACCAATTTCACATCATCAAAACCCTTAATGCTATCAAGATGCATAACCGAAATATTACCGCAGCCTATAACCGCAACTCTTAATTTTTCCATAACAACCTCACAAATTTTAGATTTTTTTCTATTTTACACTATTCAACTTCAAAATTCAAGACAACCAGATACTTTTTAAACAAAAAGCCACAAGAATTTTTAAATTCTTGTGGCTAATTATATGTATTATCCGGCTTTCAAACTCAAACGTATTTTATCACTAATCATGGCAATGAATTCAGAATTGGTTGGCTTACCGCGATTGTTTTGAATTGTATAGCCAAAATAAGAATCAAGTGTATCAATGTCACCTCTATCCCACGCAACTTCGATAGCATGGCGTATAGCTCTTTCTACCCTTGAAGAAGTTGTTTGATGCCGCTTAGCTACCGTCGGATATAAAATCTTGGTTATAGAACTTATCATATCGGTATTTTTTACCGACATCATTATTGCATCTCGCAAATAATTATATCCCTTTATATGCGCCGGCACTCCGATTTGATGTATAATATCGGTTATAAGCATTTCAAGCTGAATATCGGTAGTTATACCACCTTTATTTACAATGAGCGGTGACTCTTCATTCCGCCATCCCGACAGCCTTATTATACGCTGTGCCATTGTGTTAATATCGATAGGTTTTAAAAAGTAATATGCCGCGCCTGAATCTAAGGTTTCTTTTTCAAGTCTTTGATTGTCAACATTAGACATTGCCATAACGAGCGGTTTTTCTTTTAAATCTATGTCCTTAAGCAAATTAAGCACACCCAAAATATCCATATTAGGCATAAAAACATCCGCAATAATTACGTCTGCCTTTTGTTTTTGAGTCGCCTCAATTAGTTTTCTGCCGTCCTTTTCACATAGCATTACATCCATTCCGTAGCTTTGCAAAATTTTAGCGCAATTTTGCCCAAAATCTACAGAATTATCGGCTATAATAACCTTTAATTTTGTGTTCATTTTGTTTTTTCCTTTCGTTTTTTGAGATTGCGATAAAATTTTACTATATTTTTCCAAAAATCATTTAAAAAAATTTTTATCATAAATATAATGATTTTTAACTTGAGAGTCGTTTTTAAAATCATTTCTTTCGTCGTTGTTCCATTTTTTATCATTCACTGACATTTTTACATCTTTTGCAAAAATAACACTTGTTTATATTTATATTTGTGTTATAATATAAATGCTAATATTTTACATTATATGAGGTGTTTCTATGAAAAAATTTTTAAACGAGTTTAAAACCTTTGCTCTTCGCGGCAACGTAATGGATTTGGCTGTCGGTATGATTATAGGTAGCGCTTTTACAGCTATAGTCACCGCTCTTAAGGATAATTTTATCCAGCCCATTCTTGATTTCGTTACCCATACACACACGGCTGATTATTACACAAAAGAGGTTCTTTTGGGTTATCTTTCAGCATTTATTTCAGCAATAATAAACTTTATAATTATTGCTTTTGTCTTGTTCCTTCTTATTAAAGGTATTAATACCCTTATGTCTATAGGTAAAAAGAAAACCGAAGAAGCAACAACAGAGCCCACAACAAAGATTTGTCCTTTCTGCAAAAGTGAAATCGCTATTGAGGCCGTACGCTGTGCACACTGCACATCAAAGCTTGACGAATAATTATTACATATTAAATCCGAGGTAATTCAAAGCAGGAATTACCTCGGATTTTTTTAGTTTAATATATATATTGCTAAATTCAAATATCCCGCAAACGTAAGCCATAAAAGATACGGTATTTGTAAAATACCGGCTATTTTCGATATATTATAAAATGAAAGTATCATACCAAATGTAAAAAGCCATAAAAGCACAAGAACTATAAATGCCATCAAAAACCATTGCATATTAAAGAATATCGGTGACCAAATAAAATTCAAAAGAAGTTGCAACGCAAATATCACCAATGCCCTTCTTTTCTCATATATGCCTGCTTCGCTACTCCATACCAAATACAGTGATACCCCCATCAATAAGTATAATATTGTCCATACAACAGGAAAAAGCCATCCCGGTGGCACAAATGTTGGTGTTACTATTTTAGAATAAAAATTCATATTATCTTTAGTTAATAAAGCCGACAGTCCACCAACACTTAACGGAATGGCAATGCTTATTAAAAATCTTTTTATATTAAATTTAATCACCATAAAAACACCCCATAACAATTTATGTTATCACGGGGCATTTTATGACAGTTATATATTTTTTAATTTTCCGGCAAGCTCTTAATATTAAACAATATTGTCACCACACCCGAGAGCGCGCATGCGCTAAGTAGCCCTAACCAATCAACTTCGGTAATACCAATTGTATTGGTACCTATTACTGCAAGCGCTGTTTCGGCCATAGTTTTTGCAGCCCTAATGCCTACGTTCTTTAGCCAATTTAAAATCTTGTTTTTCATAATATCGTCCTTCCTTTATTTTTTAAATAGTCGGTAATATCGCACCGTCATTATCGGTCATTAAAAGCTGGCATTTGTCTAAACCGTTGCCAGACTTTTCAACAAAATAATATAACTTATTGTTTATACTATGATAACCTGTTACGGCAGCATTTCTTTCGTTAAAGTAATACCAGCGGTTATTTACTTTAAGCCAACTGTTTTCCTTTGCGGCATAGCCTTTGTCATTAAAATAAAACCACTCTTCACCTATTTGTTCCCAACCGTTTGTGGTGTAACTTCCATCAGCGTGACGGTACCACCAACCTATATCGTCTTTTATCCATTTTGGCTCTTTAGGAACCTGTGGAATCTCAACACACTGCAATATTTTTTGCGCCAGCTCGTCAAGGTTAGAGTTAAACTTTGCCATATCCTGCGCATTAGAAATAAAGCAACATTCCATAAGTCTATAATTATAACCCTTAAGAGCCGCGCGTTTAATATTGGCAAGGTCGGTTCGGCCAACAATAATTTGACTTCTACCCGGAAACATTGTAGATATCATTGTCGCAAGCGAATTATCGTATTTATCAGCTTTATAGTCACCGTGTATGATAATATGACCGCCTTTGGCTGTTTGGCTTGTGCTACTATCTAAATGCAATTCAAGAATTATACAGTCCTGCGGCACCTTGCCTTCTCCTATAATATTGCTCTTGTATGAGTTTAAATTAAAGTCACTAAGTATAACATTGTCGCCGCCGTATTCTTTGATTTTAGTCGCCAACGCGCGCACGCGCTCCGCTTCTTCAAAGCCGTTACCAATGGCGCCGCTATCACCTGCGCCGTGACCCGGAATAACAAATAATTTTTTCATAAAAAACTCCCCCTACTCTCTATACTCTTCTGCAAATCTTGCAAGAAGCTCTTTATATTTTTGTTTTACTCCACCGTTTCCACCCAGCTTATTAACGTATGTATCGCCTGCTTCAATGCGTTCAGATAAAGGCATTTCGGGTGTCATAATAACAAGGCGTAGTATTGCTTTATAATTCTCTTTATCGTGCGCATCCTTTTCTTCACGCCATTTATCCCACTTGCGTATAAATTTATATGCTGTAACAATGGCGGTTATAATCACACCTAAAGCGGACAACACCGCTGCTGATGCTATTATTTGCTCGGTTAAACTACTCACCTAACTCACCGCCTTGTCAATTTCATCATAAGCTTGCTCGGTTATTTCGTACCATACTGTTACATCAGCGCCTTCGGGCAATACAACCGTTTTACCGTATGCTTCGCCGTTGGTAAGATACATACCCTCGTCGGCAGTTAATATAATTTGCTTAATTGTTTCCTTTTTCATTCAATTGCCTCCTTAATAAACCAATTCCCAATTTTTTGTAGTGATAGTTGCCTTTTGTTCATCAGTAAGTTTTGCACCAACGCCAGCGTGTAATGTTAGCGTTTGCGCTGTACCGCCAGTCAAGTCCACAAGTCCGTCTATAATGCTTTGAATAGATAAATCACTTAACTTACTGCTACTTGAAAACGTTATACTTTTTTCAATGCACTCTTGGGCAAAACATACATCTTCCAAAGCAATACAATTTGAAAAAGGTGTTACAACGGTTGCACCCGATTGGAAATTTAACTCGCCCTTTATTGTTTTTAGTTTTTGTGAGCCATTAAAGGTATTTTGAATGTTAGTCAATAAAGTATCACACTCCGACAAGTCTACTGTTTCCAAATCAGCACAGTTCGCAAATGCACCACTTACATTTAAGGCTAACCCATATTTGCCAATTATCTTTATAGATTTAATACCTTTTGAATATCTGCAAAGCGTTTGTAAACTACCTTTAAAATACTCACCATATTCAAGCACAAATTCCGTATCTTGCGGATATGTTGTTTGGTAAAACAAATTACCAAAGGTTGTTGCAAACTTATCTATTCTTACAACCGAATTTTTGCCATCCTCGTAACCTTGGTCATATCCACCGCTACTATCGCTCGATATTTCACCTATCTTTTCGGCATAGGTATCTATTGTTCCGTCACCAACAGTCACACCTTTATTTTCTATTGCTGCTTTAATATTCGCCTTTGCACCTTGAATTCGTTGTATCTCATTTGCTATACTCATTTAGATACCCCCTAACAAAGTTTCAATGTCACCGATAAGAGAGTCGACATATGTTATGTCTGCTTTATCCGACATCGTTGCGTATCGTTCTACACTTACAAGCTTTTCACTTGCCAATACAATACGATATCGTTTACCAATTTCAAGACCCGCATCTCCTGCCGTTTCCGGCGTGAGAGTATCTGAATACAAACCAAAAGAACCAAATGATAAATACATAGTACCATCTGTCATAAGTGTTATTGAGTTAAGTTGTTTAATATATATTCCGTCATCGAGCATAATTCCAACGGTAGCCGCAAAATGCGCCATATCTATCGCTGTTACATCAGCATCCGCTTTTGTTCGTATTGCTTCATCAATTTCAGTTTTAGTATAGTAATCTTTAAGCGCATTTGCTACTGCCTTACCCGATTGTGCATTTTCGCTTGTAGCACTAAACGATTGGTCTACTGCTATGCTTCCGCCTTCACTACCACTTATTTGAGCGATAGCATTATCGACTTCGGTTTTGGTATAGTAATCACTTAAATCAACTGTACCAGCTTCAATATCTTCAAGTTTTGCATCAACATCTGTTTTGGTGTAGTAATCACTCAATGTAGAACAACGTTTTATAGATGTAACATAGTTGTCTTGCATAACAAATCGATAAGCTTTACCTACCTCAATACCTATATTATAAAAGTCTTCAACAGTAGGTGGTGTCTTTGATGAGTCATACCATTCTTCCAATACCTGCATTCCCAATTGGTCATTCGGGTAAAAATGCACTCTAACACCATCTCCCGTACTGTAGATCCCGCGTATTACACCTGTGTACGTTCCATTATCAAAAAGATACTGTTCCACTGTAAAAGGATTTGATAACTCAATCCAGTCTACATCTGCTTTAGTACTGGTTGCTTGTAATACTGCTACACCTGATTGTGCATTCTCGCTTTTAGCATTATAGGTTTGGTCTACCGTAATACCTTCAATTACCATATCGCCACTACCAAGAATACTCTCACCATTTATGGTTTTAACATTTGTACCACTTACAAGGACATCCTGTTTCTCGTCAATGGCATTATCGACATCGGTTTTATTGTAATAGTTGTCAAAATTTTTAATTATAGCTTGCTGTTGCAATGTTACTCTGTTGTGATAAAGATCCACCTCTGGTTTTGTATAATAATTAGTTAAATCAACTATGCCATTTGAATTTACGTTGTCAACAGCAGCATCAACGTATTTTTTATCTGCATAGTCAAAGTTATCAACCTCGTCTTTGGTATAATAATTTGTAAGTTCAGGTGTATCTCCTTTATCGCCCTTATCACCTTTTTGACCGATAATATTACCCAAATTTTGCGAATTACCATTGCTATAAGTAATAACAAGCTCTCCATCAACAATTTCAGCTGTCTTTACTCCAACGCCATCGAATTCACCATTTTTTAATTTTTCTTCAACAAGCGCAGCAAATTCACGCGCTTGCTCGTTATATTCTTTTGTGGTTTCTGCAAGTCCTTCAGCAAGCAAAACTTGTTGCTTAACGTTTTCTGCTAAAGAAACAACACTTTGATAATTTTCGCCTTCTTGAAAAACACCATTCGGGCGATTTTTAAGTTTCAACATAATTGGGTAATTATACAATTCTATATCAGTCTCATTGTTTGATGTAAGCGATGTTATAATCAAATAAACAATAAGCTTACCTCCAAAACGTGTATGCTTTTCCTCGAGGGTTATACCTACCTCTCGACTCACGAGTGCTAGTGCCTCGCTTTGCCAAATTCCACCTTCGCCATTGTATAAATCAAACCTATACACCACCCTTCCATCTACTACAGAATTAACAATTTCCTGATAAATTTCCTCTGTCAGCATAAAATTAAGTCGTGTTACACCATGGTCACCTTGTGTACCTGCATCGGTTACAATATTGGGTATAATACCATTAATGCTTACATCAAAATTAAAATTTCTTAAAGCCATATTTATTCCACCTTTCTAATATCAAAGCGACCATCTTACTCAGACGGTCGCTTTAATATTTTTATTTAATTTCTGTTTCTTAATATCTATTTTTAAATTATGATTTACTATTTTTACTCAATTAATAAATATTTTTACAGTATCGTCTTCTATACTGTAATCAACCCTTACGTAACAATCATCAAAATTATGGACATCTTCCGAATTATTTAAAAATATTTTTTCAAATTCCTTAGTGTGTTCCATAGGAATTAACCACCCGCACATATCTTCACATTCTATTTGCGCATTTTTAAATATTTTTCCTAAGCCGCAATCCAAAAAAAATGCAGAGCCCATTTTTGCAGCTTCTTTTTGAACTAATTGAAAAAAGGTAATAAAATTATTATCTTCTTGAGTTCTTAATCCTATCATTATCAATTCCTCCTTTTAATATACTGATAAACTGATTTGTTTCAGAAGAAACTATTACTACATCGTCACCTTTGATATAAAAAGTTACTTCATGGTTTTGACCACGCCAACTGCCAACTCTTATTTCATCACAATCACGCACAATGTCAACTATAAGTTCATAAAAATTTTTTCTATCAATTTCTGAACTTGCATCAAATCCAAAATCAATAGCGTGTTTACCAATTTTTTTACCAAATTGTTTTTCTAATATTATTATATTATTATTGTAGTTTTTTTCAATATATTTTTTGCTAACAAAACGCCCATTTCTCGTCACAGGATGCAAATTGCTTTCATCAAAAACAATCACACCTAAATTGCCGTGACCGTCAAGATAAATAATTGCATCTATTCCTTTTTCATTAAGGATTTCCTTCAATTTTTTTGCCGAATTGTTATTGCGTATTGTCCAATCCGCACCTTCGCGTGAGGTTATTATACGATATTCACTTTTACTTAATATACCGTTTGTATACATATCGTCAGCAACTACACGTACACTTATTTCCTTTGGCAGGCTCATCATAAAATACGGATTTTTAACATTTGCATAATATTCCTCATACACACCCTTAGTAAGATTAGGATGTTTTTCTTTTTCTGCAATGTAATTACTTCTTGCAAATGTCAAGCTACCCATATTATACGGAAAGACACTATGCGCATATCTGTTTTCACCGTATTTATTCCAAACGAATAAGGACAGCAGCCTTCCGGCGCTGTCCTTAAAAATTGTCTCTTTGTATTTATGCCTTATTTCATCAGGTATTTTTCTGCCACCCGTATCAATCGGTGATACGGTTTTATGTATTGCATCATCGATAAGCTCATCAATCATACTTCTTGCCAACCATATATTTTTTGTTCTGCTTTCTAACAATCCACTATGTCCTACGTTTATATCTTCGGAATCTTCTAAAACTGGTTCATTAGTACATGAAAGATATTCCGTAAGCCATACCATCTTTTTTGTGTTATCTTGTAAAGATAATACTGTATTTTCCATTTTTTCAACATCACGAGACGATCTATCCTCTCTATTCATAACAACGCTTTCAACATTAAACTCATCAAAAATCACTTTATTCTCTTCTAAAATTTGCTTATATTTTATACCGTTATCTTCATCAAGTATTCCGTTTTTTGCCACCAGAAGCAATTGTTTTTCATCCAATGCCAATACTGCGCATTCACCGTTTTTCTTTACAAATACAATGCTGTCATAACCCAACATTTCTATTTTTGCTCGCACCTTCTTGGCAGCATGGTTTGTATATTTAGGATTGTGAAGATGCGAATGATTCATTATCTCTTCATAAAAATTTTGTGTTATTTTTTCATCGGCATACAATAAATTCAAAATATCCAATGTGTTCCACCCATCTTGCCGTACAACAAAGGGGTTCACAGAATTTAGTATATACTCGTTAAATGTACCGTTATACGAACTCTTACTCTCTCGCTTTTTGTTAATAAAATCACCAAATGCGTCATTAAAGCCTTTTAGTTCTATACCCTTTCTTACTACGTCCGAATCTGATATTTCTTTTATGGACCATACATAAAACGATATAAAATCTCCATCACTTGTTTTAAAGACCGTATTTTCCATTTGTTTTACAGTAAGCTCATCAAATTCACGGTTTAAAGAGGAACTATATTTATTATATTCCAACTTTGATTTTTCAATAATATTATTTATAACCTTACTGTACGCTGTATCTTGCGTATCAAACTCTTCCTTTTCAAACCAATCGCTATTCCCTGCAGCTATTCTATCATCAGCTTTTTTCCTGTATTTTCGCCTTGCGTACATTCCATCCATAACAAAATCGCGCATTATTCGCGTATTAGCTATAGCACTACTTTGATGTGATTTATTCATACTATAACGCGCGTCGCTAATTCCAACATTTCCAGCCACGATACCATCTTGCGAAACCTGAATCAGTTGCTCATTATCGAATACAACAACCGCCAGACTGCCGGGGTCGTACTTTTGATTAACATATATAATACTATCATAACCAAACGCTTTTAATCGTTCACGAAGCTTTTTATAAACAAAGTTATAATATTTAGGACTTGATATTGGCGGCTTTTTATCAACAGCATCAAAATATTCTTCGCGTGACATAAGATATTTTTGCGTCATCCAGAATCCTATTTCCTCTACAGATTGCTCATAGGGTTCAAACGGCAAAATAAGCGGTCTTTTAATATTTACATAATATTCTTCGCAAATTATTTTACTGTTACGCACCTTATCTTTTTCTTCAGCATCAAATTTCTCAACAGCCATATCAAATGTTCCCAATGTAATACCAAGCTGTTGATGCTTGAATATATATTTCCCGTGTTTATTAATTAAATAAAGGGATACAGGTTCACCGCTGTTATTCTTTAAAATTGTATCCTTTAGCGCTGCCTGTGTATTCACGTCAATATTTCTTCCTATTGTATCATTATTTGTAATTGGAACTACGCTCCTGCTATATAAAAGCCTTTTAAAATAATCACTTGTAATGTCTGACGTATGATAAATTTTGTTTTCCGAATCTTTAACATCTTGACTATATAATAATTGACCTTTGTTTTTCAAAAAACCACTATTACCACCCCTAATATCATCACGGAGTCTTAGCGCTTGCTGCTCGCGGCGACTTTTTTTACCGGCAGCAAGATAATCCTTAATAGCAGAGGAATTTTCGCCATATTCTTCAATGTTTCCATAGTCGGGCATCAAATTATAGGCCTTATCAAACAAATCTTCATCGTAATTTATACCATAAAAATCTTTTAAGTTTGCTTTTCGCACACTTTCTTCGTCAGTATCATCTTTTCGTTGCAATCTCCAATAAACATCATTATTAGAAAAATTCTTAAAAACATTTTTTCCGGTTTTATAATCGTTTTCTCTTACCGTTACCAATTTTCCTTCGTTATCAAACATCAGCGCTATATCAGGTTTAATATTAGGTTTTGATAATAAAAGTTCATCCACTGCTTTAACTGTTTCACTTGTTCTACGATGCACCACTGAACTCATTATTACCATTCTAGCCGCCAAATCAGCTTCATAATTATCAATAAAATATTTCATCATATCATCGGCAGTAAGTGTACGGTTAAGTTTATCAAAAAACGGCAATTCCCCATTTTGTTCTAAATTATGCCAATATTCATAACTTTTTCCAACATACTTTCCTTCATCGACCTGAATAATCCTTTGTATTTCACGAACAAGGTGAATTCTAACAGTTTGATTATCATTTTTAGCCAATTCGTCACAATATTTTTTATTGATAATTAATACCTTTCCGGAGGGCGAATATTTTACAGTGTCTTTTTCATACGGAGAATTCACAACCAAAACTCTTATATCCCTAAATTTGGGATATATTTTAAAAAGTTCATCCCATTTCAAAAAGTTATATAGCTTTCCCTCTAAATTTCCATTTGAATTAATAAATACCTCTTTTAATGCAACCTTCGCTTTTCTTGCATTTCCTTTAGCGTAAAAACGCATTTTATCCGCGCCTATCATTTTAACCCAGTCACCAAATATACCTCTCATAATCCTTAATTCATCCCAAATTGAAATATTACTTCTTCCTTGGGCTTCCATTTTCTCAGCAGCTTGTATTTTTTCTGGGTTATTGCATTTAACAAAGCAGCACCATACTTTGTATTCTTTTGTATCGTCCTGTGCCTCATCAATTTCTAATGTATTTTCATTATTGTCAGCTTTATCCGCTTCACTTATCGCCTCCTTAGCCTTCTTAATAATAGCGTCCGCTTTTGAGTTTTTCTTTTTTGTTAACATCCTTTGATAATCCCAATACGATGCTTCGTCGATCGATTTATATACATTGACAGCATTACCGTATATCTCTTCGGCTGATGATAGAGCAAATAAATCCTGATCATATTCAGCAAGTAGTATATCATTAGCAATTTCTTCTGCAGAGTTATGATCAATTTTAACTATTTTAGTAATTATAGGATTATTTATTGTACCTTTTACATACATCAAAATGCCTGGAAAAGTATTTGAATATATCACAGCTTCATCAAACTTGGTGGTTGGATAAATAGCGTTATCCTGCTTATATTTTCCATACTCCGCAAGCATGGTTTCAAATTCTTGCATTGTCAAAATATCGTTGAATATCACCCAGCCAAATCCATTATATTGAGATTGCGTATACGTTTTATTTGCATCCTGTGATTCCAAATCGAAATCATACTCATCGTCCGGTTCTACATTATCGTCAACAGAATATTTCATATTTTCACGATACATTTCCGCAAAGCTTGCTCGATATGCAGCGTTAGACTCTTTTTTCTCCTCATCGATATCAATATTTCCTAACTCAGAGTATAAATCATCAGTTATCTGCGCCGCTATACCATCATAATCAACATCCTCAGTTAAACTATTAATATACTCCATTATCTCAGCAAGTCGCGCAGGCATATCCTCACTACTGATAATGTTATTAAATAGTTCCGGATACGCATCAATCCAATACTCCCACGCATCATCCAAGGCAACCCAATCTTCATCAACATCCGGATTTTTGTGTGTACTAAGCTTAATACCAACATTATTATAGTAATTTGTAAGTGTACCATACATTTTCCTGATTTTATTACGTTGCTTGTTGTTTATATATAATTTATCCTCAACAATAAACGATATTACTTCTTCGGCATATTCATCTCTTGGGGGTACTATACCCTCTGAGATCCAAACCGCAACCTCGTTAATCAGTCGCTCCTTACTTGTTAATTCACCTACAAAATCCCCATTTTGATCATAAACATCCTGAAGAGTATCTTCTTGCTCTTCCAACGATTCGTTTTCTAAAATTAAAATTTCATTCAACATTTCAACAATCTTATCACTCGCGGTCTGGGAACCGTATTTATCAATCAGTCGCTTGGCATATTCTTCTAAATTATAGTTGGATTTTTGTAATGCTGTTTTCAAGTTATAAACACTTATAAGCGTACCTTCTATATACTCAAGGTCGTTTACTACATTCTTCGCCTGTGACATACCCCGTAATTTATCTATAATATCTCTAATCCACCGCACAACCTGCTCAAATAAAGAGGGTTCTTTTTGTTGTAGTTCGAGTAATGCCGCTTCACTACTTATTTCATCACCTATACCAATAAGTGCTTCCCCGTCAGCACTCTCGAGCGCCTCGATTATTCTCGCGCGGTACTGCTTACCTTGGAATAAAACTAAAGCAAAGAAATCTGCTATTATTTCTTCTCTTGCATTATCCATTGTAAATGCATCTCGGTCTTCTTGTGGTATGATTTCGTCATTTATATGCTGGTTATATTTGTATTCAGTATATAAATTAAGCACGCTTTCGCGTGCCATAACATCTATATTAATATCAGTATTCAGATGCTTAATTTTTGCCCGTACATACTGCTCAAACGCCTTACTATTATTAAAACAGTAATCAAGTAACTTGCTATGTATTTGTATACGTGTGTTTAATAATTCATTATTTTCTTGAATACTTGACTGATCTCGTAATGATAATCCATCTCCGGCAAACCTTTCTTGGCTATCTCCGTAAATATCGTCATTGTTGGATATATTTCTTCTTTTGGTAGCACCAATAACAAATTGCTTGCTATCTCCATCATATCTTGCGAATATTTCTGATGAGAAAGTTCTTTCAAGAAATCTATATAATGTTTGATAAATTGTTCTTTCGTCATAATGTATTTCTCCTCTTTCAATTGATTCTTTTATAAGTATTAAAGAGTAATTGTCGTTATTAAAATCAGCAATTTTAAAAACATCACTAACAATATAATCGTGTTTATTTTTTGAGGTGTGTTTTCTCTCGGCGATTACAAGTTTATCGTTGATAATAATTGGTGCAACTGTATTAATTTTTGCATTAGTAAGATACCCCTCTTTTGATAATGCATGGTAAAATTGTGCCCATTCGTTTTTATTCAAAGCCGCATAAAAATCATTCAAAAAATCGCCTTGTTGATTTGCCCTGCTTATATTATCCTGTGCAAAGCCATATTTGTCAATGTTTATATTATTTTTAGAAATTTTATCACCGGTAATATCGTATTTTACATTATGAATAAAATCATACTTAAACACTTCTACATACATATGCGCAGCACTAAGGTCCGAACGAATAAGTATTTTATTTTGACTTCGTATAAACTTACCGTTACCTTCAAGCTTATTTACAAATTCTACCGTAACGTTAGAATTCAACTTTTTACAAATATCTACTATATGCTTTTGTACCTTATTTAACTTAAATCCATTTAAACCAACTAAAAACTCTACTTCGTCAGATATTTCTATGTTTTCTATATCAGGCTCACTTAGTTCAAACTCATTATTATTTTTAAATTCCTGTAATGGTGAACTTAAAGAATATTGATCCAAAGACGCCCCATTATTACCTTCAATATTGACATTTCCGAAAGAATTGGGTATAATAAAACTAGAGTAGTTCTCTTTAACGTCTTGGACGTACGCCTTGCGGATTTCATTTAAATCAGCGAGATATTGAGAACTACTCATTTTTTTATTTATTGCATTATTTCTCTTGACATTTTCTTTATGATTGGATATATTAATATTGTAGTGAGGCTGATACACGCTTTGGGCGTATACCTCGTGGACTTTTTTTAAGTCAGCGAGAAATTCAGCTTCACTTTCTTTTTTATTAATAGCGTCAACAAAACCTTTTAGATTTGGAATATCCTCTATTCCTGTTTTTATCATCTGTTTATTTACTAATAATGGCTCATTACCATATATGGTGGTAACTTGTTCAAGAAAGTATATTAACCCATCTTCATTAACTTTTACATATATAATTCCTGTTTTACCTTTTACTCTTCTAATAACAAAAACCTTATCATAGTTTTGAACTATCCAAGGAATTAGTTTTATATCATCACTCGTAACAGGATATTTTTCATTTGTTTCTTCACCGTGCGAATTTTTAATATGCCTAATATCATTATCGCGCAATGCATGCACATAATCGGAAATATCAATTTCATCAGATACATCATTTATTAATTTTTCTGTAGGTATAGCATATTTTTTATAGTCTTCTGTGTTTT
>JAFSBZ010000005.1 GCA_017437005.1 Clostridia bacterium | reverse complement strand
TTTTCAGTCCCCTGCTCTACCGACTGAGCTACAGAGGCAAATGGCGACCTGGATGGGGCTCGAACCCACGACCTCTAGCGTGACAGGCTAGCGTTCTAACCAACTGAACTACCAGGCCAAGTGGTGGGAACAACAGGGCTCGAACCTGTGACCCTCTGCTTGTAAGGCAGATGCTCTCCCAGCTGAGCTATGCTCCCACGAAACGCTGGCTCTGTTAATCGCAACTCACCGGCGACGAACACTATAATAGCACAACAGCACCATAATGTCAAGCATTTTTTTGAAAAATTTTTAATTTTTTTATTTTTTCAAAAATGACCTTATTTCATCACTTGTAAAGGTATAAACGCTGCCGCAAAACTGACAAACTGTTTCGGCTTTTTCCATTTCATTTGCCATTGCTTCAAGCTCTTCTTGATTTAAAGATTTAAGTGCGCTTTCAAATCTTTCTCTCGAACAATTACATTTATATGTGGCAGTTTGCTCGCTTAGAACCTCTACTTCAAAACCGTTAAGCGCAATTTTTACGATTTCAAGTATATCCTTACCCTCATCAAGTAACGCGGTAATTGGTTTCATAACCTTTATATTTTCTTCAAGCTTATCAATAACCTCATCATAACCATATGCCGCAGGAAGAAGCTGAATAATATATCCGCCCGCAACACGTACAGTTAAATCGGGGTTTACAAGTACGCCCAAAGCACATACTGTGGGTATTTGCTCACTTATGGCATAATATGCCGCAATATCCTCGGCAATTTCACCGGTGGCAATCGGCACAAAGCCGTTATATGGCTCTTTTAACCCTAAATCCTTGATAACATAAAGAGTACCGTCAGTGCCCACAGCGCCGCTTACATCGAGTTTTCCGTTTTCTTTAAGCGGTATTTCGACTACAGGATTTACGGCATAGCCACGAACATCGCCACGGCTGTCAGCCACCGCAATAACCGCGCCGCTGGGTCCGTTACCGTCAATTTTAACGGTAATGCTACTATCTTCACCCTTTAATGCGTTACCCATTAAGGATGTAGCTGTAAGCAATCTGCCAAGTGCTGCCGTTACCACCGCTGATGTTTTGTGTAAGTTTTCGGCACGCGCCACAATATCCGTGCTGTCTATGGCTGTTGCCATAACCAAACCGTCAGAGGTTATACATCTTATAAGCTTTCCCATTTATTATACCTTTCGTGTTACATATATAATTCGTTCAGTTTTTTCGCTTGGCGCATTTTGACTTATATCATCAAATACCGCCTCGGTTTTTAATCCTGCTTTTTGTAATGCGTTTACTATTTCCTGCTTGGTGTAGGCGCGTTCACAAAAGCTTTCGCCCGTGCGGAAATAACCGTCGCCCTCGGGTGTAAAAAAGTCAAGATTTATATTTACCGTATTGTCTTTTGGGCTATATTCGTTTTGCCATACACAATAAACCTTGTCAGTATCAATAACAAAAGTATTGTTTGCCAAAACCTCACTATGCTTGTACACGGTATTAACATCAAAAATAAACAGCCTGTCTTTTTCAAGAAAAAGTGACACCCGTTCTATAGCCTTACAAAAATCATCGTAATCCGTTATATGATTAAGGCTGTCAAGGCAACATATAGCGCCGTCTACCGTACCGTACAAATCAAGCTCGGTCGCATCCTGACAAAGATATAAAATATCATTTTCTTGTTCGGCGGATTTTTCTCGTGCAACAGCCAACATATCATACGATATATCTACACCAATTACCGAAACGCCCATTTTAGCAAATTGATTAGAAAACCCTCCCGTGCCGCAGGCTAAATCAAGCATAAGCGTCGGCATACGGTCAAATTGTTCAAAAAGCGAACGCAAATACTCCGCCCGCTTTTTGTAATCAACATCGGTCATTAATGCATCGTACGAGTAAGCAAAATCATTATACATAGTATTACTTATTCGTTTTGAGCCTTTCAAGAACAGTCTTACTGCCCTGACTCATAGTGCGATTTACACGGCTGATGGTGGCGGTTGAAGCCCCTGTTTCATCAACAATGTCGTTATAGATGCTGCCTTCACTAAGCATTTTTGCCACTGCGAAGCGTTGCGCAATAGACTTAATCTCTTTGGGTGTGCAAAGATCCTCGAACAAGTGCTTACACTCATCTTCATTTTCAAGAGTCATAATTGCGCTGTAAAGAAGTTTTGAAAAATCCTTTTCTGCCATTTTGGTACCCCTTTAATTAATATTGATAAATTCCATCAAATACAGTTGTTGCGCCACCGCGCATAAATACTGTACCATCAGATTTGTATGTTATAAATAAATCTCCGCCAACAAGATGCACCGTGATTTCTTGGTCGATGTCACAATAACCGTTTTCCACAGCAGCCACAGCAGCCGCGCAGGCACCCGTACCGCAAGCAAAGGTTTCACCGCTTCCGCGTTCCCATACACGCATTTGCAATGTGTTATCGTCAATAACCCGAATAAATTCGGTGTTGACCCCCTGAGGAAACATATCGTGATGTTCAAAACATGGGCCTATTTCTTCAAGATTTAAATCATCTATTTCATCACAAAAAACAACCGCGTGCGGATTGCCCATAGATAAAGCGGTAATGTTATAATTAATATCACCAATCGTTACCGCAGTATCAATAATCTTATTGCAATCGGCAACAGCCGGTATTTTTTCGGGTAAAAACTCTGCCTTACCCATATTAACCATAACAGATTCGGCTGTACCGTTTTTATCGGTGATTTCAAGCGTTTTTATGCCGCTTAACGTTTCGATAGTAATAACATTTTTATGAGCGATATAATTATCGTACACATATTTACCCACGCAACGAATACCATTGCCGCACATTTTTCCCTCACTACCGTCAAGGTTAAACATACGCATTTTTGCATCAGCCACATCTGACGGACAAATCAAAATTACTCCGTCTGCCCCCACGCTAAAACGTCGAGGTGACATTTTTATTGCAAGGTCGTTTGGATTATCTATTTTTTGCTCAAAACAATTTATATACACATAATCATTGCCAATACCGTGCATTTTTGTAAATTTTACTTGTGGCATAAAACCACCGCCTAAAAAATAATGATTGGCTATTACACCAATCATTATTATAAGATATGCAAAAAATATTGTCAACAAAAAACTTTTATGCTTTAAAGACATAAACTTTAAATTCTTTGTTGCATTTAGGACAAACGGTTGTATGCTTACCCTTGCGCCGCGGTAGTCGGAGTACTACGTGACAAGCAGGGCATCGTTTATAAATATGGCTATAGTCTGCCTTACGTTGTCGGTGAATATTACGCTTATACTTAATGCCCATTATTAGCTTATTAAAAAACTGATTTTCCTTTCGGCGAGCGGTAATATTGCGAGACAAAATTCTATAAAAAGCGTATATTACTACAGCGTATACTATAAACTGTAACCATATTTCTCTAACGAAGCAATTAACAATAGACAACACCGATGCCACACCAAACAAAACATAAAATAATTTATCAACACCGTAGCGCCCACTCATAAACTGCATAAGCTTATATCTAAAATTCATATTTATTACCTCTTTTCACCATTATTATACACTAAATTTTATTTTATTTGTTACAAAAGAATTAAAGTTTTTGCATTATAACATAAAATATGCTACAATATATTTAAAATAAACTTATTGGAGAATAATTTTATGTTTTCAATGGTAAAAAGCGTGGGCATTTTTGGTCTTAATTCATATATGCTTGAAATTGAAGCAGACGTATCCGGCGGAATGCCCTGCTTTGATGTGGTAGGTCTTCCCGATACGGCGGTCAAAGAATCTCGCGACCGCGTGCGCGCAGCGATAAAAAACTGCGGATATAAATTCCCAACAGGCAGAATAACAGTAAACCTTGCCCCCGCAGACAAGAAAAAGGAAGGTGCTGTTTATGACCTTCCAATACTTATTTCTATTTTAAACGCTTCAAAGCAATTGGAGTGCGACACCCGTGAATGCGCATTTTTAGGCGAAGTGTCGCTCGATGGTCAGGTGCGCAGCATAAATGGTGTGCTTGCTATGGTTATAACAGCCAAACAAAGTGGCATAAGCGATATTTTTGTACCCTTTGAAAATGCAGTAGAGGGTGCCGCGGTAGAAGGCATAAATGTTTACGGCATTAAAAACGTAAAGCAGCTTATTGAACACCTTATAGGCTTTACAAATCTAACACCTGCCGTACCACAGCCCGCACAAGACTCTATAATAAATTCTATGCTCGATTTTAGCGAAGTCAAGGGACAAGTAATGGCAAAAAAAGCGCTTGAGGTAGCAGCCGCAGGCGGACATAATTTGCTTATGATAGGCCCTCCGGGTTCAGGTAAAAGTATGCTTGCAAAGCGACTTCCGACAATACTTCCACCTATGACCTTTGATGAGTCAATTGAAACCACCAAAATACATTCCGTTGCGGGTATGCTTGATAAAAATCACCCTATTGTTACAACGCGTCCCTTCCGTTCCCCGCACCACACCATTTCATCGGTAGGTCTTTCGGGTGGAGGCACCGTGCCGCGTCCTGGTGAAATTTCTATGGCGCATAACGGCGTATTGTTTTTAGACGAATTGCCCGAATTTAAGCGTGACGCTATGGAAGCACTCCGTCAACCGCTCGAAGACGGAACCGTAACAGTAACGCGTGCATCGGGTACTGTTACATACCCAAGCAACATTATACTTATTGCCGCGATGAATCCCTGCCCTTGTGGGTATTACGGGCATCCGTCAAAGCCGTGTACATGCTCTATGAACGCGGTACATAAATACCTTAACAAAATTTCAGGACCATTGCTTGACCGACTTGATTTACACATTGAAGTACCGCCCGTCGATTATAAAGCCCTATCCGATAAAGCGCAGGGTGAAACTTCGGCTCAAATCAGAGAACGTGTAAACCGCGCACGAGCAATCCAAAATGAGCGTTACCGTGGAACAGGCATTAACTGTAACGCGCAGCTTACACCATCGCTTCTTAGAAAGCATTGTGTTATGACAGACGAGGCGAGCGCATACTTAAGCCGTAGTTTTGATGCCATGGGACTTTCTGCCCGAGCTTATGACCGAATTTTAAAGGTAGCAAGAACCGTTGCCGACCTTAAAGGCAATGTTGAAATTCAAAAGGACGATATCGGCACAGCATTAAGATTTAGAAGTTTGGACAGAAAATATTGGGAGTAATTTAAAAGAACCTGCTATTGCGAGACTTCTCATAAGGAAGTCTCGCAGTTTTATTCGCCTTGCGGCGAGTTCTATTGCTTCGCAGTGATATTCGGCTTATGCCGAGTGGTATTGTCCTATGGACAGTTTTTGGGCGAATAAAATACCACTACGACCAAAGGGAGTAATATCACTTTCACAAAGTGAAAATAACACTCTGTGCGTTAGCACAGAATATAACTTGTTTTTTCTTTTTTGTTGTACAAGGGTTTGGTTATCACCCAAAAGCATTGGTACTTACAAATGCGATGCTGGTTCTATCTAATAAGCATATGAAAAACCTCGATGAATTTCATCGAGGTTTTAATCATCCTTATGACAAGTAGCTATTAGCAGGTTCTTTTAAATTTCTATTAAACTTCATTAGGCTTATCTTCAATTACGTATTCGTTATTTTTCTTGTTTACAAATTCTTTAAACAAAACATATAAAACCGAGCATATCGGAACGCTGAATAGCATACCCAACACGCCAAAGAGTCCACCGCCTATGGTTACTGCCGCAAGTACCCAAATACCCGGAAGTCCTACCGATTTACCGACTACTCTTGGATATATTAAATTGCCTTCAAGTTGTTGCAGTACTATTATAAACACAATAAACCAAAATGCTTTTGCAGGACTTTCAAGCAATATTAAAAACGCTCCTACGCCCGTTCCTATAAACGCACCAAATATTGGTACTAATGCTGTAAAACCTACAAGTACAGAAATTATTGCGGCATATGGCATACGGAAAATCAGCATACCTATAAAGCAAAGCACACCTATAATACACGCTTCGGTAAGCTGGCCAGTAACAAACTTTGTAAACACACCGTTTGTAAGAGAGGTAATATCAACGAGCTTTTCAGCACGCTGCGGTCCAAGTACAGCCTTTGTTGCCCTTTCGGTCTGGTTACCAAGCTTTTCTTTTTGTGCAAGCAAATAAATTGCAAAAACAAAACCTAAAACTATATCTACAATCGCCGACACTATAGACGCGGTGACATTTACTGTTGTATCAAGTACGTTAGAACCATAATCGCTTATTATTTCCTTAGCTATTTGTGTTAACTTAGCAACATCAAGTGAAATTTCAGGAAGTGTAAAGTTATAATTCTCCAAAAACTCTACTACCGTATAATACCAACTTTCAATCGTTTTAGCATATTGCGGTACCTTGTTGGCAAACGAAACTATCGTTTCCTTAAATGCAGGTATAACCATAAATACTATAGCAAAAAGAATACCTATTACAATTAAAAAACTTATTGTTAAACAAAGCGGTCTTTTAATTTTTGTTATTAATTTTTGTTTTTTGCTTTTTTTACAAACCCATAACCAAAACCGTTCAAGTGGTCGAAGCAACAAATTCACAACATAAGCCGCGCAAAATCCAATTATAAATGGAGAAAGCAGGCTAACAAATCCACTTAAAAGAGATGTTATTCTTTGAGGTTGTGTAACCGCAGTATATGCAACAGCAATAATGAGCGTTATTAAAAAAGCATATTTTAAAAGTCGCCTGTTAAGCGGTATAGAAAACTGTATTTTATCGTTTTCGTTCTTTTTATCCTTCATTATTAATCCTTTTCTTCCACGTCAGATTCTTGTTTCTCCACCTTGATGGTTGATGCGCGGTGAGCATCGGTTTCTATAACGGTTATTATGAGATTTTCAAACGTAAAGCTATCGTTTACATCAGGAATATTTCCTATTTGCTCTGCAACCCAACCACCCACAGAAACGCTATCTGATTCGGTTTTAATATCAAACTCTTCACAAAAATCATCAAGGTTCATATTGCAATCGATAACAAAATTGTTTTCGTCAAGCTCCTTAAACTCTTCGACAACCTCGTCGTGTTCGTCCCAAATGTCACCAACAAGCTGTTCAAGAATATCCTCCATGGTAACTATACCAAGCGTACCGCCGTATTCATCAACAACAATGGCAATATGCGCCTTTTCTTTTTGAAGTTTTTTAAGTAAATCATCAATCTTTTCATATTGATGTATAAATAAAACTGGAGAAATTATATCCTTTATGCTTTCGGTTGTAACACCTGTGCCAACATAAAAGTCTTTTTGGTGGATTACGCCGACAATGTTATCGATGCTATCTTCGTAAATTGGAATACGAGAAAACCTTGTTCTTGTAAACATTGCCGCAATTTCCTTTTTAGCGGCATCGACAGGTAGAGCTTCTAAATCAACACGGTGAGTAAGTATATCTTCTGCCTTAAGATCAGAAAATTCTATTGCATTACGCAAAAGATCGCCTTCGTCGGTATCGATATCTCCCTCTTGTTCGGCTTCTTCAACCATCATCAAAAGCTCTTCTTGAGCCATATTATCGTCTTCATCATCCTTAACTCTTACAATAAGGTCTACCAGCTTTTTCCAACCCGAAAAAATAAAATTAAGAGGCAAAAGCAACCATATAAACGTACGAATAAGCGGTGCCGAAAACATTGCAAATTTTTCGGGAAAATCGTTAGCAATGCTTTTGGGTGTAATTTCACCAAAAATGAGTACCGCAACCGTAATAACCGCTGTAGAAATAGCCGCGCCGCTTGGCAATTTAAGCTCTTCTACAAAAACCAACGTTCCAACAGAAGCTAAAAGAATATTTACTATATTGTTACCTATAAGTATAGTAGATATCAACCGATCATATTTTTCGGCAAGATTTACAGCAAGCTCTGCCTTTTTATTACCCTTTTCTGCCAAGGCGCGCAGTCGTGTTTTGTTAGCGCACGAAAACGCTGTTTCTGTAGCTGAAAAATATGCCGAAAACACAAGGCATATTAACATTATTATAATGTACGTAGTCATAATTTTTCTAAAAATCTCCTTAAAATAAATATGTAAGCTTATCTACGCTTTTAATCAATTCAAATCCCTTTTTAGACACAAAAAGGCATACCTCTGCCTGAAGTCAAGCATAGGTACGCCATTACATATGTATTTCATATTATTAGTATCGCCGTTATCGTCGCTACTGTCGCTACTGTCCATTTAGACAATAACCCTCCCAAAAAAAGAATTTGTTTAACAGTACGTATTATAACAAACCAAAGCATTTAAGTCAAGTACTATTTATAGTATACTCTCAGCATCATACCTAAAAGGACTTGTATAATACACGCCCCGAGCCTTGCCGTCCATCCACGCGCGATAGGTTCGCTCAATATTTGACCATTCGTCAAGTCGGGAAATATTATGAGCGCGAAGATCGGTAAAAAATTGATTGATTTTTTCCGCATTATAATTGCCATTTAAAATTTCATTCCAGAATATATCGACAAATCTTATAGACAATCTTGCCTTTTGGACGCGTGAAAGTCGCACACCGTCACCCGATACTGCCATTTCGGCTTTATCAAATAACAAATTGTACTGCCCTAAAAGCTCGTCGGTTAAATAATCGGGGCGCTGTATATCTTGAATATAAAGATGATAATTTTCTTTTTCTACAAAATCACATATCATATTAAGATATTGGTCAAGATACGGTGCTGCCTCGCCGTAAAAATACTCCATAAATTCTTTACGGTGAGCATCAACATCACAATTAGGATTCCACATAAGCTTTGAGAGAAGATATACGCGCATATCGTTAAAATCAACACCGCCGTTCGCCGCGCAATTAGCCTCTTCAAAAACGCCTTTAACATTGTATTTTGACATTGTTTGCAAATTAGGCTGTAACACGCGCCAGTTAGCAAAAGGCAACGGGTAAAGCGGAAAATTCGATGTGTAATCCCACACATAAAGGCGATTACAAACCTTGCTCCATTCAATTAGGTCGTCAATAAACACACTTGTTTTACCGTTTGGATGCTTAACCGCGCGCGTACGGTCATCACATTTATCATAAGGATGAGCAAAACAGGTAGTGCTTGCGCACAAGCGTACACAAACGTTATGTCTGGTTTGTGTCTTTTTTGAAGCAGGTCTTGTGTAGTGGTATGCGAGTATGTCAAAGGTAACATCGGGAAACTCCGGCTCCAAAATTTCAGCAACTTTATTTACGAGCTTAATAAGTGTGCCTACGGGCGAGCCCTCCTCGGCATCGGACTTTAAGCATTTTTCACACTGACAGTTATATGGATTATCATTTTGCGAGATAGATAGTATTTTTTTGTTTGGATTTTCCTTTAGAATTTTTCGCGCATTATCTACAATTATATCAACTATATCGGGATTGGTAAGGCAAAGCTGCCAATGATCGTTTTCAATGTTTTGACGACGACCATTATAAAAAGAAAAATACTCGGGATGGGTATCGCGGTATTCGTGATGCGGTACAAGTCGCGCAAAGCTGTGTGCGCCAAGGGCATATCCTATACTGCCTCCAAGCATTTCGGGTATGCCATTCCATCTACCGTTTATACGACATTGCGTTGCAAACTTGCTATAACGCATAATGGTACCATAGTCCATATCGCGAAATTCAAAAGCTGGTTTTTCGCGTTTGTTTATTTCTGTAATTGCAAGAGTTGTAAGGGTTGGTATTTTTTCACAGTCGGGGGTAAAAAAACGGCATCCGATTATTTCAAGCAGTTCATATCCGCCGTAAATAACGCCCCGCTTACCACCTTTTATATAAAGGCTTCCGTTTAAAGTGTTAATTGAAAATTCGTCATCGGCATATGTATCATCACTCGCAATGTATATGCCGTTTGCGTGCTTGTCTTGGCAAACTTTAATTTCAAACGGTGCTGTAGTAATGCGAGCAAGATAATACCGTAGCTGTCCGGAAATAAACCAAACCTGTGAATTATAGTTGTCAAAGTCCGATTCGGGTACATATATTGCGCCAAAAGGCACCCTATTTTCTGCTAACAGCATAAGCGCAACCTCCTTTGCTTGTTAATTTATATTATAATATTTAATTTTTTGTTTGTAAACTATATTTTTTCTTGAAAATAAGGCTTTTTTGTGTTAGAGTGTGGTTATAAAAAAATTGTCCGAAAGGATTGAAAATATGAGCTTTGAAAACCAACTTAAAAATCTTATGGAACAGATAAATAATTTTAAGGCTACTCCTGACAACAGTATGCCTCAGAATACATTTTATCTTAATGAAAATCAAATTTTGTGTTGTGAACGTGATTATGGCGTATCCCGCTTTGCATACGATGCAAACGGACTTGTTGTATGGGCACGCAGCAGCGGTCATATTGACGCTTACGATTCAACCTTTACCATATTCCGTGAGCTTAACAACTTTGAAGATGCATCTATAGCGTTTATGGGTGGTCTTTTACAACCCAACGGCGAATACTACCCAATATCGCTTTTTGAATGTCACCGTCAATTGTTTGAAGCCGTAGATATCAAGCGTTATGTTGTTTACTCTTTCCGTTGCGCTTATTACATAGCCGATACAGCCGACGTAACCTTTGCTGTTCGCGTTCACGCAAGTACGGACAAACACATTCACTTTGCATTTGCGGCTATAAACAAAAGCGACCGCCCACAAAACATTTATATGATGTCTTGTATGGATGCGTGGCTGTTTTACCGTAACAACGGCGGCATTTACGATATAATGAACCGCTTTGCAAAGCGTTATGACAACGGCAATTATTTACTTCGTTCTTATGGCGACAGTATGACAGTATCACGCGCAGCGTTTAGCAAAGAGCCTGACACAGAATACCTTACCGCGCAAAAATCCGCAGTTTTAGGACCTGTGGGCCGACTTATGATTAATGCCGCTTCCCTTAAAAGCGGTGTGTTTAGTAACAGTGCCGATGCCGCAAACTCGGTCGATGTACCTGTTTGTGCTGATTGCGCGCATTACACTTTAAATGCAGGTGAAACGATTCGCCGCGAATATGAACTTCAGTATTTCCATACAACCGAAGAAGCCGAGGCAGTTATAAACCACAAGCCCGATATAGAAAAAATAGACACCGTACTTGCCGCTGACGAAGAGCTTGCTCTTTCAAAATTTGCAACAATGCAAACACATTTTGAAAACTATAATGGCGGCTTTAATGCTAAGGTTCTTAACAAGTTTGTGCGCAATATTCAAAAGCAAATTTCTTTCTGTGCTCTTGGCAAAAACTACTTTGGACCTATGATGGGTATGCGTGACGTTATGCAGCAGCTTGAATCGTCACTTATATGGCAACCTCGCGAAAGCCGCGCTCAATATATAAATGCGCTTAATCATATTCTTGAAGATGGTAGACCACCACGTCAATTCTCTAACCAAGAAAGTGACGACTATATGCCTATGTTTGACCTACGTAAGTTTATTGACCAAGGCGTATGGATTATCACTACGCTTCATACATATCTTGCTTACACAAATGACTGGGCAATATTAGACGAAAAATGCGGTTATTACATAGCAGCTGAAGACAATAGTTGTATTGTAGCAAAGAGCGAAATTGTTGATACTGTTCTCGACCATATCATAAAAATTATGGACTATCTTTGCAGCAATATTGACGAGCAAACGGGTTGCTTGCATTCTTTATACGGCGACTGGAACGACGCGCTTGACGGTCTTGGAAAAACAACCGATAAATCACGCGAATACGGTACAGGTTGTAGCGTAATGTGTTCACTTCAGCTTTATCAAAACTGCACCGAAATTTGCGAAATTTTAGAATTTGTCGGAAAACACAACGACAAGATTGCGAAGTACAAGGCAGCAGCCGAAACACTTAAAAACGGCCTTAACAAATATGCTGTTGATACAAACGATAGTGGTGAGCATCGTGTAATGCACGGTTGGGGTGATAACCGTTCTTATAAAATCGGTTCGTGGCGTGACCCTGACGGCGTTGCCCGTTACAGTAGCACCGCAAACTCTTTTTGGGCAATTTCGGGTATGATAAAGAATGACCCATCTATGAAAAAGTTTGTAATGCAGGCATTTAAGACACTCGACTCAAAATACGGTATTATGACCTTTGACGAGCCCTTCTCACTTGATATGCACAAATACGTAGGTCGTATTGCAAATATTTCGGCAGGTACTTACGAAAATGCTGGCACATACGTTCACGCAACAATGTTTGCCGTATCGGCACTCTTTTTGATGGGTGAGCCCCGTGAGGCTTGGCGTCAGTTTGATTTAGGCACAGTACTTTCACACAAAGACTGCTCAAAATCTCCGTTTGCTATGCCTAATTCTTATTTCAGAAATGAAGAGCTTTGTATAGACGGTCAGTCATTTGCCGATTGGTACACAGGAAGCGGCACAGTATTTATTAAAAACCTTGTAAAATTTGGCTTTGGTGTGTGTCCAACACTTGACGGTCTTGTTATTCAAACCGCAAGTTATATGCCTACTACTGATGCATCAATTGATGTTATAGTTAAAGGCCACCCAATAACCGTTAAATACCAAAACAATGGTGTAGGTAACCGCAAGTTTATAGTAAACGGCAAAGAAATGTCAGGTGAATTTGACACTATGATGAACATACCCAAGTTGTTTATCCCAACAGCAGATATTACCGACAATATGCTTATAGAGGTTATCGACTAATAATTTCTTGACAAAATTTATTTAGAATGATATAATCCTAATATATTTTAAAAGCATTGATGAAGAAAAGTAACGGTATAAACGGTGCTTAGTGAGTGGCAGACAGTGCAAATGCCGCCATACGCATACCGCGAAGAACACTTCGGAGCTGCAAACCCAAAAGCTAACCACTTAGTAGGGGCGCCGTTGGCGGCACGTTAAAGCCGATAACAGTTTTAGCTGTGAGTGACCTATATTTTCATAGGTAATACGGGTGGCACCGCGAGTAGTATTATGCGCTATTCGTCCCTGATTTTTCAGAGGATGAATAGCGCTTATTTTATTTTGCATATTAACTTATGGAGTGATAAATTATGAAACACATTGACATTATTGACATTATGAAGGGCGACTATATCGGTAAGTCTGTTACCGTGTGCGGTTGGGTGCGCACCTCACGTGACTCTAAAAATATGGCATTTTTAGAGCTTAATGACGGTACAACACTCAAACATTTGCAAATTGTAATAGACAAGGCTGTTATGAGCGATATTGCCGAATTTATGAAGCTTGGCACCTCGCTCAAAGTAGAGGGTACAGTTGTTAAATCGGTAGTGGCCGAGGATTCGGTTGAAATTAATGCCGAAAGCATTGCAGTGCTTGGTGTTTGCCCACCTGAATATCCGCTGCAGAAAAAGCGTCACACACTTGAGTATCTCCGTACCATTCCCGCGCTTCGCGTGCGTACAAACACATTTAACGCAGTACTTCGTGTGCGTTCGGTAATCTCGGCTTGTATTCACGAATTTTTCCAAGACAGACATTACACATATATTCACACCCCACTTATCACAGGCAGTGACTGTGAGGGCGCAGGCGAAATGTTTAAGGTAACCACCCTTCCCTTTGACCACGGCTTTAAGACCGAGGAAGAGGCTGATGCCGCTGACTTTTTTGGCCGCCGCGCAGCACTTTCGGTTTCGGGTCAGTTAGAGGGTGAGGTTGCCGCTATGGCGCTTGGCAAAATTTACACCTTTGGTCCGTCTTTCCGTGCTGAAAAGAGCAACACTCCCCGTCACGTTGCAGAGTTCTGGCACGTGGAGCCCGAGGTTGCTTTTGCCGAGCTACCCGACATTATAGAAATTGCCGAGGATCTTATCAAGCATATAATCAACACAGTTCTTGAAAAATGCCCCGAAGAGCTTAAATTCTTTAATGCTCATTTTGAAAAAGGACTTATTGAAAAACTCGAGAACGTTGTAGCAAACGACTTTGCTGTTATGACCTACACCGAGGCTATTGAAGCACTTAAGGCAAGCGGTCAGCAGTTCCAGTATCCTGTAGAATGGGGCTGCGACCTTATGACCGAGCACGAGCGTTATATTGCCGAAGAAATTTGCAAACGCCCTGTATTTTTAACCAACTATCCAAAGGAAATTAAGTCTTTCTATATGAAGCAAAACGCCGACGGTAAAACCGTTGCCGCAACTGACTTGCTTGTTCCAACCGTTGGTGAAATTATTGGTTGCAGCGAGCGTGAGGCCGACCTTGACAAGTTGCTTGAGGCTATGAATATTCGCGGTATGAATATAGACGATTACACCGACTATATCTCGCTTCGTAAATTCGGTTCGGTTCCGCATAGTGGCTTTGGCTTAGGCCTTGAGCGAATTATTATGTACGTTACAGGTGTTCAAAACATTCGCGACGTTATTCTTTACCCACGTACCGTTGGTACCATTTCTTAATTGGACGTGATTTTATGTATAAATCTAAATTAGACGTACTGCAAACGCAGGGCATTATACGTTCTTTGCGACACAAGTTTGAAGAGCATCTTTGCGATGTGCTTAACCTTCGCCGTGTATCTGCTCCGCTTTTTGTAAAAAGAGGTAGCGGCCTCAATGACGATTTAAGCGGTGTCGAGCGCCCTGTATCGTTTGATATTTTACAGTCAGGCGAGGTTGTAGAGGTTGTTCATTCACTTGCTAAATGGAAGCGTATGGCGCTCGCAAAATACGGTTTTGCCACTCACACAGGTCTTTACACCGATATGAACGCTATTCGTCGCGATGAAATTTGTGATAATATACACTCGCTCTACGTTGACCAGTGGGACTGGGAGAAGGTAATTACCGATAGTGACCGCACGGTAGAATTTTTACAAGATACCGTAAGACGCATTTATGCGGCAATACTGCTTACTGCTGATTTTGTTGAGCGCCGACACCCCGAGCTTATCAACTATCTGCCACGTGAGATTAAATTTATAACATCACAAGAATTACTTGATAAATACCCCACTCTTACCGCAAAAGAACGCGAAAACGCTATTGCTAAAGAGTATGGTGCTGTATTTTTAATGCAGATAGGCGGCCGCCTTTCAAACGGTGAAAAGCACGACGGCCGTGCCCCCGACTATGACGATTGGGCGCTTAACGGTGATTTGCTTGTATATAACCGTGTGCTTGACTCGGCGCTTGAGCTTTCAAGTATGGGTATTCGTGTAGATAAAGAAACACTTATAAAACAACTCACCGCTGAAAACAAGCTTGACCGATTAGAGTTGCCGTTCCACAAGTCGCTTGTAAACGGCGAATTACCACTTACAATCGGTGGCGGTATCGGTCAGTCAAGACTGTGTATGCAAATACTTCAAAAAGCGCATATTGGTGAGGTTCACGCTTCAGTCTGGCCCGAGGAAGAAATAAAAAAATGCGAAGAATTAGGCATTGAACTGCTATAATACAAAAATCCCGAACGTTTTGTTCGGGATTTTCTTTTATTTTAAGATTTCCTTAGTCTTTTGCTTGGCATAGCGCGTTAGCGCGTTAAAATCCATAGCATTTATATAATATTTTTCCAATTTATCGTGTACAGCTTTTGCTTTGCCAAGCGTTTCTATTGTGCCCAGCAAAAGCTCACGCGTAACGCGACGGTTAAAGGTAAGTCGAGGTCTATGTTCCCTCAAAATGTTTATATCATAAAATCTTCGCGCGTGTATGCGGCGGTAAGCATCGTTCCATTTTATATATTCATACTCTCGCACAACGGCAAGCGAGAGCTCGGGAATAAGTATGTGGTCTATTATTTTTGACGGTAAAAACGGATTTTTAAGTGTTATTATTTCATAACCTCGCAGTAGCGCTGTTTCCCGTATCTTTTGCATTATTATATTTACCGCGGCACCGTACTTGTCGCCTATTACTACTATATTTTTATAAAAGTCTTCTACTGTGCCTTTAAAAGCAATTACACCCTTTGGTGTGACGCCACCTATAAAACGCATCCATTCTTTTGGTGTTGGATTTTTCTTGGGCTTAAATAACTGAGCGGCCAAATTAGAAGCAAATTTTTCGCATTTATTGCAATATAAAAACTGCTTTGACAATTTAAAATTATCATACATAAGTTCCCCCGCCGCTGATATATAGGCGGCGGCTGTTTTATGCAGTTTTTTGTTAATTGCTGTAACATTTATTATTTTTTCTGCGCTTTTACGTAGTTTTTCACTATCCCAAAACTGCCCTAAATTTATAATCTCTTCACACACACCAGGCATTTTGGGTTCTACTACGTGAGGAGCCGTACCGTCTAAAATTATTATCTTTTTATCCTTTATAATCACTCCGTCAAGGCTATCAGGGTCAGATGAGCACGGACACAGCTCTACGTGTAAACCATTATCTACAGCATTTACAACGATATATTTCATAAACGACGATTTACCCGTGCCGGGTCCACCCTTTATTATGTATACATGCCAATCGTCAAAACAATCATAGTTGTCGGCAAAGTGCGATACAAACCCCTCGCCCGAGTTTGCCGCCAAAAAATACTTTAAAAACTTGTTTTCCATACAATAACCCACCCAAAACACATAAAAATTTTCTTATACATAATATTCTGTTTTTAAATGTTTTGACACTTTATAAATTTTGTGTTAAAATACCTTTGCGAGTTGGTTACGCGGTTGCGCATAAATTTTTATGTGAGGAAAGTCCGAGCCCCACAGGGCAGAATAACAGCTAACGGCTGCCGAGGGTGACCTTAGGGAAAGTGCAACAGAGATATACCGCCGCTTTAAGCGGTAAGGGTGGAAAGGCGAGGTAAGAGCTCACCTACCGTGTGGAGACACATAGGTACTGTAAACCCTATTTGGAGCAACGCTGACTGTGGCTATACATTGGCCCGATGTGCCACGAAAAGCGGCTTGAGCGTGTAGGCGACTACACGTCGAGATAGATGACCGCGCACGACAGAACTCGGCTTATAGACCAAGTCGCAAAAAAGACCGCATATTGCGGTCTTTTTTATTCCTTTGCCTTATACCCGTCCCAATCCTTATCAACAACCTTTCGATTTTCTTGACGAGGTAGTCCCTGCGCAATTTTTGGAAAATCGTTATCACTATCAGCAGTTGGTTGTATCTCGTATGTTCCGTATTTGTTAATCAGTTCATACACCGTTTCAGGCTGGCTTACCACATTATTTGCAGGTATTTGCGTAGGCACATTTGCTTGTTTTTTGTTTTTATCTTTCATATTATCACCATTAATATTCTTAACATAAAATTTACTACTATTCCCTTTGACATATATAAATATATGTGATATACTATAAGTTACGAAAATATCCCTCGGAGGAATAAAAATGTTAGATATTAAATTTATTTGTGAAAATCCCGAACTAGTAAAAGAAAATATTAAACGTAAGTTCAAGGACAGCAAATTACCCCTTGTTGACGAGGTAATTGCTCTTTATAACGAAAAAAAGGATGCAAACAACCGTGCAAATGAGCTTCGTGCCAACCGCAACAAAATAAGCAAACAAATCGGTATGCTTATGGCACAGGGTAAACGCGAAGAGGCTGAAGAAACCAAAAAGCTCGTTACCCAGCAAGCCGAAGAGCTTAAAGCACTTGAAGAAAAGGAGGCCGAGCTTGAAGTACGCGTTCGCGATATCGTTATGAAAATTCCTAACATAGTGGACGATAGCGTTCCCGTAGGTCGTGATGATAGCGAAAATGTTGAAGTTAAGCAGTACGGTGAAAAGACGGTTGTTGATTTTGAAATACCATACCACACCGACATAATGGCACTTTTTGACGGCATTGATAAGGATGCCGCAGGTCGCGTTGCGGGTGAAGGCTTTTACTACCTTATGGGTGATATTGCCCGTCTTCATTCGGCAGTTACCGCTTATGCGCGTGACTTTATGATAGATAAGGGCTTTACATATTGTATTCCGCCGTTTATGATTCGCAGTCACGTGGTATCAGGTGTTATGAGCTTTGAAGAAATGGATGCAATGATGTACAAAATAGAGGGTGAAGACCTTTATCTTATTGGTACGTCAGAGCACTCTATGATAGGTAAATTTATTGACACTATCACCCCAGAAGAAAAGCTACCACTTACACTTACCAGTTATTCACCCTGCTTCCGTAAAGAGAAGGGTGCCCACGGTATCGAAGAGCGCGGTATTTACCGTATACATCAGTTTGAAAAGCAAGAAATGATAGTTGTGTGCAAGCCCGAAGACAGTATGGAATGGTTTAACAAAATGTGGAGCTATTCGGTTGAGCTGTTCCGTAGCCTTGATATTCCTGTGCGTACACTCGAATGTTGCACAGGCGACTTGGCCGACCTAAAGGTTAAGTCTTATGACGTTGAGGCATGGAGCCCTAAGCAACAAAAGTATTTTGAGGTTTGCTCTTGTTCAAATCTTGGCGATGCTCAGGCACGTAGACTTGGTATACGCGTAAAGGGTGAAGACGGCAAAAAGTATCTTGCTCACACACTTAACAACACAGTTGTTGCTCCCCCACGTATGCTTATTGCTTTTCTTGAAAACAACCTTACCTTTGACGGTGAGTACTACACGGTTAAAATTCCTGCCGCATTACAGCCATATATGGGCGGCAAGACTGAAATTAAAGCAATTAACAAATACAACGGATAAGGTGAAATTATGTCAGAGATTAATTCAACAAACACTAACACCCCCGAGAACAATAAAAACCGCAATTCAAAAATTGTGTATTATGTTCTTATTGCCATTGCCGCTGCTTTATTGATTGTATCAATAATTATGCTATGTATTAAATTTTTTGGCGGAAAAGAAGATTTTGGTGATTATAAAAATCCTATAAGCTCTACATCTTCTACTTCATCTATAACTTTACCCCAAAACCCTATAAATTTTGATGAAATTAAGGCGGTAAATCCCGATGTTTGCGCTTGGATTAAAATACCGGGTATTGACGTTATCGACTACCCAATTTTACAAAGCTCAATCGAAGCAGATGATAACTATTATCTTGATCACGATATTAACGGTACTGTTAAAAAAGCGGGCTCCATCTACATTCAAAAGCTTAATTATAGCGATTTCACCGATCCAAATACGCTAATCTATGGCCACAATATGCTTAACGGCACAATGTTTGGTCAGCTAAAAAAATTCAAAAACAAAGATTTTTTTGACCAACATCGTCAAATTTTTATCTACACCCCAGATTACATTTTAGAATACGAGATTATTTCTGCATTTGTTTATGACAATCGCCACATATTAAATTCATTTAACTTTAATATTGAAAATGAGTGTCAGGAATTTTTTGATGAGTGTGTTAATCCAACCTCATTTACAAAACAGGTTTTAGAGGGCGCAACCCTTACAACCAGCGATAATATCATTACACTAAGCACCTGTACCTCTAACGATAATGAACGTTACTTGGTTGTAGGTAAGCTTATAAGCAGAACCAGAACTGCTAAATAACAGCAAAATCAAAGGGGTATTTAAAATGTTAGAAAAATTTCCAAACGGCGCGCGTGTTTGTTTTATAGGCGATAGCCTCACCGCGCAAAACACTGTACAATGGATGACCGTTGACTGTTATAAGCGCAACCTGCCCGATACAAAGATTAAAGTAATTAACTGTGGCGTAGGTGGCGGTACAGCCTATGATGCGTTCCAGTATTTAGAAGACGACGTATTTATACATAATCCCACCCACGCGGTAATAGGCTTTGGCATTAATGACTGTGGTAGATGGGACCTTACAAACCCACGTTCGCCTGAACGTTATAACCGCCTTGTAGCTTGTTTTGAACGCTACAAAAAAAGCGTGCGCGAGCTATGTGATATTTTAATTGAGCGTGGAATAAAGGTTACTCTTTGTACACCTCCCCCATATGATGAATATCACGAGAGTACCGAGCCCGCGTTTAGAGGTTGTTTTGCTCTAATTTTGGCTTATGCTGAAGAGGTACGCAAAATAGCAAAAGAAAAAAACCTACCGCTTTGCGATTACTTTGATTTCTTTGCTCGCGAAATGCAAACCGATATTCTTTATAGCGCTGACCGCATTCATCCCAACGCGCACGGTTACTTTACAATGGGAAAATTCTTTTTAGCCGAGCAGGGCCTTGATTTTGGAGAGGAAAAATTAACCCCGCCCGAGTATTTACAGGAATGGCACAAAAAGGTTGGCGAAAAGATAGAGATTTACGGCGGTGAGCTTATGATTGTAAAAAACTACACCGCACCTCTTGAAGAAAAGCTTAGGCTTGCCGAAGAATTCGCACGCACCCGTACCAATGTAAATCCACGTCTTATTGAAGTAGCTAACAACTTTGTAAGACTAAAACCAAACCAAGCCGAAATTTTAAAAGAAGTTGACGAGCTTTATACAAAAAATGTATTAAATTGATAAAAACGGTGAACAGATAATTAACCTGTTCACCGTTTTTTTATTTTAATTATTTACCAACACAACAGAACACCGCATGATATACCATCACACACAACAAAATGAAACCATGATATAATTAGCGTTGTGGGAAAGCTCGAGGGACGGTATGTTGAGAAAATCACGCCTTTAGAACAAGAGCAAGGTTATTCCGGAGCACA
>JAFSBZ010000046.1 GCA_017437005.1 Clostridia bacterium | reverse complement strand
TATTATCTTGTCGTTGTTTAATTTTCAAGGTTCGTTCCGTGCCACATCAGGCACTCCAAGCGCACCCTCTCTCAAAGGTGCCCGATTATATTACCACAACTGTTTCACTTTGTCAACACTTTTTTTCATTTTTTTTAAAAAATTTTTAATCTTTTTTTATCGTGTTTTTTTACCACTATATATTGGGGTTTATACTACAATATATACACAATTTTATTATAAAACACCACATTAAGATCTTCATTTTTACATAATTTAACCGCCTTTAAAACACATAGTTTCAATAAACCAGAAAATCATTCTATATATATTTCTTGACAGAGCAATCTTCCAAGTTTATAATATTAAGCAAAGAATGCATATTTCATTAAACACAATATGATTGGTATTATATTTTTACTTTTATTTATTCTTACATTATTTTAGGTGGGGTTTTTATGAGCATCAAAAAACAATATAGGTTGTATAGCACTATTGCCATCTTTATTTCAATAATTGCAAGCATATATATTATGCTTGAACTAAAAGAAAAAATAGATACGAATATTGTTTATATTTTTTTAGGGGCTTTTTCTTTTTGCACACATTTATTATTTGTAATAATAAATTTCAAGAAAGAAAAACAATTTGACAAAGAACTTGGCTTTATTAAAGTTAATGGCGACAGTTGGTTAGGATATGATGGCAATTGGCATGACGGCTTTCGTGATATATACAAAAGAAAAGTTGAACAATATTACGAAAAAGGTGGTGAAGACTTTGGTTATTCATCTTCTTTATATATGAATGTGATAAACATAGTTATTGGATGTATAGGAGGATTAGCTACTATGGTTGGTAAACTTGAAGGTTTCAATTCTTCTGAACCATTTCTGATTTTTTTAATTTCAGCTTTGCTTTTATACGCTATTATAAGACGAGCCATATTGGGATAATTATCCCCTTGAGCAATATACAAAAAGCTGTGTAGAAAAATATCTACACAGCTTTTATTGTTAAAACGTGCCCACTTGTTTTTTACCGCCTACCACACTTTTATCAAAATTAGTATTGCAATCGTAGAAGTTTTTTAGTTTAGTCTATCGGCCGTTAAGCGCAACACTTAACTTATAATTTGAAGAACCCTGCGAAAAGCTGAAAAAATACAATTGATGCGCCGTTAAGCTGATGGATTTTTTCGGATAATGAGG
The DNA here is from genome assembly GCA_017437005.1 of Clostridia bacterium. Lineage (GTDB taxonomy): Bacteria > Bacillota > Clostridia > Oscillospirales > Acutalibacteraceae > UBA737. Next base: position 21,716 of record JAFSBZ010000046.1, on the reverse strand, counting down.
ATGGTATTATACTTACGCTTTTAACGGAGCGCGCAAGGATACGGTTGTTTACCTGATTGTTTACACTGTCAAAAAATGTTTTTGGAAGCAACGCACCTTCGTGTCCTATTATCACAGCCTCACAGTCATAGTTATTTACTATATTTATAATAAGTGTGGAGAGTTCTCTTTCTACAGTTTCAACCACACGGCTTTCGTGTTTATTTTTACAACAATGTACAAACTGTTGCCAATCCGATAGTCCAAACCTTTCGGTTATCGCACTGACACTCAGATATTTTTCAGCACACCCACGATTGCCGCATACACATTCTATGCCGTCGTGGTGCAATGTGGTATGTCCCACCTCACCGCAAAAACCGCGATTGCCCTCGAGTAGTTTTCCGTCTGCAATCACGCCCGCACCGACACCGTAAGTGATACCAAGATATACAAAATCACGCAGTTCTTTTGCAGTTCCGTAATAATGCTCGGTAAGTCCCGCCGCTTTCATATCCTCCGCTACAAAGCAAGGCATATCAAATTCTTTTTGCAAGACTTCACCGATATCCCAGTTGTTTATGCCGTAAAAATCGGTCGTTGATATAACTGTTTTTTTCTGTATGTCCACAAGCCCTATACAACTGACACCGATACCGAGGATATGTTCTTTTGGTGCAAGTGGCAAAAGCTCTTTGATATCGTTTATTATCTGACTTGTCAGACTATCTTTTGTGACCTCTCCGTCGTGCTGATGCGAAAAACATTTCAGCGTATTACCGCAAAGATCCACAAGCGACACCCGAAGATGACGTCTTGAAACCGATACACCAACCGCGAGCAAGCGTTCTTTGGCAATTGACAGCGCAACACCTCTGCGACCGGGGGTGTCTTTTTTTATAGGGGCAGACCGATTTTCAAATAAAATACCTTTTTCAAGCAAGTCACCTGCAATGTACGAAATACTCATAGGTGTAAGGTTTAACCGATGTGATAGTTCTTGCTTTGTAATGCTATTTCCTTGTAATAAAGTCTGTAAAACAGCACCTTGATTACGAGCGCGTAAATACGTCAGATTTTTTGCTGTTGGCATTGTTATCACCTCGGTTGTTTTTTATTATTATATCAAAAACCATCAACAGTTGCAAGGAAAACCAATTTATAAAAAGTCTTTACAAATTAGTTTTCCTATTATATAATAAGGAGTAAAAGTATGAAATTTAAAAACGTCAACTGTGACGCAAATTATACTTTGTGTTTGAAAATGCGAATGGATAATATTATGAAAACGCATTAAATAAAAATAGTATAGGAGAAACAAAATGAAAATTACAGACGTACGCACAATGATTTTAAGACAGAATAAAATTGAAATGATTGGTGACGGCAGTCAGGATACTGTTGTTATCGTAGTCGAAACCGACGCAGGTATCTGTGGTGTTGGTGAGGTTGACTCGGCACCCTATGTTGTAAAAACAATTATAGATACACCTGCATCACATATGGCTTGTATGGGTCTTAAAGAAATTCTTATTGGAGAGGACCCACTCGATGTTGAGAGATTATGGCGTAAAATGTACGATAAAAGTATCTACTATGGTCGTCGCAGCGCCGTCATCCACGCAATGAGCGGTATTGACATCGCGCTTTGGGATATTATCGGTAAATACTACAACGTTCCTACTGCAAAGGCACTTGGTGGTAGCTACCGCGACAAAATTCAGGCATACTGCAGTGTTTTAATGCCTGAAACAGAGGACGAGGTATTCCGCCTTGTTGAGAGTCATCAGGGCAAAGGCTATAAGGGCTTCAAGTTCGGTTGGGGCGGTCTCGGTCAGAGCTTTGAAAAAGATATAAAACTTGTTAAAGCGGCTCGTAAGGCAATCGGTGACGATGCTCACCTTATGATTGATATTGCTATGCGTTGGACTGACGTAAAGGGTGCTATCAATACCGCAAAGGCATTTGAAGAGGAAAACGTGTTCTGGATTGAAGAGCCATTCCATCCCGACAACCTTGACGGTTATTCACGCATCAATAAGGCAACCACCTGTCATATCTCAGGCGGTGAAGAAATTGGTACAATCCACGAGTTCCGCGAACTTCTCAGCCGCGGCTGTGTAGACATTGTTCAGCCCGACCTTAGCCGTTGCGGCGGTCTTACCGTTGCGCGCAAGCTCATTGACCTTGCAGAAGAATATAACACAATTATCATTCCTCATGCATTCAAGACCAACATCCTTATGTCAGCAACTCTTCAGTATATCGCAACTCTTCCTAACGTATGGTATCAGGAATTTTGTGAGCAGGATACAATCCTTCGTAAAACTCTCACATCACCCCTGTTCAGTATTGATCCTGAAGGCTTTGTTCATATTCCTCAAACACCCGGTATTGGCATTACACTCAATCAGGATGCAGTAGAAAGGTTTGTGGTAGATTAATGAAACTGACAAAAGATTTTCGTATGGTAGCGGTTACTGTCACACCCTTTGACAGTAACGAAAACGCTATTATTGATGAGATAAAAAAACAAACAGAAGAAATTTGCAACTCAGAGGCTGACGCAATTTTACCGGTAGCCTCTACGGGTGACTATGTAAAGATGGACCTTGACGAAAGACTTGCGATTTTCTCTGCTGTAGCCGAGATAAACCGTGGCAGAAAAAAACTTATTGCAAGTGCTTGTGACACCTCTGCAACAAGAGTTTTAAAAACAATTTCCGCCGTCAAAAAGATGGGTTATGATGCTTGTCTTGTTTGTCCGCCTTACTACTATCCGTTATCACAGGACGCGGTCTACGACTTTTTCAAAACCGTTTGTGATGGTGCGGGTGACTTTGCCGTTATTGGATATCACGTGCCGTTTTTCACAACGGGTATTGACATTTCAACTTTTGAAAAGCTTCTTGATATTCCTAACTTTGTAGGTATGAAAGACTCGTCTGCCGTTATGAAGCGTATTGCACACCTTTGCGAAATTGTTTCACAAAGACGTCCCGATTTTGCGGTGTACACAGGTACTGACGATTGCCTTTTCCCCGCACTCTGCGCAGGTTGCTTTGGCTCGATGACGGCACTTGCAGCAACAATGCCTGCACAAATCCGCGCAATTTACAACGCGTTCGATAATCGCGATATTGATACCGCCATGAAAATTAATCAGAGCATTTTACCCATTATCCGCCAGTGCGACTCGCTAACCTTCCCAATAGGTTATAAATTACTGGCAAAGGCAAAGGGACTTGAAACCTGCGAGGGTAAAACACCTGCCGAAGAAGCGGTCTTTGAAAATATCAAGGCAATGCTTAAGGAGGGATTCTAAATGAAAGCAGTAGTTTGGAGAGGTCTTTACGACCTTGATTATTGTGACATCCCCGAACCACAGGTAAAGCCCGGTTGGGTTAAAATTAAAGTTCAAGCAGTGGGACTTTGCGCAACCGAGGTACATATCATCTCAGGTAAATTTCCCGTATGCGATCCGCCTCACGTTCTTGGTCACGAAATTTGCGGTGACATTGTCGAGGTGGGAGAAGGTTGTAACAAAGACAACGTAGGAAAACGCGTTGTAGTTGAAACCTACGTAGGTTGCGGTGAGTGTGAGTTTTGTAAAAGCGGTCAAAAGCACCTTTGCAGTGCAGGCGAAATCGGATATCCCCCCTATGCGGGCGGCGATGCGCAGTATGTTATTGTGCCCGAGGGTTGTGTACGCTTTTTAAAAGATAATATCTCGTATGACGAAGGCGCAATTATGGAGGCGGTTGCTTGTCCATTTGGTGCAGTAGTTAACTCGGGTGTAAAACACGGTGATACTGTGCTTGTTATAGGTGCAGGCGTTGCAGGACTTTCGTTTATTCAATCGGCATTGGCGCTCGGTGCAAAAACGGTACTCTGCGCCGTGCGTAACGACGAAAAGGCACAACTTGTAAGAAAATTCGGCGGCACTGCAATTGACCTTCGCTATGAGGACCTTTACAACACTGTAATGAAATTGACAGACGGCAAAGGCGTTGATCTTGCGATTGATGCAGCAGGTGCGCCTGCAACTATTGACAGTTGTTTTAAAAATGTAAAAAACGGTGGCAAAGTTATGCTTTACGGAATTCCGTCAAACGATGCCAAGGTAGAGCTTCCTGTTGTTGACTGTATTTTAAGACAAATCACTGTCGTGGGTTATACCGGCAATGAAAAAGCGTGGGACACACTCATTGAACTTGTGTCAGACGGTAAAATATCGCTAAAGGAAATGGTAAGTCAAACTTTTCCGCTTTCACAGTTTAAAGAAGCGGTGGACACCGTTGAAAACGGAAAACAGTCAGTTATTAAAGTAGTGCTTCATCCGTGGGAAGATTAAAATGATTAAATTTGAAAATTTAGACACAAAAATTTTGCAAAACTTTCAGGGCGGTAATGGTGACATTGTTGCAAAGATTCACGCAGACGAGCTAAACCGCATTGTAAAAAGCGTGTATGCTCCGGATGTATCGACAGGCTATCATCTTCACGATACGTCGTCAGAAATAATTTTTATTTTGTCGGGTAGCTGTAAGGCTATCCACGAAGGAAATGAAGAGTATCTAACTGCCGGTGATTGTCATTACTGCAAAAAAGGGCAGTCACACGCTATCATCAACAACGGTGACGAGGACCTTGTTATGTTTGCAGTTGTGTGTGCTCAATAAAGGTGGTATGGTATGAAAAAAACACTAAGCCTTACTTTTACAGGGCAGGCAGGATTTATTATCGAAACAAAAAACGGCTACCGCGTGGGTATTGACCTTTATCTATCCGATTGTTGCAACCGTCTTTATGGACTTAAACGCCTTATACCGTTTATTTACAATCCAAGCGAACTCAATCTTGATTTGCTGATTGCAACTCACGAGCATGAGGACCATTTTGACCTAGATAGCGTACCGGTTATTATGCAAAACCCAAAAACAATGCTTTTGTGCGCTACCGACTGTCAAAAGTATCAAAAAGAATTTAATCTCGATGCTAATCGTATCACATACATAAAGCCTTTTGAGATTTATGAAAACGAGAATATTAAAATAACCGCCCTGCCTTGTGACCACGGTGACGAGGCACCCGACGCAATAGGACTTTTGATTGAAGCGGACGGTAAACGCATATACGTTGCGGGCGACACCTGTTATAGAGAGGACTATTTTACCAACCCCTTGGTTTTCGGTGTTGACCTATTTATTATGCCAATAAACGGTGCTTTTGGTAACTTGAACGAACACGAGGGCGCAAAGGCGGCGGGGATTGTAAAAGCAAAACTTACTATTCCTTGTCATTTCTGGTGCTTTGCAGGGCATTTTGGAAACCCCCAGATATTTATTGACGAGCTGGACCAAAATTACCCCACCATTAAATACAACCTTATGCGTGTCGGTGAGACGGTGGAAATATAATAAAAGAAACATCGTATAAAACCATATAATCTAATGATAAAACAATGGATAAGCACCTAAACGTGCTTATCCATTGTTTTTATTTCTTATCATACATAAGTTTTTGCAATCAAGCCTGTTGGTCACTTTCCGCAACCTTTATCAAAATTCGGGTTGCAAGCGTAGAAGTTTTTGCTGTTTAATTTATCGGTTGTTATACCAAGCGCTTCACCAAAACGTTGATAATGCACTATCTCACGCTGGCGGAGGAATTTAAGTGGGTCAAGTATATCGGGGTCGTCGATTAGACGGATAAGATTGTCATAGGTTACACGCGCTTTTTGCTCGGCTCCCATATCTTCGTGAAGGTCGGCGATTATATCGCCTTTTGACTGAATATACTCGGCGCGCCAAGGAAGACCCGATGCCGCTATTGGATAAACGGAAGCAGTATGGTCTACAAAATAGGTATCGAAGCCTGCCGCTTTTATTTGCTCGGGTGTTAGATTGCGTGTAAGCTGATATACCATAGCGCAAACCATTTCCATATGGGCGAGTTCTTCGGTACCGATATCGGTAAGAAGTCCTTTAACCTCGTTATAGGGTGTGCCGTAGCGTTGTGTAAGATAACGCATAGATGCGCCAAGCTCACCGTCGGGACCACCGTACTGACTTATAATTATTTTTGCATACTTAGGGTTTGGATTTTTAATATTTACGGGGTACTGTAATTTCTTTTCATATTGCCACATAGGTTACACCTGCCTTTCCCACGGCCATGGGCAGTCTACCCATTCCCAGCAATTATCTGCCGGTACGTCGTGAGGTGTTACAATATATTTACCAAAACGCGCTTCGTATTTTGCAACCTCTTCTTGTCTGCGACGGCGGTATTCGCGCAGCATATGCAATGCCTTCTGATCGCGAGGATGTGTATCAAGAAAGAGCACTGTTTCGTGTATTGCAAAATCATAGGCGTGGATTTTTCTTTTTAGCATTGTTTTTTCGTTCATCGCCACATACCCCCTACGCTTAAAGGTTTGTTAAGACAAGGATATATTGTTCCGCAAGAAAATCCTGTATCGACATCATATACAGAAGCAATTTTTTGCGAATTTACAAATGCCATAGCGAGAACCTGCTTTTCCGCAGCCATATCATGTGGCATACGGTAGTTAGTCTCCATATAGTTCATAGCGTTTTCTCCTTTTTAAAATTTACGTCCTCTTTACAGTTTATTGCAGAACCAATATAAATGTGAAAAAGGAACGACACACAGGTCGTTCCCTACATTAATTATAAAACTTTATTTCATCTCATCTGTCTTTTTTTCTATTATATATCGTGGCCTTGCCTTTACCTCAAGATAAATTTTACCTATGTATTCGCCGATAACACCAAGACTTAATAGCTGCACACCGCCAAGGAAGCAAATAATACTTACCGTTGATGCCCAACCGCCCGTATGACCGGTGACCAGTCGAGTGATTACCGACCAAACAATACCAACAATACTTAACACCGCTACAATAAACCCAAGCGCTGTTATAAGGCGGATCGGTTTTACCGAGAGGCTTGTTATACCGTCAATCGCAAAAGAAATCATCTTTTTAAGCGGATACTTACTTTTGCCGGCCATACGCTCCTTGCGGGAATATTCTACATAAGAACATTTATAGCCAATCATAGGTACAAGCCCACGCAAGAAAAGATTGACCTCTTTAAAATTCGATAGGCTTTCGAGCGCTCTTTTTGACATAAGGCGATAGTCGGCATGGTTATAAACAATATCCGCGCCCATAGCTCGCATTATTTTATAAAAGAACTGCGCGGTGCCGCGTTTAAAACCCGTGTCGGTTTTGCGGTCGGAGCGAACTCCATATACGATTTCGCTACCCGAAAGGTATTCATCAACCATTTTATCAACGGCATCAATATCATCTTGACCGTCGCAGTCAACCGAAACAGAAACATCGCATTTGTTTTTTGCTTCCATAAGACCCGCAAGCAAGGCGTTTTGGTGCCCACGATTACGGCTTAAGGATATACCGCAATAACGCTCGTCAATCTGAGAAAGCTCGGTAATAATCTTCCAGGTATCATCGCGGCTGCCGTCGTTTACAAAAAGTATTCGGCTGTGTTCACTGATTTTACCGTCTATATATAAATCGTTTATTTTTTGCAAAAACATCGGTGCTGTAACTGGCAAAACTTCCTGCTCGTTGTAGCAAGGTATTACAATATATAATATGGGTTTCATTGTGTGTCCCCTTTTTTCAATTTTTCGACGAGCGATGCTCGCCGTTATAATACATTTATTAATATACAGTTAAATGATTTTTTTGTCAAGCAACCGAGCCTATGGCATTTCTGAGCTTAAGTAGAATTTTCTTTTCGGCGCGCGACACCTGTACCTGCGACATACCCATACGCAATGCTGTTTCATTTTGAGTTAAGTATTCAAAATAGCGCATACGTATGATTTGCTGTTCTATATCATCCAAGTTTAAAAACGCTCGTTCTAAAAGCAATTTGTTTGTAAGCGTTTCTTCGGGGCCGGATATAGCGATATCAAGCTCACCTGTTCCATCTTCATTTTCATATGTAAGAGATACTGTAGCTTGTGTTGCTGATTGCGCTTCGGCTATTTCTTCGGGTGTAACACCAAGCTCTGTTGCAATTTCACATATAGTTGGTTCGCGAGAGAGTTTTATTTCTAAAACGGACCTTGCGCGCGCAATTTTTAGCGACAGTTCTTTCAAGCTTCGCGACACCTTAACCGAGCCACCATCACGAAACATACGACGTATTTCACCCAAAATTACAGGCACTGCATAGGTAGAAAAACAAAGTCCTCTATCTTTATCAAATGCATCTGCAGCTTTTACCAAACCCACACAACCCGCCTGATAGAGATCGTCGTACTCTATACCTCTGCCAACAAAACGTTTGCATAGCGAATGCACTAAAGGCAGATTCCCCTCTATAAATTCATCGCGAGAAGGGGTGTCAACCATTTGATATGTATCTATGAGATATTTTTTTGGTAAGAATTACCGTAGTCCCCTTTTCTACACAAGAACGCACGTGAATTGAGTCCATAAAGCATTGCATTACAGTAAACCCAAGCCCTGCCCGTTCGCCTCCTACTGAAGTATACTTGGGTTGCATTGCCGTTTCTATATCTTCTATACCGCAACCTTTATCACGTATTTTAATTTTAATTACGTTTGTATCGGTAATTTCACCGCTTATGTAAATTTTTCCTATTTCTTCACGATAAGCGTGAACAATACAATTTGTAACCGCCTCGCTTACAGCCGTTTTAATATCATTTATCTCTTCAAGTGTGGGGTCTAACTGTGCAGCAAATGCCGCAACGGTAGCGCGCGCAAACCCTTCGTTTGCCGAACGAGATGACATTGTCATACTAAACTTGTTTATAATTTTCATTTTGTCCATCTCCTTATTTTTTACACTCATCTATTGTAGCGATTTTTTCAATACCCGAAAGCTGCATCACTTTATATATTTGAGGTGATGTTCCCGTTATATGAATTTTGGCACCCCGACGTGACAAATTACGGTATCTGCCCATTACAAGACCTATACCCGAGCTATCCATAAAACTAACACGGGTAAAATCTAATATAAGCAACGATGGCATATTAAGCTCTGCCGCGTTATCTATTGCTGTACGTATTGATGCCGCGGAGTGATGATCAATTTCTCCATTTATATAGGCAGTTGTTACCTCGCCGTTTACACTAATATCTACTGACATAAAAACACCTCTTATATTAAAAGCTTATAATATATTATAGAGGCTTGTCCTCAAAAAAATTGTCATATCAGGATGTCAGATTTTATACTTTACGGTCTTATAAGCGGTCTTATTTCGCTTGCAAGATATAGCGAACCAAAAACAAATATTGCCTCGCCATTGCTTTTTTGTTTTGCAAGGGATAAAGCATTTTGCAAATTGTCGGCTGTGTAAACGTTTTTACAATATTGTTGCGCTACATACGATAATTCATTTGCAGGCAATGCTCGCGGAACATTTGGCTTTACACAAATTACATTTTCACATAACGGAAGTGTCGCTGATAAAACCTCTTTATAATTTTTATCACGCATAACACCTATAATTGCAGTAATGTTTTTATACGCTTTAAGCACCTTGCAAAGCGCAGCGGCGCCATCGGGATTATGCGCCCCGTCTATTACTATAAAAGGCTCGCGCGATGCCACTTCAAGACGAGCAGGTATAAAGGCATTTTTAAGACCTGCTTTGATATGTTTTTCGGCAACATTAAGCCCGCATTTTTTTATAGCTTCTATTGCAATTAGTGCGTTTTCAATCTGATAATCGCCACCAAGATGCGTTTTATAAGAAACCCCCTTATATATAAATTCGTTTTCAAAAATCGAAGCATTTACATTTTCTAATTTTTGTATGTCGGGGATTGCAACATACGGGGCGTGTTTTTTTATAACCGTTAGCGCCGCATTTGGCTGTTGGTATGACGTAACAACATTTTCACCCTTTATAATCCCACATTTTTCTTCCGTGATTTGCTCTAATGTATCACCCAAAACAGCGGTATGATCAAGACCAATTTTTGTGATTACCGACACAAGTGGTTTTTTAATAACATTGGTAGCGTCAAATCTACCGCCTAAGCCTGTTTCAAGCACGGCAACATCAACATTGTTTTCGGCAAAATATAAAAATCCTACCGCAGTTATAAATTCAAATTCGGTAAGTGATGTGCCGGTATCTATAACTTTTTGTGAAATACGGCATAAATTTTCACGACTAATATGTTTACCGTTTATTTGTATGCGTTCGCAAAAATCGGTAATATACGGCGACACAAAGGTACCAACATTATACCCCGCCTCCTTTAAAGCACTTGATAAAAAAGTACAAACCGAACCTTTGCCGTTAGTACCTGCAACGTGTATTGATTTAAATTTATTTTGCGGATTATCTAATTTTTGGCACACATTTGCTATTCTTTCAAGACTTGCCTTATGCGAAAAGGCACCCAAAGAATGAATATAGCTTAAAGTTTCATTATATTTCATAAAACACCAGATTTTTACATGTAATTTTTTAAAAAATCCTCATATAATACTATCAAGGATTAAGCAATTAATCCTTTTTAATACAGCAGATATATTTAAAGCTTATTAATTTGATATAGAAAAATACATTTGCTGTAATATTAAAGAGAGCCGAAAAAGTTTCGACTCTCTTTTGTTTTTTTAAAGAGCCTTGATTTCAGCAATGCTGTCCTCAATCATCTTTATTTTATCAAGCGCCTTTGCAAGACCTTGGCGTTGTTGCTCAATAACAGCAGCAGGTGCCTTAGCCACAAAGCCTTGATTATTAAGTTTCTTTTCAAAGAACTCTTTATCCACCATTGCTTTTTGCAAATCTTTGTTAAGTCTTGCTATTTCGCCTTCAATATCAACAAGCTCTTTCATAGGCATATAAACGGTAGCTGCATCGGTAACTACACGAACTGCACCTTCTGTATCAAAGCTATCACCGATTTCTACCTCCGAAGCGCTGGCCAAACGACATATATATGAAGTGCCTGTGCTAAATGTATCGGCAAAGTTTGTTTGAATGCAAACCTTTGCTTTTTTAGACGGTGGTACATTCATTTCGGCGCGACGGTTTCTTATAGCCTTGATTACAAGCATAATTTTTTCAAACTCGGCTTCATCATTTACAAAGTTAAATTCTTCGCTAAATTTTGGCCAATCGGTTACCATTAACGCTTCGGCATCACCGTGAGGCATTGTCTGCCAAATCTCCTCGGTAATAAACGGCATAAACGGATGCAAGAGCGCAAGTGTGTTTGTAAATACATAAACAAGAACGCTACGCGCAGTGTTTTTAGCCTTTTCGTCATCACCGTTTAGACGTGATTTACAAATTTCAATATACCAATCGCAAAATACATCCCATATAAAATCGTAAAGCTTTTGCACTGCAAGTCCTAATTCAAACTTGTCAAGATTTTCGGTAACATCACGAACAAGCGTGTTATACTTAGAAACAATCCACTTATCCTCAAGGGCAAAATCAGCAGCATTTACAGGCAATACCTTATCGCTGTCAAGATTCATAAGTATAAATCTTGCCGCGTTCCAAATTTTGTTAGCAAAGTTACGGCTTGCTTCAACACGTTCAGGTATATAGCGCATATCGTTACCTGGGCTATTACCGGTAGCAAGTGAAAATCTAAGTGCATCGGCACCGTAGGTATCAATAACCTCAAGCGGATCAACACCGTTACCCAAAGATTTTGACATTTTTCTACCCTGAGAATCACGTACAAGACCATGAATAAGTACGGTGTTAAACGGAACTTCACCAGTATGCTCTAACCCAGAGAACATCATACGCATTACCCAGAAAGGAATAATATCATAACCTGTAACGAGTGTATTGGTTGGATAGTAATGCTTCAAATCATCGGTTTTGTCAGGCCAACCAAGAGTTGAGAATGGCCAAAGTGCAGAAGAGAACCATGTATCAAGTGTATCAGGATCCTGAACGATTTTTTCACTTCCGCAGTGAGCGCATTTAGTTGCATCCTCGCGAGAAACGGTTATCTCGCCACATTCTTCACAATACCACGCAGGTATACGGTGTCCCCACCAAAGCTGACGAGAAATACACCAATCGCGGATATTTTCGAGCCAATGGAAATAAACCTTTTCAAAACGCTGTGGCACAAACTTTGTTTCGCCGTTTTTAACAGCATCGATAGCAGGTGTTGCGAGCGGTTTCATTTTTACAAACCACTGTTTTGAAACAGCAGGCTCAACAGTAGTACCGCAACGATAGCAAGTACCCACGTTATGTGTATAATCCTCTACTTTAACCAAAGCGCCTTCGGCCTCTAAATCGGCAACAATTGCTTTGCGCGCTTCGTAACGGTCCAACCCCGCATATTTTGGATAATCATCCGTAATCTTTGCATCATCAGTCATTACACATATAACAGGAAGATTATGGCGAAGACCTACCTCAAAGTCATTTGGGTCATGCGCAGGCGTAATTTTAACAACACCTGTACCAAAATCCATTTCAACATAATCATCGGCAACAACCGGTATCTTACGGTGAACAATAGGTAAATCAAGCTCTTTACCTATTAAATCTTTATATCTTTCATCGTTGGGATTTACTGCAACTGCAGTATCACCAAGGAGTGTTTCAGGACGGGTTGTGGCAAGCTCTAAATAGCCACTGCCATCTGCAAAGGGATAACGCAAATGCCAAAAATGCCCTGCTTGCTCCTCGTATTCGACCTCTGCGTCAGAAATAGATGTCTTACAGTGTGGGCACCAGTTTATGATACGCTCGCCACGATAGATAAGACCTTTCTCATAAAGGTTTACAAACACCTCTCGTACAGCCTTGTTACAACCCTCATCGAGTGTAAAGCGTTCGCGATCCCAGTCACAAGAAGAACCCAACTTTTTAAGCTGCTCGATAATTCTTCCGCCGTACTGACGTTTCCATTCCCAAGCGCGCTCTAAAAAACCTTCGCGACCAAGGTCATCCTTGGTAATGCCCTCTTTTTTCATAGCTTCAACAATTTTTGCCTCAGTAGCAATAGATGCGTGATCGGTACCCGGAAGCCAAAGTGTATCAAAGCCCTGCATACGCTTAAAACGGATAAGAATGTCCTGTAATGTGTTGTCAAGCGCGTGACCCATATGAAGCTGTCCTGTGATGTTTGGTGGCGGAATAACTATTGTGTAAGTTTCTTTATCCTCTTCACATTTAGCATGAAAATACTTTCCGTCAAGCCACATTTTATAAATGCGGTCTTCAACGTCTTTTGGGTCATACTGTTTTGCGAGTTCTTTATTCATAAATTTACCAACTCCAAATAAGTATATTTAAAATCATAATGTTAATATTAATATTGTCAGCCACGAACATACGCGTTTGCATTTCGAGGCGGACAGACCGCCCGGAATGCATTTTTTACTTTGAAAACATTCAAGGTATGTGGCTTTCGGACGGTTTTTTATTTTACCTCTAAACGCACTATATGTCAAGTGCGGTTTGTGTTGCCTGACCCTTTTGCGGCAGCGCGCCTGCTGCAGGCAAATTCTTTGTACGATAGCGATGTGGATTTTCAAGGCTATCATTTACATAAGGCTCGACGCTAAATATACGCTGTCCTTTTTTCTGAGTCATAACTGCGATACCGCCATTGTCTTTTGTGGCTTTAGCAGGAATAGAAGCAGTATTTACAAGAAGCATACGATTGTTTGTCGACTTAAGCAAAATGTCACAATCCTCTTTAAAATAAAGAATTGTATGAATCTTATGCTTTTCGCAGTACGCCTTTATAAGTTTTTTACGATTGGTTTTGGTCTCGTAAGATTTAAGAGGAACCTTTGCAACACGTCCGTTTTCAAACACAAATACCATAAATCCCGAATAATCACGGGTGTGAACCATATAAAGACTTGCTTCGCCCTCATCATATTCCAGCTTACCTGCTACATAATCTCCAAGCGCGCTTGCCTTACCGTCGGCAAAATCAAATACGCGACTTTTGTAAACCTGCGCATTAGTTGTAAAGAACAACAAATCATGAGCGTTTGTAGACTCAATAATTTGCGTTATCTCGTCGCCTTCCTTAAGCTTTTGTTCACCACTCATACGTAAGGATTGCGGCGTAATCTTTTTGAAGTAGCCATCTTTTGTAAAGAACAACGTTACAGGTGACTCGTCAAGAACCTCGTCGATTTTTTCGTCCATCTCAGCTACCGCAGAGATAATTTGAGTTTTACGATCCTGACCGTATTTTTTAATAACGTCTTCTAGCTCTTTAACAATAATCTTTTTAACTTTAGCTTTTGATTCAAGAATCGATTTCATTTCCTCGATTTCTTTTTCAAGATTTTCAATTTCTTCAAGACGCTTTAAAATATATTCGCGATTAAGGTGACGTAACTTGATTTCGGCTACATATTCGGCTTGTGTTTCATCGATGCCAAAGCCAATCATAAGGTTTGGTACAACCTCTTTTTCCTCTTTTGTATCGCGTACAATTTTTATTGCCTTGTCAATATCGAGGAGTATTTTTTGCATACCTTTAAGAAGGTGCAGTTTGTTTTGCGCCTTTTCAAGCTTAAACAAAACTCTACGGCGCACACATTCCATACGGAACGCTACCCACTCGTTTATAATATCTTTTACACCCATTACCATAGGGCTTGATGCAACAAGAATATTAAAATTACAAGAAAAGCTGTCCTGTAAAGGAGTCATTTTGAAAAGCTTTTTCATCAGTTTTTCAGGGTCCGTGCCGCGTTTTAAGTCAATTGTAATCTGAAGACCGCCAAGGTCGGTTTCATCGCGGATATCATTGATTTCGGTAATCTTTTTTGCCTTTACAAGATCAATTACCTTTTCTATAATCGCTTCGGTCGTTGTGGTAGGAGGAATAGACTTTATGTCGATACAGTTGTTTGACTTATCGTACACATAAGTACCTCGAACCTTAAAACCGCCGCGACCCGTTTCATATATCTTTTCCATTTCGGCGCGGTCATATAATAGCTCACCGCCTATTGGAAAATCGGGTGCTAAAAGCGTATCGGCAACGTTTATATCATTATCCTTAATATATGCTATTGTTGTTTCGCATACCTCACGCAGATTAAACGGACAAATATTACTTGCCATACCTGCCGCAATACCCATATTAGCATTTACAAGTATTGAAGGAAATGTAACAGGAAACAAAACCGGTTCTTTCATTGTAGCATCGTAGTTGTCCACAAAGTCAACCGTGTCTTTATCGATATCCAAAAACAATTCTTCTGCTATGGGAGCTAACTTTGCCTCGGTATAACGTGAAGCCGCGCACTGCATATCGCGCGAATAAGCTTTACCAAATGAGCCCTTTGACCTAACATAAGGATGCAAAAGCGCTTCGTTACCTTCACTAAGTCGTACCATTGTTTCGTAAATAGCAGCGTCACCGTGAGGATTAAGCTGCATAGTACGGCCAACTATATTTGCCGACTTAATGGTTGAGCCCTTTAAAAGTCCCATATTGTACATTGTGTAAAGCAATTTGCGGTGCGAAGGTTTAAAACCGTCAATTTCGGGTATGGCACGCGAAACAATTACACTCATAGCGTATGGCATAAAGTTAGATTTTAAGGTTTCGGTAACAAGACTTTCAACAACTGTGCCTGCGCCCGCAATATAAGCATTACTTTGTGGCTTTTTAGCCTTTTGCTCTGTATCTTTTTTCTTTCTTGGAGCCAATTTTATATCTCCTTTATCAATGTATGTTTAACTAATGTCGGCATCATCCATATACATGTAGCCGTATTCTGAAATATAATCTTTTCTACCTGCAAGGTTATCACCGAGCAGCAAATCAAATATTTCGCTTGTGTACTCAGCATCCTCGGGCAGAATTTTTATAAGACGGCGCGTTTCGGGATTCATAGTAGTAAGATTCATCATATCAGGTTGGTTCTCACCAAGTCCCTTTGAACGCTGTAATGTGTATTTATCGTCACCAATTTGGTTGAGTATATCCGCTTTTTCGTTTTCATCATAAGCAAAATAGGTTTTTGCTTTGGTGTTGATTTCATAAAGCGGAGTCTCGGCAATAAACACCCTGCCCTCGCTGATAAGCGTAGGCATCAAGCGATAAATCATAGTAAGAATAAGTGTACGAATATGAAAACCGTCAACATCGGCATCAGTACATATTATAATCTTATTCCATCTTAGGTTTGACATATCAAATGTAGAAAGGTTTTTGTTTGCCTTAGATTTAACCTCTACACCGCAGCCCAACACCTTAAGCAGATCAGTAATAATTTCGCTTTTGAAAATTTTATCGTACTCTGCCTTCAGGCAGTTAAGTATTTTACCGCGGACGGGCATAATCGCCTGAAAAGCCGCATCACGAGCAAGCTTACACGAGCCTAATGCCGAATCACCCTCAACTATATAAAGTTCGCGCTCGTTTATATCTTTGCTACGGCAATCAACAAACTTTTGCACGCGATCAGCTAAAGCATTATTACCTTTTAAAAGCGTTTTCTTAATGTTAAGACGTTCTTTTTCACTACGTTCGCGACTACGCTTATTTATAAGAATTTGTTCGGCTATTTTTTCAGCATCTGCTTTGTTCTCTATAAAATATATTTCAAGCTGCTGTCGCAAAAAGTCGGCGATAGCGTCACCGATAAACTTATTTGTAACGGCTTTTTTTGTTTGGTTTTCGTATGAAGCAATCGTAGAAAATGAAGAAACTACTACAACTAAGCTCTCCTCAATATCTGAAAAAGTAATTTTACTTTCGCCGCTTTTATATTTGTTATTTTGCTTAAGGTAAGCATCTATCTGATACAAAAGCGCATTTTTAAGCGCTTTATCAGGAGTACCACCATGTTCAAGCCAGCTTGAATTGTGATAATATTCTTTTAGTGTGTGGCGATTTGAAAATTCAAGCGCAATGTTCATCATTACCTTATATTCAGGTTTATCCTCACGGTCACGACCCTTGCGCTCACCCTTCCACACTTGAAGAGTTGTTAATTTTTCTTCACCGACTATTTCATTTACATAATCGACTATGCCGTTTTTATATATAAACTCTTGGGTTATAAATCTAACACCCTGCTGTTCACGAAACTCGAACAACACCCCATCATTAACAATGGCCTGTCTTTTTAATATATCAATAAAATAATCACGAGGAATGTTTATATCGGTAAAAACTTCTATGTCGGGCTTCCAGCGAATTTTAGTTCCCGTATCACGTCCGGTATATTCTTCCTTTTTAAGTCCGCCCTTATTAAAACCTTTTTCAAAATGTAGGTTATATTTAAATCCGTCGCGCTTAACCTCAACATCCATCCACTCGGCAGCATACTGCGTAGCGCAAAGACCTAAACCGTTAAGTCCGAGCGACGTACCATAGTTTGAATTTTCATCGGTTCCGTATTTACCACCCGCATACATTTCGCAAAAAACCATTTCCCAGTTGTAGCAATCATATTTAGGGTTGTAATCCACAGGACAGCCACGACCAAAATCCTGCACCTCGATTGAGCCGTCGGAGTAATAACTTATAACTATCTTTTTGCCATAACCCTCTCGCGCCTCATCGATAGAGTTTGAAATAATTTCAAAAACCGAATGCTCGCAGCCCTCTAAGCTGTCAGAACCAAATATAACACCCGGACGCTTTCTAACGCGGTCAGGACCCTCTATCTTCTCGATACTCGTATTGTCGTAAATTGGTTTCGCTTTAGCCAAAAAATACACTTCCTTGCATTTAGCAATATTTTTTCACATTAATATACAGTATATATTATACACCATATATTGTATTTTCGTCAAGAATAAAAACACAAAATAATATACAAAAAATCCCGACAAAGTCGGGATTTTAAACTTTTAAATATTTTAATTAATCAAGATTTATATATGGCGCAGGGTCAACATTTCGGCCGTTTATAATAACTTCAAAATGAAGATGATTACCCGTTGACTGACCTGTAGTACCTACAAGCGCTATAACCTCTCCTTGAGATACCCTTTCGCCCACATTACAGCAAAGCTGACGCGCGTGCGCGTAAAGTGTACGTGTACCATCATCGTGTTCAATTGTTACACAATATCCATAATTACCGTTCCAGCCCGACTGTATTACGGTTCCGTCAGCTACAGCAAAAATAGACGTGCCACTTTTTGCTCTTAAGTCAACAGCCTTATGACCTCTACCGTCACCATAATATGCGCTTACCTGCCAGCTGCCTGACGGCAACGGGAACGCAAAACCGGCACTGTGTGCCTGTTGTTTCTGCTTTGCAGAAGCGAGTGTTCTTGCGGTGCCTTTTACAACAACCTCATTAACAGGAGCAACAACAACTTCGTTGCTAATCTCAACACAAGATTGAACCTCGCCGTTTACCATAACAACATCCTGTGTTACTCGGTTTACACCGGAAACACCCGTAACAGTTACCTTGCTGTAACCAACTATTTGTTCATTGGTTTTTTCTATAGTGCTTTTATAAGGAACAATAATATCGGTTGTTTTTCGCATTTCTGTAACTACACCAAGTGAATTCACAACACCTTCAATAGATGCTTTAGTGTCAAGCTCACTTTTAATAAAATAACCGTCTTCATATTTTACATCTCTTACAAAACGGCTTGTACATACACCTTCGTTACAGTTAAAGCTATTAAGCCTTGTTGATATTAACGTATCAACCATTTCCTTTTCGCCACGTGCTACAACACTGTCATCAACCTTAATAACGGTTGCTGCAACAATCTCATCGGTGTTATCAATAATAGCATTTGCTACCTCTTGAGTATTGTTAATGTCATCGCCCAAAACAACCGTTGCACTAAACCTTGGTTCTTCAACGGTGCTTGCAACGTCATCGCCTTCTACCATTTGGGCAACAAGCTCTATCGCATCATTAAACTGTTTTTTACTACTAACAGTGGCAATGTTGCTACCGCTATAGTCAACCTTATACGCTATACGCGTGCCTGTGAAAGAAAGGCTTGCAAGAATTGCAACTACAGCCACTAATGCAAAAATACCCTTCTTTGCTCTGTCAGAACTATTTTTAATTGTAGATGCCGCGCTTTTTATACAATCTATAATCAGCGGAATTACATCACCCACAACCATTCTCCTCTCAAAAATATTACAATTTTGTAACCTTTTACATTCTTATTATACCAAAAGGTTACAAAATTGCAACCTTTTTCTTTGAAAAAGTTAAAAAATTTTAACTTTTTGTGCAAATTCACACCTCTTTACAAGCAAATGATATACATATATAATTAAAATATATAAAAAATTTGTGACTTTAAAGTTTTAAAAGCGTACATATTAAGTGAAGGGGTGATTTTATGGATGACAGTAGAATAATAGAACTGTATTTTAGTCGTGACAATTGTGCAATAAACGAAACAAAAGTCAAGTACGGCAAACTACTTTATTCGGTATCATACAATATATTGCAAACGCACGAGGATGCCGAGGAATGTGAAAACGATACATATCTTGCTGCGTGGGACCAAATACCTCCCACAAAGCCACAGGTGCTTTCTGCCTTTTTAAGCCGTATTGCACGCAATCTTTCATTCAAGAAATTAAAAGCCAATACCGCACAAAAGCGTGGCGGCAGCAGTAAAGCATTGCCAGTTGACGAACTCGCCAACCTTATTCCTGACAACACAAACGCTATATCCGAGCTCGAAATCACCGAGATTTTAAATGCTTTTTTACGCGAGTTACCCACACGCGACCGTCAGGTATTTATATGCCACTATTGGTACTGCGACTCCATAAAAGACATATCCCGTCAATTTGGATTTACACAAAGCAAGGTCAAAATGATATTATTGCGTACACGGCAAAAATTGCTTGACCACCTTGAAAAGCAGGAGGTGTTTATATGAACGGTAATAACCTATTTCAAAATGCGTTTGACGCTATCGACGACGAGCTTATAGCCGAAGCTAAATCCCCCAAAATTAGAATTGCCGCCCGACGAAAAAAAGTTACAATTAGTATCATAGCCGCTTGTGTTGCTGCAGTACTTGTTACAATACCGTCCATAAAAATATTAGGTAATATAAACGATAACAGCTTTGTAACCTCAAACGGCACAGAGACAATATACGAAGATGAAATCATATATCTGCCTCAATCAATACCTGAAACGTCTCAATCAGCACTTGAAACACCTGAAACACCATCAAAACCAAGTGCTTCTTCAAGTGGCAATGGCTCGCTATCCGCCTCCAATAGCAATTCAAATTTAGATGATATCACCATAAAACCAAACGACTTGTATTTTACAAGCATTGGCGTTAACGGTCCAACCACTACTTACGAAGAAGTGTATACACCTGATATAAAATACTTGTATATCAATCCTATACCTAACGATAATTACGCAACTGTATACGAAACATATTATCAAAAGGAATTTGATAAAAACGAAGTTAAGGTGTTGGCAGATAAATATTTTTCTAAGATGGCCGAAACACTATTTATGTCACCGCCGTCTTACGAAATAAAAGAACGCTATGGCAGTTTAACCGATGGATTAGAAATTGAAACCTCGCCCCCTTTTTCTTTTACGCAACTTGAAAATAGGAATATTATCGGTTATAGTTCTTTTGGAAGTATTAATCTTAAAGGTAAACTGGTAACTGTTAACCAAACACAAAGTGACCAAGAAATTATAGAATCGCTATCAGATATTAAGCAAATTTTGTTTGATACATTTGATGTATCTTTTGACAGCGCAAGTGTTTATCGTAAATATACCAACGATAGTGAGTATGGCGTGCGTTCTTTAGATGTTTATTTCTACAACTTAAGCGCTCATCCATTAAATAATTTATATAGTATTGGTGTTCCTAAATCCGATTGCATTGTAATTACATTTGATAATAGTAAAAATTTTAAGGATGATATCGTCAGTGCCTCAGACCTATATGATGTTTTTACTATAAAATATTGGTCTTATCGCACCGAAAATCATTCTCCTTTAAAGGCTGTTGCGCAAAAAAAATTACTAACACTAAAAAAAGCCGAAGAATATTTATATAATGGCTATGTTTTAGCTATGGGCGGATGTTCTTTTTGTCAAGCAAAACAAACTCCTATCGACTTTGTCGATTATGATTATGTCTCTTTTGAATATATTGGACATAGCGCTATTGGATCTTTAACAATACCTTATTATGCGTTTTATAAAAACATTGGCACTGCAAAAAACGGCAATATGATATATGCAAAAACTTATGTGCCTGCTGTTGAGATTGAAGGTTATGAAGAATACTTTATAAACGAGCACAACAACCACAACACAAGCAATAGTAACAACAATAATAATTATACTTTAGAAGACAACGGCGAATAATAAAAAACAGAGGATTCAAAGGGTTTTCGCTCAAAGGGACAAAAATTGACCAATGGGTGAAAGCCGGTACGGGACAAGAGAAAATCCGATCATCGAAAAGATGGTCGGATTTTTCTTTATATACAGATGAAAACATCTCCGAGGTCACAACGATCTCCGAGCTGTTTGGCTTTTATGAGTTCATATTTGGGGTAATACCTATGCTTTCAAGCAGTTCGGCAAGCTCCTGTCGGCTGTGGACGTTCAGTTTCCTGTACGCATTTCTGAGATAATAGTTCACCGTATTGACGGTAACGCCGGTATCCTCGGCGATCTGCTTTACGGTCATGCCGTCGGCATATTTCAGGACCG
>JAFSBZ010000045.1 GCA_017437005.1 Clostridia bacterium | reverse complement strand
GTTATCGCTTCTACTGACGGTCCTATGGCTCAGACTAAAGAACACCTTCTCCTTGCTCGTCAGGTTGGCGTTCCTTACATCGTAGTATTCATGAACAAGACTGACCTTGTTGACGACGAAGAGCTTCTCGAACTCGTTGAGATGGAAATTCGTGAAACACTTGACAAGTATGAATTCCCAGGCGATGATACTCCAATCATCAAGGGTTCTGCTTTCCAGGCTCTCGATTCTGCATCTACTGATCCTGCAGATCCAGTCTATGCTCCTATTGCTGAGCTTATGGATGCTGTTGACAGCTATATCCCAACTCCAGACCGTAAGGCTGATATGCCTTTCCTTATGCCTGTTGAGGACGTTATGACCATTTCTGGTCGTGGTACCGTTGTTACAGGTCGTGTTGAGCGTGGTCAGCTCCACGCTGGTGACGAAGTTGAAATCATCGGTCTTACCGAAGAACGCGCTAAGACTGTTGTAACTTCTATGGAAATGTTCCGTAAAACTCTTGATTATTGTGAAGCTGGTGACAACGTTGGTGCGCTTCTCCGTGGTGTAGGCCGTGAAGAAGTTGAGCGTGGTCAGGTTCTTTGCAAACCAGGCTCAATCAACCCACACACCAAATTCCATGGTCAGGTTTACGTTTTGAGCAAGGATGAAGGCGGTCGTCATACTCCTTTCTTCAACAACTATCGTCCACAGTTCTATTTCAGAACAACTGACGTTACAGGCGTTGTAGGTCTTCCTGCAGGTACAGAAATGTGCATGCCTGGTGATAACGTAGAGATGGATGTTGAGCTCATCACTCCTATCGCTATTGAAGAAGGTCTCCGTTTCGCTATTCGTGAAGGCGGTCGTACCGTTGGTTCAGGCGTTGTTACAAAGATTAACGACTAATTTAATCTTTTAGCTAAAGCATTTATTCCCAAGGTGTAAAAACCTTGGGGATTTTTTGTTGGCTTTTGTAAATAGGGATAAAGAGTTTTTATATTTATGTCAAAATTTTATCTTTTTTGATTTTTGTTTTTGACAAATATTTTAAAATATTTATATTAAATACCATAAAAACTGCAAAAAATATGTGCAAAATATATATATTTTTTATTGACAAAGTACATAAATTACTGTATAATATAATCACATTTATATGCAACGTGGACAATTATGTCCCGTGCAAAAAAATGATGATTAAAATCTTAACAAGAAAGGATGAATGTTATGAGCAAGAGAATGGTAAGATACTTGTCAGTATTATTGGCAGTATCTATTTTATTTTCAGGAATTTCCTTGCAAATAACTACTGCTTTTGCAGATGTGGCTGATGGTGCAACTACTGTTACTGATGCTGAACCGATAGTAAGCGACGATTCAGAAATTCAGGACTATATTGAGTACACAAAGTCACACGGTATTACCAACAAGGCTACTGCCGAGGTTACAGTACCGCTTAATGCATTTGCAGCAGACGGGGCTGATGTTACAGCTGATGAAAACGCACTTAATTGGAACAAGGGAGACGGCAGTGTCACATGGACTTTTGACGTTCCCGAAACCGCACTTTACAACCTCCAGTTTGTATGGGAGGCTAAAGAAAGCGGTGTTGACGTAATTATGGGCGTTATGCTTGACGGCAAGTATCAGTTTGACGGTTCCGATGAAATCGTCCTTTCAAGACTTTGGAAGAACGCAACCGACGAACCCCGAAAGGATGCTCAGGGTAATGAATATGCTCCCGAACAGGCAGAAATAACAGGTGATACATTAACTGTTATTCGCGACTATGAGGGCGCGGTAATCGACCCGTTTGAGTTTGCCCTTACTGCCGGTACACATACAATTACAATTGTCGAGCCCGAACAGTCAATCGCTGTTAAAGACATAAAATTCATTGCTCCCGAAAATATTGAGAGTTATGATAAGGTTTCGGCAAAGTATGATGTTAAGGATTTAGACGCTGACATAATCTATCTTGAAGGCGAGAAGGCTGACGTTAAAACATCTAACTCAATTATTCCTAAATCAAATAACAGTGATGCCGGAATGTCACCAA
The DNA here is from genome assembly GCA_017437005.1 of Clostridia bacterium. Classification (GTDB taxonomy): domain Bacteria; phylum Bacillota; class Clostridia; order Oscillospirales; family Acutalibacteraceae; genus UBA737. The sequence continues at coordinate 109,530 of JAFSBZ010000045.1, read as the reverse complement.
GCGATTCATATCTTACCAAGATTAACTTTATTGGTGGTACTGCATGGCAGACAACCGGTAGCAGTATTTCTTGGAACTTTGAGGTTGAAAAGAGCGGCTATTACTATATTAATATGCGCTACAAGCAAAGTGAGCTTGTAAACGGCGAAAGCTATCGTTGGCTCAAGATTGACGGCAAGACTCCTTTTGCAGAAGCTAAAGCTCTTACCTTCCCATACGGTACAAGCTGGAAATACTTTACCTTTGAAGATGAACAGGAAAAACCATATTACGTTTATCTTGAAGCAGGCAAGCCACACACCATTTCAATGGAAGTAACTGTTGGTAGTATGTCTGAATACTTCTATGAGCTTTCTAAAATCGTAGACATTCTTGGCGACGAGTACATAAAAATTGTTATGATTACAAGTGAATCGCCCGACCTTAACCGTGACTATGATCTTGACAAGCAAATTCCCGGTTTCCTTGATACCCTTAAGGATTCAAGTGAAAGACTTGGTAAGCTTTCTAACGATATGACAAGCGGCACAGGTAAGGCTTCACAAGCGGTAGCTTCTATTGACAATATGAAGCGTGTAGTTGACAATATGATTCGTAGTCCGTTTATTGCTCAGCAATATGTTTCGGAATACTACAGCAACTATACATCACTTAGCTCTTGGCTTTATGATATGATCGAAATGCCTTTGGCTATCGACCAGCTTCAAATTGTTCCCGCAGGCAAAGAATATAAAAACAATAACGCTAATATATTCAAGAGCCTTGCATATGGCACAACTCGTCTTATCGCTTCCTTTACAAATGATTATTCGCTTACAAATACCGAGGCTAAAGAGGATGAAAACACCATTCGTCTTTGGGTAAACTGGGGTCAGGATCAGGCAGCAGCGCTTAACTCTCTTATTCAGGACTCGTTTACACCTAACGAAGAGTATTATTATAACGGTAAACCAATCAATGTTCAGGTTGAAATTGTTAGTGCATCATTGATTAATGGTATTCTTGCAGGTAACTATCCTGATATGTCGCTACAAATGGCGCGTACCGAGCCTGTAAACTTGGGTATCCGTGGCGCTTTGGAGGACCTTACTCAATTTGACGATTTTGATGAGGTTATCAAGCGTTTCCAATCAGGTGATGACTTAACAAAGGGTGCTGTGGCACCATATACATACGCAGATAAAACATACGCATTACCGGATACTCAAAACTTTATGCTTATGTTCTATCGTACAGACGTTCTTGAAGAGCTTGGTCTTGATGTTCCAAAAACTTGGGATGAGTTCTTGCATTGCGCAACAATTATTCAGCGTAATAATATGAACGTTTATATTCCATTTACTCAGATTACTACATCTACAACAGTTAATGCAGGTATTGGTAACCTACATCTTTACCCAACTCTTATGTGGCAGCATAATCTTTCAATCTATAACGAAGACGGTACTGCAACAGCTATTAATAGCAAGGAAGCGCTTGATGTATTCGAGCAGTGGACTGACTTCTACCTCAAGCGTGACGTGATGAGGGAAGCCGACTTCTACAATCGTTTACGTGTAGGCGTAATGCCATTGGGTATTGCTCCATATACCACATATATGACACTTTATTCTACCGCTCCTGAAATTCGCGGCAGATGGGGTATTGCGATGGTTCCGGGCACAGAGAATGCTGATGGCAACATCAACTATTCTGTTGCAGGTTCAGGTACCGGCTGCTCAATTATTAAAGCATCTAATAAAGAAGAACAGGCTTGGCAGTTCCTTAAATGGTGGACCAGTGCCGAAACACAAACAAGATACAACAACAACTTACAGTCAATTCTTGGTATGATAGGCCGTACTGCCGTTTCCAATGTTGATGCATTTAACAACCTTGCTTGGGATAAGGATGACCTTGTTGTTCTTAACAACCAGTGGGCACAGGTTAAAGAGGTTCAGGAAGTTCCAGGTTCATATGACGTGACACGTTCTATTGACCAGGCATTCTGGGCGGTGCTTGAGGATAAGGTAAAGGTTAAAGACGCTGTAGTTAAGTGGTCAAAATCAGCCGACAAAGAAATTGAACGTAAGATTAAAGAATACGAATAAGGAGGGGAGAAAAGCATATGTTTAAAAATAAAGATAATCAGGCTGCAAAAATGCCTGCTGCTTCAAAGAAGTTAAGTAGTTTTTCACGTGACAAGTTATTAACCGAGCATATTCCTATGCTTACAATGCTTGCTCCTTTCTTGATTTTCTTCTTTGTATTTACAATAATTCCAATTTTCGCATCTATTGCCTTAAGCTTTACTTCATATGATATGATTTCTCCTGCAAAGTTTGTATGGATTGAAAATTACCGTCGTATGATAGTTGAAGATACAACCTTTAGCGTTACTGTTAGAAACACACTTATATTTGCAATCATTGCAGGTCCGTTAGGCTTTTTGCTTTCATTTGTGCTTGCGTGGTTTGTAAACGAGTTTACACCAAAGGTTCGTGCGTTCCTTTCATTCATGTTCTATGCGCCTTCACTTGTAGGTAACGCCTACTTTATATGGAAGGTAGCATTCAGTGGTGATAGCTACGGTTATATCAACAGCTTTTTGCTCTCCCTCGGTATCATTACCGCTCCTATTGTATGGCTCAAAACCGAAGGTTACCTAATGACAATAGTTATTATTGTTCAACTTTGGCAGAGTATGGGTGTTTCGTTCCTTTCTAACATTTCCGGTTTGCAGAACGTAAGCCGTGATATGTATGAGGCAGGCGCGATTGACGGTATCAGAAACCGTTGGCAAGAGCTCCGTTACATTACACTTCCTGCAATGCAGCCAATGTTGCTTTTTAGTGCGGTTATGCAAATTCAAAGCTCATTTAGTGCAAGCACGCTTATGATTGAGCTTGCAGGCTACCCAAGTAAAGGTAACGCTGTTGATACGATAGTATCATTGATGACAGATATGGCAACCGTAAGATACGAATTAGGTTATGCGTGCGCTATGTCGGTTGTACTTTTTGTAATGATGGTTGCAGCACGTTTGCTTGTTGGTAAGATACTTAAGATTTTTGAGAAGTGAGGTGACTGTAGATGAATAGAATTAAACAATATTTTGAAGACAAACGTGGTAAAAAGTCTGCAGTCAAACGTTATACCCGCTCAAAAGCAGGTAACTTTGCTTTGGTATTTTTCCTTGTAGCTGGTGGTTTGTTTTCAATGCTACCACTTATTTACTGCGTATCCACCTCATTTAAGCCTCTTGACGAGTTGCTTATATTCCCACCTCGATTCTTAGTTCACCGTCCTACAATAGGTAACTATACAATATTGCCTGACCTTATGGCTTCGCTTAAGGTTCCGCTTTCAAGATATGTATTCAACAGTGTGGCAATTACACTTTTCACAACCTTTGTTTACATACTTGTTGCTCTTATGGCAGCATATGCTATTTCTAAAGGTACATTTAAAGGACGTAACGCAATTTTCTGGACAGTTCAGTTTGCGCTTATGTTTAACGCATATACACTTGCTGTTCCTCAGTACTTAATTTTCTCAAAATTAGGACTTATCGATACCTATTGGATTTATATTTTGCCACCTATGGCATCTACAATGGGTGTATTCCTTGGTAAGCAGTATATTGAGGGTTATGTTCCCGATGCATTGCTTGAAGCCGCCAAGATTGACGGCGCTAACCAGTTTAAAGTTTTCTGGTCTATAGTAATGCCAACAATCAAGCCTATTTGGCTTACACTTTTACTGTTTACCTTCCGTGATATTTGGGCTATGGTTCCTTCGGGTAAAATCTTCTCTGAAGAATTAAAGATTTTGCCTCAGGTAGTAACACAGATTACTGCCGGCGGTACCGCGCGTGCAGGTTCTGCGATGGCGGTTACCGTAATTATGATGATACCTCCTATCATTGTATTCTTGGTTTCACAAAGCAGTGTTGCCGAATCAATGAGTAGCGCAGGTATTAAGGAATAAGCTTACAAATATTACATAAGGAGATGAAAACAGTGAAAAAAGCATTAGGTCGTCTTTTTGCTGTGATTTTAGCTATATGTCTTGTAGCATCTGTAACAGTTGTTTCAGCGGTACCACCAACCGATACATATACCTATTGGACTAATGTAGGTACACAAAGAAAAGCGGTTTATGGTAAAGCAATGTATGATGTTGACAAGGTTATCGACGTTACAAAGCTTGGCGTTGAAAGACTTACTCAAATCACAGCGATGTGCAAAGACAATGAAGAAAACATTTATATTCTTGATGCAAATTCACGCATCGTGGTTTTGGATAAAGATTATAATTTTGTAAAAGAGATTGGTTTAATTAGTGGTACAACATCTTATAGAAATGCAAAGGGTATTTATTATAACGATGGTGTAATTTATATTTGCAATACCGAAGGCGCAAATATTTATATGATTGATGTTGACGGTAACTTGATTGATACAATTACACTTCCGGAATCAAATCTTATTCCCGATGATTTTCTTTTTAAACCAATAAAAATAACCCGTGATGCAAACGGATATATGTATGTAGTTAGTGAAGGTTGTTATTACGGTTCGTTGCTATATGCTCCTGACCGTACCTTCCTTGGCTTCTATGGTTCAAATACCGTTAATGCAACAATTGCATCGGTGTTTACCAACATTTCAAACCGCTTGTTCCCAAATGCTGAAAAGCATGCTAACCAGATTAAGAAATTGCCATTCTCGCTTGTTGATATTACAATCGACAACGAAGGTTTTGTATATACCTGTAACGGCTTTACCGACTATAGTACTGCTTCACGTAATGCACAGATACGTCGTTTAAGCCCAGGTTCGGGTACTAACATTCTTAATTCTAAGGTTAATTTCACAGATACAAAAATTATTTGGATTAAAAACTTCAGTAAGCAGGACCTTCGTGATATCGAGGTTGATGATAACGGATTTATTTATGCGCTTGAATCAATGTTCGACAAGGTGTTTATATATGATGACCAGTGCCGTATACTTAACGTATTTGGCGGTGGTATGGGCGCCGGTAATCAGGTAGGTACATTTACAAATTCATGTGCGCTTGTTATAAAGCAAAACGGTGATGAAATTCTTGTAGCCGATTCCGATAACAACTATATAACTGTGTTTACCATTAACGATTACGGTAAGCAGGTTAAGGAGCTTGACTATCTTACCTTGAACGGTGAATATGACAAGGTTAAAGAAGGCTGGGAGGATGTTCTTAAGCAGGATGCTAACAGCCAGCTTGCTTACAGCGGTCTTGCTAATGCATATCTTGAGCTTGAGGACTATGAATCAGCGCTTAAATATGCAAAATTAGGCTACGATAAAGACACTTACGCTGTTGCTTTTGAGTATGTGCGTAAAGATTTTATAAGCGATAACTTTACATGGTTGTTTGTTATAATTGTTGTGGTTGTTTTGGGCGCTATCGCATTTATGTTTATAACCAACAAAAAGAAGATAGTTCTTATTAAAAACAAGTCTTTAAATCTTATGCTTACCACAATGATACATCCGTCTAACAACTTTACCGACATAAAAGAAAAGGGCTTAGGTTCTATAGGACTTTCACTTTTACTTTTGGTTCTTTATTATTCAGTTACTGTTTTAAAGACAATTGCGGGCGGTTTCCTATTTAGCAACTATGACCCAACAACATTTAACAGTATTATTGTACTTGTTCGTTCTGCAGGATTGGTAGTTTTGTGGATTGTTGCAAACTGGCTTGTATGTACATTGCTTGGCGGTAAGGGTAAGCTGAAAGAGATTATTATTGTTACCTGCTATAGCTTGTTACCGCTTATTCTTGAAGGTATTCTTTACATTGTACTTTCAAATATGCTCTTACCTGTAGAGGCTGGATTCTTGAGCATTATGACAACAATTTCGCTTATCTACGGTGCAATGATGTTGATAATCGGTATGCTTAAAATACACGATTTCTCAATGGGTAAATTCTTATGGACGACTCTTCTTAGCATATTGGGTATGGCAATAATTATCTTCTTGCTTATTATGCTTATAATTCTCGTTCAGCAATTCGGTGCGTTTGTTATAACACTTATTACCGAAATTTCGACTATTTAAAAGGGGGAATAGACATATGAAAAAACGTATATTAAGTATTATTGTTTGTATATTCCTTCTTCTCTCTCTTGTAGCTTGTGGCGGTGAGGGTGATTTCACACCCTCACAAAAGCCGTTTGATAAAGATGTTAAGTCAAGTGTTCCTTCTACTGATGAAGAAATTGCTAAAAATGACAAATACACCTTGCAGTATGACTCTGCGACAGGCGGCATAAAAATTGTTGAAAATGCTACGGGCGCTTCTTGGGGAACCTGTCCAACTCCCGAAGGCGAACAACAATTTGATGCTATGGGTATGCCGATTAGAAGACATGGCTTCCCACAATCAGTTCTTGAAGTAGGCTATATGGACAAAAAAATCAGTGGTGGTGGTAACCAGATTACAACTACCTATGATGGTATTAGCGGCGGCGCAGGCCGTATGGTTTATAAGCCGATTGAAAATGGCGTTACAATTGAGTATTACTTTGATTTACAGGAAATTATGATACCTGTTAATTATGTTCTTTGTAATGACTATGTAAGTATTTCGGTTGACTCAACCAAAATTCAGGAAAATGACCTTAAGGTGACATATGTATCATTGGCGCCGTTCTTGTCATCTATTCCTAATGATTCGGAAGATTCGTATTTGTTTGTGCCTTCAGGTTCGGGCGCGCTTTTATCGGGCGCTTCCTATAATGATCAGGGTATATTATACAGCGCTTACGTATATGGCGATGATCTCACAATGGAGGAACAATATATTTCTACCGAGGAAAATGCTATCAGACTTCCTGTTTATGGTTATAAAAAGGGTAGTGTTGGCGGATTTGCCATTATTGATGAAGGTGCTGAAACTGTATTGTTAAAAACCACTTGTGGTAACACAGCGTATAAATTTACTACAGTTTATCCTTCATTCCAGCTTCGCGGTTATACTACGCACTTAGCAACATCCTTTAATAACACACGTGATGCTAATATTTTCCCCGAGAATATGATTGAGGGCGAATTTTCAATTCGTTTTTATCCCCTTCAAGGCGATAACGCTAACTATAGCGGTATGGCAAATATTTATCGCGATTACCTTGTTAGCGAATGTGGTCTTACCGAAACAAAGAATGACAAGGCTATGAGTGTTAGCTTTATCGGTGGTACTCAAATAACAAAATCGTTCCTTGGCGTTCCTTACAAGACATTATTTGCTACAACAACTGTAGAGCAGGCGAATACTATGATTTCTGAAATTTCAGAATCGGTGGACAGTCTTGCTGTTAAATTTAAAGGTTTTGGCGTATGCGGTGTTGACAACGGCAGTATTGGTGGCGGCTTTAAGATTGGCGGTAATATCGGTTCCGCTTCACAATTGAAGAAGCTTGTAAGCACTCATGCTGAAAAAGTTGACTTGTATATGGATTATGAGCTTGTTAAATTTGCTTCATCAGGTTCTGGCTTCAAGTATTTCCGCGATGCAGTTATGAACAGTGGTTCAATTAAGTCTGAACAGTATATCATTGACAAAGCGCTCCGTAACAACGATGAAAACTTAAAATATCGTCTGCTTAGACCAATCAGATTTTCTGATGCAGTATCTAAGGCTTTGGATGCTAACAGTAAGTTGACTCTTAATGGTGTTTCGATTGAGTCTCTTAGCTCGCTTTCTTACTCAGACTACTCTGATATAAATAGTACTGTTGATTATAATTCCAAGCACGGCTTTGATATAGCAGTATCTAATGCGTTAAAACAAGTAAAAGAAAGCAATCAAAAGATTATGGCTAATAACGCTAATGCTTACGCAGCTGTTTCCGCCGACATAATCGAAAACGCTCCGATTGTTTCCGATAGAGGTTACGCGTTTATGGACAGCGTACCTTTCTATGCAATGGTATTTAAGGGATACGTACCTATGACTACAGAACCGATTAATACTGCAGTAACTCCCCAAAAGGCTGTTTTGGGTGCTGTAGAAGGTGGTCTTGGTCTTAACTACACCCTTATTTCACAGTGGGATAACTCACTTATCAATGCGTACTATCCTTATTTTAACACAACCGTATATTCTAATGTTAAGGACGATATGCTTTCAACATACGGCGAACTTGCCGACTACTACGAAAGCATTAACGGCGCAAAAATTACTTCAAACACAGTAATCAGTTCAGGTGTTCATTGCACTACATTTGATAATGGTGTTACTGTGTATGTAAATTACAACAGCGATCCTGCTCAAACCCCTGCGGGTGAGGTAGCAGCGCTTGATTACATCGTAACAGGAGGTGCAGCATAATGTCAAAGTCTAAACTTAAAAAGGCAAGAGGCATTGAGGAGTTAAAATCTCGCTATGGTTTCTTCTTTGTTTTGCCTTGGATAATTGGTTTGATTATGTTCTTCTTTATACCGATTATTCAGTCTATAATTTATTCATTTTGTTCTGTTGTTGTTACCTCTGATGGCGTTAAGACTACATGGGTAGGTCTTGAGAATTATAAAGAAATTTTAAAGGTTGACCCTAAGTATACAACCTGGCTTACAGAATCAATAACCAGCTTTGCTTATTCATTGCCAATTATTTTGGTTCTTAGTCTTATACTTGCAATTATGCTTAATCAAAATTTCCGTGGCCGTGTATTTTTTAGAGCGCTTTACTTCCTGCCGGTTATTATTGCTACAGGTAAGGTAATGTCATATGTATTCACTACAACCGATGAAAATCTTGTTGAAATGGGTGTTTCTGCAGGTATGGCATCAGGTATGATTAAGGTTGAGGACCTTACAAGCGCTTTAAATATGGGTACCGAAGTTGCAACCTTTATTTCAAACGCAATCAACAACATATTCAACCTTGTTTGGTCCTGCGGTATTCAGATAGTATTGTTCTTGGCTGGTCTTCAGTCAATACCGTCAACACTTTATGAGGCTTCTAAGGTTGAGGGCGCTACCAAGTGGGAAGAGTTTTGGTTTATAACATTCCCAATGCTGTCGCGAATTACGTTGCTTGTTGGTATATTTACGATGGTTGAGCTCTTTATTAACGAGCGTGCTCCTATGATAGAGCAGGTTTATGGTAAGATGCGCGGCGGTCAGTATGATATTCCATCTGCTATGATTTGGTTCTACTTTATTGCAGCATGTGCAATTATGGGTATTTTAATCCTACTGTTCTATAAGTTTATTTTAAAACGATATGAAGCTTAAATAGGGAGGTTAGAAATATGAAAAATCCATTGAAAAATATTTCCGAAGCCGACCGTTTAAGAGCATTGCGTTATGCAAAAGTTGGTACGGGTGTTGCGTATTCACTTATTAGATATGCATTGCTAATATCAATCGGTTTTCTAATTATTTATCCTTTGCTTTATATGATTGTTACTTCTATAATGTCTACAACCGCGTTTAACAACTCTACACGTGTTTGGATTCCAACCGAAATTGGTATGAAAGACAATTTTTCTAAGGCAATTGAAGCGTTAGGTTTTGTTAAATCATTTCTTAACACAATTAAGCTTGAGGTTGTAAGTGCATTGCTTGAGGTTGTAACCTGCGCTGTTATCGGTTACGGTTTTGCGCGATTTGATTTCAAGGGTAAAAAGATTTTTACCGGTATACTTTTCTTGACAATTCTTGTTCCCGATATGATGGTGCTTATTCCTCGAATGGTTAACTATTCAAACCTTGACTTTATGTTCATAGGTAAGGGAATTGAGTCATTAGTTGCGTGGATTGGTGGTCTGTTTGGCGCAGAGTGGATCATCAATATTACTCCTAACATTGTAAATACAGGCTGGACCTTGTGGTTGCCGTCATTGTTTGGTGTAGGTCTTCGTTCGGGTGTACTTATTTACATCTACATACAGTTCTTTAGCGGCTTACCTCGCGAACTTGAAGAGGCTGCATGGGTTGATGGCGCAGGTCCGTTTAAAACATTCCTTAAAATTGCTGTTCCATCATCAAGTGTTGTATTTATAACTGTATTGGTGTTCTCACTTATATGGCACTGGAATGACTCGTTGCTTTCGGGTATGTATCTTACAAGTGATCTTCCGCTTGCCAGCGGACTCAACACAGTTGTACCTTATATGGTTCAAAAATGGGGTATATATTTTACAGCAAACACTCCTCAGGGTGCGTCAATAGTTATGGCAGCGTGTCTTTTGTTTATAACTCCAATGCTTATATTCTATATGTTTATACAGCGTGGATTTATCGAAAGCATTGACCGAGTAGGTATCACAGGTTAATTTTTAAAAAACAGCTACAAGGGCATTAGCCTTTGTGGCTGTTTTTTATATAATTTTAATAAATTATGTTGACAAAAAGGTAATAAATAGTTATAATTTGATATGTATGAACAGTACATATTGTTTTTGCAAAAAATATATGAAAAGGAGTATTGCAATATGTTCAACAAAACAAAACGTATACTTGCTCTTCTTATGGCGCTTGTTATGGTGTTTACACTTGCAGGCTGCGGCGCTGAACCTGAGGAAGAAATCTCGGTTATCGTTGAAGAGGACATCGTGTATGAAACGGTTGGCGGAAACACAACTTCAGGTGACGGCACAACTTCAGGTGGCAACACCACAAGTGGTGGCACATCAACTCCAGGTGGTAGCACTTCAACCCCAAATGGCAACGGTGTTAACCCTGAGGATTATCGCGGTAGAACAGTTAAATTTATTTCTACCATCGATCCTGCAGTTGACGAGTCAGGTCCTGTTGTAGAAAACTTTGAAAAAGAATACGGCATCACAGTAGAGATTATCCCATCAGGTCTTGATGAGCACGCTCAAAAGGTTATGGGTCTTATCGCTGCTGACCAGTCTCCTGACGTAGCACGTTCAAATGGTGACTTCCCGGCATTTATGGGTTACTTACAGTCACTTGATGCTACAAAGATTGACTATAATGATCCTATCTGGAACCAAAACATCTTTAAGATGACAACATTCAACGGTTCTCCATATCTCTGCGATACCGTTGGTAACATCTGGGCAGAAATTGATATCGTTATGTATAGCAAGTCACTTCTTAAGCGCGCTAACGCATACACTCCTGAAGAGTATGATGCAATGGGTAAGTGGACTTGGGATGCATTCTTTGAAATTGGTAAAGCAGTACAAAAGGTTAACAACAACAAGCCTGGCTGCGCTATTAACTCTAAAGAGTGCTATTATCACGCTGCCGGCGGTAGTATCTACAAGCTTAAGGATGGCGTTGTTTCAAACGGTATGGACAACAAGACCGTTGAAATTATGTCAAAGTATTCACAGGCAAAGAAAGACAACATTGTTATGGAAGGCAAGTCTGTTACTGCTGCTCTTATGGAAGGCGACATTGGTATTACAACACTTCACGCTTGGAGCTTGAAGAAAACAGGCGACCTTAAGAATGGTAAGTGGGATGACTATGGTTTCTACTATCTCCCATACTATGATGAGGCTGCTGCTGCTGCAAAACAGCGTCCGGTTACAGGTATCTTCCGTGGTTGGGGTCTTATCAAGGGTGCTAAAGAGCCTGTTGCTGCAGGTATATTCCTTAGAGAATATCTTGACGTTAACAACTACGATGTTGGCGGCACATACATTTCACCTGCTGCTGAAACCTTCTTCTTTGAAGTAAATAACATCGCAGAATACAGCAGTTTTGAAAATTACAACCCATATATGACATACATCGATATGAACTACTTTATCACAGGTGTTAAGAGTGGTCAGGAAATTTACCACGCAATGTACTACGATCCAAACCAGGTTGCTACAAACGTTGCAGCTGCTAAGGGCGCTGTAGATAAGGGCGTTAAAAATATAAACGAGTTTATCGAGCAGCAGCTTAATTCACACTAATTTGTTAGTGAGATTTTAGTATAGTTTAATATTTAAAAGGCACATTTGTTGCAAGCAACAAATGTGCCTTTTTTTCTTTCTATAAAAAATAGCATTTTTTATAAAATTTGTATATTTTCTATTGACCTGTTGAACATTTTTTGTTATAATGTATAAGAATTATTGTGGGGTTATAATGTGTCATTGTAATCTTAACGTTTTGTATGAAAGGATGATAGTTCAATGAACAAATTGTTTGGAAAGGGTAAGGTACTTATAACATATGTATCTGTGCTCGCAATATTGGCAGCGTCTATCCTGTCGGTATTTACGGGTGTATCCTTTAATGTTTTTGCTGAAGACGGCGAAAATATTGAGGATTCAGAGAATGTTGTTACCTATCCCTTGAACGGTAAGTACGATGCCGACTATACCGAAGTTCCTGGTACAGGTATCTCTTACGAGGAGATTGATTTTAGCAAAAAGACTAAAATTGATAAATTTACCGGTTATGCTGAGAATTTCTGCATCGACCCTGAAACTGAGGGTAACGGTACAGCAAGCACACCGTACATTATTAAAACTGCAAACCAGTTTGCTGCGGCTGTAACAGGTACTCTTAAAGATGCCAATGGCAACTGGATTGACACAACAGGTATGTGCTTTAAGATTGCTGACGACATTTATGGTTTTGACCTTAACAATACAGGTTCAGCCGTAGATTTCAGCAAGGATAGTCTAACAGCTTCCGAGGTTGAAGCAGCACTTAAAGATGCTAAGGTTACTGAAGGTCTTGAGTGGAAGCTTAATGCTGGCGGCAAAATCTTTAAAGGTCGTTTTGACGGTAACGGCGCTTGCGTTTTTGGTTTGAAGGCTGATGGCGGCTATCAAGCTATTTTCCCAAAGATTGGTGGCAACGTTACAGTTAAAAACCTTACAGTTAAAAACTGCTTCTTTAGAGGTACAAACGTTTCTGCATTCTTTGGCGCTAATACTAATCCCGGTCAAACAGTTAAGTTCGATACCAAGCATTATTTGTTTAACTGTCAGGCTCACGGCAACGTTTTGATTTGTACCTTTAATGCTGATGAAGCTATTCAAAAGGCAGGTATCTTAATCGGTCAGACCGAATGGCCAACCGAAACAAATCTTGTTCTAAACGACTGCCTTGTTTATGACAATATTGCAAAGCATGCTGAAAATGATGATGATAATCCTAACAACCGTAACATTACATACGGTCTTGTTGGTAACTTGCATCGCGATAAGTCCCTTATGGTTTATAATTCTATCATAATGGATACTATTCCTCATGCGCTTTATCACGGTTCTAATGCGCACCTTACTTCAAGCTATAAGAATATGTACAGCAACCTTTTTACCCAAAAAAGTGAAAACCTTGACGTAACTAAGGCTGGCGGTACGTATCGATATGTATACAAGTACACGCTCAGCGGTACTACGCCAACAGTTGGATTTGACCGTTTTAATCAAGACGGTATAAGCGACGTTGATAGCGGACGTGGTTATAGCAGAGCGTTATCAAGCAGTGTTGTATATATAAAGGAAGCTGACGAGATTAAATCGGCTTCGTCACTTGAGGGCATTGATACTGAGAGATGGACATATAACGCTAACGGTTATCCAACACCTAAGATTTATAAGATCCGTGAGTATTCAGCAGGTACAAACTGGTCTGGTGAACAGGCTCCACAGTTTAGTGAAGGTGATGGTACATTATCAGGTCCTTACATAATTACAACCGCTGAAGAGCTTGCTCTTATGCTTACAAAGCCTGTAATGGGTGCATATTATAAGCTTGGTGCGGATATTGCAATTAACGATACTTCTGCTGAAAACTGGACCGAAAATGCAAAAACATGGTTTACCTCTAACGATGTTCCTGTGTTTGAGGCTTCATTTGACGGTGACGGTCATACAGTTAGCGGTATTTACTATGACGGTACACAAGCGGGTGAAAGTGTTGGCTTTATCCCTGTAGTAGGTAATACAGCTGAAATTCGTGAGCTTACTATTGCTAACTCTGTAATCAATGCTAACAAGGGTTCTGCAGGTGCTATTGCCGGTTCTATCGCAGATAAGTGCGGTAAGGCAATTAAGTTTAACGCTAATGTTGTTGAAGATTCCGTTGTATTCAGCGGAGATGCTAAATTTGGCGGTATAATTGGTTCTGTGGGTTACAGCGCGCTTCATATGAATGACTGTATTTCTAAAACACACGGTCTTTTCAATGATATAACAGGTGAGGCAAAGGTTAGCCGTTCAATTTCAGTTGGCGCATATCCGTTTGCCGATGTAAACGGTATTACTGCAAAGGGTGTTTACACCGATACTGCAGGCGCAGAACTCGATGGCGTTTACGTAATTGAAAACGAAAAAATGCTTGGTTCTGCAGCAAAAACAAATATGCCTGAGCTTAATTTCCCAACCTCTTGGAAAACAACTACCGACACCTATCCTGAAGCTACAGGTGCTGCAATTTCAGCTGAAGGTGAAGTAGGTCAGGTTTGGAGCGGCGCTATTGCCACCAAGTTTGCCGGCGGTTCAGGTACCAAGGATGATCCTTATCTTATCGAAACACCAGAGCAGTTAGCAAAGCTTTGTTCAACATCTTATAGACCGGCTAATAATAAGAAATTGCTACCTGATGATGTTAAGGCAGCAATGACCAAGGAAGAATTAAATCAGTGGAACCTTGATAATATTAAATATTATAAGCTTACTGCCGATATCTACATTAACGACGTTAATGGCAAGCTTTGGAAAGATAAAATTGGTTGCCTTGACTGGTTTAGTCAGTGGGTAAACGGTTCGTATATAACAAATTCTCATATGAACCTTGATGGTGACGGTCACGTAATTTATGGTTTATATTACTATCATCCATACGGTTCTGAGCCATATGTTCGTGTTGGTTTGTTCCCGGTACTTTGTGAATATTCAACAATTCAAAACGTTGGTATGTCAAATGTACACCTCGAAGGTGTAAACGTTCCTAATACCGATCCTAAACACGTAGCCGATACTATGGGTGCGTTTGTTGGTTGCAGTGAAGATTACGATAAGGATTACGGCTTTGACAGTCACGATGCTGCAGGTAACAGAGAAAAGGTTAACGATCCTATTTATCAGGATTTAACTCTTAAAATTAAAAACTGCTTTGTTGACCATAACAGTTATATTTCTGCTTACTATACAGGTGGTTTCTTTGGTTCACCATTTGGCTCACCAATACTTGAAAACTGCTTGTTTACGGGCTCTCTCGGCGGTCACGAATCTGATCAGTACTATACAGGTGCGCTTACAGGTTGTGACTCTACATATGCTACTTGGCTTAAGGGTTGTGTAGTATTCCCAACAACCGATAAGCTGCCTATCGCTGGTGGTTCACACGGTGCTACATGGCGTTCTAACCCACAATACTGGACTGTTTTTGCAGAGCCTGTTTATTACTTTAACCTTAAACAGCAGTATGGCGGCGACTATAAAAAGATTAGTAAGCCACAAGACCGTTTTGGTGAAGCCGCAAGAGAGGCTATGCCATTGCTTGACTGGGCTGATGATTACAACGACTACGAAGGTTGGTCGGTTGTAGAGAACTGTGTTCCACTACCTTCGATCTTTAAAAAGGGTCGTACCGAAGAAGAGTTTAAAGCTCTTTCAACCAGCAAGTTTAACACTCCAAAGGTTACAGTATCATTTGTAACAGAAGATCCTGACATTGTAGTTGATGATATGCAGGGCGAAATGTACTCTAAAGAAGGCTTTAAATTGCCGGTTCTTGAGCGTCCCGGCTATGAGTTTACAGGTTGGTACGTATTTGATGACTGTTCAATTAAGTATCCAAATGATTATTTCCCACCACGTGATTTAATTCTCTACGCAGGTTGGAAGCAGATGGGTATTACACAAAACTTTGAACAGTATCCTGACAGTATTTGGGATTATGATGACGAATACTGGCTCCTTAATAAACCAGGCGCTAAGGGCGGTTACAAGAACAAATATGTTCGTAACGGTAGTAAATCCTTACATCTTTTAGGCAACAAGCCTGAATATTCCGATGCTTTATTAAACTATGAAGAAATGCTTGTACCGGGTACAGCATATACCATAAGCTTCTATGTAACTACTGATAAAGTTGATAATCCTGCAACACTTGTATCACTTGTTCATAACAATTATCCTGACTATCTTGATACTGCAATTGCTATGGAAAATATGGCTGTAGTTACAGGTCTTAAGGATGGCGAGTGGACCAAGTATTCATATTCATTTACTGCTAAAACACAGTGGATATCACTTAGAGCAACTGGTAACTCAAGTCTTTACTTTGATGACATTGTTATAGCTTCACTTGATGGTGTTTTAAGTGACGGCAAGGTAATTAGCCTTAGCAACGGCACTGCACTATCACCAAACACAGCAGACGGCGTATCAATATCAGTGCTTATATGCGCTATTATGGCTTGCGCTGCTGTTGCAGTAATCTCCAAAAAGAATCTTGCCGAAGTAATCGAAGGCTAATGCAGAAAGGAAGGATAATATGAATTTTAATATTTCTATGAAAAAGTTAATATGCTTTCTTTTGGCTGTTATGATGCTTTTAACTACAGTTGCTTGTAAGGATACCGGCAAGAAAAAGAAGGTTATAAAAAAGGTTAAGAAAAAGGTTATTGTTGTTCAGGATGACTCAACCGATAACAATAACAGCAATATCGTTGTCGATGATGACAAGGATGAAGACACCGAACCTGAAAAGGTTCGCCCAAAACGTAAGCTTCCTGAAGTTGCAGCAGTAAAGGAAGAATATGTTGAACCTATTATTCCTGAATTTGAATCTGAATATAAAGAGCTTAACATTACAAATGATTACGTAATTGTATATTCATTTGAAAAATGGGACAATCGTTACGAAAGTAAAAATCCGGACGGTAGTAAACGCGCTGTAACCGAGACTGCGTTTAACCGTGTTGCAGCAAATGACCTTGCAACATTCTTTAACGAGAAGTGCGGACTTGAGCTTAAGGTTGTAAAGGATACTACACAAGAAGCTCAAAATGCTACCAAGAAAATTGTTGTTGGTGATGCTTTAGGCTACAAATCAAGCCTTGCTGATAATGAATTTGCGGTTAAGGTAGTGGGCAATGACCTCGTGTTTGAAGGTGGTCACTTTGCAATGGTTGAAAAGGCTGTTGACTGGTTTAGAACTGTTGAAGTTAAAGCCGGTCAGGTTGCAACCCTTACAGGTAAACAGGACAACTTTAAATCTACCATTACATTAAACGGTGTTCAGTACGATTATGTGTGGGGCGATGAATTTGACGGTGAAGAGTTCAACGACTACGACAAGTGGGCGCAAAGCACATTTGGTCTTGAGCGTCAGGACGATATGTTGAACATCTTTAACGATCCACAGTTCCAATATGTTGAAAACGGCAAGCTTCGTCTTACCGGTGACCGTTATTATGATGAGGGTAACGCAGCTATCGGTTACGCTACATCAGGTCAGATTGATACCGACGGTAAGATGTTGTTCCGTAACGGTTATTATGAGTTTTATGCTCGTTTGCCATATACACGTGGCGGCTTCCCGGCTATTTGGACTATGACTACTGACGCTACCGGTCAGGAAAATGTTCCTAACTACAATTATGATGACGGCTACGGTATATACTCTAAGCGTGTTTGGGACCTTGAATTTGACTTGTTTGAGTCATTTGCTGATGCTGACCATATGACAACCACTATCCATAAGTGGTATACTCCCCGTCGTAACACTACCATTTCAAAAGATCCTATTGATCTAACTCTTGAAGAAGAAATGATGGTTGAGGCTGATAGACTTAATGTAAAGGGTACCGACGGCAAAGATAGATACAACTGGGTATATGATGCGCCAAGTGGTTACTGTTTAAAGACCGAAACCATCGGCGGTGTGTCTTATAACGTATTCTACTATGTAGAAGATGGCCAAAAGAAATATGTAAACCAAAAAGAAATAGATGACCAGAATGCACAGCTTACTGCAGGCGAAATTACAATGGCCGAGGAACAAACCTGGCAGTATATGCTTGATGAAGGTATACTTAAGCAAGCGCACAGACGTTTTGTAATTGAAATGAACGTTCTTCAGGCTGATGGTTCATATCAAAAGATTGACACATTTAAGTATCGTTTAAGTCCATTTACAAATATGGGTAACTCGATGAACACCTATGCATATCAGTTCTCATACTATGGTAATAAGGGCGACGCTCAAAGCGGTCTTAGCGGTAGTAACCGTCGTAAAGATGATGATGGCGTGTACGGCGACTGGCGTTGGTACTTTAATGAAGAAACCATAAATAACGAGTATCATCTTTACGGTTTGCATCTTACATCTGACCACTGTACAGTATCTATGGACGGTACTCCATTCCTTGATTTTGACTGGGATCCTGCATATGACTATAAGGATCTTGACGGTGATGGTAAGGGCGATGACATTAGTAACAACAACAACGGTGTTGGCTTTAACTTCTGGCAGTATTTCCTTATTGATATGATGATTTACACACCAAATAACTTCAAGATCGATGATTACAGAAAGCTTCAAGCAGGCGATACACCGCTTCACCTTTACATTGACTATGTACGTGCATATCAGGATTTGGATGATGATTCACAAGCTATCTACTGTCCAATTGCTGAAGCAAAGTAATTATTAAACAAAAATAGACACTTCTTATGAAGTGTCTTTTTTGTTTTAATAATTGGTTGTTTGGCAATAATAAATTTGGTGATAGTATAATGGAAATAATGTTCGGCAAATTGTTTGCAAGACGTGCGGTAATGTGCTTTTTTATGGTGATGCTGTTGTTACTTAGTTGTGTATTGCGTGTTGCGGTTATAGCAATAGGTAATTACCAAGATATTCAAAGCGAACAGATAACATACGAAATTAAAATAACGCAACACCGAGGCACAATATACGATTGCAATATGGTTCCACTTACAAATAACGAAAAGCAGATGGTTGCAGTAGTGTCTCCTACGCAAAGATGTATTACGGCAATAAGTCATCAGCTTGAGGGGAAAATGCTAAGTGATACACTCGCGACATTAAAAAGTAATAAGCCAGCGGTGTGCTATATATCAGAAGATATTTCCTGTGACGGAATTGCTACAACAACAATCTATAACCGATATAGCGATAATTTATCGGCATGTCATTTAATTGGATATACCAATGCCGAAAAACACGGAATTTCGGGATTGGAGCTGGCGTATGATGATATATTGTATAGCAACGAATACGTTTCTGCTAAGGTTACTTGTGACGGAAAAGGGAATATATTAAAGGGGATAGCGCCATATTTTGAAAACGACTTGTCTAAAACAATAAATGGTGTTGTTACAACGCTTGATGTTAATATACAAACAATGGTAGAAAAAGAAATTTCAAAAATGAACAGCGGTTGCGCTATTGTTGCCGAGGTTGGAAACAGCAAGATAAGGGCAATGGCAAGTGTACCTACTTTTGATATTAATAATATAGCCACAAGCCTTGATGATGAAAATTCTCCTATGCTTAACCGCGCGCTATATACATTTAATGTAGGTTCGGTTTTTAAACCTTGTATTGCAATTCCAATAATTGAGAACAATTTATCTGATATTACTTTTAACTGTGAAGGCAAGCTCCAAATTGTTGATAGGTCGTTTAAATGTCATAATCTTTTAGGTCACGGCGAAATGAATTTGTGTAATTCTTTAGCGCAATCCTGCAACTGCTTTTTTTATAACGCGGCTCTTTCGTTAGGAGCTAATCACATATATCAAACAGCCGCCAAATTAAGTATAGGTACAAAAATTATAATTGCAGATGGAATGTACACTGTTCGCGGTAATTTACCAAATAAAAGTGTTTTGTCAAACGCGGGTTCGCTTGCTAATTTAAGCATCGGACAAGGAAATTTAATGGCAAGCCCCGTGGCTATGTTAAATTTGTATCTTGCAATAGCGGGGAACGGCAGTTATTATGTGCCCTCGGTTGTAGAAAAAACAATTGTTGATGGTAAAGAAGATTTATATGATATAGGCTATCCTACTTTTGTTATGCAAGGTAATACTGCAAGTATATTGCGTGAATACCTTAAAACAGTAATAACCGATGGTACGGGTATTGAGGCGGCACCCTTACTTACAACAGCTGCAGGTAAAACCGCTACCGCGCAAACAGGAAGATATTATAACGATAAAACCGAAATAACAAATAGTTGGTTTTGTGGTTTTTTTCCTGCTGATAATCCGCAATATGTAATTGTTGTTATGAGCGATAGTAGGCTAAATGTAAGCACGGCATCGGTTTTTGCCAATATAGCTGATGAAATTGCCAAATATAAGGGAATAAATGTTGAAAATGATGATTGACAAAACACAAGTATAGCCGTATAATTGTATACAATAATACAATGAGGTGAGAATTAATGCTTGAACTCTCAAACAAAACAAATTTACTTGAAGAAAATGATTATAAGTATTCGCTTCAGGATGTTGAGAATCCTAATCTTTATCGCGAATTTTATAGCTATGACGATGTACCGCGTATAGCATTTAACCATCGTAGAGTACCAATGAATATGCCACGCGATATATGGATTACCGATACGTCCCTTCGTGATGGTCAGCAATCGGTAGAGCCATATACCGTTGAGCAAATAGTAAAGCTTTATAAGCTTATGTCAAAGCTTGGTGGTCCTTATGGCATTATACGTCAAACCGAAATGTTTGTTTATAGCAAAAAGGATCGTGAAGCTATAGAAAAGTGTCAGGAATTGGGTCTTAAATTTCCTGAAATTACTACATGGATCAGGGCAAATAAGCAAGATTTTAAACTCGTTAAGGATTTGGGTATTCGTGAAACAGGTATATTGGTATCCTGTAGCGACTATCATATATTTAAAAAACTCAAAATGACACGTAAGCAAGCTATGGATACATATCTTGCAGCGGTTGCCGAAGCTTTTGAAGCAGGTGTTATGCCGCGTTGTCATCTTGAAGATATTACACGTGCTGATTTTTACGGTTTTGTAGTACCGTTTGTAAATGAATTGATGAAAATGTCTAATGATGCCGGTATTCCTGTGCGTATTCGCGCGTGCGACACTATGGGTTATGGTGTACCATACCCCGAGGTAGCATTACCTCGAAGCGTACCAGGTATTATTTACGGTTTACAACACTTTTCTGATGTTCCAAGCGAAATGCTTGAATGGCACGGTCATAACGATTTTTATAAGGCGGTTACAAATGCCTCTACTGCCTGGCTTTATGGCGCGTCGGGAGTTAACTGCTCTTTACTTGGTATTGGTGAACGCACAGGCAATGTTCCACTTGAGGCAATGATTATGGAATACGCATCCCTGCGTGGCTCGTTTGACGGTATGGAGCCTGCTGTAATTACCGAAATAGCCGAGTATTTTAAAAACGAAATGGGATATGATATTCCCGTTATGACTCCTTTTGTGGGTAGAAACTTTAACGTAACCAGAGCGGGAATTCACGCCGACGGTTTGCTTAAGGACGAGGAAATTTACAATATATTTAATACAGAAAAAATTCTTAATCGACCGGTATCTGTATTGCTTGGCAAAACGTCAGGACTTGCGGGTATTGCTTATTGGATTAATCAAAACTATAGCTTAAAAGGCGAAAATGCCGTTGATAAGCGTAGTGATTTGGTTATAAAAATGAAGGAATGGATAGACAAAGAATACGAAGACGGACGTCAAACAAGTCTTTCAAATGACGAAATAGAAGAAAAGGTAACATTGTTTTCGGGAGGTAAATTATGATAGAGCATAAAACGATATCACTTGCAGATCAGGTGTTTGAACATTTGGAAACTGACATTTTAAGCGGTAAATACAGCAAGGGAGAAGCCCTCACCGAAAGTAAGCTTTGCGCAGAGTTAGGGGTAAGTCGTACACCTATTCGCGAAGCGCTTCGCCGTCTTGAACAAGAGCACTTGATTGAAGAAGCTCCAAAGGGTATGGTGGTAGTAGGTATTGGCAAAAAAGACCTTGCCGATATATTTGAAATTCGCGCCGCCCTTGAGGGAAAGGCAGCTGAAATGGCGGCTGAAAACTATAACGATGAGCAGCTTAGTATAGTGCGTGAAGCGTTGGAATTTCAAGAATTTTATCTTGGAAAGCAAGACCCCGACCGCATAAAGAGTATGGACAGTCGTTTTCACGAAACTATTTATAAAATGAGCGGAAGTGTAGTATTTTACGATGTTTTGATGCCACTACATAAGAAAATACTTAAATATCGTAAGGCTTCTGTAAGCGATAGCAGTCGCGCCGCAGCTTCGGTTGCCGAGCATAGAGCAATTTATGAAGCGATTGCATCTCACAACGGTGAGCTTGCATCCAGACTTATTGTCGAACATCTTAATAATGCATATAGTCATATAAGCAAAGGGGAAAATTAAAATGGGTTTAACTATAGCGCAAAAAATTATAAAAGAACATCTTGTCTCGGGAGATATGACACCGGGAAGTGAAATTTCGCTTAAAATTGATCAGACACTAACGCAGGATGCCACCGGTACTATGGCATATCTTGAGTTTGAGACAATGGGACTTAAGCGTGTAAAAACTGAAAAAAGTGTTGCTTACATAGATCATAATACATTACAATCAGGCTTTGAAAATGCTGATGACCATAGATATATTCAGTCTGTAACATCAAAGCACGGTATTTATTTTTCGCGTCCCGGTAATGGTATATGCCATCAGGTGCATCTTGAGCGTTTTGGCAAGCCGGGTAAAACTCTTATAGGCTCTGACAGCCATACGCCAACCGGTGGCGGTATTGGTATGCTTGCTATGGGTGCAGGCGGGCTTGACGTTGCAGTTGCTATGGGTGGCGGCGCGTATTTTATTACAATGCCAAAAATGTATAAGGTAAATCTCACCGGTAAATTGAAACCATACGTAACAGCTAAGGATATAAGCCTCGAAATATTGCGTATTTTATCTGTAAAAGGTGGAGTTGGCGCTATAATTGAATGGGGTGGAGAGGGTATTAAAAACCTTACAGTGCCCGAACGCGCTACCATTACAAATATGGGAACCGAGCTTGGTGCTACAACCTCGATTTTTCCATCGGACGAGGTTACTCGTGAATTTTTAAAGGCAGAGGGTAGAGAAGAGGATTACATTCCGCTTTCAAGTGACTCTGACGCAGTTTATGACAAGGTTATTGATATAAATCTTGACGAATTAAAGCCGCTTATTGCCTGTCCTCACAGCCCCGATAACGTAGTGACAGTTGAGTCTTTAAAAGGTACAAAGGTTGACCAAGTATGTATCGGTTCTTGTACTAACTCTTCGCTTATGGATATGCTAAAGGTAGCGGCAATGCTAAAAGGAAAGGTTATATCTCCATCGGTTAGTCTTTCAATTTCTCCGGGTTCTAAACAGGTGCTTGGTATGCTTGCCGATTGCGGTGCATTAAGCGACATTATTGCTTCGGGCGCCCGTATTCTTGAATCGGCTTGCGGTCCTTGTATCGGTATGGGCTTTTCGCCAAATAGCGCAGGCGTTTCACTTCGTACCTTTAACCGTAACTTTGAGGGTAGAAGCGGCACTGCTGATGCGGGTGTTTATCTTGTGTCTCCCGAAACTGCAGTTGCGGCGGCGCTTACAGGTGAAATAACCGACCCTACAACCTTGGGCGGTAGCATCAAGATTAAGATGCCAAAGAAGTTCAAGATTGACGATAGCGCAGTTATAGCTCCCGCGCCTGAAAGTTGTGCAGACAGTGTAGAGGTGCTTCGTGGTCCTAACATTAAGCCTTTCCCTGAATCAAAACCACAGGTAGATAACTTTACAGCCGAGGTTGCACTTAAGGTGGGCGATAATATTACAACCGACCATATTATGCCTGCTGGTGCTAAAATTTTGCCATATCGTTCTAATATTCCACATCTCTCACAGTTCTGCTTTGGTGTGTGTGATAAGTCTTTCCCCGAGCGTGCAAAGGCTTTAGGCGAGAGTATTATCATAGGTGGTAGCAACTACGGTCAAGGCTCGTCACGTGAGCACGCAGCGCTTGTTCCAATGTATTTGGGCGTTCGTGTAGTTATTACCAAAAGCTTTGCGCGTATTCACGTAGCAAACCTTATAAACTCGGGTATTATGCCACTTACATTTAAAAATGCCGATGATTATGATAAGATTAATCAGGGCGATAAACTATCACTTGCCAACGTTTTTGATGGTATGGATAAGGGTATTATAATGCTCAAAAATCAAACGAGCGGCGAGGAAATTGAGCTTGTTTGTGACTTTACTGACCGTCAAAAACAAATTTTAAAGGCTGGCGGTTTGCTTGCTTACACAAAGGAGAACTAAATATGGAAAAGTATATAAGTAGTGCGGTATCGCATTTTGAGCAGCTTTTGCGTGAGCAGATTGCGCGTCAGCAAAAAATGGAAAAAGATAGCGGCGCTATAGATTACAGCTCGCTTGATAAAATTATCATAGGTGTTTGCGGTGGTGATGGTATCGGCCCCATAATTTCAGCCGAGTCTGAAAAATTACTTCGTTTTTTGCTTAAAGACGAGGTTACAAGCGGTAAGGTAGAAATTAAAACTATCGAAGGTCTTACCATTGAAAATCGTATTGCAAAAAATAAGGCAATACCGGACGATGTTTTGGCAGAAATCAAATCTTGTCACGTTATACTCAAAGGACCAACAACCACGCTTAAAGGTGGCACACTTGAAAGTGCAAATGTTGCAATGCGCCGTGAATTAGACCTTTATGCAAATGTGCGCCCCGTGTGTGTACCCGAAGAAAACATTGATTGGACATTCTTTCGTGAAAATACCGAGGGTGAGTATGTATTAGGCTCTAAAGGTGTTGAAATTCCCGATACATTGGCTTTTGACTTTAAGGTGACAACCAATGCCGGTACACGTCGTATAGCGCGCGCTGCCTTTGAATACGCGCGTAATAACGGCAAAAAGAACGTTGCTATTGTAACCAAGGCTAATATTATGAAAAAAACTGACGGTAAGTTCTCGGAAATTTGCCATGAAATTGCAAAAGAATACCCCGAAATTAATGCTGATGAATGGTATATCGACATTATGACAGCAAACCTTGTAAACGAAAAAATCCGCAGTGGATTTGAAGTTTTTTTAATGCCTAATCTTTACGGTGATATTATCACCGACGAAGCGGCGCAAATTCAGGGCGGCGTAGGTACTGCGGGCAGTATGAATCTTGGTGACCGTTACGCTATGTTTGAGGCAATTCACGGTTCGGCGCCACGTATGATTGAGCAGGGTATAGGCGGTTATGCTAACCCGACAAGTATATTCAAGGCTACTGAAATGTTGCTTAATCATATTGGCTTTAAGGCTCAGGCCGAAAAACTAAACAAAGCGCTTTCTATCTGCACCGAAACCGAGAAAAAAGTTGTGGTTACAGGTGATACTGATGGTGCAACTTGTGCTCAGTTTAGTGAATATGTAATGGAAACAATAAAAACGTTGAGCTAAATTCGCTGACGCGAGCTAAATGTGTTTGCAACACGCTAAATTTGAGTGCCTCAAGCTAAATTGACCTTTGGTCAGCTAATGGCGAATTAAATTTAGCTACACGAAGTGTAATTTAGCTGTAAGCATAGCTTACAATTTCGCTGCCGTTATAGCGGCAATTTAGCTAAAAAGGAAGTGTTTACATATGGCAGAAAGTATTATGCTTGATAAAGCAAAAGATTTTGCTGTTGATATTGTGAATATTTGTAAAACGATTAAAGAAAGTAAACGCGAATCAGTTCTAACAAATCAATTATTGCGAAGTGGCACTTCAATTGGTGCAAATATTCATGAATCAAAATATGCTTATAGCTCAACGGACTTTGTTTACAAAATGCAAATTGCATTAAAAGAATGTTATGAGTCTGAGTATTGGCTCGAACTACTTTTTAGAACCAGCTATCTTTCAAAGGTCGAATATGACAAACTGAAAAATAATTGTGGCGCAATTCGTCGTATGCTTATTTCTTCGATTAATACAGCAAAAGGAAAATAAATTTCAACCCCCCATGAAAAAATTCAGGGGGGTTGATTTTTTTATGTCTTTGTTGTGTAGTTATCTTTTAGCGAAGCGCCGTTTTTAATATCAGAAATTTTAACACTTGACGTATGTGGAATTGCTTTCCATTCAACCTTTTTAAACAGTGCAACAAGCAATGATAACTTGCCGATAATATCAAAAATAGGGAATGTAATGCAGAACCAAACCTTTTTAATAAAGGGGATATGCTCTATGTGTTTACGTTCTATAAAATAAATATAAACCGCAGTGAAGATGTTTTTAAAATAACTTACAAACGATGCATAAAAGGCGGAAAGGGTCATAATGCCTATAACCGACCATTCGCCATGAGCCGAACTGTCAAAGTGTAAGCCGCTCCAAATGGTTTGGCCGAGTGTCTTGATTTTAAAGAAATCAAAATCATAGCATTGCCAGCCTATAAGAATTAACGAAAATACAAGATAGTATTTTGCTATTCTTTTAAACAAAATCATTAGTGAACGTGGATATACCACTGACAACATATCAAGACTCATAAAACGAAGTCTTATATTGTTAAACAATTTTTTATACCAAGGGGCATTCGGGCAATCGTGATTTGCCGCACCACCTGTTACAAATATGTGCTTAAGCAGCTTTGGGCCCGTCTCAACAAGCGCTTGCAAATGGCCCTTTGACCAACGAACACGTTGACGCCAAGCGATTTTCATATCTATAGGCTGCTCGTCATAAAACTCGGCTTCATTGTTATATGAAATCTGATAGCCTTGCGCTACCGCATCGGCACAAAAGGCGCGGTCTTCGGTAAGAGATACATAGTTCCAACCGTCTTTAATTAATTCGTGCGCAAATAAAAATCCTGTACCCTGAATTCGTGTTGCAAGGTTAAATAGCGAACGGGCGCGGTGCTCGTTACGAATTGTACGCAACCAATGCACGCCGTAGGAAGCGGATATCCAGTTATCGCCAAAGTTTTTGGTATTGCGGTACGAGGTTACAATTTTTTGCCCCGCATCAAATGATTCGTTCATACGTGTTATGTAATCCTGCTTTAAAAGGTTGTCCGCATCAAAGATGAAGTAACCTTCAAAGCTTTCTACACCATAATCACGCTTTATGTTTTCAACCAAAAACTGTAGTGCATAACCCTTTGTACGATGCTCGGGGTCAAAACGCTCGTAACAAACGGCGCCAAGCTCTCGCGCAATTCTTGCCGTATTGTCGGTACAGTTATCTGCCACTACAAAAACAGTTACAAGCTCACGCGGATAATCTTGCTGATTTATACTGTCAATAAGATTACCTATAACCGTTTCTTCATTGCGGGCGGCAACAAGTATTGCATACTTGTGATTGCGTTTCGCCTCCTTAAATTTTCTTGTGAAGAAAACACCGGTTAATTTGTAAATGATCTTGTATTTTAGCAGTTTGCCAATGAAGTTTGAAACCGTGTCAATGATTTTAATAATCAGTTTTAAAATTTCCATAGCCAAGACATTATAGCACTAAACATTTAAAAAATCAATAGTAGCGACCTTAAGGAAATATTAAGGGTATATTTTGCTTGTATTTTTGTCAATAATGTTATATAATAAACTAAATATATTTAGACTGGGGTGTTAGTGCTTGCTGATAAATGCTATTAGGAATAATTATTCGTTTTATGAGATATTAATAATGTTTTTATCGTCATTGGCGGTTATATTTTTTACATTACCAATACACGAATGGGCGCATGGATTTGCATCTACCAAACTTGGTGATCCAACACCGCGATATCAGGGTAGACTTACTCTTAATCCAATGGCGCATATAGATTTGATGGGTGCTGTGGGTATATTGCTTTTTGGTATTGGTTGGGCAAAGCCAGTGCAGGTAAATGCAAGGTATTATAAAAATCCCAAGTGGGGAATGGCACTTGTAGCGCTTGCGGGCCCCTTATCAAATATTATATTAGCGTTTGCTTTGTTATTAATTGGTAATGTTTTTGTCATTACGCCTTTATCTGAACTAACAATAACGTGGTATGTGTACAATTTTCTTTATTATATAGCACTTATAAACATAAGCCTTGCGGTATTTAATCTGATACCGGTGCCGCCGTTTGACGGCTCAAGAATACTTTTTGTGGTTTTGCCGCAAAAATATTATTTTCAAATTATGCGTTATGAACGCTATATATTTATCGGCATTTTTGCAATTGTTTATTCAGGCATATTAGACAGGCCGTTAAACTATCTTACCACCGGCTTATTTAATATAGTTGCAAACTTGGCTTCTTTGCCATTTATATTCTTTGGAGTGTGAAAAATGGAACAGACGGTTACACTGTCGTACAGGATTGAAAATTTTGAAGGTCCGCTTGACCTTTTGTTACAACTGATAGCGAGAAACAAATTAAATATTTACGATATCCAGCTTTCTGTTCTTATTGAGCAATATCTTGAGCAGATGGAAATTTTTCGCGCTCAGGAGATGGAAATATCGAGCGAGTTTTTAGAGATGGCATCTCGCCTTATTTATATAAAAACCGTAAGTCTTTTACCTCGACATGATGAAATTGTAAAGCTCAAGGAAGAGCTTACAGGCGAACTACTCGAGTATCAGCTTTGTCGTGAGATGGCGATGAAGCTTTCTACAATGACTGAGGGCTTTGATAGATTTGTGCGCGCGGCTACCGAATATGATTTTGACAAAACATACGAGCTGGTTCACGATAGCGAGCTTATGTATCAATATTATCTTGCGGCGGTTGGCCGTGGACAACGCAGGCTTCCGCCAAATGTAACTCCGTTTACAAAAATTGTTGCAAAAAAGATTGTTTCTGTTTCTACTAAAATTGTTTTTGTAATACGCAATTTAGTAAAAGGCGGCAAGCATAAGCTTAGCTCGCTTTACCAAACGGCGCGTAGTCGTTCAGAGCTTGTTGCTACGTTTTTGGCTGTGCTTGAATTGTGTAAGGCAAATCGTGTTGAGATAAGCGACGGCAATTTGGAAGATGCGGAAATAAAGATAGTTAAGGGGCATAAAAGACGATGAATAAACAACAAACCATTTCAGCTATAGAAGCAGTTTTATTTGCTTCGGGTGATCCTATAAGTATTGATAGACTGTCGCAAACCTTTGAAATTAAGCCCGAAGAGGTTGAAAAATATATTAAAGAGCTTGAAAAAAAATACAATGAACAGGGTAGCGGTTTTTATGTGGTAAGACTTGAAAACACATATCAGCTTGTAACTCGCGAAGAGTTTGCTCCCTACATTAAAACAGCTTTTGATATAAAGCGGCGCACACCACTGTCTCCCGCGGCGCTTGAGGTTTTGGCAGTTATTGCTTATAATCAGCCGGTTACTCGTTCTTTTATAGAGCAGGTGCGCGGTGTTGATTGTTCGGGTGTTGTATCTACTTTGGTTGAAAAGGGACTTATTGAAGAACGCGGACGTCTTGAATTACCCGGCAGACCATTGCTTTACGGAACAACAAAAACATTTTTACGTAGCTTTAGTCTGGGTGATTTGGGCGATCTTCCACCTTTGCCTAAGGATAATCCTGAAGTAAACGATATCGGTGAGCAGCTTGAAATAAGCGAAGAATTAACTACAGAGGAAGCGTCTTTGTGATAGCAGTGATTATTTTGGGCGTTGTTATTGGACTTTTACTTATTTTGCTTTTATTACCCGTTACGCTTGATTTAAAGTTTGATAGCGAATTGATTTTAAAAATCAAATATATGGGAATAACATTATTTGACACTCAAAAACGCGTAACCGTAAAAAAAAGCAAAAAGCAAAAAGCAAAATCTACTCCACAAGAAGATACGTCCGCTAAAAAAAACGGTTTTATAAAAAAGACCTATAAACAAAAAGGATTACTTGGCACTATAAGTTACTTTAGCGACTTGCTTGCCATTGTTATAAAAAAGCTTTGGTGGGCAGTTAAAAGGTTAAAATTCAGACGCTTTAAGCTTAATATAATAATTGCTACTGCCGATGCCGCCAACACAGCATTGCAGTATGGAAAAATTTGCGCTGCAGTTTATCCTATAACAGCTCTTTTGCAATCGGCAAATGATTTTAAAGCTAAAAATATAAACATAAGCGCTGATTTTGACAAAACACAATCTCAATTTAAAGCATCTATCCTTGTTAAAGCACAATTAATATATTTGCTTATTACTGCGATTGGAATATTGGTTCAATTTTTAAAACTACAACGTAAGGAACGTGAAAAATATGAGCGAAAACAGCATTAAAACAGTAATGGATACTACTATGGAAAAGCTACGTACAATGGTTGATGCCGACACTATTATCGGCACGCCTATTGTTGTGGGCAACATCACACTTTTGCCTGTGTCACGTGTTTCGTTTGGATTGGCTACCGGAGGTAGTGATTTTCCAAGTAAAAACGGACAAGAGCTTTTTGGTGGGGGCGGTGGCGCAGGTGTTACCGTTAATCCTGTTGCCTTCATATGTATAAACGGTGACAATGTTCATATGATGCCTGTTTACAGTGAAATGAATACCATAGACAAGGCAATTAATATGGCGCCTGAGCTTATAGATAAAATAAAGAGCCTTTTTAATAACCGTACAGAAATAAATATAGAAAAATAATCACATAAAAAACTAAGCTTTATTCATAAAATTTATGGGTGAAGCTTTGTGAAAAAAATATTTTCTATAGCGATTGTTACAGCAATTTTTTTAAATTTATTTTTGGTGTCGGCTTACAGCACATCGGCAAAAGCGGCAGTTGTAATTGACGGATATACAGGCGAGATATTATATTCGCAAAATTGTGACGAAAGGCTGCCTATGGCAAGTACAACCAAAATAATGACGGCGCTATTACTGTGTGAGCTTGGCGGCGATTTATCTAAGCAAATAGTCACAACACGCGAAATGGTTACAGTAGAAGGCTCATCAATGGGGCTTCAGGTGGGGGATACAGTATCCTACCACGATTTGCTTTATGGTATGATGTTGTCTTCGGGTAACGATGCAGCAAACACTACGGCAATTGCTTTAGGTGGCAGTGTTAGCAAATTTGTTGATATAATGAACAAGCGCGCCGAAGATATGGGACTTACAAATACGCATTTTGTAACACCTTCGGGACTTGATGCCGAAGAGCATTATACAACAGCATATGAATTGGCACTTATAACCAAAGAAGCGCTTAAAAACGAAAATTTTGCAAAAGCCGCGGCATCAAAAACAGCCCGTTTGTGTTACGGCAATCCTCCGTATAACCGTACTCTTACAAATCACAATAAGCTACTTAAAATGTATGATGATATAATAGGTGTAAAAACAGGTTACACAAAAAAATCAGGCAGATGCTTGGTTTCGGCCTCACAGAAGGATGGTAAGCTTGTAATTGCGGTGACGCTTAATGACGGCAACGATTGGCAAGACCACAGGCAGTTGTTAGATTTGGGGTTGTCGCTTATAAAAGCTAAAAATTTTTCGCCAAAAGCAAGTGAAGTTTTATTGAATATTACAAATGGCGAGCAGGTAAGCTTGTCGGTGCCGTCGGTTACATTAAATATAAGCGACAATTCAAAGGTTAATTATCTAATAGAATTACCAAACTTTTTATATACGCCGATAAAGGCGGGAGAACAAATAGGTAATATAACATATTATTGTAATGATAGTCCTGTTTGTGAGAAAATATTAACAGTAAACGAAGACATAGATTATAAGGAAAACAAGTTTGTACAGCTTTTTGAAGTTTTCAAAAGCATACTTTTTAAAATATAGGAGCAAAAGATGAAGGATAATAAAATCAGACTACAAAAGCATTTATCTACCTGCGGTATTGCATCGCGTCGCAAGGCTGAGGAGTTAATCGAAGCAGGCAAGGTACGCGTAAACGGTAGAATTGCAACACTAGGTGATAAGGTAGACCCTAAGCGCGACAAGGTATCAGTAAGGGGAAAGACAGTTGTTCCGGTTACGCAAAAGGTTTACATAATGCTTCATAAACCACGCGGCTACGTTACAACCCTCAGCGATGAATTTGATCGCAAAAACGTTGCTGATCTTGTAAAAGATGTAGGCGTAAAGGTTTTTCCCGTTGGTAGACTTGACCGCGATTCCGAAGGATTGCTTATAATGACCAATGACGGCGAGCTTAGTAATATAATCACACATCCGCGTAGTCACGTCAATAAAACCTACCGCGTAACTGTAGGAGGAGCCGTAGATGATGACCAAATTAAAAAGCTTTGCGAGGGTGTTGTCATCGACGGTAAAAAGACCTTGCCGTGCGATGTTTTTGTTGTAGAACGTCGCGAAGACAGAACAATCCTTAACTTTATTATTCAAGAGGGTAGAAACCGACAAATACGTAAAATGTGCGCAGTGGTTGGGCTTGAAGTTTTAAGACTTAAGCGAATTGAAATTGCGGGCGTTAAATTGGGCGGATTAAAACCGGGTTCATGGCGAGAACTTAACGAGAGAGAGCTTACTCGTCTTGAAAGTATTTCTAAAGAAAGGCAAGAAGAGCAATGATAAGTGTACTACCCAGTAAAGATAATGTTGAAATTGAAAATTTTTTTAAAAAGCATAATCTTGTGGCAGATGAATTTTCAGGCTGTGTCATTGCAACAGAAAATCAAAATATTTTAGGTTATTGTCTATATAGCTTGACTCCTAAATCAATGACAGTTTTTGCTGTGGAGCCACAGGAGGATATACCCCTTGCCGACGGAATATTGCGTAGCGCATTGCACGTAGCGGCTGAAAATTTTGTGCTTGATGCTTTTTATGATTCGTGTGCTCCGATTCAACTGTTCCAAGCGCTCGGGTTTATAAAAAACGAGGACGAAAAGCGGCTAAATATTGATAAGCTTTTCGGCGGATGCAATTGCCATAAATAAATTCAAAAAAACACTTGCAAAATGGTAAACTTTGTGTTATTATTGTTTTTGCTAATTTTATGATGATTGTTAGGTAACTGATTTTTATATTTGGGAGGTTAAAAGAATGAACGTTTGGGAGATTATATTAGGTATTGTAATGATATTGGTATCACTTGTTTTAATTGGTATTATCTTGTTACAGCAGGGTCATAGAGCAGGTGTTAACGGTGCTATTTCAGGTGCTGCTGATACATTCCTTTCTAAAAACAAAGCTCGCACAGTAAATGCAAAGCTTGCTCGTTTAACCAAATACGGCGTAATAGTTTTCTTTGTGCTTGTGCTTGTAGCTGGTATTATTTCACTTAATAAGTAATTGTTAAATTAAATAACAAAAGAACCTTATTTTGAAAATAAGGTTCTTTATTTTTTTTGCCGTATATAGTCATTTCGATATTTAGTAGGTGACATATTGTATGCCGATTTAAAACAGTTAGTAAAGTATGCTGCATCAATAAAGCCGCACGAAATAGAAATATGACGTATTGATTCTTTTGTTTTCTCAAGCAATCGGCGCGCGTGTTCAAGACGTTGGGTTTTTATATAATTTGTAACGGTAATACCTGTTGCCTTTTTAAATTTTCTACAAAAATATGATTTGTCATATCCAAAATGTTGACTAACACTCGAAGAAGATATATTTTTTGTAAAATTAGAATTTATATAATTTAATATATTATCAATACTTTCAAATTTTTGCGGTGAAGAGAGATTAACATCTATACAGTGCTCGCACAATAAACCTAAAAGCCTGTAAAGACAGCCGACTGTTTCAAGCGGATGATAATTTTTGTGGTTTAGCTGCATTTCGACGATTTGAGAAGCAAGCGTTACAATTTCTGAATTATCGGTTTTATGTTTAAATTGTATTTTACCGTTTATTATGGGTTCGATATACTGCTTTGCCGATACGGTTCCGTTATATAAATCAGCAACCTCAAACATTATTACGTAACATTCATATCCATTACTGCCGGATCTTCCGCTGTGAAGCATTGTAGGTGAAACAATGGAAAGCTCGTTTTTATTTACTATTGTTATCTTATCGTCGCAACAAAGCTCAAGACTGCCAGAGGTGATTAGGTGTAACTCAAGTCTATCGTGCCAATGTTGTTCAAATGCGAGCACATTTGCACCAATCCGTGTTTTTAAAATTTTTACCGATGTTTCACCAAATACAACAGGGGTTAACTCTTTTTTTGAATTAAGCTGCAATTTATCATCACCTCTACTATAAGTCAAAATTGTATAGTTACAAGTCAAAAATTTACAAATAGTATTTTAGTATATATGTTATCATATCGGTGTAAAAAAATCAATCCTTCAGGGAGGAATAATTTATGAAAATAGGTAATATGATTCATTTTGCCGAGCGTGAAAAGTTGGAAAAGTATTTTGAGCAGCTTATATTCTTTGGCTTTGACAATTGTCAGTTAGGTTCTTGGAATCCAAAGGATTGGACCGATGAAAACGCCGATATGGTTAACGAACTTTGCCAAAAGTACGGTGTTACCATTTCTGCATTCTGGTGCGGTTGGTCAGGTCCTGTTGTGTGGGACTTTTACGACGGTCAGTTAACTTTAGGTCTTGTTCCACCCGAATATCGCGCAATGCGTGTTCAACAGCTTTGCGACGGCGCCGATTGGGCTAAAAAGCTTGGCATTACCGATGTTATTACTCATATGGGCTTTATTCCTGAAAATCCAAATGATCCACAGTTTGCACCTTTTTGCATAGCAGTAAGAACCGTTGCGGGACACCTCAAGAAAAACGGTCAATGGTTGCTTTTTGAAACAGGTCAGGAAACACCCGTTACAATGATGCGTTGTTTTGAAAAGGTTAATATGGATAACCTTGGTATTAATCTTGATACAGCTAATCTTATACTTTATGGTAGAGCAAATCCTGTTGATGCGTTGGATGTATTTGGTAAATATGTTCGTAACATTCACGCAAAGGACGGCTTTTACCCAACAAATGGTCATTCGTTAGGCCGTGAGGTTCGTCTTGGTGACGGTAAGGTTGATTTTAAAGCGCTGTTCAAAAAACTTAAAGAGCTCGAGTATGACGGCTACGTTACCATTGAGCGTGAAATCTGGAATGAGCAACAGCAGCCTGATATTATTCACGCAAGAGATTATCTTACCAAAATTATAAACGAGGTTTACGGAGGATAACAATATGTTAAAGGTTGGTTTAATTGGTGTTGGTGGTATCAGCGGCGCGCATATTCCCGGTTGGTTGGCGCTTGATAATGTAGAGCTTGTAGCGCTTTGTGACATACGTCCCGAACAGATGGAAAAATATCCTGACATAAGGCATTATACCGATTTTGACGATATGCTTGCAAATGAAGAGCTTGACATTCTTGATATATGTCTTCCTACGTTTTTACACGTAGAATACTCAATAAAGGCTATGGAAAAGGGTATTAACATTTTATGCGAAAAGCCAATTTCTCTAAAAAAAGAAGACGTTAAGCGTGTTTATGAAGTGGCCCAAAAGAATAATGTTAAGTTTATGGTGGCACACGTTATACGTTTTTGGCGCGAGTATGAGTTTGTTAAAAGCATTTACGAAAGCGGTAAATACGGTAAGCTTATTATGGGTACTATGAAACGTCTAAGCGCATTCCCACGTTGGAGCTGGGATAACTGGATGCGTGACGAGGCTCGTAGTGGTTTTGTGCCATATGATCTTCATATTCATGATCTTGACTTTTTGATTTATGCCTTTGGCGAGCCTAAGGAAATTGATTCTCGCCGTAGTAAATCGGCCGATCAAGACTATATAAACGTTACATATGATTTTGGTGATTTTTATATCGATGCTGAATCATCGTGGTTTGCAGGCGCATATCCGTTTACGGCGCAGTTCCGTTTCTTGTTTGCTGATGCTATAATCTCTAACGAGGGTCAGGGACTTAAGATTTATGAAAACAACGGAAATGTTGTAAGTCTTGAAGAAGCGGCAACAGGTGACACAGGTGAAATAAATTTGCCAAGGAGCGGTGCCTATGCCGAGGAGATTGCCTACTTTGCTGATTGCGTAGCAAACAACAAAACACCCGAAAAGGTAAAACCCGACGAGCTTGAAACAGTAATCGAGATACTTAATAATTTATAAAAACTTTAAAAGAAAAGGTAGTAACCACTATCTTTTCTTTTTTTATTATAAATTTTTGTCACAAATAAGTCTTTAATAAAGTGTTATTAATATTACCGAAATTTTAATACTAACGTTTAAAATTATGTGTTGATTTTTCGGGGGGGGGGGTATAGTATAATTTTATATATACTAATCTATTATTGATTAAATTAATCAAAAGGAGATTGTTAAAATGAAAAAAATATTATCGATGGTTTTGGCAATAGTTATTATGATAGGTATAGTGCCGCTTGGTGCGGTTACGCTTACTGCAAGCGCAGAGAGATGGGGTGGTTATTATACTTATGTGGTAGAAAATAACGAGGTAACTATAACTAATGTTGATGACGCTATTTACGGTGATGTAATTGTTCCGTCACAAATAAATGGATATCCCGTTACAAGTATTAAGGATCATGCATTTTATAATTGCAAAAGTTTAACAAGTGTTACAATTCCCGATAGTGTTACAAATATGGGTGAATGGGTGTTTTATAATTGTAAGAATTTGAAAAAAGCAGTAATACCCGGTAGTGTTGTCTGCATAGATGAGTACACATTTTATAATTGTTATGCTCTTGAAAATATAGTAATCGGTGACGGTGTGACCAGAATAGGCGCTCGTGCATTTCTGGACTGTGAAAGTCTAGTAAGTGTTGTAATTCCTGCTAGTGTTAAAAGTATGGGTTATAATGTGTTCGATGATTGTCACGCCCTTGAAACCGTAGTAATTTGTGATGGCGTTACTGAGATAGGCGACGGAGCATTTTTAAGATGTAAAAGTCTTAAAAACGTGCTAATTCCCGATAGTGTTATAAATATAGGATGTGATGCTTTTAGTTCGTGTGAAAGTCTTGAAAGTGTAACCTTTTCAAGTAATTCGGGAGTGGGACTAGACGCGTTTTATAATTGCGAGAAGTTGCGTACGGTTTTCTTTAGAGGAAGCGACGAAGAAATGATTAAGTATGTAATGGACGCAGAAAACAGTGGGCTTACTAAAGTTACGTGGTATGCTAACAGTTGTTTTGGCGCATCAAACCACACTTATGATCATAACTGTGACGCCGAGTGCAACGTATGTGGAGACGCGCGCGATATAATAGGTCACAGGTACGACGAATACACTAAAAAGCCAACTTGTACTACCGACGGATATACACAATATTACTGTGTAGGTTGTGGAGATACATATACAATTGATTTGCCGGCAATAAACCACGCTTATGACGATGAGTTTGACGTTGTTTGCAATAATTGTGAAGAAGAAAGATTGTGTGTATCGGGTGATGCTAACAGTGACGGCAAAATTAATGGTAGAGACTATGCAATTATATTGCAGTATTTGAACGGTTGGAACGTAAAGATTGACGTAGCCGCTACAGACGTTAACGATGACCACAAAATAAACGGACAGGATTGTTCAATATTAATGCAGTATTTGTGCCGCAAAAACGTAGAGCTTAAATAATGCACAATTCACAATGCATAATGCACAATTAAACTAAAAGGGAAGCGCTTATCATAGAGATATGGTAAGTGCTTTTTTAGGTAAGAGGTAATAGTGAAGAGGTAAGAGGTGCGGTGTGCCTACGGCACGGATGTAAAAAAAGATGCGGATTGCCACGCGGCTACCGCCGCTCGCAATGACAAATACTATTGTTTACAAAAATTAATATTTATAATGTAGGGACCGGCATCCTTGACGGTCCGTTTAAACAAAATATAATGCGGACTGTCCGGGAGGCCAGTCCCTACAAACGACCTTTAAAATTTTCAATCATGACTACCGGCTAAGCCGGTAGTTTGCTCTGCGGCTGTAAGCCGCTGTTACTGGCTGGACTGAAAGTCCACCGAATAATTTGCCTTTTGCAAAAGCGCCCTACTGCCGTATATACAGCAATCAGCCTCCATCTGATGAGGGAGGTGGATTTTTGCCACAAGGCAAAAAGACGGAGGGAGAGAAATAATATTAACAAACTACCCCTCGCTCCCCTGACAAGTGGAGCCGACCACTGCGGCGGGATTGCTCACCGGCAAAAGCCTCTTTGGAACCACACGCTTAGCGTGTGGTTTTCGTTATACAAAAAATAAAAGGTCTTGCTTTTGTTACAAAGCAAGACCTTTTATATGTGTAATGGGTTTATTCTACAGGTGTATAAAATACATCAATTACTGCTTGCAATACCGAGTCTTTATCCGCTTCAAATTCAATCCATTTTTCACCTTGCGTTAGGGTGCCGTCTATTTGTTTATAATCGATTGCATCACCAAAATTAACTGTAAGACAATTTTGTGCAAGATAAGTTATTTGAGCAAAAGAAACATTGGTAGAAAAATAGGGGGTAAGTGTGTTGTAGAATTTTGAAAGCTTTGAAAAATCGCTTAATATTGCATTGCCTGTTTTATTCATCATTGCCGACATAAATTGTTTTTGTCGCGCCATACGTCGAGCGTTTGCCTCGGTATCGTCACCGCGATATTGTATATATGCAATGGCCTTTTCGCCCTTAAGGTTTAACTTTTCACCTTTTTTGAAAAAATATTTGCTGTCTGTAGAATCTTCAAGACATGTTAATTCCACACCGCCGATTAAATCGGTCAGCTTTGATACGCCCTTCATTTCGATTGCCATATAAGAATTAATGTTTATACCGTAAAGCAATCTTTTTGCTGAGGTTAAAACGTTTTGGCAAGAATCCTCGGTTGTGTTGCCGTAGGCATACGCCAAACAAAGCTGCTCGCGTTTTGTGCCCGCAAATTTACCGTCGGAAGTATACAGGTTTACATCAACCATTGTTTCGCGAGACAAGGGTATAATACAAGTTTTTTTGGTTTTGGTGTCAATGGTTGCCAAAAATATAACATCAGCCTGACCATTGTTACCGCTACCGTAATTTTCGTTTACGTTATCTCGATCAATACCCATAACCAATACACTTACAATATTTTTGTTTAGCGTGTATTTTTTATTATTGTATATTATTGTGTTTTCATCTTCAATTTCTACAGCATCGGTAGAAATATGTGTATCCCCATCGTGAAATTGTAATTTACCTATATGAGTAAGTATAAAAAAAGTACCAACCAATGCAAGAATAATTGCGATAATAACGGCAAGAATAATGATTATAATTTTTTTGCTTTTCTTCATTTAATCACCCGTAAGTATTATAATTACAATGCTTGTTACTGTCAATGCTGTTTTTGTAAAAAAACTCCAACTTGCGCTATATTATACTTGACAAGAGCGTGAAAAAGTAATAAAATACATTGTGTATGTTGAAGTAATTTAACAAAATTGTTTTTATGGAGGAATTTAAAAATGGTTAGTGCTGGCGATTTTAGAAATGGCGTTACTTTTGAAGAGGATGGACAGGTTTTACAGGTTGTTGAATTTCAGCACGTAAAGCCAGGTAAAGGCGCTGCTTTTGTAAGAACTAAAACAAAGAATGTTATTACAGGCGCAGTTATCGAAAAGTCATATAACCCAACAGCAAAGTTCCCAACCGCTTTCATTGAGCGTAAGGATATGGAATATTCTTATCAGGATGGCGATCTTTACTACTTTATGGATCAGGAAACATACGAGCTTGAGCCTATCAACGCATCAGAGCTTTCTGACAACTTCAAGTTTGTAAA
This sequence comes from Clostridia bacterium, assembly GCA_017437005.1. Lineage (GTDB taxonomy): Bacteria > Bacillota > Clostridia > Oscillospirales > Acutalibacteraceae > UBA737. The sequence continues at coordinate 69,794 of JAFSBZ010000045.1, read as the reverse complement.
AGAAAATATGGTATGTAAGGTTCTTTCTTACAAGGGCAAGGTTTTTGGCGTAGAACCACCAACATTTGTTGAACTAACAGTTACCGCTACCGAGCCCGGTTTTGCAGGTAATACTGCTACTAACGCTACCAAGCCTGCAACACTTGAAACAGGTTGTGAAATCCGCGTGCCTCTCTTTATAAACGAGGGTGAGGTTGTTCGTATTGATACCCGCACAGGCGAGTATATGGAACGCGCATAATTAAGGAGTAATAAAATGGATATTTGTGAAAAGCTTGCTTATATTAAAGGTCTTGCTGAAGGTCTTGCACTTGACACCGATAGCAAAGAGGGTAAAATAATTGCCGCTATTGTTGATTTGCTTGGCGACATAACCGAGGAAATTTGTGATATCGAGGATGCTTGTGACGATATGAGCGAACAAATTGATGCTGTTGATGAAGATCTTGCATCGCTTGAAGACATCATCTATGAGGATGACGATTGTGATTGCGACTGTGACTGTTGCGATGACGATTACGATTGCTGTGATGATGAGCTTTATGAGGTTGAGTGTCCTTCTTGCAATGATATTATTTATCTTGATATGGAAATGCTTGAGGAAGAGGGTATTGATTGCCCCAACTGTGGCACACATTTAGAGTTTGATTTTGATTGCGATTGCGATTGTTGTGACGATGATTGCGATTGCTGTGATGACGCAGAATAATATTTAATAAAATGCCGCGCCGATTTCGTGCTTTACGACGGCGCGGTTTTTTTAAGGAATTTAAAAATGAATAAAACTGAAATAAAATTACAGTACAGTGTTTGTAAAAATAATGAAAATTCAATACCTGTTATAATCGTGGCAGCAGGCAGTTCAACCAGAATGAATGGTGTTAACAAGCAACTTTTGTCAATTTTGGGTGTGCCTGTAATTGCACGTACACTTATGGCGTTTGAACGATGTGAATATATATCAAAGATAATTGTTGTAACGTCACAGGACTGCATTTCACAAATGCAGCTATTATGTGAAAAATATTGCATTGACAAGCTTTGCGATATAGTTGAAGGCGGTGCAAATCGTCACGAATCGGTTATGAAAGGTATTGAACGTTTGGACACAAATGATACAAAAGTGCTTATTCACGATGGCGCAAGACCGTTTGTTGATACACAAACAATAAGTCAGGTGGTTATGGCGTTATATACCTATGATGCTGCCTTGTGTGTTTGTAAAATAAATGATACAGTTAAAAAAATCTCCGACGACGGTGTGGTGTTGTCAACTGTAGATCGTAGTAAACTTTATGCGGCACAAACACCGCAGGGTGTAGATGTTGTAAAGTATAAAAACGCTTGCAAAAAAATCGTAGATGTTCAGGAATTTACCGATGATGCTTCTATTATGGAAGCGGCAGGTTATAATGTAAAAGCTGTTGTCAGCAGCAGTAAAAACATAAAAATAACAACGCGTGATGATATTGCAATTGCCGAAAGCATTGCAAAGGGGGAAGGTGAAGTATGAGAATAGGACACGGTTATGACGTTCACCGACTTGTTGAAAACCGCAGACTTATTTTAGGCGGAGTGAATATACCATGTGATAAGGGATTACTTGGACATTCTGATGCTGATGTTTTGCTTCACGCTGTAAGCGATGCGTTGCTTGGTGCCGCTGCGCTTGGCGATATTGGAAAGCACTTTCCTGATAGCGATATGACTTTTAAGGATGCCGACTCAAGAGAATTATTGCGTGAAGTTGTAAATCTTGTAAAGGAAAAAGGTTATACTGTAAATAATATAGATTGTACCGTTATTGCGCAAAAGCCCAAGCTTAAGGATTATATTGAAGCTATGTGTAAAAATATTGCCGGTGACTGTCAGATTGATATATCCTGTGTAAACGTTAAAGCTACTACCGAGGAAGGACTTGGCTTTACGGGGGATGGCAGCGCAATAGCCGCGCATGCAGTTTGTATTTTGGTATAATAAAAATCATTGCCTCATAAAATATATGGGGTGACTTACATATGAATAATTATTTTAGCATTACAAAAAAGGGATTGCTTGTAATGTTATTTGCATTTTTTTGTGTTGGATTTATATGTTGTCAGATTGCCGCAGTCAGCAACACCGATCCAAACGCCGCTACCAATGCTGATAGGCTTATATTTATCAAAAATTTGGGTTTAGGTGTAACTGATGATTCGCCAGTTGTAAAAATGGTCAATGTACCTGAAGTTTTTTATGATGTGTACAATAATTATAACGTTTTGCAAAAAAAGGCAGGTTATGATTTGTCGCTATATAAGGGCTGTGAAGTTATGATATATACATATAAGATAGCCTCTCCCCAAAATAGTGCAAGTGATTGCGTGGTTAATCTTATGGTGTATAAAGATAGAATAATCGGTGGTGATATTTCATCTGTAGCGTTAGGAGGAGTTATGTTGCCACTTAAAAGGGTGATAGATTGAGTAGACAAAGATTGGACAAATTTATATCTAATCAATTAATAGTTTCAAGAAGTGTTGTAAGGCAGGGTATTCAGCGCGGTGAAGCCGCGGTAAATGGTATGTTAGTTCGTGATTCGGGCACACTTATTGATGTGGATAACGATATAATTGCTTACAAAGGAAACATTATTAATTATAAGGAATATGTATATATACTTATGAACAAGCCGCACGGTGTTTTATCGGCCGCAACTGATAAAATGTGTAAAACCGTAGTAGATTTAGTTCCCGACCACTTAAAAAGGCAGGGAATAGTACCAGTTGGAAGATTAGATAAAGATACTACCGGTTTGTTGATTATTACCGATGACGGTGCTTTTGCTCACAATTGCATATCACCTAAAAAGAAAATATCAAAATCTTATATTGCGCATCTTGACGGTGACATAAATGAAGATATGATAGCCAAATTTCAAAATGGTGTTGTACTTGCAGACGGTACGGTTTGCCGATCTGCAATTCTTGAGCGTATGGACAAGAATATAGCGCGTATAACTATTACAGAGGGTAAATATCATCAGGTTAAGCGTATGTTTGGAACGGTGGGCTTGGGTGTTAACGGCTTGCACCGCGAGTCAATAGGCGGTTTATATTTGCCCAACACCTTAAAATTTGGTGAATGTATAGAAATGACAAAACAACAACTTGAAGATTGTATTTATAACAAAAAAGTATAAAAGGTTAGATACTTTTACCAAAAGAGTTTATAAAACATTGTATGAAATAGTTGTTGAATTTTACAAAAACATTTGTTATAATATCAAGGTATAAAAAGGAATTATTTTAGGAGGTCCATTTTTATGGCAAGTTTATCTCTTCGCAACGTTTATAAAAGATACCCAGGCGGTGTAACCGCGGTATCTGACTTCAATCTCGAAATTAAGGACAAAGAATTTATCGTTTTCGTTGGTCCTTCAGGTTGTGGTAAATCAACAACTCTTCGTATGGTAGCTGGTCTTGAAGAAATTTCTGACGGTGAAGTCTATATAGGCGATCGTCTTGTAAATGACGTAGCACCAAAAGATCGTGACATCGCGATGGTTTTCCAAAACTATGCGCTTTATCCACATATGACAGTTTTTGATAATATGGCATTTGGTCTTAAGCTTCGTAAAACACCAAAGGATGAGATTAAGCGCCGTGTTGAAGAGGCTGCTCGTATTCTTGATATTGCTCATCTTCTTGAGCGTAAGCCAAAGGCTTTGTCAGGTGGTCAGCGTCAGCGTGTAGCGCTCGGTCGTGCTATCGTTCGTGAACCAAAGGTATTCTTGCTTGACGAACCTCTTTCAAACTTGGACGCTAAGCTTCGTGCACAGATGCGTACCGAGATTTCTAAATTACATCAGCGTTTAGGTACAACCTTTATTTACGTTACTCATGACCAGACCGAAGCTATGACAATGGCTACTCGTATCGTTGTTATGAAGAGCGGTGTTATTCAACAGGTTGATACTCCTCAAAATCTTTACCTCTATCCTTGCAACCTCTTCGTTGCAGGCTTTATCGGTTCACCACAGATGAACTTTATCGAAGCAAAGATTATAAAAGAGGGTAGCGACTTCTACGCAGAATTTGGTTCAGAAGATACCAAGACTCGTGCAGGTGTTAAGTTTAAGGTTAAGCTTCCTGCTGAAAAGAATAAAAATGACGTTCTTGTTGACTATATTGATAAAGAAGTTATCATTGGTGTTCGTCCTGAGCACGTTCACAACGAGGAAGATTTACTTGCTGCAAACCCAGACGGTATAGTTGAAGTTGATGTTGAAGTTACTGAACTTATGGGTGCTGAAACATATCTTTACACAAACTGCGAAGGTCAGGCAATCAATGCACGTGTTGCTCCTACCAACACAGCTCGTCCTGGCGATAAGATTAAAATTGCTCTCGAAACAAGCAAGATTCATATTTTTGATAAGGATACCGAAATTACAATTTGTAACTAAGGTACTTGAAAGGCTGCACCGCAATAGCGGTGCAGTTTTTTGCTTTTAAAACACTAAAAGAATAGCTTAAAAATAAATAATATAAAAAAATCAAGATTTTTGCAAAAAAGTCTTGATTTTTTTTAATTATGGTCTTATAATTAACCCAGGTGGCCCAAAATGGCTTGAAAAAACGTTTAAATGCAATTCAAATGTGTTAAAGTGGTGAAAATTATGGAAGGTGGGGTGTTGCAACGATGCTTTATGGCGGTTATGACCATATAATTGACAAAAAAGGCAGAATTGCTATACCCTCGAAGCTTCGCGACTTAATGGGAAATGAATTGGTTATTGCTCAGTCATTTACCGGTGACCGTTGTCTTTGCGTTTATACAAAAGAAGAATGGCAAAAAGTTGCCGATGTATTATGTAGTTCTCCGGCAACATCAACAAGCGATATACGAAGATTTCTTTGCGATTTAACTTTCAATGCTGAATTCGATTCGCAGGGCAGAATACTTATACCTCAACAACTCCGTGAATTTGCTAATCTTGAGAACGAGGCGCATATTATAGGCGTTATTACTAATCTTGAAATTTGGAATAAAGATGCTTGGTATGCTGAAAAAGCCAATACTACACTTGACTCGATAGCTTCAATAGCTAAGTCATTGGGACTTTAAGATATGAATTTTAAACATATATCTGTTTTGCTTGACGAAACAATTGATTCGCTAAACATTAAACCTAACGGTATATATATAGATGGTACGGCAGGTGGAGCCGGTCATTCGCTTGAGATTGCTAAAAGACTCACTACGGGTAGACTTATTGCTCTTGATCGTGACCCTGATGCCGTTAAGGTAGCAACCGAACGGCTTGCAGACTATAATGCAACAGTTGTTCAATGTAATTTTGCCGATATGAAGTCTGCCGCAACCAATCTTTCAATCAACGGTGTTGACGGCATATTACTCGATTTGGGAGTGTCATCACATCAATTAGATTGCGGCGAGCGTGGTTTTTCTTATAAATATGATGCGCCGCTTGATATGCGTATGGCTCAAAGCGGGACAACTGCTGCCGATCTTGTTAACAACCTATCACTTGACGAGCTTACAAAAATTTTTCGTGAATACGGTGAAGAAAAGTTTGCATACAAAATCGCATGCCAAATAGTTAAAAAGCGTGAAAACGAAAAGATTGAAACAACCGTTCAATTAGCAGATATAATCGCTTCTTGTTATCCTGCGGCAGCCCGTAGGGATGGAAATCCTGCAAGAAAATGTTTTCAAGCCCTTAGAATTGCTGTAAATGACGAATTAGGAAGTCTTGAAAGGGTGTTGGATACAGCATTTGATATGCTGAATGTTGGCGGTGTGCTTTCGATCATAACATTTCATTCGTTGGAAGACAGAATTGTTAAGCAGAAATTTAAGGAATATTGCACAGGGTGTACCTGCCCATCAGATTTTCCTGTGTGTGTGTGTGGCAAGAAGCCAAGAGGTATGCTTCCATTCAAAAAGCCTATCACAGCTACACAAGAAGAGCTTGATATAAATCAGCGCAGTCGAAGCGCTAAATTGCGTGCTATTGTAAAACTATAATTAAAAATTTATATAAGGATGATGAAAATGGTGGACAACTTAAAGTACTATAACGACAGTATGGCATATGATTTTGAAATGTTTATGCCTCGCTCTGCCGAGCCTACAAAAAAAGATAATATTGTTAAGTTGCCTAAGACTAAGCAGCAGAAAAAAACAAAAAGAATAGCTGTAAAGTGTATGTCAACATCTGTTATGGCAGTTATGACAGCTATGTTTATGTTAGCCGCTATGTGCGGTAATATATTTTTGCATCTTCAAATTAACGAGGTCAATTCCAAAATTAACGCTGTAAAAGGCGAAATTAAGGAATTTGAAAGCGAAAAAACAAATCTTGAAGTACAACTTGAACGTGTTATATCCTATTCAAATATTGAATTGGAAGCTGCCGAAATAGGTATGCAAAAAATGGATAAAAGTCAGGTAAAATACATCAGAGTTAACGATAAAAACACTGCTATAACTAAAGATGGCGAAACAGTTATAAGCACCGATGATTAAAGTGATACTTTAAGTGCATAAATAATATAATATTAACAATGGGTACGAGAGTTACGGCATAATTGCCGACTCTCGTTTTCGAGCATAATTTAAAGGAGGTATGGTGCTATGGCCATAAGACCAAGCAAACAAATGATTAATAGAGCTATCATTACAATGATTATTGTCATATTGTGCCTTACCTTAGTTTCTACGGGCAGTCTTGTAAAGATTATGATTATCGATGGCAATATGTATCAGGCTAAGGCTTCAGAGCAACAGCTTTATGATAGTCTTATTTCTGCTCCGCGCGGCGACATTTACGATAGAAATATGAATTTGCTTGCAACAAGCTCGCCCGCATGGAGTGTATTTATAGCTCCAAACGATATTAAGGATCTTGATAAAGAATCCGATGAAGAAAAGGCCCGACAGGTTATAGCGGATGGTTTGTCTGAAATATTGGATATGCCACGCGATGAAATTTACGAGCTTACAAAAAAAGATACCTATTATGTTGTTGTGAAAAAGAGGGTTGGAAAAGACGTTGTTGATAAAATTAGAGATTTTATTGTAAGTGACAAGGATTTAAAGTTAGCCAATTATGTTGGCCTTGAAGAAACAACTAAACGATATTATCCTAACGATACTTTGGCATCAACAGTTTTGGGATTTGTAGGAGATGACAATCAAGGGCTTGCAGGTCTTGAAAGTTACTACGATAACGACTTAACCGGTATTTCTGGTCGCGTAGTTGCCGCAAAAAATGCTAAGGGCACAGATATGCGTTTTAGCTATGAAAAAATTGAAGAGGCCACACAGGGCAATTCTTTAATATTAACTCTGGATTCATACATTCAGTATGTTTGCGAAAAATATCTTGATATTGCGGTTGAACAAGAGCAGGTTAAGGAGCGTGGCGCCGTAATTGCTATGAATGTAAATACGGGTGCAATATTAGGTATGGCGGTAAGCGGAGATTTTAATCCTAATAGCCCGTTTACACTTTCTGCTGAAGATCAGGCATTGGTTGATGCTATTGCAAACGAAGAAGAAAAAAGTGCTAAGCGTAGTGAACTTCTTAATAGACAATGGCGAAACAAGGCGGTTTCTGATACGTATGAACCAGGTTCGGTATTTAAAATCTTTACCGCAGCAGTTGGCTTAGAAGAAGATTTAATTACCAAAAACAGTACTTTTACCTGTAATCATACGTATATTGTTGCCGGACGCCCATATCATTGCCATGATAAAATAGGCGGTCACGGCATTCAAACTTTACAGCAATCTATTTCAAATTCATGCAACCCTGCTTTTATTCAAATTGGTCAATTAATTGGAAATGATATTTTCTCGAAATATTTTAGTGCTTTCAATTTGACTGGTAAAACAGGTATCGACCTTCCTGGTGAAGCGTCGCCTTATTATCACGCGGATAGAGGTCCTACAGAGCTTGCTTCATCATCATTTGGTCAGACATTTAACATAACACCAATTCAGATGATAAGTCTTGCTGCGACTGCAGTTAATGGTGGTTATGCCGTAAAACCTCATCTTGTGGAAAAAATAATAGATAGCGACAAAAATGTTATTGAAAGTTATTCAAACGATAATCGCAAGCAAGTAATTTCTAAGAATACGTCAAATACAATGCGTGAAATGCTTGAATACGTTGTTCAAAACGGTGCAAAAAACGGTATCGTTTCGGGCTACCGCGTAGGTGGAAAAACAGGTACATCACAAAAAATGGCACAAATACTTTCTAGCGGTAATTCGCATTTATATATTGGTTCTTATGTAGGTATAGCACCCATAGATGACCCTGAAATCGCGGTGTTTGTTATGCTCGATGAGCCAACAGGCGCAAATTATTACGGTGGTCTTATTTCTGCTCCTGTGGGTTCAAAAATAATGACTGATATTTTGCCGTATTTGGGATATGAACCGCAATACTCGCAAGAAGAACTTGATAAAATTTCAATTTCAGTTCCTGATGTTACCGGTGAGGAAATTAACGCAGCTAAAACAAGAATTAATAGTTCTAAACTATCATACAAGGTTATTGGAAAAGGGGAGTCGGTAGTAAAACAGTTACCTGAAGCCGGCAGTTCGGTTTATAATGGCGGAATGGTAATTTTATATACCGAAGAGAGTGAATCACACACAACAACGGTACCTAATCTTATGGGGCTTACCGTCAGCGAGGTTAACACCGCCGCTGCAAATGCAGGCATAAATGTTGAATTTTCGGGAAATGTGTCTTCTAATACGGTTTTGTCGTATGCACAAGATATTAACCCAGACGAAACGGTATCGCTTGGTCAGATTGTTACAGTTTACTTCAGAGATGAGGCTTCTGCGGATATGACCGAAAGCGAAATTTCCGAATAATTTGAGGAGTTCAAAATGCTTTTAAAAGATCTTTTGCCAAATGTTGATGAAAAATTTGCGAACGTTGAAATATCGGGTATAACAAGCGATTCGCGTGAAATTAAAGAAGGTTATGCTTTTGTTTGTATAAAAGGCGTAACAAATGATGGGCATAATTTTGCCGATTCTGCCGTATCAAAGGGCGCGGTTGCAGTTATAACCGAACAAACAATGAATGTTGATAATGAGATTGTTGTATCAAGTACTAAAGATGCATATGCTCAAATGTGCGCAAATTGGTTTGGCAATCCGGCAGATTCTCTTAAATTAATTGGTGTTACAGGTACAAACGGGAAAACATCTATAACATATATGTTAAAAAGCATTCTTGAGTATTCTGGATATAAGGTTGGACTTATTGGCACTATACACAACATGATAGGTGATGAGGAAATTCCTACAAATAATACAACCCCAGGTGTATACGAGCTTAATCGTTTGTTTGCACTTATGAAGAAAAAAGGCTGTCAATACGTTGTGATGGAGGTATCATCACACGCGCTCGACCAAAAGCGTGTGTGTGACCTTTGCTTTGAAGCCGCAATATTTACCAATCTAACGCAAGATCATCTTGATTATCATTTAACTATGGATAATTATCTTGCCGCAAAAAAACGCCTTTTTACTATGTGTAAAACCGCAATAGTTAACAGCGATGACGAATATTGCAACGCTTTGATAGATGGTCTTGATTGTAAGATTGTTTCATACTCGTTAAGCGATGAATCTACCTATAGCGCTAAAGCGATAAAATATTTTCCTACAAGCGTTGAATACGAGCTTGTAAGCGATAGTATTCTTAATCACATAAAATTTAATACCGGCGGTAAGTTTTCGGTTTATAATTCTATGTCTGCAGTAATAACAGCGCTTGAATTAGGGCTACCGATTGAAGAGGTTACAAAAGCAATAGCCGCCGCTAACGGAATAATGGGCCGAGCAGAATCGGTGCCGACAAATCGTGACTTTACTGTAATAATTGACTATGCGCACACACCGGATGGACTAAAAAATATATTAAATACTTTTAGAAATTGTGACAAAAACCGTGTTATAGTGCTTTTTGGTTGCGGTGGTGACCGCGATAAAACCAAACGTCCAATTATGGGTGGTATTGCTGCGCGATACGCCGACTACGTAATTGTAACAAGTGATAACCCGCGAAGCGAGGATCCTGACGAAATTATTAAAGACATCCTTGAGGGAACAAGCAGTTTTAACACACCAATTAAGGTTATCCCCAATCGAATTGATGCAATTAAATTTGCAATATCAATCGCATTGCCAAGGGATATTATAGTTTTGGCTGGTAAAGGTCACGAAACATATCAGGTGCTTAGCACAGGCAAGATACATCTTGATGAACGTGAGATCGTAAAAGAGGCGCTAGAGGCTTTATAATACAAGGTAATAAAAGGTGAAGGATATGAACATAAGTAATTATACGGCAGTTGTGGTAGCCGTTGTTTCATTTGTTGTTACAGCGTTGCTTGGATTTATTATAATTCCTTATTTAAGAAAATTAAAATTTGGTCAAACTATTTTAGAGGAAGGCCCAAATTGGCATAAAGAAAAGCAGGGAACACCTACCATGGGTGGAGTTATGATGGTTGCAGGCGTTCTGATTTCTATGACAATAGGTTTTGCTTTTTCTTACTTAACAAGTGGTGATTATGCAGCAGAAATGTCAGATCCTTATCACTTAACAATACTAATTGCTGGTATTGTTATGGCGCTGTGTATGTGCGCAATAGGTTTTTTTGATGATTATATAAAGGTTGTAAAAAAACGCAATTTAGGTCTTACCGCAAAACAAAAAACCTTTATGCAATTGCTTGTGTCTGCTGCGTATCTTATTACACTGGCGCTTTGCGGTATGCATACAACATATATACCTTTTATTGGAGAAATCAGTATAGTAAGCGGTGCGGGACTGTTATTTTGGCCAATAGCACTTATGTTTATATATGGATTTACCAATGCTGTAAATCTTACTGATGGTCTTGATGGTTTAGCATCGAGTGTAACACTTGTGGTTTCTTGTGCGCTTATTCTTGCTTCGGGAAGAATGAGAATGGCTTCTATCAACAGCCTTTCGTCCGCATTGGCGGGCGCTTGCGCGGGATTTTTGATGTGGAATTCAAAACCTGCAAAGGTTTTTATGGGTGACACAGGCTCGATGTTTTTGGGCGGTATGGTTGTTGCACTCTCTTTTGGTATAGGAAAGCCAATTTTACTAATACTAATGGGATGCGTGTATCTTATAGAAGCGCTTTCGGTTGTATTACAGGTTTTTTGGTTTAAACGTACAGGAAAAAGATTATTCAAAATGTCTCCACTTCATCATCATTTTGAGATGAGTGGTTTTTCAGAGCAAAAAATTGTAATGTTGTTTTCATTTGTAGCATTTATTGGCTGCATAATCGCATTGTTAGCGATAATTTTTAATTGGTAATTTAAGGAGGAAGGTAATTATGGCGAGGCCCACAGCGAAAAATAATAAAAATAATCTTTTCCAAAAGGGTAAGCTTGATATTACCTTTCTTTCATTAGTGTTAATTTTACTTACTTTTGGATTGGTGATGCTTTTTTCTGCAAGCTATGCCTATTCGCTTGAATATCATAAAAGCAGCTATATGTTTATTGCCGATCAAGCTGTATATGCTTTAGTGGGTATAATAGGTATGTTTATTGCTTCAAGAATAAACTACCGTATTTTGCGCGCGTTTAGTTTACCGCTTTATGCGATTATTAATCTTTTATTGCTAATATTGCTCATATTACCTCCCATGCTACCAAATATGAAGGTTAAACGTTGGTTTGCGATTGGCGGTTTTAGTTTTCAACCGTCGGAAATTGCAAAATTTGCCGTTGTGTTATTGCTTGCAACGCTTATTGCTGCAAATCAAAAGAAAATGACGAGTTGGCGTTTTGTACCGTGGCTTTTTGTAATTGTATTTGCAACAAGCGCTATGGTAATATTTGAGCCTCATATTTCGGCGGCGTTACTAATTGCTGTTATCGGTGTGGTGCTTATTTATGTAGGCGGTTTGCACCGCTTGGTAGCGATACTGGGTGTAGTAGCTGCTGTAACACTTGTAATCGTGGTAATTACTACACAATCGACAGGATTTATAGATTATGGATCCGATCGTATAGCAAACTGGCTTGACCCTTGGTCAGATGCTACTGACGGAGGATTTCAAACCATACAATCATTATTAGCGATTGGCTCGGGCGGATTGCTCGGCAGAGGACTTGGTCAATCAAGACAAAAGTATCTTTGGGTACCCGAACCGCATAATGACTTTATTTTTTCAATCGTATGTGAAGAACTTGGTCTTATAGGCGCAGTTATTATTATAATTTTATTTGCCTTACTTGTATGGCGTGGTTTTAAGATAGCTATGAATGCAACCGATAAATTTGGTTCGTTGCTTGCGCTTGGTCTTACGTTTCAGGTAGGCCTTCAGGCAATGCTTAATATTTGGGTTGTTACTAATACCATACCAAATACAGGTATTAGCTTGCCGTTCTTTAGTTACGGCGGTACGTCGTTAGTAATTCTACTTGCCGAAATGGGTGTTGTACTTTCGGTATCACGAGCTTCTAATATTGAAAAATTAAATTAGGAGGAAAGCGTATGCATATTTTGTTTGCCGGTGGTGGCACCGCAGGTCATATTAACCCTGCCTTAGCGGTTGCAGGTTATATAAGAGAAAAGCATCCCGATGCGCATATAAGTTATATCGGTACACCCGATAAATTAGAGGCGAAGTTGGTTCCCGAAAAGGGCTATAACTTCCGTACGATTTCGGTTGCTGGATTTCAACGTGAAATAACGGTTGAAGGCATTATTAAAAATATATCGGCTTTAAAAAAAGCAGTTACTGCATCTGTAACTGCAAAAAAAATACTTAAAGAAATACAGCCCGATGTTGTTATAGGAACAGGCGGTTATGTAAGCGGTCCTGTTTTACGCGAAGCCGCAAAATTGGGCATTAAAACCGCAATTCACGAGCAAAACGCATATCCGGGTGTTACCACAAAAATGTTGGCTCCAAACGTAGATGCTGTTATGCTTGCTATGCCTGAAGCTGAAAAATTTTTAAAACTAAAGAAAAAGCCTTTTATTACCGGTAATCCCGTGCGTCAAGAGCTTTTGAAAACGACTCGTGAAGAAGCGCGAAAAAAATTGGGTATAAATGATGATATACCAATGATTTTATCCTTTGGCGGTTCGCTTGGCGCTATGAAGATTAATCAGACCGTGTCTGAACTTATTAAATGGCACAATAATAGCGGAAGAATTCATCATATACACGCTACGGGTAAGTCGGGATATGATGAATTTATGCAATCGCTTGAAGGCGTCAATTTATCTGAAAAGGTTGATATACGAGAGTATATTGTTGATATGGATGTTTGTATGGCGGCGGCCGACATTGTAATTTGTCGTGCAGGCGCAATTACACTTAGTGAGTTACTTGCTTGTGGTAAAGCTTCAATACTTATTCCGTCACCTTATGTGGCAGAAAATCATCAGTATCATAACGCTATGACATTAAAACGCATTGGCGCAGCAGAAGTTATTGAAGAGAAGGATTTAAGTGATAAAAAGCTTATTGAGATTGTATCCGAATTTATGGAAGATAAGCAAAAATTAGTTCAAATGTCACAGGCGGCAGCTAATGGCGCTATAATGGATGCAAACGAAAGAATTTACGAAATTATTATGCGATTGTATACAAATGCATAATTTTAAATAGCAAATTTTTAAAAAATGCATAAAATGACATTGTAAAACCTTTGTTAAGGAGGAGCAACAATGTCAAAGCTGATAATTAGCGGTCAAAATAGGCTTTTTGGTAAAGTGAGTGTACACGGCGCTAAAAACAGCGCTTTGCCAATACTTGCAGCAACACTATTATGCGACGGCACAAGTGTTATACATAATTGCCCAAACCTTTTAGATGTAAACGCTGCAATAAACATTTTAAAACATATTGGGTGTAATTGCACATTTGAAAACAACACCGTTACGGTTGCGGTCAATAAATTATGCTGCAATCAAATACCGAGCTGTCTTATGCTAAAAATGCGTTCGTCGATTATTTTTTCGGGCGCAATACTTGCAAGGTGCGGTAAGGTAACAATAAGCGCACCCGGAGGATGCGAATTAGGTCCAAGACCTATTGATTTGCATATTGATGCGTTAAAACGCTTAGGCGCCGATGTTACCGAAAAGCACGGATTTATTGAGTTTAACGCCAAACAAAGACTTGTTGGTACAGAAATTAATTTATCATTTGCAAGTGTTGGAGCAACAGAAAATATTATTTTGGCAGCGGCTACTGCAAATGGCAAAACGGTAATTCATAACGCAGCTAAGGAGCCTGAAATACAAGATCTTATAAATTTTTTAAATAAATGCGGTGCGCAGATTTTTGGCGGCGGAACAGATACAATAACGATTTACGGTGTTGAAAGGCTGTATGGTTGTGTTTACACGGTAATTCCCGATAGAATTGTTGCAACTACTTACATGGCAGCTGCAGCTGTTACAGGTGGAGAGATTATGCTTAAAAACGTGAATCCTTCTCACCTTAAAGCAATTAATTCGGTTTTTGAAGAATCGGGTTGCACAGTTGAATGTAATGAGAATAGTATTTATATAAAAGCGCCTGTTAGGCTTTCGCGGGTATCGACAATAAGAACTACAATATATCCCGGCTTTCCAACCGATGCAGGACCGCTTGTTTTAGCAATGCTATCGGTTTCAAACGGAACGTCGGTTGTTGTTGAAAATATTTTTGAAAACAGATTTCGATACGTAGACGAATTAAAACGCTTGGGCGCTAAAATACGTGTTGAGGGAAGGGTAGCTATAATAGACGGTGTAGATATGCTTTCTGCGGCTACTTGTAAATGTACTGATTTACGTGGCGGCGCAGCGCTTGTTATTGCGGCACTTAACGCAAAAGGAAAATCCGTAATTGGCGATATAGAACATATAAAACGCGGATATGAAAATATAGATTATAACCTATCTTTGTTAGGAGCAGATATTAAGGAAATTTAAAATAAGGGGGAAGGTTTTATGACATCAGATGTTAATTATCGTCGCGCAACACGACAAAAAAAGGCGCGTCGAAAAAGACTGAGAACAGCTTTTGTTCTATTTATAATAATAACAATTATTACCCTTATCATTATGTGCTTTACTGTATTTTTCCCCATACAACGCATAAAGGTTTCCGGTAGTAAGATTTATTCAAATTCTCAAGTAATAAAAGCTTCTAAAATTACGACCGACGATAATTTGTTTGTAGTTTCAGAAGATAAGATTAAAGAAAATATAAGAAAAGAACTCCCATATATAGATAATGTAGAGTTAAAAAGAGTTTTACCCGATGCCATTGTTTTGACCGTTACTGATGCTAAAGAATCTATGTACTATTATTTAGACGGTAAGTATGTGGTTTTAAGCGAGAGCGGATATATTCTTAAAAAGCAGGATGAAATGCCTCAAAATGTTTTTGAAATTGTTACAAGTGGAATAAGCGGTAACGTCAGCGAATTAGCAAATTATAAAAACGGCGCCGAACAAGAGCTTATACAAACAATAGAGGCATCGGTTGAAAAATATAATATAAATATTGATAAAATTGATGTGAGTAATATATTGCAAATTTCGCTTGAAATAGAGGGGAAATTTACTGTTGTGTTAGGTAATACCGATTACACGCAAGAAAAAATTGCTCATTTATCAAGTATGATTGAGTCGATTGGTGACCGAAGCGGAAAAATTAATCTAAGTATGTGGACACCGAAAAACAGTCAGGGAAGCTTTGTTGAAGATAAATCTTAAAAAAAGTTACAAAATTGTAATAAAAAGTATTGAAATTTATTTTTACATGTGATATTATGTATACGTATAAATGCGTATCACTAAAATAGTATAAAGACGGAGGAATTTTAAAATGCCATTTGAAGTTGCAGAAGAAATGGAAAACGTAGTACAAATTAAGGTTGTAGGTGTCGGCGGTGGCGGCGGTAACGCAGTTAATCGTATGGTTGCAGCCGGTGTTCGTGGTGTTGAATTTATTGCTATCAAAACAGATAAAGCAGCAATTTATCTTTCAAAAGCTGATCAAAAAATCCAAATTGGTGAAAAATCAGCGGCAGGTATGGGCGCAGGTGGTAATCCTGAAAACGGCCGTGCAGCAGCAGAAGAATCACGTGATGAAATCGCAGCAGCTCTTCGTAGCGCTGATATGATATTTATTACCGCAGGTATGGGCGGCGGCACAGGTACTGGTGCGGCTCCTGTAGTTGCAGCTATAGCAAAAGAACTTGGTATTCTTACTGTAGGTATCGTTACTAAGCCTTTTGCTTTTGAAGGTAAAAAACGTATGGCTCAGGCAGAAGCAGGTATTGCCGCTTTGGGTGATCAGGTAGATAGCCTTATCGTTATTCCTAACGAAAGACTTAAGTTTGTATCTGAGCAGAAGATTACATTTAAAAATGCATTTAACATTGCTGACGATGTTCTTCGTCAGGGTGTTTCAAGTATTTCAGAGCTTATTAATGTTACAGCGCTTGTTAACCTTGACTTTGCTGACGTAAGAGCTATTATGGCTGACGCTGGTTATGCTCATATGGGCGTTGGTGTTGCAACAGGTCGTGACAAGGCAGAGCAAGCTGCTCGTATGGCTATTTCAAGCCCACTTATCGAAACATCTATGGACAATGCACGTGGCGTTATTATCAGCATTACAGGTTCTGATGATATTGGTCTTGAAGAGGTTGAACAGGCTTCTACAATCATTGCAGAGATGGCTCATCCCGATGCTACTATCATTTGGGGTGCTCAGCTTGACGAAAGCATTGAAGATACAATCCGCGTTACCGTTGTAGCAACAGGCCTTGGTGACGAAAAGAAGGCAGACAAGGGCAACGACCTTGCAGCGCTTCTTGGCGACACAGGTGACGGTGAAGACGATAACTTTGGTACTGTTTTGAAATTCTTTGACAACAACTAATAATATACATAAAGCCTGACAGTTTTACTGTCAGGCTTTTTTGTGAAATATATATTAAACAGCACCTAGAAATAGGTGCTGTTTTTTGGTTTTTATAATACATTGATTAATACAATTGATATTGTAATAAGTATCATGCCAAATATACTTTTGAAGTTCATTTTTTCTTTAAATATAAGTGATGCCATAATTGCAGATAGAATTAAATTGCTTCCAAATTTTAGTGGGTAAATCAGTACGGTATTATTAATATATGTATTTGTAAGGGTTGTTAAATATGTATTGAAAAACAGGAAAAATGCAATAAGAATAATGTAAACCCAAAGTTTTTTATAGGGGAATGTCTTATAACAGTCGACAATATCGATTTTATTTTTTTTGCATATTATTGTTAATGAAAGCCGTAAAATTGCTGCAGCAAAGAAAAATGTTGCAAAACTAAAGGATGATAAATCGCACTTTATGTTGTTATATGTTGTATAATGAGCAAACCATTTTTCACACAGACCCATTACTCCGTTGGATATTGCAACGCACAAAAGCAAAAGTATGTTACCAAAAGATAATTTCTTTTTTGTAATGGATGAGTTATAACTATTCATTACAAGAATTGCTACAAGCATTATGATAATGCCAATGTATTGTAATGGTTTAATTTTACCACCAAAAAATAGTGCGCCACAAATACAGGGTATTAGTATTCCACCTGCAGTAAGACAAATATCTACAAAAAGATATGCGCCGCTTTTTACTGCAAAAAGCCAAGCTATTAAAAAAGAAGCATTGGCAATACCGTTTAGCAGAGATATAAATAAAATTGGAATATTCATTTGAAAGGTGTTTTTACTTAAAAGAAATAAGCATATTCCTATAAACATACATAACGTAAGTCGGGTGTACTGTAAAATAAGCCCGTCGGTAATGGTATTTACGTAATTGCTTGTTTTTTTACCGCAAAATCCCTTTGCAACCCCTGTAAAAACAGCTATAAATAAAAATACATAACCAATCATTATATATTAACCCAACAATGTTTTTCGCTTGATTCTAATATAGCATCAAGTATCTTTTGACTGCGAAGGCCATCATCAATAGTAGGGAATATGTCACATTTTTCACCGCATAACATTTTTACAAACTCGGCTTCTTGTGTTGTGTGGAAATTTTGCGGCACGTCGATTGTTTCTAATTTTTTATTTGAAATATCACTAACTTTTGAATATACACCTAAAACGTTAGGATTGTTCATATCAAAACAAATAACACCGTTTGTGCCATATACGTCAAATTTAATGCTGTTACCTTTACCAATCGCACAGCGTGAAATCACAAAATTGCCTTTAACATTATTTTCCATTGTGCATATAAAGCTACAGTAGTCATCGGTTTCTACGGGTGCTATTTGGTCACTGTCAAGTTGCATACGTTCTTTTACAATAATATCGGTAAAGCCGCATACAGAGGTGATTTTGCCGGCAAGAAGCTCTGCCATATCAATTAAATGCACGCCAAGGTCGCCTAAAACGCCTGTACCCGCCTTTTCTTTTTCAAAGCGCCACTCTAAGCGTCTGCCTTCAATAAAGCCGCTATCCTTTAAATATTCAACGTCAACGTTGAGTATATCACCGATAAGACCGTTATCTATTATCCATTTTGCATATCTAATAGCCGGCATAAAGCGGTACGTAAAGCTCATCATATTTGGAACGTTGTTTTCCTTGATGGCTACTTTTAACGGTTCACAAGAAGTTAGGTCAATCGACAGAGGTTTTTCAATGTTTAATGCTTTTCCTGCCTTTACTGCTGCGATAGCCATTGGAATGTGCAAATTATTTGGAGTACAAATCTCTACTGCGTCAACCTCGCTACAGCTTATTAAATCATTGTAGTCGGTAAAACGTAGTTCCTCAGGTATTTCAAGACTATCGCCAACAGTTTTAAGCTTGTTTTCATCAATGTCGCATATAGCGGTAATTTTACATTCCTTAACGTTTTTCAACTCTGGTATGTGTCTGCCGTTAGCTATCATACCAAGACCTATAATGCCGATTCTTTTCATATTTATTACTCCTTATGTAAATTTTGATGGGTTCGTTCTTCGAGTGATTTGCCTTCAAATTTATCGGTTACATTTTCAAGTGCTTCATAGTGACCAAGGGTTGGCTTCGGTCCGTTTGATGGGCGCGCCCAATCGATAGCGTTTTTAAGAATTTGTGTTATATCGTCACGATAAAAGGTGGGATACTCTTCGTGACCTGGTCTAAAGTAAAATATCTTTCCAAGACCGCGCTTGTAACAGCAACCGCTTCTAAATACCTCTCCACCTGAAAACCAACTAATAAAAATTAGCTCATCAGGGGTTGGTATTTCAAAACGCTCACCATAGGTTTCTTGTTTTTCAATTTCAATATATTCGGGCAAATTATGTGCTATTGGATGAGCAGGCTCAATAACCCAAATTCTTTCTTTTTCGTCATTTTCACGCCATTTTGAGCGACAAGCGGTACCCATAAGTTTTACAAATGGTTTTGATAAATGGCCGGAGTGTAAAACAATAAGTCCCATACCATCAAGCACGCGTTGTTTAACCTTTTCGGCGACCTCTTCTGATACTTTGCCGTGCGCTATGTGTCCCCACCAAATAAGCACGTCGGTGTTGTTAAGCACATCGTCGCTAAGCCCGTGGTCTTCCATTTCAAGAGTAGCAGTGCGAATATTAAGCCAGTCTTCACCTGATAACATTTCTGCTATGGCACCGTGTATGCCACGTGGGTAAATCTTGGCAATTTTTTCATCCTTTTCGTGTATAAATTCATTCCATATAGTTAAATTAAGTTTTTGCATTTTTATCACCTTCGATTGTACTATACAATAATTAAAATGCAAAAACAATGGATATATCAACATAAGTATTGCACTTTTCGGTTATTGTGGTATACTTACTATTGGTGATGAAAAATGGAAATAATAGATTTTTCAAAGTTATATGAGCTTGATTTTAACCTAAAAAATCTTTTTGCGGTAAAGCAGTATTGGAAAGAAAAGTCATATTTTAAAATGTCAAATCCACGCAAGACAAGCTGTCTTCTTTTGTTATGCGGTTGCTCTGCAAAGTATAAATTTGCTGCTGGCGAGCTTATGGTACCTCGTCACTCGGTAATTTATATACCTGAAGGTGCCGTTTATGAAAGTCATTTTTTTGATTGTGAAAACTCGGTTCCGGCTACTATTCTAATTGAATTTGGGTTATATTTACCTGACGGTTCAAGCTTTTGTGCGGCAAAAGCTCCAACCCTTTTGAAAAACGAAGTAGGTTTAATTATAAGTGAATTATTTAATGATGCGGCAGATATGTACTCACAGTCGGTAATTTCACGCTCAAAAATTAAATCTATTATTTATAACTTGATTTATGAATTCAGTTATAGCGAAAGACAAAAAAGTATATATTCACGTGGATTTAATACTATAGCAAAGGGTATTGCCATTTTAGAAAGTGATTTTAAAAGTGAAATTACTATTAAGGAATTAGCCAAAATTTGCCACGTAAGTGAGAGCACCTTTAGGCGCTTGTTTAGGGAATATAAGGGTAAAAGTCCCGCTGAATATAGAATTGAAAGACGCATTTCATATGCAAAAAAGTTGCTTAAAACAGGTGGTATGACGGTGATTGAGGTTGCACTTGAAGCAGGATTTGATGATCCGGCATATTTTTGCCGTGTGTTTAAAAAACAAACAGGTATTACAGCAGGGGAATATCTAAAAAAGAAATAAAAATGACAGCCTTAACGGCTGTCATTAATTTTTATGCATTTTCTTTTTTCATAAACTCTTTCACAAAATCATCATCGGCAACTTCGGGATAGCAGCTCCAAAGTCGGTCAATTTCTTCTGCCTGTCCGTCAGAGAGCACCTCGTTTGGATTAAGGCAGTGTAGACTTGTCATAAGACCTTGCTTTTTAAGTACGTAGTGAAGTCCCGGTATGCAACCCGCAAAGCGGTTTGCTACGTCAAACACAGCGCCGTTTGCTTCGGTTAAATGCTCGGCTACTGTAAGCAGCTCGGCATCAATTTTACCGCTTTGCTGACATTCTTTACAGCGGTTAAATATTTCTACAGCGCGGTTAGTCCATACCGACCACTGACCCAAAAGACCGCCTACAAAGTATTTGGTTTTGCCTTCGTGAACAAAAGGTGTAAGTAAGTCCATAACAATATGGTCATCGTTACCTGTGTAAAGCGCTACTTCGTCACAGCGAGAAGAAAGCATTACGCCTTTTACAAGATCCTGTGTGCGATAGCGGTCAAAGCAAGCACATTTAATTGCAACAACATTTGGTATGTCGGCAAGGCGAGTCCAATATTCTTTAGAAAGCTTACGACCGCCAACTGCTTCTTGCAAATAAAAACCAATCACGGGCATAACCTTTGCTACTGCACGTGTGCGCTCAAGTAGTTGGTCTTCGGTCCAATCGTTAAGACCGCCAGGGCTTAATAGCACTGCATCAAAGCCAAGCTCTTTGGTAAGCTCTGCCTCGCGGCATGCTTGCTCAATACCACCGCAAACACCCGAAATGCGTACAAGTGTTTTATCGGTTTCTGCTTCAAATTTTGACATTTCAGCAATGACAGCTTCAAGTACGGGGCGGAACAAATTATGCTCGGGGTCGCGTATTTCAAACTGTGTGCTGTGTACTGCAGCAGCTACACCGCCTGAACCCGCCGCCATATAGTAACGAACCATTTTGGCTTGTGTAGCGGGGTCAAATTTGCGGTTTTTGTCAAGTGCCAAAGGGATTGCAGGAATAACTGTACCATTATGTAAAATCTCAAGTGCTTTTTCGTGTCTGTTCATTAGTATTTACCGTCTCTTTCTTCAAAGTGTGTTGGTTTGCCAAGGCTTTTACCGCCCTGTAACAGCCACTCGGCTTGCCATTTAATGAGAGTATCAAGGCTTACTGTCGGATAACCAAATAGAGTAAACATTTTACCTGCATTATTAAGATAAGCAGTGTCTGCTTCTTCGCCAACAAAAGTAACTTCTTTGCCCAGTAATGTTGCCAATTTTTGCGCTGTAATCTTAACCCCTGCGGTTTCGGGTCCTGTAACGTTTACAATGTTCATTTCAGGGCTTGTATGTAAAAGTAGGCGAATAGCGGCTTCGTTGGCATCCTTTTGCCAAATGCAGTTAAAGCTTGGCATTGCGGCAAGGTTAATAGGCTTGTCGGCAAGAATAGACTGCGCAATATCGTGAAGCACACCATATTGTAAATCAATAGCATAGTTAAGTCGCATAATACATACTTGAGTTCCAAGCGCCTTTGCCGCGTATTCAAACGCGCGTTCACGTGCAAGACACGACATCGGGTATTCGCCCACGGGCTCAGGCTTTACATCTTCGGTAACACCGCCGCTACAGGTAGCAACCTTTGGATAAAGATTACCGCTTGAAAATACAACAATTTTAGATTTCCTAAATCTTTTTGCTGTCATACAAGGAAGCCACGAATTCATACCCCAGGTAAGATATTCGCTACCGTCGGTACCAAATTTTCTACCTGCCATAAAGATTATGTTTTCACAATCGGGAAGTGATTCGAGCGCGCCGTCTTGAAGTAAATCGGCACATATAACCGTAACACCCTGTGCTTCAAGCTTGGCAATAAGCTCTTTGTCAGAAAAACGGGAAACGGCATATACCTTTTTGTCAATGCCCGCGCTCTTTATTGCCTTTGCGGCAAGGGTGCATATGTCGGGGCCCATTTTACCGCCTGCGCCCAAAACCATAATATCGCCATCAATTTTTGCGATATCTTCAATAAGCGCTTCGGACGGAGTAGTAAGTAGCTCGTTTAATTTTTGTTCGTTCCAGATGTTGCTCATAATTTTTCTCCTTTATTTGTTAAATATGCAATTATTAGCTTGGTTGTATGATGCCTTCGTTGTTCAATTATATCTTTATCGGCAAGATTGGTATTAAAGAGTCGGGATAGGGTATACTGATTAGAAAAATTTGCAAAACAGGTGGTTATCATAGAAAGTACAATTTGATATGAGTCGATATCTTTGTTAAAAATACCTTCGGTTTTACCTTTTTCTATAGCATTTATAAAATATTTTATAGATTTACGCTCTATACTGGAGTTTTCAATTTCTTTAAGATGTTTACCTTTGTTAAGGTTTTCCCACATAAGAATATTTACAAAATTAGGGTTGTTATAAAGAAAATTAAAATAGGTTGAAATTATGCTTTTTACAAGCTCTATCCCCTCAAGATTTTTAAGCACAAGCTTGTTTTCAATCTCTTCCATTTTGGAGTAAGAGTTAAGCAAAACCTGTTTATAAAGACCTTCTTTATCGCCAAAATACGCGTATATCATACGTTTGTTAAGGCCCGATTGGTTTGCGATTTCGTCTACACGCGCACCCCAAAAGCCTTTTTCGGCAAATTCGTTTTCGGCGGCTTGCAAAATCGCAAGCCTGCTTTTTTCGGGATTACGTTCTTTCATTTTAGTACATCGCTCCAATCAAATGTAGCGATTTTGTGCCATAACTCTACACCAATGGGTAAAATCTCTTGCGGTACGTAAAATTTTTCGTTATGTAGTGGCGGTGTGTCACCAAGACCCAACCACAGCATACATAAAGGCGCATATTCGCCGTATAGCGCAAAATCTTCGCCCGCTAAAGTGGCTGTAGCGTTGTCTTGCACAGCAAAGTCTTTTACCAAAGTATCAACAATTTTTTCGCTGTTGTAAACGGGTGGGCATCCGCCATCGTAAGCAATATCGGGGCGAGTGCCGTATTTTTTTGCAATATCAAATGCAGTTTTTTGAATAAGGGCTTTGATATTTTCTCTATGCTCTACAGAATAGGTGCGAATTGTTCCGTAAATTTCGGAGTAATCGGGTACAATGTTATGTAAATTACCACTATGAATACTACCACAAAAAAGCAATGCCTTGTTATTGGTTGCATTTTTATTTATATCGGGGAAAGCCGACACCATATCAACCGCTGAAAGTAGTGCGTTATTGCCTTTTTCTTGGGTAGAGCAATGTGAACTTTTGCCGTAAAACTTGAGTTTTAAAAAGTCGCTTGATGCCATTAAAGCGCCGTGCTTTGTTACCGCTTGACCAAAGGGTACTTCGGGCCATACATGCATTGCAAAGCAGGCAATTAAATTATTGGGTATTATTTTATCAATTATTTTTGCGGCGCCTGTAGTTGTCTCTTCGGCAGGCTGAAAAACAAAACGAATATTATGTGCAAGCTTTTTATCCTTTAAAATGCTTGCCACTTCCAACAGCATTGCCGTGTGCGCGTCGTGACCGCAAGCGTGCATAACACCACTGTTTTGTGAGCAGTAGGGTAGTTGGTTTTCTTCGCAAATGGGTAGCGCGTCAATATCGGCGCGAAGTATTATCCAAGGCAGATTATCACTACTTATTAAATCTGCGTAAACACCCGTGTCACCAAGCATTACAGGGCAGTAGCCAAAGCCACTTAATGTATCAAATATGTACTGCGACGTTTGATACTCTTTTTCAGAAAGCTCGGGCATTTGATGTAAGGTTTTATAATAATCAAAGGCCAAATTCACACTAACACCTCCATAAGTAACTAAACGGTTACTTATAATGTAACATACAATACGTTAATTGTCAAGTTAAATATAAAAATGATTCTGGTTGCCACGCGAAAAGGCTTTTCCCTTGGTAGAGGCTGTGCCAACGGCGGTGGTGAGGGCCCCCTCATCCGTCTCGCCTTGCTCAACACCTTCTCCCCAAGGAGAAGGCTGTGACGTATGGCATATTAATTTTTTTATTGCAATCTAAAGAAAAATGTGGTAAACTATATATTGCCAAACTAACTGAATATTATGTGAAATTGGGTGTATTTTCTTTTTTATGGGAAAATTGCGCTTTTTTTGCACATCCTTATATTGTGAATTTGATAAAAATGCAGATTCTATCAATATAAGGACGGCTACGCCCGTTTCACATTGAGTTAGTTTGGCGACTATCGGAGTTTGCGTTTTTTGTGCGTCTGCTTCGGTAGGCGCACTTTTTATTTTTGGAGGAAGATTTTATGAAAAAGCTATTGTCAATTATGTTAGCAGTTATATTAATATTAACTGTGGTGCCAATGGGCGCGTTTACGTTTACAACAAGTGCTGCGACAAGCGGTACAACAGGTGAATGCTCATGGACCATTGATGGCACAACACTTATCATAAGTGGTAACGGTAAAATGGAAGACTATAATTCATTTATGAGCACACCATGGTACTATAACATACTTTACAGCGGCATTGTTATTACGAATGTTATTGTTGAAGATGGTGTTAAAAACATTGGTAGTAATTCGTTTAGTGAGTGTTATTATCTTGAAAAGGTAACAATATCAGCCAGTGTTGAAACTATTGGAGCAAGAGCGTTTGGTAACTGCCATAATTTAACAGTTATAACAATAGCGGAAAAAAATAACAATTTGTGTTTGTTAGACAATGTTGTGTACGATAAAGGTATCACAACTCTTATATTGTATCCTGCGACCAAGAACGATACGACCTACGAAATACCTAATACTGTTACAAAAATACAAGAGTCGGCATTTCACAACTGTGACAGTTTGAAAAGCGTTACTATTGGTGGAAATGTAAGCACTATAGAAGGTAATGTTTTTTCAGGTTGTGATATGCTCCAAAGTATAATTGTGTCCAATGATAACGTTCATTACTATTCAAATGATGGTGTTTTGTTTAGTTGTGATGATGCGGCATTGTTGCTTTATCCGTCACAGAAGATAGACACAAAATATACGGTACCTGTTGGTGTAAAAAAAATAGCATCAGGTGCATTTGGTAGTTGTAACAATATTCAAAATCTTGAAATATCTGAAGGTGCTTCTATTATTGATGACTATGCGATAACTTGGTGTGAAAACCTTTTTTCCGTAAACATACCTTCAAGTGTTACTAAAATAGGCTTAGGTGTATTTGATGGTTGTTATAATATTAGTGATGTGTATATAAGCGATTTAGTGGCTTGGTGCGCTATTGATAATATGTCTTCATTTTTGCAATACACTGAACGTTTGGTTTTGAACGGTGATGTTATTACTGACCTTGTAATACCTGAAGGAGTTATTAGCATTGGTGAAAATACATTTACGTGCTACGGTGCGCTTGAAAGTGTAGTATTACCCGATGGTATTACGTGCATAGGTAGACATGCATTTGGAGATTGTGATAGTCTTAAAAACATAGTAATACCTAATAGCGTTGTAAGTATTGATGAATATGCGTTCTTTTGTATGAATGGTTCATCGTTAGCGGATGTATGGTATACGGGAAGTCAGTCTGATAGAGAGGGCATAACGATTGGTTCTGCGAATGCTCCTTTAGAGTCTGCAACATGGCATTACGATACTTGCAAAACAGGTAAGCATATATACGCTGATAATAATGACACAACCTGTGAAAATTGTGAATGGGTACGCACTATTGTAGAATCGCACGAATATACCGACGGTTATTATACATATACGATTAATAATAATGAGGCAACTATAATAGATGTCGATAAGTCTATCAACGGCGATGTAATAATACCATCAACATTGGGTGGATATCCTGTTACAACTATAGGAGAGGGTGCATTTTTTGAGCACTTTAATATTACTGGTGTAACTATTCCGGCAAGCGTTACAAGTATTGTACAAAATTCACTTTCTAACAATAGTTTTACCTATATAAATGTGTCAGAAAAAAACAAAAATTATTGTTCTATAGATGGTGTGTTATTTAATAAAAATGCAACACTCTTAATACAGTATCCGAGCGAAAGTGATGAGATGTACACCACACCGGATAGCGTAACAGCTATAGGTAGTAGCGCATTTGCTAACACTATAATAAAATCGATAATATTATCATCGAATGTTATAAGTATAGGCGATTATGCGTTTTTTGGTTGTGGATATCTTGAATCTATTACACTTTCCAATGGCATTAGAACTATTGGAAATATGACTTTTATGTGGTGTAAAAATATAAAAGAGATAATTATTCCAGATAGCGTAACATATATAGGAAATGGTGCATTTGCACATTGTTGGGGTCTTGAAAAAGTAACCATTGGTAGCGAAATAGAAAGTATAGGTGATAGTGCGTTTTGGGGTTGTGGCTCACTTACAAATATCACCATTCCAAATAATGTTAATAGTATTGGAGAGAATGCATTTGGCGAATGTGAAAATATAATAATTTGCGGTTACAAAGATTCTTATGCACAAACATATGCAAAAGATAATAACATAAATTTTTCAATGTTACAAAAAATAACAAGTGAAAATGTAACAATTGTAGCACCTGAAACGGTAATTGATTCATCGGCTGAATTAAAGGTTGAAGAAGTTGAAAACGGAAATTTTGCTGTAACATTACCTGAAGGATACAGCATGGAAAACGCAAATGTGTATGACATCTATTTTGAAAAAGACGGAGAGACAGTACAGCCTAACGGTGAATTAACAGTTAAAATAGCCGTTCCCGCTGATAAAAATGGTGAAAATTGCGCTGTATATCATATTGCGGAGGATGGAACGCTTACCGATATGAATGCGGTTTTTAAGGATGGATATATGGTGTTTACCACTAATCATTTCAGTTACTATGCGTTGGTTGAGCAACAGGATGATATTGTCCCAGGTGATGCAAACGGTGACGGAAAAATCAACGGTAAGGACTATGCATTGTTACTACAATCTATAAACGGCTGGGATGTAACGATAAATAGTGCTGCCGCTGACGTTAACGGTGACGGCAAGCTTAACGGTAAGGATTACGCGTTGTTGTTACAGTCTATAAACGGTTGGGACGTGGAGTTGCAGTAAACTGCAACCCCAATTGAAAATTGAAAGTTATATTAAAATTTAAAATCACATCGTAGGGACCGACATCCTTGGCGGTCCGTTTAAACAAAATATAATGCGGACTGTCCGGGAGGCCAGTCCCTACAAACGACCTTTAAAATTTTTAATTAAAAAAGACGGTTCTTATGAACCGTCTTTTTTGCGTTATGGATTTTTTAATTAGCAACCGCAACCGTTGTTGTTGCAACCGCAACCACAGCCACAACCGTTGTCGGTTGTATTTGTGCCATTACCGCAGCAGCAGAATAAGAGGATAAGGATGATAATCCAAGTACAACCGCAACCACCAAAGCCATTATTACACATAATCAAGACCTCCTTTTTTGTCTTTCATCACATACTATGAAAGCTATTGATAATGTGTTACAAAAAATATTTTTAAAATAATTATTGACTTTTCCTGACTTTTAATTTATAATAAGGTCAAGAAAGGTCAAACTTTATATATAAGGGGAATTTTAAAATGAAGATAAGCGATATTATAACAAGCGAAATACTTAGAATGTTAAACGAATCTGATGAAAATATAGCCGAGATACAGCGTAATGATTTTGCAAGCCTTATAGGCTGCGCGCCAAGTCAAATTAACTATGTGTTATCTTCCCGTTTCACACCCGAGCACGGCTACGTTATAGAAAGTCGTCGCGGTGGCGGTGGATATATCAAAATACGTCGTGTTGTTATGCGTAAGGGCGCCGCATTTATGCATATAATTAATTCGATAGGCGATAGAATAGATATGATGAGCGCACGCATTGTTATTGAAAACTGCTTGCAATCAGAGCTTATTAGCGAAGAGGTAGCTCGCGTTATGTATGCCGCGCTTTCTAACAATGTTATGCGAAGTGTTCCTGTTGTTTTGCAGGATAGCTTGCGCGCGGCAATTTTGAAAGAAATGTTGCTTGTTCAAATTTGAGAGGAATGATTTTATGCTTTGTGAAAAATGTGGTGTAAATAATGCTACAACCCATATACGTACCGTGGTAAAAGGTGTTGTTT
This sequence comes from Clostridia bacterium, assembly GCA_017437005.1. Classification (GTDB taxonomy): domain Bacteria; phylum Bacillota; class Clostridia; order Oscillospirales; family Acutalibacteraceae; genus UBA737. The sequence goes on along the minus strand of JAFSBZ010000045.1, from coordinate 40,869 downwards.
GCGATAAATACCTTTGCTTTTCGTGTGCAACAAGTGAGGGCTTTAAATCTAAAGAGCTGTCACAAATAATGTCAGCCTTGCTTGGTGAAGAATCAAATAATCAAAACAGCAAAATTGCGCGTTGCGCGTGCTGTGGTTCTACCGTAGCCGAAATTGCCAAAAGCGGTAAATGCGGTTGCTCGGAGTGTTATAACACCTTTTATGACCAATTGCTACCTTATTTAAAGAAATCGCAGTTTGGCAAAACACGTCACGATGGAAAACTAATTCAAAAAATCAAGCGTATTCAACAAAGCAAGGAAGAAGAGATTGAAGAATTAAAATACCTGTTAAAAAAATCGGTCTTAGAAGAAAATTACGAAAAGGCCGCAGTTATTCGTGACAAAATTAAAGAATTAAAGGAGGAAACATAATGGGCTATTGGTTTCAACCAAACAATCAGTGCGACATTGCCATAAGCTCACGTATTCGTCTTGCACGTAATATAAAGGGTGTTCCGTTTCCTTTTAAAATGAATGCCGAGCAAATAAAGCAGATAAATCATCAGGTGCGCGATGCGATTGCCAATAGTGATAATTCCCTTGCTAAAAAGCTTAAATATATCGAAATGGAAAATATACCCGAGATAGAGCGTTTTGCTATGGTAGAGCGACATATTATAAGCAAAAATTTTGCTTTAAATTATCAAAACAGGGCAATAATTATTTCAGACGACGAAAGCATATGCATTATGCTGTGCGAAGAAGACCATATACGTATTCAGGTGTTAGAATCGGGTCTACAGCTTAAAAAGGCTTATGAAACCGCTAACGCAATTGATAATATACTGTGTGACAGCTTGGATATTGCATTTGACGAGCGTTTAGGCTTTTTAACCGAATGTACCACAAATTTAGGTACGGGGCTACGTGCATCGGTAATGCTGCATTTACCGCTTTTTGAGGCAAACGGCGGTATAAAAAAATACATTACCAATATAACCCGTATGGGCTTTACCATACGCGGAATGTATGGCGAAGGCACAAAGCCGTTGGCATCTATTTATCAGCTTTCTAATCAGATAACCCTTGGCATAACAGAAAAAGAGGCTATTGAAAAAACAACAAAGGTAGCGCAACAATTTATCGAGAGCGAAAAAGAATACCGCAATCAATTGGACACGTTAAGAATTGAAGATCGCTGTATGCGTTCATACGGAGTGTTAAAAAACGCGCGTGTTCTTACCAGTGATGAACTTATGTCGCGTATGGGCGATATAATGATTGGCATTTCGCTTGGAATTATAAAAAATATCAGATATCCTATGGCTATTTTTGTTTCGGCGCAACCATATATGCTTATGAGAAAATATGGTGAAATGTCGCCCGAATCGCGCGATATAGAGCGCGCCACAATGATAAGAAGTTTACTTTAAAGGAGGCTTTTAAATGAAGTATAACTTTACCGGCTTTACCGAAAAAGCAAATGAAAGCTTAAATCAGGCTATAAATTCAGCATCGGCAATGGGCCATACTTATATAGGCAGCGAGCATTTGCTTTTGGGTATTTTACGTATTTGCGGTGATATTGCTTCACATTCGGTTGATGCCGAAAAGTATGAAGAATTTATTCGTGAAAGCATCGGTACAGGAAATCCAACAAAGCTTTCGCCAGACTATTTTACTCCTCGTTCAAAAAATGTTATTGAGGTTGCAATGCAAACGGCAAGAGCTACGGGTAAAAAGCTTGTTGCAAGCGAGCATATTCTTGTTGGAATACTAAACGATAAAGACAGTTTTGCAATCAGATTTTTAAAGGAATTGGGCGTTAACATAGAAGCGCTTAGCGAATATGCATTTTCGCTTTCGGGTGTGTCACAGTCTGAAAAATTTTCACCCACGTTAAAACAGACTGGGGGAAAAAGCGGTAAATCCAAAACCGAAACTCTCGAAAAATACGGCATCGATCTGACCGCCGAGGCTGAAAAAGGAAAAACCGATCCCGTTGTTGGCCGCGAGACCGAGGTAGAGCGTATTATTCAAATTCTTTGTCGCCGTACCAAAAACAACCCCTGCCTTATAGGTGAGCCGGGTGTTGGTAAAACCGCTATTATAGAGGGCTTGGCAAAGCAAATTGTTGACGGCAACGTGCCCGATATTTTGCAAAACAAGCGAGTATTTTCACTCGACCTTACGGGTATGGTAGCGGGCGCCAAATATCGCGGCGATTTTGAAGAGCGTATAAAGGCTGTTATAGAAGAGGTTAAAAACGCCGATGACATAATACTTTTTGTTGATGAAATTCACACCATCATTGGAGCCGGCTCTGCCGAAGGCTCTACCGATGCGGCAAATATTTTAAAGCCGTCTTTGGCGCGTGGTGATTTTCAGCTTATAGGCGCTACTACTATAAGCGAATACCGTAAAAATATAGAAAAAGATTCAGCGCTTGAACGCCGTTTTCAAACGGTTATGGTGGCAGAGCCTAACGAGGACGATGCAATCCTTATATTAAAAGGTCTTAAGGATAAATACGAAGCGCACCACAAGGTAGTAATTACCGATGATGCAATTGTTGCCGCAGTTAAGCTGTCATCGCGTTATATAAATGACCGTTTTTTGCCTGATAAGGCAATCGACCTTATTGACGAAGCGGCATCACGCGTGCGACTTTCATCCTCCCAGACCGATGAGGTAAAACAACTCGAACAAAGTTTGCTTACTGTAAAGGCCGAAAAAGACGATGCCATAAATTCGCAAGAATTTGAGCGTGCGGCCGAGCTTCGCGACAAGGCGGCTCGTATTGAAGATGAAATTGCCCAAAAAAAGAGCGAGCGTAACGCTCACGCATCGGGCGAAGTAACCGAGCAAAATATTGCCGAGATTGTATCCCTTTGGACAGGTGTGCCTGTGGTACAGCTTACCGAGGAGGAGTCGGCGCGACTGCTTAAGCTTGAAGACGTACTACACAATCGTCTTGTAGGACAGTCACCCGCTGTAACTGCTGTGTCAAAGGCTATACGTCGCGGTCGTGTGGGACTAAAAGACCCCAAAAGACCTACAGGCTCGTTTATATTTTTAGGCCCAACAGGTGTGGGTAAAACCGAGCTTTGTAAGGCGCTTGCCGAAGCAATGTTTGGCAGTGAAAATATGATGATTCGCCTTGATATGTCCGAGTATATGGAAAAACACACCGTATCGCGACTTATAGGCTCGCCACCTGGATACGTAGGTCACGAAGAGGGCGGTCAGCTTACCGAAAAGGTGCGCCGAAACCCATATTCTGTAATTCTTTTTGACGAGATTGAAAAGGCACATCCCGACGTGTTTAACATTTTACTGCAAATACTTGATGACGGTGTGCTTACCGATTCGCAGGGAAGAAAGGTAGATTTTAAAAACACGGTAATAATTATGACTTCTAACATAGGCTCACGTCACATAACCGAAAAAAAGGTTGCCTTTGGCTTTGGCGCAGGTGAAGAACAAAACGAAAAGGATATTAAATCCCTTGTTTTAGACGAGCTTAAATCGGCATTCCGACCTGAATTTTTAAACCGTGTTGACGATATTATAGTGTTTAGCAAGCTCACTCAGGACGAAATCAAGCAAATTGCAGGCAAAATGCTCGATAATTTGAAGGGTAGATTACAAAATCTAAATATCACGATTGAATTTACCGATGCGGTGCTTTGCGCCCTTGCCGACAAGGGCTTTGACCCTGTGTATGGCGCGCGCCCCTTGCGACGTGAAATTCAAAACCGTATAGAAGATACTTTAAGCGAAAAAATTCTCGACGGCAGTATCAAAAACGGCGATAAGGTTGTTTGTGATTATACAGACGATAAATTTATATTTACGGTATAATAAAAAACAGTATCTGTTAAAAGGCAGATACTGTTTTTTGTTGCAAAGTATTTAATAAAGTTGTATAATAAAAACAATATGTACGTTAAGGGGTAATGGTATGAAAAAGTTATTAGCTACATTATTGACAATAGTGCTTATTATTTCGGTGGTGCCGATGGGCACGTTTACGTTTACTGTGGATGCAGTGGATACATATTCCGAAGGGTATTATAGCTATAAGGTATCAAGCAGTAATAAGGCGACTATAACTGAAGTAAGTACGTCTATCGGTGGTGACGTAACCATACCGTTAAAATTGGGTGGGTATCCTGTTACAAGTATAGGTAGTAATGCATTTTCTGGTTGCATCGGCCTTACAAGTATAACAATCCCCGATAGTGTTATAAGCATAGGTGTGAGGGCATTTTTTAATTGCAACAGCCTTACAAGCGTGAACATACCAAATAACATTATAAGTATCGGTGAGTATACATTTTATGGTTGTAGCAGCCTTATAAGCATAATGATTCCCAGTAGTGTTATAAGCATAGGTGATGAGGCATTTTCTGGTTGCTACAGCCTTACAAGTATCACAATTCCAGACAGTATTAAAAGTATAGGCGATAGTGCGTTTTATAGTTGTTATAGTCTTAAAAATATAAATATTCCGAATAGCGTTATAAGCATCGGCGAAGGTACATTTAGACGTTGTAATAATCTTGCATCAATTAATGTTGATGATAATAATAAGTATTATTATGACATAGAAGGAGTGCTCTTTGACAAATCAGTTTCTACTTTAATACAGTATCCCAGTGGTAAAGCAAACACATCATATATGATTCCCAATAGCATCACAAGCATAGGGGATTATGCGTTTTCTAATTGCGATAGCCTTACAAGTATAACAATTCCCGACAGTGTTACAAGTATAGGTGGTAGTGCATTTTCTGATTGCGACAGCATTACCGGTATCACCGTTCCTAATAGTGTTACGAGCATAGGTAGTTATGCATTTAATGGTTGTAGCAGTCTTAAAAGTATAGTTATCCCTAATAGTGTTATAAATATGGGAGATTATTCTGTGTTTGCACATTGCGATAGCCTCGCAGATGTAACAATCGGCAATTGTGTTACGAGCATAGGTGATAGTGCATTTTATGGTTGCACCAGCCTAACAAGTATTACAATCCCAGATAGTGTTACAAGTATAGGTTATATGGCATTTTATGATTGCACCAACCTAACTAGTATAACAATCCCTGACAGTGTTACAAAAATAGGAAAAGAGATGGGATATGATGGGCCCTTGATGTATAGTACATTTCACGGTTGTGACAGTCTTAAATCTATTGTCGTAGATGAACAAAACAAATATTATTCGTCATCAGTAGACGGTGTTTTGTTTAACAAAGAAAAATCAGTTCTTATACAATATCCAATTGGAAAAATAGATAATTCATATACAATACCTGATAGTGTTACAACTATAAATGAAGAAGCATTTTATAGTTGTAACAGTCTTACAAGTATTACGATACCTGATAGTGTAACAAATATCGGTAGAAGTGCATTTTATAGTTGCAGTAATCTTAAGAATATATCAATTTATGATAGTGTTACAAGTATAGGCGAAAGTGCTTTCGGTTATACTGCATATTATGATAATATTGATAATTGGGAAAATGACTATTTATATGTAGGTAATTGTTTGATAGGAATAAAAGCTGGACTTGTTGATGAGTGTACAATAAAAGAAGGAACAATTACAATTGCCGAGGGAGTGTTTGACTGGAATACTAATCTTAAAAGCATAACAATACCTGGCAGTGTTAAAATTATCTGTAAAAAATTGTTTAATAGGTGCAATAATCTAACAAATATAACCATTGGTGATGGTGTTGAAAAAATAGGTGAAGGAGTTTTTGAAAATACTGCGTATTATCGCGATGAAGACAATTGGGAAAATGGTGTGCTATATATAGATAATTATTTAATAAGGGCACAAAATGATATTAACATTGAATATTGTATCAAACAGGGAGTGATTACAATAGCAGATGGAGCATTTTGCTCTTGCTCTAACATAACAAGTATAGAGATTCCCGATAGTATTATGTATATAGGCGACAGTGCGTTTGATAGTTGTTATAGTATTACAAGTATAAATATTCCAGATAGTGTTATAAGCATAGGTGATGAGGCATTTTATGAATGTGATAGTCTTACGGGGATAGTTATTCCTGATGGTATTGTAAGAATAGGTGATAGTACATTTAGGGGATGTGATAATTTTACAAGAGTTATAATTCCGGATAGTGTTACAAGTATAGGCGATAATGCGTTTTATCAGTGCTACAACCTTGAAGAAATAATAATAGGGAGTGGTATTGAGCACATAGGAAATAACGCTTTCGATAATTGCAGTTTAAATTCATTTTTAGTACATAAAGATAATAATTATTATTCATCAGAGGATGGTGTTTTATTTAATAAAGACAAAACGATTCTTGTTAAATATCCGCAACGTAGGACGGATACGTCATATAATATACCTGACAGTGTTAAAACAATTAGTGATTATGCGTTTTGTTTTTGTACCAATCTTAAAAATATAGCAATGGGGAACAATGTTATAAGTATCGGTGTTTCAGCATTTATGGATTGTAATGCCCAAAACATTACGCTCTCAGAAAATGTTAAAAGTATTGGTGAGCAAGCATTTTCGGGTTGTCATATCAAAAGTGCTATAATACCTGACGGAATCAAAATTATTGAAAAGGAAACATTTGCTGGTTGCGGTAATATAGAAAGTATTGTTATCCCTGATGGTGTTATAAGTATTGAAGATAGAGCTTTCACAAATTGTGTCAGTCTTACAAATATATATATACCTAAGAGCGTTACAAGTATTGGCAAAAATATGTTTAATCATTGTAATAGCCTTAGTTCCATTAATGTTTGTAACCAAAATGAATATTATTCATCCTCAGAAGACGGGGTGCTATTTAATAAAAGTAAAACCATACTTATACAGTACCCGGCCGCTAAAGCGGAAAAATCATACATAATACCAGATGGTGTTATAGATATAGGTGAGTACGCATTTTATCGTTGCACTAACCTTACAAGTGTAATAATGAATGATTGTATTACAAACATTGGAATGTTCGCTTTTTGTGCATGTCAAAATCTTACAAGTGTTAAATTTTCTGACACGCTTACAAGTATAGAGAAAGAAGCATTTTCAAACTGTGTAAATCTTTCAAACATTGAATTTCCTGAAAGCCTTACAAGTATAGGTATGGAAGCGTTTTCAAGATGTTCTAGTATTACAAGTTTGACAATTCCTGATAATATTGTGAGATTAGATTATAGTGCGTTTGAAGAATGTGATAAACTCGTAAATGTTAAATTAGGTAAAGGACTTGTTAAGATAGGTTATGGTGTGTTTAGTAATTGTAAAAGTCTTACAAGCGTTAAAATACCAAACGGTGTATCGAGCTTAGGACGTCAAGCTTTTTTGAATTGTATAAATTTAAGATGTATTATTATTCCCCACAGTGTTATCAATATAGAAGATTATGTGTTTTCTTATTGTAGTAGTCTAAGTGTATATGGATATATCAACTCTTGCACAGAATTTTATTGTAAGGATAGAAATATACCTTTTATAACTTTAAAAGAAATAACAAATGAGAATGTAAAAATTGTAGCGCCTGAAACAGCAATTGATTCATCGGCCGAATTAAAGGTTGAAGAAGTTGACAGCGGTAATTTTGCGGTGGCATTACCTGAAGGATATAACATAGAAAATGCAAGTGTGTATGACATCTATTTTGAAAAAGACGGTAATCAAATTCAACCAAACGGAGAAGTAACGGTATATATACCGGTTTCTAACGATATTGATACCGATAAATGCAAGGTGTTCCATATAGATGAACAGGGGAATGCAACCGATATGAACGCTGTTTATGATGATGGATATATGGTGTTTACAACTAATCATTTCAGTTACTATGCGTTGGTTGAGCAACAGGATGATATTGTCCCAGGTGATGCAAACGGTGACGGAAAAATCAACGGTAAGGACTATGCATTGTTACTACAATCTATAAACGGATGGGATGTAACGATAAATAGTGATGCCGCCGACGTTAACGGTGACGGCAGGCTTAACGGTAAAGATTACACGTTGTTGTTACAGTCTATAAACGGTTGGGACGTAGAGCTTAAATAATGCATAATTCACAGCGCCCCTTGCCTAAAGGGGAGAGGGCCGACCGTAAGGTTGGCGAGGGGATTGTTACAATGCACAATCAATAAATACAAAAGCACTCATCATAGAGATATGGTGAGTGCTTTTTTTAGTAATATGTTGCTATAACGAATTTGATTTGACAAGTTAATGTGTTATATGATATATTAAAATTAACAAAATATTTACTGCGAGGTATAAGATATGAAAACACTTAAAAGACTTATTACAGTTCTTTTATGCGCAATAATTTCTATTTCTTTTATTATTAACGTATCGGCGGCTACCGCCCCCAAAATTACAGTTTCAAGTGTAGAGGCTATACCCGGTAAGACGGTTAAAGTAGATATTGCAATTTCAAACAACCCAGGCATTATGGCTATGGCATTTTGCATTACGTATGATACCAATGCGCTTACGTATAAAGGCTATGAAAGAGGTTATCTTACAAGCTATTCGGTATATCCCCATGAAGATGAGGGGCACGTTTCATTTGTAAATATAGAAAACAAGGATGTAGCAAAAAACGGAATTATAATATCGGTTTTATTTGATGTTAAAAGTGATGCCGCGCCCGGTAATTACGCTATAGCGCTTGCAAATAGTAACCGTAATAAATACGGCACAAAGCTACACAACAGTTTTTCAAACTCTCAACAAGATTTTGTAGTACCTGTTGTTACCGCGGGTAGCGTTACTGTGCAAGAGTCGTGTGAAAGCATTGGTCATAGTTTTGGCGAATGGAACATTACAAAGGATGCCACTTGTACCGAAACGGGTCTTAAAGAGCATATTTGCGCCCGTTGTGACGCGGTAGAAGAGGTTGAAATTCCCGTTACTCACGATTTTGAAGCCGAGTGGACGGTTGATAAAGATGCAACAGCCACCGAAGACGGCATTATGTCACGCCATTGTACCAAGTGCGACGCGCTTACCGACCAAAAAACGTTTAAATTAGGCGATATAAACGGAGATGATATAATTACCGGTAAAGACAGCGTTGCAGTTATGCAGTATATAAACGGTGTAAATGTAGATATAAATAACTATGCTGCCGATGTAAATGATGACGGCAAGATAAATAACAAAGATTATGTTTTGCTTGTAAGATATCTTAACGGTTGGAACGTAGAGCTTAAATAATTAATTATTAAAAATCAGCGCTTGCCATAAAATATGGTGGGCGCTGAATTGTTTTACTTGAAATATTTTATAAAAGATTTATAATTAATACATAGATTAATAATCAGGAGAATAAGAGTGAAAAAATTATTATCAATATTTTTAAGCCTTGCGATTATTATTTGTATGGTTCCGTTTGGTGCGTTTTTGTTTACAGTAAGCGCCGAAAAAAGCGGTGAGTATACGTATACTGTTACAGATAATAGGGCAACCATAACTAAAGTTGACTCTTCAATTGTTGGTGATATAACTGTTCCTGAAGCTTTGGGCGGATATACCGTTACTGCTATAGGTGATACGGCATTTTCGGGTTGTGACAGCATTACAGCTATTACAATTCCAAACTGCATTACAAGTATAGGCTATAAAGCGTTTTACGATTGCACCCTACTTAAAAAAATTATAATCCCCGATAGTGTTACAGTTATTGGCAGTAGCGCTTTTTATGGCACAGAATATTATAATGATGCTTTAAATTGGCAAGATGATGTTTTATATATAGGCAATCATTTAATAAAGGTAAAAAATACAATTTCAGGCGAATATACAGTAAAATCGGGCACAAAAACAATTGCAAACGAGGCATTTTATGATTGTAGCGAGCTTACAAAAGTAATTTTACCTCAAGGTCTTGTAAGTATAGGTGATTGGGCATTTGATTATTGTACGGGACTTACCGATATTGTTATTCCAAATAGCGTTACAAGTATTGGTTGGTCGGCATTTTATTGTTGTTCAAGCCTTACAAGTATAGCTATTCCAAATAGCGTTACAAGTATAGCAGGCGGTACGTTTTATAACTGTGGTTCGCTTACCGACATTACCATACCAAACAGTGTTACAAGCATAGGCTATAGCGCGTTTGAGGGTTGTTACGAGCTTGAAAGCATTACAATACCCGAGGGTGTTACAAGCATAGCCGAATGTACATTTAATAATTGCGGATCACTTGTTGATGTTACTATTCCTAATAGTGTTAAAAGCATAGAATGGTCAGCATTTGCCAATTGCTATAATCTTAAAAGCATTATAATTCCTGACAATGTTTTATCTATAGGCGACGAAGCATTTTTAGGTTGCAGTAGCCTTACAAACATAACATTGGGTACGGGTGTTACAAGTATAGGTTATAGGGCATTTGGCGATTGCTTTGATCTTGCAAGTGTATATTATCGAGGAAATAAGGAGCAACAGACGAAAATTACAATTAGTTCAAATAATCAAGAGCTAACTAATGCCACCTGGTATTATAACAGTTGTTTTGGAAAGCAAGAGCATAACTTTATTGACAAGGGTTGTGCTGTTTGTGGATATAAGAATATTAATTCAGGTGATGTAAACGGTGATGGGCTTATTAATGGAAAGGACTATGCATTACTTTTGCAGTCTATAAATGGTTGGAAGGTAATAATGTTGCGTGATGCCGCCGATATAAACGGTGACGGAAAAATAAATGGCAAGGATTACGCATTGTTGTTGCAATATATAAACGGTTGGGATGTCGAATTAAAATAATAATTGATAATAAAAAACGCTGTGAAATCTAAGTTTCACAGCGTTAAATTTTTTATTTGAATTTAACCTTTGCTACGCGCACACATAGGCTTTGTCCGTAAGAGAAGCCTGTAAAGTTAATAAGTACTTTATCGTCTTTTTGATTAAATTCAAGCTCTTCGTCGTTATCCATCCATTTTATAGATTCTATTTGAGCATCAAATTTATCAAGTGCTTTTGCGCCGCCTTCTTCAAAGCCGAGTGATACGTTTACGTCACCCGTACCAAAGCCTAAATCAAACTTAAATATGTAAGCGGTTTTTTCATCCTTAATATCTTTAAGTACAAATTCCTTTTTGTCACTATAGGTAATGTACGGTCTGCCGTTATATATAGCGGTGCCGTAGGTGTTCATCCAACGGCCTATACACTCCATAATACCTTTTTGCATTGTTGGTACTGTGCCGTCAGGATTAGGCCCAATGTTAAGCAAGAAGTTGGCACCAACCTTACGGCAGTTACAAAGGCTTTCTATAAGTGTTTTAACGGGTTTAAAGTTAATGTCATCTGCCGCACCCCAGTGGTCGCACAAGGTTTCACACATTTCGCCTGCCATATATTTTGGTTGACCGCGGCGGTCAAGTGGCTCTGCCATACCGCGTTCAAAGGTTACCGAGTCAATCTCGCAGTTACCCATTTTGCCACGCGCCTGAAGTCCTGTGTTGTTTATAACCATAGCCTCGGGCTGTAGACGATGTATCATTTTGTAAAGCTTGTCTTCTTGCCAATCGGCGTCGGGCTTTGACCAGTTGCCGTCAAACCACAAGCCGCCTATTTTACCATAATTGGTACAAAGAATTTCTACGCTTTTGTAAAGATAGTCGAGATATGCCTCAAAATCGTTTTCAAAATCCGGGTGATGCCAGTCAAGTGTAGTGTGATAAAAGAAGGGGACAATATCTACCTTGCGACATTCGTCTACAAATTCGGCAATAATATCGCGGCCTGCAGGGGAATTAAGCGCGTTAAAATCGGAAAGACCCTGTGGGTCATAAAGCGAAAAGCCTTCGTGATGACGGGTTGTAAGGCATACATATTTACAACCTGCAGCCTTTGCTGTAGAGACTATATCGTGCATACCCACGCAATTAAATGTATCAGCGAGCTTTTGATATGTTTCCATATCCTTGCCATTAAATTTGTATTTATAGGTCCATTCACCGCTGTTAAGCTGTGAATAAAGACCGTAATGTACAAACATACCAAAGCCTAATTGCTCGAAATCTTTGATATACTGTGGTGCTACCGGTATTTGATTGTTCATAATAAAAACTCCTTTATTTGCTTATTCCAACGTATCCTGTTTCTTCAATGATGTATTGACCTTCGGCGGAAAGCATCCAATCAATCATTTTGTCAACATTTTCGTTTGGATTATTTTCATATGTAACTGCGTATAATGGTGCAATAATGGGGTATGAACCGTTCTTTATGTTTTCTTTTGTTGGTGTTACACCATCAACGGCAATCATTTTAATGTCGGGATTTTTAATTATTCCTTCTACATAAAACCTAAATGAAAAGCCAATTGAAGTTGATTTGTTTTTATAATCTGCAACTTCTTCGATTATGCCGCCCATACCACCAACAGTAGTTTGAGTAGTAGGTTCAATTATAGGCGTGTCGCCCATAAGCCTTATAAGCATACTTTGGCTTCCGCTACCTTCGTTTCGCTGAAACGGAACTATTTTTTCATCTTTGCCGCCAAGTTCTTTCCAATTGGTGATTTTGCCTGAATATATGCCTTTTATTTGTTCAAGTGTAAGGCTTTCGATGGGGTTGTCCTTATTTACAAAGAATACAAATGCCTCGTGTCCAATTTGGGTGTATTTAAAGGTAGTTCCTTTTTTTAATGCTAATTCAGTTTGCTCCTTTGAGGGTGCGGCACCTATAAAAATATCGGTGCATTTTTCACCAAGAAGCTTATATCCACCAACGGTGTTATTGTATTCAAAAACACCGTCGTAAAGCTCGGTTGTGTCGGGATATACCGCATTTACGAAAGCTGAATACACAGGAAACGCTGCGGCAGCGCCATCAATTATAGGTAATTGTTCTTTTGAAATACCGTTAAAATCAAGAGATTTACTATCAATTTTAACTATTTTAGAATCTTTATCAAACGGCAAATATTCATCTGTATGGATGCTGGGTGTTACATTAATTGTGATTGACTCATTATATTTTCTAATACCTGTTTGTGTGCCTAATAAAATCAAGAAACACAGTATAAATGATATGTAGGCATACAGGTAATATTTTTGGTTTTTAAGCCAAATCAGAGGGACTGCAAGTGGTAAAATTAAAGTGCCTAATATAATAGTGATTGTCCAAAAACCGCCAAAAGATAGATATAAAAGCGATAAAAGAGCAGCAATTGGGCAAGCAAGCACAACAAGAACTGTTAGTATGCATCGTATAGCTATAGATTTGCCTGTCATTATAAACACCGCCTTTTATTTATTGTATCATAATATAGGTGTATAATCAAGTTGAAAACTTGGTTTTATAATGTATTAAATAAAATAATACTTGATTTTTACAGTAACATACATTATAATTAGCAAGTCCAATGCAGATGTCGCGTAGCTGGTCGAGCGCGCACGATTGGAAATCGTGTAACTATTAAAAGTAGTTCGAGGGTTCGAATCCCTCCATCTGCGCCAGGTAAAAAGGCATCCGTGAGGGATGCCTTTTTATATTTTTTTAAGGGTGATAATATGAAAAAATTACAAGTTGTTATTGATTTGTTTTTTACTGTAATTGCGGCGGCTCTATCTGCAATAGGACTATATGTTTTTGTTAATCCCGCTAATTTTGCCCCAAGCGGTGTTGACGGTATATCTATGATGCTTGAGAAGTTAACCGATATTAATATGGGTTATATTTCGCTGGCTATTAATATACCGCTACTTGTTATGGCTTGGTTTTTTATAAGTAAAAAATACGTGGCGTACACTACACTTTTTACAATAATTTCATCGGTTATGTTAATACTTGTAGAAAAGTTTGATTTTTATCAGTACATATCTAAAAACAACGCTTGGATTGCCGTGCTTGCTTCAGGTGTAATTTTAGGTGCCAGAACAGCTCTTATGATAAAAATAGGTGGTTCTACTGGCGGTGTAGATATTATTGCTACTGTTGTTCAGCAAAAAAGACCATACCTTAACATAGAAAGTTTAATTTCGATATTTTGTTATGTAATAATCGGTATATCCTTTTTTGTATATGGAAATATTGAAAGCGTTATTATGTCGGTTGCTCAGATGATGATTTTTAATTTGGCAATGAATTCTATACTTAAAACCACACGTAACGCTGTAGAAGCACGTATTATTACCGATAATCCACAAGAATTTCGTGATGATATTATAAGTAATTTAAAACACGGTGCCACTATAATTGATGGTGAAGGTATGTTTACGGGTGACAGCAAAAAAATTGTTATAACAATTATAAATGTAAGGCAGATGAATGACCTTATTAAAATATCTAAAAAGCATCCCAACTCGTTTATATATTTTAGCGAGGTAAACGGCGTTTGGGGTAATTTTAGGTGGAATAAATCAGATGCAGTAAAATAAAAGTTAAAAAGCCGCAATTTGCGGTTTTTTTATTTGTCATAAAAATTCTTGTGATTACATAGTATTTATCAGTTAAAAATTTTGAATGTAAAGTTTCGGAGGAAAATTTTATGGCAAATAAAAGTATATATGAGGATATTGCTTTAAGAACGGGTGGAGATATTTATCTGGGAATAGTGGGTCCTGTGCGTACGGGTAAATCCACATTTATAAAGCAGTTTATGGATCAACTTGTTATGCCTAATATTTCTGAAGAATATGAAAAAGAGCGTGCCAAAGACGAACTGCCTCAGGCTTCATCAGGTAGAACAATTATGACTACCGAACCAAAATTTATACCCGAAAAAGCAATAAATATTAGCATTGACAATTGCGCCAATATGAATGTGCGGCTTATTGATTGCGTTGGTTACATAGTTCCAAGCTCGCTCGGCTATATCGAAAATGACCAACCTCGTATGGTAAGTACACCGTGGTATGAAGAGCCAATACCGTTTAATATGGCAGCAGAAATAGGCACTCAAAAGGTAATCGAAGAGCACTCTACAATTGGTCTTGTTGTTACAACCGACGGTAGTATCAGTGATATCCCGCGCGAAGAATACGAAGAGGCCGAAGACCGTGTTATACGCGAACTAACACAAATTAAAAAGCCATTTATTGTACTGCTTAACTGCCTTGATCCACATAGTGACAGCGCAAAAGACACCGCAGAAGCAATATCCCGAAAGCATCATATTCCTGTAATTCCCGTCAACTGTCTTGATTTGACACAAGGCGATATAAAACAAATTTTATCCCGCATACTCTATGAATTTCCTGTAAAAGAGATAAATGTTAATTTTCCGCGATGGATAAACAGCTTGCCCGTAAATCATTGGCTTCGAGGTGATTTGATAAAAGCAATGAAATCGGCAGAAGGTATATGTCATATACGTGATATAAACCTGTTTGGCGATAGCCTTAAACATTCGGAGAACACAACGGGCTGCAGGATTAACAATATTGATTTAGGACAGGGAATTGCTGACATTACGGTAGATATAATTCCCGAACTCTTTTACAAAGTGCTTGCTGAAAAGACGGGACTTGTAATAAATGATGAAATGGAGCTTATGAACTCAATCACCGAATTGTCTGACATTAAGAAACAATATATGCGTGTTAAGGATGCATTGCAAGAGGTAGAAGCAACCGGATACGGTATTGTAATGCCATCGCTTGAGGAATTAAGCCTTGAAGAACCCGAAATTGTGAAGCAAGGCGGAAGATACGGCGTGCGATTGCGCGCATCGGCGCCCTCTATACATCTGATGAAGGCTAACATTACTACCGAGGTAAGTCCAATTGTTGGCAGCGAAAAGCAGTCGGAAGACTTGGTGATGTATTTGCTTAACGAGTTTGAGGAAGATCCGGTTAAAATATGGGATTCTAACATCTTTGGCAAGTCATTGCATGAGCTTGTAAACGAGGGCCTACATACCAAGCTTGCACGTATGCCTGTTGACGCGCGTATGCGTGTACAAGAAACGATAGAACGCGTTATTAACGACGGATGCAATGGTTTGGTGTGCATAATACTTTAGAATAAAAATATCTTGCAAAAACACATATTATATGTTATTATATAAAAAATGTTTGTTTTTGCGAGGTAAGGTATGAAAACAAAATCTTTATTAAGACTTATAGTTGTTTTAGCGCTTTGTCTGTCAGTATTATGTGTCTTCACCGCTTGTAAGGACGATGAAATTTACGCAGGCTCTGATGATTTTCAGTCATATCCTGAATATTGGAATAACTTTAATGACGATAGCGGCGATTTGTATATACCAAATGATACAAATTCATCTTCCAATAATTCCGACGATGAAACATCTTCCGAAGACTTTACTGTAAACTTCACTGAGGATGATGACCAAGTTATTTCGGGTGATAGAGATACCGATAAAGACGGTACTCCCGATGACAAGGATACCGATGATGATAATGACGGAAAACCCGACGATAAGGACAACGACGATGATAACGACGGCACACCCGATGATGAGGAAAAGCCCGATTACGGAAATCAAGGTCCGATTGTATTCTTTTAATATACTTTAAAATTTAACACCGTATCTTTCGTTAAAGAAAGGTACGGTGTTTTGCTAATTATTTTTTCTTTTTAACATTTGATAATGGGTTGGAATCAATAGCGTTTTTAATTTGATTATCGGATATGTGGGTGTATATTTGTGTTGTGCCAAGATTTGAATGCCCAAGTATATCTTTAAGTACACGTATGTCAACGTCACCGTGCTGATACATAAGCGTAGCGGCTGTGTGACGTAGCTTGTGGGTAGAAAGCCCTTGACCTCCAAGTCCTGCCTTGTCAAGATAAGTTTTTACTATGTGTTGAACGGTTTTGTTGCTTATGCGGCGTTTGTTTCGGCTAATAAACAACGCATTTCTGTCGGCAAAGTTTATTGCATCGTTTGGCCTTACAGCGAGATACGCTTTGAGTGCCTCGTCACAAGCAGCATTTATATAAACTATACGTTCTTTGTTGCCCTTACCAAGCAATCGCATAGTGCCGTCGGCACGTATATCGCTAAGATTAAGCGCGCACAGCTCCGACAAACGCATACCGCAGTTTAAAAACAATGTTAAAATACAGTAGTCACGTTCTTTGTTTGGACCGTCAACTACCGACAGCAATTCTAATGAATCTTCTAAACTCAAATGCTTTGGAAGCGCATTTTTAACCTTAGGGGATTCAAGCATCTCGGCAGGGTTGGTGTCAAGCAAATGAATTTGCGATGTAAGATATTTGAAAAATATACGAAGAGTCGAGGTTTTTCGCGCGCGGGTTGCAGCGTTGTTACCGCGCTCATCTTTACAAAACACAATAAACGCATAAAGGTCAGATATTGTAACCGTGCTTATTAGTTCGGCATCGACCGATGTTATTTCTATGCGCTCAAAAGGTGTTTTTGCATCAACCTTACCACGAACAAGCAGTAAATATCTGAAAAATGTCTGCAGGTCAAGATAATATTCGTCAACCGAACGAGATGATTTGCCCTTAATTGTTTCATTATAGGTTAAAAAATCGCGTATAACAGGAGGGCAGGACAGTAGAATTTCGTGTTTCATATTGTAACTCCTCCTTTAAAATGATATAATCATTTTAGCACCTAACTTTTAAAAATGCAATATTAAAGATTTCTTAATAATTTAATGTCTTTTATCTTAAAGATATTATTGTTAAAATATTCTCGGAGGATGAGAAAAATGTATAATGTTTTGGTTTGCGACGATGAACGGGATATAGTTTCCGCTTTACAGATATATCTTGAAGCGGATGGATATAGGGTATTTACGTCATACAACGGCAAAGAAGCGATTGATATAGTATCCTCAAACGAAATTCACTTAATACTTATGGATATTATGATGCCCGTAATGGATGGTATAACGGCTATGGTAACCTTGCGTGGAATTAGTAATGTGCCCGTAATATTGTTAACGGCAAAAAGTGAGGATACCGATAAAATACTCGGTCTTAATGTCGGCGCTGATGACTATATAACAAAGCCCTTTAACCCTGTTGAGATGCTCGCGCGCGTTCGCTCACAAATACGTCGGTATACAAAGCTTGGAGGCACGGTTGTAAAATCGGATGACGACAGCATTACTATAGGTGGAATATCACTTAACGATGCTTCAAAAATTGTTACTGTCGATGATGAAGTTGTGGCGCTTACCCCCACTGAATATGAAATACTTAAACTGCTTATGCACAATAAGGGCAGGGTAATGTCGCAAAAAGAAATATATGAAAGTGTACGCAAGGAAATGGCCTTTGGCGCCGAAAATACAATTGCCGTACATATACGTCATTTAAGAGAAAAAATCGAGATAAATCCGTCCGAACCGAGATATATCAAGGTGGTATGGGCGCATGGTTACAAATTTGAGGGTTGATTTAGATGAAAAAATTTATAGGCAATACTGCGCTTAAAATATTGGCGGTTACGTTGTCTTTTGTTGTGTTTTTTACAATGCTTATATCGCTTGTAGGTAGTGTTGTTATGCTGTTTAGCGATTTTTACACACGTGATTTCGAAACGCTTGAAAAGGGAATAATGAGAAATCTTGCAAAGGACGAAATTTATAATCTGATATCATTGTATGATAATAGCGACGAAACGGTAGAAACATATTACGAGGATAAAAATATACTTTATAGTATTAAAAATGAGTATAGTGGTGAGCATATTACAAATTTTAAAAATCAGGACTATGTTGCATCATATACAACAACCGAATTTGTTACCCGTTATGCAAGTGGCGAAATGACTGATATTTTTTACGATAACGGTGACGTTAGATATGATTATGATACAAATCAGTATTATTTTTATGCCAAAAACAATATAGTTTACAAAACTACGCAAAAGGCGGAATTTACAATATATATACCGTATGATATGCAGTTTACCGATCGTTTTTTCTTAATGGATAAGCTCATAAACGTTGGTTACAGAAATCGATATACCACTATATTTTTAGGTGTTATTTCACTTGCGTTGTCTATTGTGATTTATAGCTACTTATTTGTTTCGGTAGGTCATCGTACCAACAGCGCAGGCGTACAGGTGGCACTAATTAATAATATTCCTGCCGATATTTTAAGCGTTATTGTTTTCTTCATATACTTAGGTGGAATTTGGCTTTTCGGTGAGCTTAGTACACTTGTAGCGGTTGTAGCCGTTGGAATGATTATTTTAATTTCACTTTATTTCGCGGCACTTTGGTATTTGTTAAGTATTGTTGCACAAGCAAAAGCGGGCGTGTTATTTAAACATACTCTTTTGTATTTGATTTTTAAAGTGTTGGCAAAATTTGGCAGAATTATAAAGCATATTTATAAAAATCGCACAACCATTTTAAAAGCGCTTTTTGTATTGGGTGTTTTTTGGATGTTTACGCTTGTGTTTATGGTCTTTAATATGTATGAAAATGATAATCTAATTATTGGATTTATTGTTATTGGGGCAATAGCATCAATAATTATTATACTTTTGGCTGTGGCTTTTCAGCGCGTAAAACACGGCGGCGAAAAGATTGTAAGCGGTGACCTTGACAGTAAAATTGATACTGGGTATATGTTTGGCGATATTAAGGATTTTGCCGAAAGCCTTAATAATATAAATCAAGGACTTCAAACTGCCATTGATGATAAAATTAAAAGCGAGCGTTTTAGAACCGAGCTTATTACCAATGTATCTCACGATATAAAAACACCGCTTACCTCTATTGTAAATTACGTTGATCTTATAAAAAAAGAGGATTGCGACAACGAAAAAATAAATCAGTATATCGAGGTTTTAGACCGCCAGTCTAACCGACTTAAAAAGCTTATAGAAGACTTGGTTGAAGCATCAAAGGCATCAACGGGTAATCTGTCGGTAGAGCTTACAAGATGCAATCTTGCCGTGCTTATAGATCAAGCGGTAGGCGAATTTTCCGAAAAGCTTGAAACAAAGGGCTTGCAGGTTGTACAAACAATTTCAAAGGAAGAAACATATATTATGGCCGATGGAAGACGTTTGTGGCGAGTTTTTGACAATCTGCTTAATAATATATATAAATATGCCTTAAGCGGAACAAGAGTATATATAGACCTTAATAATGATAATAAAAAAGCTATAATCACTTTTAGAAATATTTCGGAACAGCCGATAAATATTTCTGGCGAAGAACTGACCGAGCGATTTGTAAGAGGTGACCGTTCACGTAATACCGAGGGTAGCGGACTGGGACTTTCTATTGCAAAAAGCCTTACCGAATTGCAAAACGGTATTTTTGAAGTAAGCGCCGATGGTGATCTCTTTAAGGTTAAAATCACTTTTGATATACTTGAGTAAGGGATTAAATAATGCAAAATTTTGAAATGTCAAATTTAGAGAGGCTTATGTTAAAAAGAAAAAAGAAACGAAAAAAGCGCCTAAGAACATGGGTAATAGTTGTTTTGGTACTTATACTCGTTGCGGCAGGTGTGATGTGCTTTGTAACTAACCGTGATGAAAACTGTTTCAGCGTGGGTGTATTTACCAAAAAATTAAACGCAAAAACGCTCGACGCTCCCGAATATGTTGATGTTCAGCTTATAAATGTTGGTCGCGCCAGAACAGGCGTAAAGCTTATAGAAATTAACAATATTGTTATTCACTATGTAGGTAATCCACAAACCACCGCGCAAAACAACAGGGATTATTTTAATAAAACCGACACCGAGGTTTGCTCGCATTTTGTTGTAGGTCTTGATGGTGAAATTATTCAGTGCGTGCCGCTTGATGAAAAATCAAATGCAAGCAATAACCGCAACCTTGATACAATATCTATTGAGGTGTGTCACCCTGACAGTACGGGTGAATTTAACAATGCTACATATAATTCGCTTGTAAAGCTTACCGCCTGGCTGTGCGATAACTCACGTCTTAAGGCTAAAGATGTCATAAGACACTATGATATTACAGGCAAGGAATGTCCAAAGTATTTTGTAACACATGAGGATGAATGGCAAGAATTTTTAGAGGATGTAAAAATAGAGCTTAAAAATTATTAAATTTAAAAAACAGTTTCTCTATCTATGACGGAGAAATTGTTTTTTATTTTTTCTTTACAATTAGCTATAATAATGATAAAATTATTACACAAAAATGTACTCAAGAGGTATTATTATGAAAAAGATACTTGATATTTGTTATAATGAAGAGACTAAACAATGCTTGGATATTTATTTGCCCGAGTGTGAAGAATTTAAAACTTTTGTGTATTTTCACGGCGGTGGTATTCAGGCGGGGGATAAGTCAGACGTTAAATTCTTTTGCGAGTATTTAGTAAGCAAAGGTATTGCGGTAGTAAGTGTTAACTATCGTATGTACCCAGACGCCAAATACCCTGAATTTATTGAGGACGTTGCCGAATCGGTTGCTTGGGTATTTAAAAATATCGATAAATACGGTAAATCTACCGGAATATATGTAGGCGGCTCATCTGCGGGCGGCTATATGTCACAGCTGCTTTGCTTTAATAAAGATTATCTCGGCAAGCACGATATAAACGTTATGGATATTGCGGGTTTTGTGCACGATGCAGGTCAACCAACCGCTCACTTTAACGTGCTTACAAAAAGCGGCATAGACGGAAAACGCGTTATCATTGATGAAACCGCGCCGCTATATTACGTTGGTATTGATAAAGAGTACCCACCAATGCTGATTATAGTGTCGGACAACGATATGGTAAATCGCTTTGAGCAAACGCAGTTGCTTATTTCAACACTCAAGCACTTCGGTCACGGCGATAAGATTACATATAAGTTAATGCACGGCAACCATTGCGCCTACGTAGAAGCCGACACCCAAGCCGAAGAAAACGGTTTTGGTAAAACCGTGGCAGATTTTATTCTCAAGTGAAGAAATAATTTAAAATTAATGGCTCCCTTGCCTAAAGGGATGCTTTTGATAAAAGTCGATGTCGTTTCGATACGTGGCGGTAGAAATGACGTGCACTACACAACTAAACTTTATGGTGGTTTTAGAATGAAAATAATTAATTTTATAAGTGCTTTACTAGTTATTACAATTTGTTTTGCTATGTGCTTTATGGTTGGGTGCAAAAGCAATAATGCAACTTCGGATGATTTATCATCCGTAACAAGCGAACTGACTCAAACAGTAAGCTCTAACTCAACTGATGAAACTGATGTAACAACCAACACTGAAAATACTGTTGAAAGTTCTGAAAATGATGTTGTTGACAATAATTCTAGCGTTGTTGAAGATACTCCAGTCGTTAGTACTCCTTCTGCAAGTACTCCTGTCGAGACACCTTCGGAAGATGTTCCTAGTGAAGATAAAACTCCTAGTGTTGACACTTCTCAGCCTACTGATGCTATAGAGCCTGGTCCAACTTATCCCGTTATCAAGTTAGACGTACCAACAACTTATTATGGTTATCGTGGCTACTTTACTATAGATGGCGATTTAGATAAAGTTCATCTTGTAGAATCTGGTTTAGGAACTGATAATAGTACTGCAGCTTTAGCTTCAACTGAATATGTTGATATTGAAAGTAATAGTATAATAGTTTTTGTATTTGAAGCTTCAATAACTGAATATAAAGATTTAATGTATAATCATGTATTTGTTGTAGGTAAAGGTTCTACTAAAGTTAATGTGGTTTATTAATGTTGTGGCGTGTGTTAAATTATTAATGCACGCCTAAATTTTTATTAGTAATATTTTTCATATTTAAATTAAACTAGAGATAAAGGAGGTTGTAAACGTATGAAAAATGATATATAATACTTGGAGTAGGGTAATCTTGCTCCAATTTTTTCTTTTTAGGTAGGTGAAAGATATGGCTTTTAGTCCCGAGGTTTTGTCGCCCGTTGGCGGTCCTGAGTCTTTGGCGGCGGCTGTGCGCAGTGGCGCGGATGCGGTGTATATTGGTGCCAAGCAGTTTTCGGCACGACGTAATGCCGACAACTTTGACGATAACGATATTATCGATACTGTCCGTTACTGTCACATTCGTGGGGTAAAGGTGTATCTTGCACTTAATATAATGATAAAACAGTCAGAGCTTCAAGCGGCATTTGATGTGGCGCTTACAGCTTACAAATGCGGTGTAGATGCTGTCATTATTTCGGATTTAGGTCTTGCCTCACTTATACATAAGCACATACCCGATTTACAGCTACACGCATCAACGCAAATGACCGTTCATTCACCGGCGTGCCTGCCAACGCTCAAAGAATTAGGTTTTTCGCGCGTTGTTGTATCGCGTGAGATGAGCAAACAAGAACTGCAAGAGTTTTGCAAAGCGGCAAATGAGGTTGGTATCGAGGTAGAAGTGTTTGTTCACGGCGCTTTGTGTATGAGCGTGTCGGGGCAGTGCCTGTTATCGTCGGTTTTGGGTGCGCGTAGCGGCAACCGCGGTCTTTGCGCAGGTCCTTGCCGATTGCCATTTAAAGCTCAAAACGGTACGGGTTATGATTTAAGTCTTAAAGATTTATGTCTTTACAAATATATAAATGAACTAAAAGATATGGGTGTATCATCCCTTAAAATAGAGGGTAGAATGAAACGCCCCGAGTATGTTTCTGCCGCAACTGCCGCTTGCAGACAGGCGGTAGATAATGGTTTTATAGATGCAAAACTATTTAAAACGTTACAAGACGTATTTTCTCGTTCCGGCTTTACCGATGGTTATTATTGCGGTAATTTAGGTCGAGATATGTTTGGCATACGTACAAAAGACGATGTTATAGCGGCAGGGGATACGTATTCTTATTTGCACGAATTGTATCGAGCTGAAAGACAAAGTGTATCTATTAAAATGGATGCCCAAATTTTAGCTGACAAGACTATGATGCTTACTGTAAGTGATGATAAAAATACAGTTACGGTAAATGGTGATATACCGCAAGCGGCAAAAACCAAGGCATTAGAAAAACAAACCGTTATTGATAATCTTACAAAGCTTGGTAACACACCATATTATTGTGAGGATATATCGGTAAATCTTGATGACGGCCTTTTTGTAGCGGCATCGGCTCTTAATGCGCTTCGCCGCGATGCAATAGAACAGCTTGACAACAAACGGGCAAAGGTTGTTATTAACAAATATACTATGCCTAATTTTGAATGTATTGGTAATTTAAAAGGCAAAAAGCAGTTTATTATGCGTTTTGCTAATACAGAGCAAATACCCGATAGACTTGATAATATAAAATCAATAATATTGCCTTATGAATGTGAAATGCCCAGTGTTGACGGTGTAGAGATTGTTGCCGAACTGCCAAGATATATCGGTAACGAAGCGGTTGTTATAAAAAGGCTTAAAATTTTAAAAGAACAGGGAATAACAACCGCTTATTGCGGTAATCTTTCTTCGGTGGCTATCGCAAAGTCTTTAGGTTTTAAAGTGATTGGTGCAATAGGACTTAACGCAAATAATAATGAAACTTTAAATATGTTAAAGCAAATTGGCGTTGACACTCAGATGTTGTCTGCCGAAATCTCACTTAAAGAGATAAGTAAAATTAATAATAAAATTCCTGTTGGCATTTTTGCATACGGTCGTCTACCGCTAATGCTTACACGTAATTGCCCTATTAAAAACGGTAACTCTTGTGCCAAATGTGATAAAAAGGGTACGCTTATTGACCGCAAGGGTATAGAATTTCCTGTTATGTGTAGGCAAGGCTATAGCGAGTTGTTAAATTCAGCTCCACTTTATATAGGTGATAGATTAGGCGAAATACCTAATGTGGATTATTTGATGCTTTACTTTACGGTAGAAACGGTTGACGAAGTAAGCAAGATAATTGATATGTATAATGGCTGTGATAAGCCTAAAGGTGATTATACACGAAATTTGTATTATCGCGATTTAATTTAAAATTACTGCAAAGGTGAAAAATGCCTTTGCAGTAATTTTTTTACATTTTTTGAAAAAAGTGCTTGACAAGTGCTTGACAACGATATATAATGTGTAATTACTGATAGTGGGGTATTTTCGCCTTTTGTAACGGATTGGATGAAGTTTTTAAGGCAAAAACACCACAGTTATTGGCAGATATTTCTATATAGAAACATCGCAATTTTAAGGTAGGAGTGATATAAAACCTATGGAGCCTAACAAAATGGTAAAACCTGTCCAGATGGGAAAAAACACTCGTATGACCTTCTCTAAAATCAATGAAGTTATTGATATGCCAAACCTCATTGAAATTCAGAAGGATTCATACAATTGGTTTGTCACCGAAGGTCTTAAGGAAGTATTTAAGGACATGGCTGCTATTACCGACTATAGCGGTAACCTTGAGCTTTCTTTTATTGACTACCGTATTGATGAACAACCAAAGTACAGCGTTACCGAGTGTAAGTCACGCGATACAACATATTCAGCGCCCTTGCGCGTAATAGCAAGACTTACAAACAAGGAAACAGGCGAAATCAAAGAGAGCGAAGTTTTCATGGGCGAGTTCCCGCTTATGACCGACTCGGGTACATTTGTAATTAATGGCGCCGAGCGTGCTATTGTATCTCAGCTTGTTCGTTCACCTGGCGTGTACTTTGCAAGAAAGATTGATGAAAAAACAGGTAAAAAGTTGTTTTCATCAACCATTATTCCAAACCGCGGTGCTTGGATTGAATATGAAACCAACGTAAACGATGTGCTTTATGTTCGTATTGATAAGAACAGAAAGCTTCCCGTAACTACGTTTATCCGTGCGTTAGGTATTGGTACAAACGATCAGATTCGTCAGCTTTTTGGTGAGGACGAGCGTTTGGAAGCAACACTACAAGTTGACGAAACCAAGAGCGTAGAGGATGCTCTTGTTGAAGTTTACAAAAAGCTTAGACCGAGCGAACCTGTAACAATTGATGGTGCAAGAGCGTACTTAGAGCAATTGTTCTTTGACCCACGCCGTTACGATCTTTCTCGCGTTGGTCGTTATAAATACAATAAAAAGTTGGCTATTGGCGCCCGTATTAAAGGCAAGGTAGCAGCTCGTCCAATTATTGACCCCGAAACAGGCGAAATACTTGTTGATGCTAACACCGTAATCAGCCGTGAGCTTTCCGAGCTTGTTGAAAACAAGGGTGTATTAGAAGCGTATATCAGCGTTCAAGACCCCGAAGGCAACACACACGAGGTTAAGGTTCTTTCAAACGGTATGGTAAATCTTCGTGACTTTACTTCATTTACCGATGAAGAACTTGCCGAGCTTGACAAAGCAGGTGTTAATGAAAAGGTAAGCTTACAAGTGCTTAAGAGCATTATGGATGAGTTTTCCGATAAAGAAGAGCTTAAAAATGCCCTTATTGATAACGCAGCAGCCCTTATTCCAAACTACATTACACTTGATGATATATTTGCAAGTGTTAGCTATTTCTTGGGACTTCCTCACGAAGTAGGTGTGATTGATGATATCGACCACCTTGGTAATCGTCGTATCCGTTCTGTAGGTGAGCTTTTACAAAATCAGTTCCGTATTGGTTTTTCACGTATGGAGCGTGTTGTTCGTGAA
Source organism: Clostridia bacterium (assembly GCA_017437005.1). GTDB lineage: Bacteria > Bacillota > Clostridia > Oscillospirales > Acutalibacteraceae > UBA737. The sequence goes on along the minus strand of JAFSBZ010000045.1, from coordinate 14,364 downwards.
AAGATGACTCTTCAGTCACAGGATCCCGAAAATATTACACCACAATCTCTTATTAATATCCGTCCCGTAGTAGCGGCTGTAAAAGAATTCTTTGGTTCTTCGCCACTTTCACAGTTTATGGATCAGACCAACCCACTTTCAGAGCTTACACACAAACGTCGTTTGTCAGCTTTGGGTCCCGGTGGTCTTTCTCGTGACCGCGCATCCTTTGAAGTGCGTGACGTTCACTATACACACTACGGACGTATGTGTCCAATTGAAACACCTGAAGGTCCTAACATCGGTCTTATTTCTTATCTTGCAACCTATGCAAAGATTAACAAATACGGCTTTATTGAAGCTCCTTTCCGTCGTGTAGATAAAACTACAGGTCAGGTACTAAGCGAAGTTGTATATATGACAGCTGACGAAGAAGACGATTACGTTATTGCTCAGGCTAATGAACCGCTTGACGAAAATGGCTTCTTTGTAAACAAAAAGGTTAATGCGCGTATTCGCGACAATTATAGCGAGGTTGAGGCTTCACGCGCTGACTTTATGGATGTATCACCTAAGATGGTTGTATCTGTAGCAACAGCTATGATTCCGTTCCTTGAAAATGACGATACCAACCGTGCGCTTATGGGTTCAAACATGCAGAAGCAGGCTGTGCCTCTATTAAAGCCAGAGAACCCAATCGTTGCTACCGGTATGGAATATAAAGCAGCGGTTGACTCGGGCGTTGTGGTATTGGCGCGTCGCGCAGGTGTTGTAACATACGTTAGTGCCGATATTATTAAAATCCGTGCAAAGAACGGCGAAATTGATGAATACAAGCTTATCAAGTTCTTGCGTTCCAACCACGGTACTTGTATCAACCAAAAGCCTATTGTATCTGTAGGTGACGAGGTTGACGAAAGACAGGTTATTGCCGACGGTCCTGCTACAAGTCAGGGTGAAATTTCACTTGGACGTAATGCGCTTATCGGCTTTATGACCTGGGAAGGTTATAACTACGAGGACGCTGTTTTACTTAATGAGCGTCTTGTTCGTGAAGATATTTATACTTCAATTCATATTGAAGAGTATGAAATTGAATGTCGCGATACCAAGCTTGGACCTGAAGAGATCACACGTGATATTCCAAACGTTGGTGACGACGTGCTTAAAGACCTTGACGAACGCGGTATTATCCGCGTAGGTGCCGAGGTTAAGGCAGGCGATATTCTTGTAGGTAAGGTAACACCAAAGGGTGAAACCGAACTTACAGCCGAGGAACGCTTGCTCCGTGCAATCTTTGGTGAAAAGGCTCGTGAGGTTCGTGATACTTCATTACGTGTTCCTCACGGTGAATACGGTACAATCGTAGATGTTAAGGTCTTTGACCGTTCAAATTCATCTGAACTTAGTCCCGGTGTTAACGTGGTTGTTCGTTGTTATATTGCTCAGAAGCGTAAGATTTCTGTCGGCGATAAAATGGCTGGTCGTCACGGTAACAAGGGTGTTGTATCACGTATTTTACCAAGCGAGGATATGCCATTCTTACCAGACGGTACTCCGCTTGATATAGTTCTTAACCCACTTGGCGTTCCTTCACGTATGAACATCGGTCAGGTTCTCGAGGTTCACTTAGGTTACGCTGCAAAGGCTTTGGGTTGGAACATTGCAACTCCTGTATTTGATGGCGCACACGAGTCTGATATCCGCGAGTGCTTCAAAATGGCAGGTATGTCCGAAGACGGTAAGGTTCAGCTTTATGACGGTCGTACAGGTGAGCCGTTTGATAATAAGGTAACTGTTGGTTATATGTATTATCTTAAATTGCATCACTTGGTTGACGATAAGATTCACGCGCGTTCAACAGGTCCATACTCACTCGTAACCCAGCAGCCTCTTGGTGGTAAAGCACAGTTTGGTGGTCAGCGTTTCGGTGAAATGGAAGTTTGGGCACTTGAAGCTTACGGCGCTGCATACACCTTGCAGGAAATTCTTACTGTTAAATCCGATGACGTTGTTGGTCGTGTTAAAACTTACGAAGCAATCGTTAAGGGTCAAAATGTACCTAAGGCAGGCGTTCCTGAGTCATTTAAGGTTCTTATTAAAGAGCTTCAGTCACTCGGCCTTGATATACGCGTGCTTGATAAATTAGGTCTTGAGGTTGATCTTAAACAGACATTTGATGACGATGATGATATTGGTCTTGCAAAGTCTGCTGTCGACGAAGAGCTTATTCCGGGCGAAATGGTTAACGATGGTAACCACGACGGCTACACATTGCAGGATGAAAACGGCGAAGACATCGTTTATGAAACTGAAGATGATTCCGACTACGATTTGGAAGAAAATTAACGGAGGGTGAGAGATTATGTCAGAAGAAAAGAATTTATCATTTGAATCTATAAAAATCGGTCTCGCTTCTCCCGAACAAATCAGAAGCTGGTCTTATGGTGAGGTTACCAAGCCAGAGACTATAAACTACCGTACATTAAAGCCAGAAACAGGCGGTCTTTTTTGCGAACGCATATTTGGACCTACAAAGGACTGGGAATGTCATTGCGGTAAATATAAAAGAATTCGTTACAAGGGTAAGGTTTGCGAACGCTGTGGTGTTGAAGTAACACGCGCAAAGGTTCGCCGCGAAAGAATGGGTACCATTGAGCTTGCTGCCCCTGTATCACACATTTGGTATTTTAAGACAATTCCTTCACGTATGGGACTTGCGCTTGACGTATCACCAAAAGCGCTTGAACACGTACTTTATTTCTCACAGTATATCGTAACCGACCCAGGTGATACCCCACTCGAAAAGAAGCAAATTCTTAACGAAAAGCAGTATCACGAAATGCGTGAAAAGTATGAAGACGCATTTAAGGCAGGTATGGGTGCTGAAACTATTAAGGAATTGCTTAGCGAAATCGACCTTGAAAAGACTTGTGCCGAGCTTCGCGCAGAGTTGGAAGAATCAAGCGGTCAAAAGCGCACACGTATACTCAAGCGTCTTGAGGTACTTGAGGCCTTCCGTCAGTCAGGCAATCGCCCTGAATGGATGATACTTGACGTTATTCCGGTAATTCCACCCGATTTGCGCCCAATGGTACAGCTTGACGGTGGCCGTTTTGCAACAAGTGACCTTAACGATCTTTATCGTCGTGTTATTAACCGTAATAACCGTCTTAAAAGACTTTTAGAGCTTGGCGCTCCTGAAATTATTGTTCGTAACGAAAAGCGTATGCTTCAAGAGGCTGTTGACGCACTTATCGACAACGGACGTCGTGGCAAGCCTGTTACAGGACCAAACAACCGCGCTCTTAAGTCACTTTCTGATATGCTTAAGGGTAAGCAGGGTCGTTTCCGTCAGAACCTTCTTGGTAAACGTGTTGACTACTCAGGTCGTTCGGTTATTGTTGTAGGACCAGAGCTTCAGATGTATCAGTGCGGTGTGCCAAAGGAAATGGCGCTTGAACTGTTTAAACCGTTTATTATGAAACGCTTGGTTGAAACCAAGTCGGTTACCAATATTAAAACTGCTCGTAAGATGGTTGAGCGCGCTTCAGCAGAGGTTTGGGATGCATTAGAGCTTGTTATAAAAGAGCATCCTGTTCTTCTTAACCGTGCTCCTACACTTCACAGACTTGGTATTCAGGCTTTTGAGCCTGTACTTGTAGAAGGTAAGGCACTTAAGCTTCATCCGCTTGTATGTACTGCTTATAACGCCGACTTTGACGGTGACCAGATGGCTATTCACGTGCCGCTCTCAGCAGAGGCACAGGCAGAAGCACGATTCCTTATGCTTGCGGCTAACAACCTTCTTAAACCTGCCGACGGTAAGCCTGTTGCAGTTCCTACGCAGGATATGGTTTTGGGTTGCTACTATCTTACACTTGTTAAGGCAGACGAACCTGGTACAAATAAGGTTTTCCGCGACAAAGACGAAGCTATGATGGCTTATAATGATGGTGTTGTAGGTCTTCACGCTCCTATACGCGTTCGTATGACAAATGATGACGGAAAATCTGCACTTATTTGGTGTACAGTAGGTTTCCTTATCTTTAACGAATCTATTCCACAGGATCTTGGATTTGTTGATCGTACAAAGCCTGAAAATGAGTTTAAGCTTGAATGGTGCTTTGACGTTAAGGACCCAGATAAAAAGTTTGTTGAATCTAATGACGATATAATTCAGAACAAGGTTGGCAAAAAAGCACTTGGTAAAATTATTGAGCGTTGCATCGATACTCACGGTACAAGCGAGTCATCAATTGTTCTTGATAAGGTTAAGGCAACAGGCTTTAAGTTCTCAACCAAGGGTGCTATAACAGTTGCTGTTATAGATGCGGTTATTCCTCCTGAAAAGAAGGATATTTTGGCTGAGGCTGAAAAGAAGATTGACACTATTACCAAGAACTACCGTCGCGGTCTTATCAGTGATGATGAGCGTAGCCGCCACGTAATCGAAATATGGAACCATGCAACCGAGGACGTTGCAGGCGCACTTAAGGGCAACCTTGACGAGTTTAACCCAATCTATATGATGGCTGATTCAGGCGCCCGTGGTTCTATGAGCCAGATTCGTCAGCTTGCAGGTATGCGTGGTCTTATCGCAAATACTGCCGGTAAGGTCATTGAAGTTCCTATTCGTGCTAACTACCGTGAAGGTCTTAACATTTTGGAATACTTTATTTCATCACGTGGTGCGCGTAAGGGTCTTGCCGATACAGCGCTTCGTACCGCTGACTCGGGTTATCTTACCCGTCGTCTTGTTGACGTTTCACAGGATGTTATTGTTCGTGATATCGATTGCGGTACACACGAAGGTCTTGAAGTATTTGACATTAAAGATGGTAACCACTTGCTCGAATCACTCGAGGAGCGTCTTGTTGGCCGTTTCTTGCTTGATGATGCTGTTCACCCAGAAACAGGTGAGGTTATTTGTGATAACCAGCATATGATGACCAAGGAAGATGCTAAGCGTATTGTTGATGCAGGTATCGAGCGTATTAAGATTCGTTCAATCCTTACTTGTCATAGCCATCACGGTGTTTGTCAGAAGTGCTACGGTGCAAACCTTGCTACCAACAAGCCCGTTACCGTTGGTGAGGCAGTTGGTATTGTTGCAGCTCAGTCTATCGGTGAGCCTGGTACACAGCTTACGATGCGTACCTTCCACACCGGTGGTGTTGCGGGTGGAGACGTTGCCGACGTTACACAGGGTCTACCTCGTGTTGAAGAATTGTTTGAAGCACGAAGACCAAAGGTTTGCGGTCTTATTGCCAAGATTGACGGTCGTGTACGTATGGTTGAAGAAAAGCGCAGTAACGTGCTTGTAATCAACAACGAAGAAACCTTACAGGAAGAAAAGGTTATTATTCCTTACGGTTCACGTACCTTAGTACAAGAAGGCGATTACGTAAAAGCGGGCGATTTGCTTATTCCCGGCGCTAAATATCCACAGGATATTTTGGAGGCTCAGGGCCACGAGGCAGTACAGGAATATATTATTGCTGAAATTCAAAATGCTTACCGTACACAAGGTGTTGACATCAACGATAAGCACATTGAAATCATCGTTCGTCAGATGATGCGTAAGCTTCGCATTCTTGATGCAGGTTCAACCACACTTCTTGCAGGTAGCAGTTATGAATACAAGGAAATTGCTGATGCAAATGCTGTAGTTCAGGCTCGTATTGATGCCGGTGAAGAGGGTCTTACAAAGGCTACCTATGAACATACATTGCTTGGTATTACCAAGGCTTCACTTGCTACCGAGTCATTTATGTCAGCCGCATCCTTCCAAGAGACTACACGTGTTCTTACCGAAGCCGCTATCAGAGGTAAGGTTGATCCATTGTTTGGTCTTAAGGAAAACGTTATTATCGGTCAGCTTATTCCTGCAGGTACAGGTATGAAGCACCCCGACATTAACCCCGAACCAATCGTAGAAGAAATTGATACAATTGAAACTGATATGATGGTAGAGGAAGCTTCTGAAACAGTTGAAGAATAATTAAAATAACACACGGACTTGAGAAAAATCTCAAGTCCGTGTTCTTTGCATATAAATTTTATTTTTTCTTGAACTTATTTATAATCAGCAATACCACACCAACTATTAATGCAAGTATACCTAAAATTATAAGTCTGCCATATATAGAATTAATCCAAAGAGTCGAAGTTAAAAAAATTGCTGTTGGTCCGTCTGCGCCACCAATTATACCAACCGACGGCGAAGGTGGCATCAAAAGATATGATATCCGAGGTATTAAAATACCGCTGATTATAAGTAATGCGCCTATAATAATTGTAATTATTGAAAATTTTTTCATCAAATCACTTCCTATTATTAAATATATCATACTAAAAAATAAATGTAAAGTAAAACCCCGTTCTTAACATTAAGAACGGGGTTTAAAGTTTTGATTTAGATTATTTTATTATCGAATCGCCGGTCATTTCTTGGGGTTGGGGAAGTCCTAAAATCTTGAGCATTGACGGTGCAATGTCAGCAAGTCTGCCACCCTCGCGTAATTCACAATCGTAACCTACTACGCAGAAAGGAACGGGGTTTGTAGTGTGTGGGGTAAATGGATTACCGTCTTCACCCACCATACAGTCAGCGTTACCGTGGTCGGCTGTAATAATTACAGCGCCGCCCATTTCACGTGTTGCTTCAACTACTTTACCTACGCAAGTATCAACTGCTTCCACAGCGGCAACAGCGGCATCAAATATACCTGTGTGGCCAACCATATCGCAGTTAGCAAAGTTAAGAATAACTGCATCGTAATTGCCTGAACGAATCTTATCGCATACAGCGTCACAAACAGGGTATGCGCTCATTTCGGGCTGTAGGTCAAAGGTAGGAACATCGGGGGATTGAATAAGCACACGGTCCTCGCCCTCAAAGGTTTTTTCTTCGCCACCGTTAAAGAAGAAGGTAACGTGAGCATATTTTTGTGTTTCAGCTATACGAAGCTGAGTCATATTCTTGCTTGCAAGGTACTCGCCAAGAGTCATCTTAAGCTCTTCGGGCGGATAAGCAACGGTAACGTTTGGCATAGTTTCGTCATACTGTGTCATACATACGTAATTTACAGGGAAGAAACCGTTTTTGCGCTCAAAACCGTCAAATTCAGGGTCTACAAATGTTCTTGTTAACTGACGTGCGCGGTCGGGACGGAAGTTAAACGATACAATGCTGTCGTTTGCTTTAATCATACCCTCATTATCAACAACGGTAGGAACAATAAATTCGTCGGTTACATCATTTGAGTATGATTCGCTCATAGTGGCAAGTATGTCATTTGTTTGTACGCCTTCGCCGTAAACCATAGCGGCATAAGCCTTTTCTACACGATCCCAAGCGAAGTCACGGTCCATAGCATAGTAACGACCCATAACAGTAGCAATTTTACCAATGCCTATTTCAAGCATTTTGTCTTGTAAATCCTTGATAAAGCCGATACCACTTGTGGTAGAAACATCACGGCCGTCCATAAGGCAGTGAACGTAAACCTTGGTAAGACCATTTTTCTTTGCCATTTCGAGTAGACCATAAAGATGCTCAATATGGCTGTGAACACCACCGTCAGAAAGAAGACCAATAAGGTGGAGTGCACTATCATTTTTCTTGCAATTTTCAATAGCGTTTTTAAGAACCTCGATATCAAAGAATTTGCCATCTTCGATATCTTTGGTAATCTTAACAAGCATTTGGTAAACAACACGGCCTGCGCCTATGTTGGTGTGACCAACCTCACTGTTACCCATCTGACCGTCAGGAAGACCAACGTCAAGACCTGAAGCGCCGATTGTGGTAAAAGGATTTTCGCTGAAAAACTTGTCAAGATTTGGGGTTTTGGCGGTATAAATCGCGTTACCTTTATTTACGTCGCGAATACCAAAACCATCCATTATACATAAAACAACGGGTTTTTTCATTATAAAATCTCCTGTGAAATAAATTCATATTTGTAGGGACTGGCCTCCTGGACAGTCCGTTAATTTTGCGGACCGTCGGGGACGCCGGTCCCTACTCAATGTTTATTTGTTTTTGTGGGAATTATTTAGAAGCAGCTTTAACGATTACTGAGAAATCCTGTGCTTTAAGTGATGCGCCGCCGATAAGACCACCATCAACATTTACCTGTGCAACAAGCTCGTCAGCGTTAGCAGCGTTCATAGAACCGCCGTACTGAATTGTAACGGTTTCTGCTACATCTGCGCCATAAACCTCGGCAATAGCGGCACGAACAAATCCGTTGCCCTCGTTAGCCTGCTCAGCGCTTGCAACAACACCTGTACCTATAGCCCAAACGGGTTCGTAAGCGATAACGATGTTTTTGAGTTGGTCAGCACTTACGTTTGTAAGAGCCATCTTTGTTTGGTATTTAAGAAGTGTTTCGGTGTAGCCAAGCTCACGCTGTTCGAGTGTTTCACCCACACAAACAATAGCCTTAAGGCCTGCGTTTACAGCAGCAAGTGTACGAAGGTTAACAGTCTGGTCTGTTTCACCAAAGTACTGTCTACGCTCGCTGTGGCCAATTACAACGTACTCTACACCGCTAGCAACGAGCATCTCGGCGCTTATTTCGCCTGTGTATGCGCCCGAAGCCTTAAAGTGTACATTTTCAGCGCCGATTTTAATGTTAGAGCCCTTTGCAGCCTCAACTGCTGCTGCAATGTCAATAAATGGTACGCAAAGTACAACCTCGCAATTAGCATCTGCTACAAGAGGTTTCATTTCGTTAATAAGTGCGGTAGTTTCAGCAGGGGTTTTGTTCATTTTCCAGTTGCCTGCAATAATTGCTTGTCTTTTTGCTTTGTTCATAATAATTCTCCTAAAATGTATTTTCTTATAACCTAAAATTTGGCGGCAGGGGAAACCCGAGCCGCCTAAATTTAATTATTTATCGTTAAGCGCTGCAATACCTGGGAGTTCCTTACCTTCAAGGAATTCAAGGCTTGCGCCGCCGCCTGTAGAGATGTGAGTCATCTTGTCACCAAAGCCCAAGATGTTAACTGCAGCCGCAGAGTCGCCACCACCGATAACTGTAACAGCATCGGTATCTGCCATAGCTTTAGCAACAGCCATTGTGCCTTTTGCCAAGATTGGGTTTTCAAATACGCCCATAGGTCCGTTCCAAACAACAGTCTTAGCACCCTTAACTTCGTTAGCGTAAAGCTCTGCAGTCTTGGTACCAATATCAAGGCTCATCATATCTGCAGGAATCTTATCAGCATCTACAACCTCGATGTCGATTGGAGCATCAATTGGGTCTGGGAAATCCTTTGTAATTGTGCAGTCGATAGGAAGAAGGATTTTAACGCCCTTTTCTTCAGCCTTTGCCATCATATCGCGGCAGTAGTCAATCTTGGTTTCATCAATAAGGGATGTACCAACTGTGTAGCCCTTTGCTGCAAGGAAGGTATAAGCCATACCGCCACCGATAATAAGTGTATCAGCCTTGGTAAGCAAGTTTTCAATAACAGGGAGCTTGCTGTCAACCTTTGCACCACCAAGAATGGTAACAAAAGGACGTACAGGTGTTTCAACTGCGTTGCCAAGGTACTGAAGCTCTTTGCCGATAAGGTAACCTGCGACTGCCTCTTTTACGTGAGCTACAACACCTACGGTTGAGCAGTGTGCGCGGTGAGCAGTACCAAATGCATCGTTTACAAATATGTCAGCCAAAGAACCAAGCTCTGCCGAGAAAGCCTCACCATTTTTAGTTTCTTCTGCGCGGTAACGTGTGTTTTGAAGAAGTACAACGTCGCCATCCTTCATAGCAGCAACAGCAGCCTTTGCATTTTCGCCAACAACGTTATCGTCAGCAGCGAATACAACCGGCTTACCTAATTTTTCTGAAAGGCAAGCAGCAACAGGAGCCAAAGAAAGCTCTGGCTTTGGCTCGCCCTTTGGTTTACCAAGGTGTGAGCAAAGAATTACCTGACCACCGTCAGCAATAAGCTTTTTGATTGTTGGAAGAGCAGCATTGATTCTATTTTCGTCGGTGATAACGCCGTTTTTAAGCGGAACGTTAAAATCGCAACGAACAAGAACCTTTTGGCCCTTTACGTTAATGTCATCAACTGTTTTTTTGTTAAGTAGACTCATTTTAATACATCCTTTCGAGATTGTTAAAAAATATACAATTATATTTTACCACAATTTTCAAAAAATTCAATATAAATTTTATATATATTTATATATTATCTTCCCATTTGTAGTTGTGCAATTGACCAAAATTTTCTAAAGCGGGGTAGTTCCATTGGCGCAACACCTCGTAAACGGCAATTGCTACCGAGTTAGAAAGGTTTAGGCTGCGTATTTCGCCCTGCATTGGTATGCGTGCGCAATGCTCAGGATTTTTGAGTAATAGTTCTTCGGGCAGACCTTTGCTTTCTTTACCAAAGAGCAAGAAACAATTATCTGGGTAATTGTGGTCGGAGTGGGTGTGTCGCCCTTTGGTTGTAAAGTAAAAAAAGTTACCGCCTTTGTTCTTTTCAAAAAAATCAGCAAGGTTTTCATAATAGGTAATATCAAGATATTTCCAATAATCAAGCCCCGCGTGCTTTAGCTTTTTGTCATCGGGTGTAAAGCCCATTGGCTTTACAAGATGAAGTCGCGCTCCCGTAGCGGCACAGGTGCGCGCAACGTTGCCCGTGTTTTGTGGTATTTCGGGCTCTACCATTACTATATTTATTTTTGCCATAAAAATCACCATTTAACATTATATTATTTTTAACAAATACTTGTCAAGTAAAGTTGTTTGTTGTATAATGATTTTGGTGATTTTATGAAGAAAAATGCAAATATTTTAGAATACGTTGAAAAATACAAGTATAAATACGGCATATCCAACGTAAGTGATAACAAAAGAATAATGAACGTTCTTACTGTTTTGGGTGCAATATGTTGGTGCTATGCATTTTTTATGGCGATGATATTTATTATAGGTACTTCTATGCAAATAAAGTTGGGTTTTGTTGACTTTGACTTTTTTAAAAACAGTTTTTATTCAATTATTACAGGAACTGTTTTAATGGTTGTAAGCGCAGTATTGCTTTGTTGCAAGCAAAAGCTTATCGCGTGTATTGTTGGTATAATATCTCAGCCCGTAATGGTTATAGCGTTTTCTCATTTAATGAGAGATCCTATAGGAGATTTAAAGCTTTCTTTCTATTGGCGACATGCAATTCCCGCCGTTTTATTGGTGCTGTTTGCGGTAATAATTTTATTCTTTTTAATAAATGGTATTGTTAAGGATAACAAGCTCTATAATATGCTGGTTGAAGGACTTTATAAACAGTACGGTACGCGTGATGGTGAAAAGCTTACCGACGACGAATGGAACGAATTTTTAAGCAATTACAATCCTAAAACAGTAATTACAAAAGAATCAACGGATAAATTGGTTGATTAAAGGTAACACTAATCCCGAAAGGGAAGTGGATTATATGTTGCCTGATAAGAAAAAATATAGTGAAATGACAAAAAAGGCATCGCCACCATCACCCAAATTAAAAGACTTTGTTTGGGCGTATATAGTGGGCGGTGCCATTTGTGTTATAGGTCAGCTTTTAACCGAATTATATACCGTTTTAGATTTAAGTGAAAAGGTTGTCAAAATGGCTGTGCCCGTGTCAATAATTTTTATAGCGGCAATACTGACGGGCATTGGCGTTTTTGACAAAATCGCCCGTCGCGCAGGTGCTGGGACTTTGGTGCCGATAACCGGCTTTGCAAACGCGGTTGTGTCACCTGCGATAGAGTTTAAAAACGATGAGCGTGATATAATAGGACTCAGTCGGAAAGCCCCATAACAATTTCGGGTGAGTATGATGATTTAGTCCACAATACACTATGGAAAGGAGCATGTATTCAATTCACCCAAAAGGTGACTGCCACAGAGCCAGACAGTTTTCCCTGTCTGGCTTTTTTCTATACAATTATATTATAGAGTTTGTACGGAGGCAATAATATGAGAGAAGGTGTACTTATTTACGATCATGAAAGTGATCGAATGGATATCCGGTTTGGATTATTGGATTTTTATGGAGGGCTTCACTGCGGAGAATGCCTCGAAGTATATATTGATGGAAAATGGATCCCTACTCGAATAGAGTTGGGGTCTTTTTGGTATCTTCGTGGAATTCGTGTTGCGAACCTCAACGGGCTTCATGTCAGAATCAAGGACTGAGGCCATATAAAATAAATTTGAATGAAAGGAGGTGTCCCTTATGAAATGTTTGATGAAGTATCAGTGGGTAAAGCTGCCACGAAATCATCTTCCTGAAGGCAAAGGTATTATGAACGCCTGGGCCAAGCTTGCATCCCGCGCAGCATTCCGTAAGGGACAAGCTTCTTATTGCGGCCATATCAACGCTGTGAGCCCGGGAATGTGGTCAGGAGGCGTTGTAGGACTCAAGAGCATTCTCGGCTCCAGAAGCCGCGTAAAAAGCCTTGAGGCCCTTTCTAAGCTCTCTGAGCTTGGTTATATCAGTTATTCATTAAACGCAAAGACAAAAAAGCTAACTTATCAGATAACCGATTGGGTTATTAAATGTTCCGGCGAGGAGTGTATGGATGGTACGGTCTATGCCACCGAAGGTTATGGTTTCCTCTGCCTCCCCCGAAACATTACAGACAGACTTGTAGAACAACAGTATATTTTTGATGAAGCAGACGCATGGCTTGACCTCTGGTGCCACACGGTATCAGAAGATCCGGACAATGCGTTTTCTTTTTTGGCACCGATTGCTCAATTTGGCAAGTTCGGTACCGTATTGACTTTGGAAACCCTGGGACAACGGTGGAACTGGGAAAAAACGAAGGTGTGGCGTTTCTTTCAAAAGCATGGGGATGTTTTTACGCTGCATCGCCTCCCCGGTGCCTTCGGTTGTCTCATTTTCAATAAACTGTATCCAACGGATGCAGAGGTTTCAATCCCGGAGTCTGAGAAAATCGAGCGTATAATTGCCGAAATACGCATTTTAGCGAAGAATGAGCAGAAAGTGGGTTCAGATCAAGAGAACCTCAGCAGACTGGTTGCCATATACAGCCGTCAGCTCCTAACGGAATGTGCTGAGGAAAATGAAAACACTATGGCTCAAAATCGCGTTGCACTTTTTGACCCATATATATTACGCGCGTATTTTTCTCACTCGAATTGTAAGAAGTGTATATATGACTGCAAGGGTAAGAGTTTATATTACCCTCCTGTTATAGATACGAGTGAAATCCGAGGCCCGTGTGCGCCTGTGGATATAACAAAAATAGCAAAGGAGATGTTTACATATGAGCCGCCAAACAGACGGAAAATCGCTGTATGAACAGCAAGAAGAACGCATATTAGCGCAGTCAGACGCTTTTATTTCACTTCTGACAAAGCGTGGGATCCTCGGTGATCACCAAATCGACAACGAAAAGGTTCGTAAGGCTCAGCAAGAGAAGAACCGGAAAAGCTATCACAACACACAGCTGCTTCTTCAGCATTATCGAAATATTGCCTGGTTACTGGAGTGTTTGCCGGTGGATGTTGCTGCAGAGCTGGATGAGCCATTTGAAGGTGTTGACAAACTGATTGATCAGATGGATTTGGAAATCGCACTGGGAAATCGTAAGCTTGAAAACCGAATGGAAGGAATCGTTAAGTCCAGATTGCTTTTTGACCGTGTAAATGAGGCATTGACTGTGCTCTCACATAAGCCGGGTAACGGGCAGAAGCTATATGACGTGATTTATCATACCTACATTCGTCCGGATAAACTTTCCCATCTGGAGATCCTTGATGAGTTGAGATTATCCGGAAGAGTTTATTATCGGCTTCGTCAGCAGGCAATCTCAATTCTTTCAATTCGTTTGTGGTCAACACCGGTTGCAGGAATGGATTTTTGGCTTGATATGCTCACTTTGTTTGAGAGCCTATAAAGTGCCTACAAATCGCCTATAAAACGCCGACAAATAGCCGATGACAAGCAAAAGGAAATGTGTTATACTTGTATCGTCCAATAGTGGGCTCGGGTGAAGACGAGGCCGTTTCTTTAAGCAGAAATGCTTATAAGAGACGGCTTTTTTTGTTGCCCGAATTCTGAAAAAAGGAGGTACACAGGCATGATTAAGCAACTCAGGCTGGGCGGTAACAAAGTTAAATCCGCCTATTGGTCGCTCGTCGGCACTGCATCGGCAATGCTCTTTTCGATGCAGCCCGTTATGGCCGCAACTATCTGGGATCGCTTCTCAGCGATTATGCAGGACATTTACGGTCAGATTGTGGCGATCAGTACCATCGTGGCAGTCACAGTAGGTGCCATTGCCCTGATTATCCGAATGGTTTCGAGAAATCAGCGTGCAGTGGACGAAGCGACGCAGTGGCTCAAGAGAAT
>JAFSBZ010000044.1 GCA_017437005.1 Clostridia bacterium | reverse complement strand
ATCATTGATAATGCTCTCTTGTATGTATTTAATGAACTTCTTGATAATTCGTCTTCGTTATAAATGAAGTTTTCAGATTCATCGGCTAATACGTTTGTAAGCGTTTGCTGTGCTCCACAAGAATCACAGATTATTAAATTTAAATTTGCATCTAACGATATATTACCGCCGCAGTTTTTACAGGTTAAAGCCACCACCCGCACCTCTTATTTCAACAATTTGCATTTTGTGTTTCGGTCTTCAATTAAAATAATCAGTTCTTCTCCAAGAGAGGTTGCTTTTTCGCTGTTTTCGCATATCGCATTTTCAAACTCTTTAAAACGAACTGTGATTTGTGATTCTATAGAACTCAGAGCGTCATTGCTCACAGGGTCGCTGTATCGGATTATCTCATAAACCTTTTTGGTTGTTTCTTTTGCCTCTTTGGTTTGTGCCTTTGACATTAGGTTTGTGGCATCAGCAGTAAGCATTTTTATGAACAAAGTTTTTGATTTGGTTTTTTCGCCAATATTACTTACCGTTTCGCTTACAACGGATGCGTTGATAATAGCTATTGCTGTGAAGGCTAAAATAATCAAACAAAAAACGATGCCAACCCAAACCGGTATAGCGGATATTGCCATTGTTAATCCTGCGACAATAAGCATTATCACTGTGCCAACAAAACTAATGGAGATTAAGGGGAAGTTATAGAAAAACTTCTTTGCATTTTCTGCTTTAAATGCTATGTTTGCACAAAATAATTGACCTAAAAATGCTAGAGTTATAAAAATATAACCTGCCCAGAAATTAGCATTCATTTCATTTGGAACAATAAAAGCAATTACGTTAAAGGTGAGCAAGCAAATTGCCCAAACACCAATATAAGATTTAAAGGTTTTCTTCAACGATTACACCTCCCGTTTGGTTCCGCATTTGGGACAAAACTTGCCTTGACGCTCAAATATATATCCACAATTTTTGCAACCATTCTTTGTCTGCACAGGAGATCCGCATTCTTCGCAAAACGCTGCGTCTGCATTTAATTTTGCTCCGCAATTTTCACAGAAGTTTTGAATGCTTGGTGCAGAAGTATTTGTTACCGAACCTAAAGCATCATGCATTGCGCCGCCAACCATTCCACCAACGGCACCACCAACACCGGCCATCGTACCAAAGCCAACGCCCATGTTGGTAAATTCGCCAACGGCTTCGTTTTCAGCAACCTTTTCGGCTACATCAAAGCCACGCTCTTGACCGTATGTATATCCTTCGGTGGCACGTTTCTCAGCAAGAGCTTTCGATTCAATAATTGTTTTCTTAGCTTCGGTTTCTGCCTCAATAATATCAACCTGTTGGCGAAGCTTTGCTTCGGCTATGTCTGCATATTGACGGAAGTGTAGTTCTTTGAATTTCTCGTATTGTCTTTCACCATCCGGCTTAACAATGGTTGTAACGAAAAATTTTTCCAGAACTATGCCGTAATCTTCAAAGTTAGGAATGAGAAGTTGTTTTATTGACTCTGAAAAAGAAGTGAGATTTTGGTCAATTTCAAAAATGTTAATGGCGTTAGATTTCATAACTTGAGCAATATAGGTTTTTACTCTCGTCATAAGAATCGAACGGAAATAAGACAGTAGTTTATTTTGTGTAAGTAGGTTTTCAGTACCCACCAATTTAACTAGCAATTTACGGCTGTCAGATACTCTTAATGCCATATCTCCGGATGCACCGATTGAAATGGGGAAACCATAAGTTGGCTCAACATACTGAACTTTGGAATCGGTACCCCACTTAACAGCCATCTGCTCGGTTTTATTGATGAAATAAACTTCGCAATGAAAAGGTGTTTCATCACCTGTGGTACGATTCAGTGCTTTCCCGATTAAAGGAATATTTTGTGTTTCAAGCGTATAACGACCGGGACCAAAAAGGTCGAGTGCTTGACCGTTCATAAAGAATATGGCTTCTTGGGTTTCATGAACGACAAGTTGAGTTAAACTATTAAAATCCTCGCAGGGATGTTTCCAGACAAATGTTGCGTTATCGCCTTCGTATTTTATTATGTCAGCTATTTTTGACATAGCGATTCCTCCGTAATATGACTTGCGGTTAGTTATATATCACTAATTATACATTATTCGGCAGGCCAAGTCAATGGCTATTAGTGATAAATAACTAACAAAAATTTTTATAGTGATATATCATCTATATATAGAAATACTAACTATGCAGGGGATATGTATGGGTATTTGCGAATTTACAGTTAACAGAATTTATGAGCTTTGTCGTGAGCGTAAAATTACGCCGAATGCTCTTAGTTATATGTGTGGTATTCCGCAAGCTACCATTAAAAGCATTTTGAATGGAGAGAGCAAGAATCCCGGTATCGTAACCCTTAAAAAGATTTGTGATGGTCTTGAGATTACAGTAATGGAATTCTTTGATACACCGGAATACAAAAAGCTCGAGCAAGAACTTAAATAACAAATTCTTTTGATGCCTTTGCACCCAATTTACAGGCGTTAAAAAAAGCATCTTTAACTTCTAGAAAGTGTATCTGGGAAGTAAGCTCAAATAACTCCTCAAAACTTTTTGTTTGGTCTTCGTTTAACTGGTTTCTGAGTTCTTTCTCTTTTTGAAGTGCACTTTTAGCAAGGGCAGAATACTCGGGCTTTGATGCTATGTTCTGCTCGGAAAGATAATCAGAAAACAGTTTGATTATGATTTTTTCCATTTAGTTACCTCCGTTCTTGTCTTAAATGTAATACATTCATACTAAAAAGTCTTATGCTGTCAGCATAGAAAAGAAAAATGCCGTGTCTTGTCGCAAGTTGACAAAGCACGGCTTGTTTATTATAATGATATCAACGATGTATAACTGATTTAAAAGAATTAAATTTGGTGTTGCTTATGGTAAAAGATACTTCAAAAATCGTAGAAGAACTCGGGCTCAGCCCCGATTTTAAGACCTTTTATAGTGAAAATAAAGACTATATGGTTAAAAAGGATTTGTCACAGCTTTTAGATGAATTAATCGCAAAATATGATCTAAAAAAATCACAGGTTATTCGTGCGGCAGAGATGAGTGAAGTTTACGCTTATCAAATTTTTTCAGGACTAAGGGTGCCTGAACGCAAAAAGCTTTTATGCCTCGCTATTGCGATGAAGTTGTCATTAGACGAGGTGCAAACCTTATTAAAGTGTGCCGGTTATTCAACACTTTATGTGAAACTTCCTTTTGATAGCATTGTTTTATACGGCGTGTGTAAAAAATTATCTGTTGTAGAAATTAATGAAATTCTCTATGAATACGGGTTGGAAACCTTGGGGTAGTTAAAGATGAAAAAATGTCCTAAATGTAAGGCGGAAATCCAAGAAGAAGCTCGGTTTTGCCTTTATTGCATGACCTCATTTGAGGAAAAGCAAACCATTGAAACTCCAAAAGAAAATAACAAACGGTGGCTGATTATCCTTGCCGCCGTTTTGGTGCTTGTTCTTATTGTTGTCGGTATATTCTTGTTTTCTCAAAAGGATACTCCAAACAATGAAGGAAACGATACTTCAACGAGTTCGTCTATTAGTAGTGATTCAGATACTCCTGATAGCACTACATCATCCGAACAGCAAAATAGCGATTCACAAGGCAATGAAACATCTACCCCTACAAGTAATAATCAAACACAAAGCTCTTCAAAAAACGAGGGTGGCATCACTAATAATAGATCTGGAAACACAACGACTACTAACTCATCTACAAGCGGCAATTCACAAAACATCAACACAAATAATACTACCAATAGTTCGTCAAATAGCACGTCGACAAATTCCACATCAAGCAGTAACAAAACCGAAAGTTCTAATACTAGCTCCTCAACATCTACAACAACTACACCTTCACAGACCACAACGGTTACCTATGCTTATCGATATGCCAAGTATGGTGATGATTTTTCTGTCAGCGCCAATTTGGAAAATGCAGTTGTTATAACAGGTGTAAAAACGACCGCTGCGGATGGCAAATACATAATTCCTGAAACAATAGACGGCAAAAATGTAGTAGCTATTATGGCATTGGCTTTTTGCGATGATAGTATCAGTAGTACCGTTAAAACTGTTATTGTTCCGTCATCGGTAAAAACCATTTGGAATAATGCTTTTGCAAACTGCTATAATCTAACCGATATCTATTTCAAGGGTAACGCCATTTATACCGAATCGAATGCATTCCCCGAAGTGTCAAAACGTAACGAAACGCTAACTATTCACTGTTCAGCAAATTGTAGCGACAGGAATTATAGATATTACAAAAATAGCGCATCATACTACGATGCTGAGTATGAAGAATGGAACGGTTAAAGTTATGACAAGAGAACAGTATTTAACCGATATTTTCAAAGCGTATTCATTAGTTTCTGTGCTGAGTGATAAAAACGAGTGCAAGGTACTAAAACTTAAAAACAAAGAGCTTAACAAATATATTGTTGTGCGAAGTTTCCCTAAATCCATTAGCGCATATGAAGAACTTTATTCTATAAACTGCGCAAATTTGCCACTCATCTATGACATCATCAATTTAGATGATGGACAGATAGTATTAGAGGAGTTTATAGAAGGTGTTACTATTGCCGAGGTTATGGAGGGTGGAAAATACCGCTATACAGGCACTCGTAAGGTTTTGAGATCTATCTGTAATGCTTTAACCGTGCTTCACGAACGAGGAATTGTCCACCGTGATATAAAACCTGAAAACGTTATGATAGCTAAAGATGGCAGGGTGGTTTTGATTGATTTCAATGCCGCACGCCAAATATCAAACGCAAGTAAAGATACCGTGATTATGGGGACCGTAGGCTACGCTTCACCTGAACAGTTAGGGGTAACGCAAAGTGATGCTCGAACAGATATCTATGCACTCGGCGTTTTACTTAATGTTATGATCACCGGCAAACATCCGAGCGAAAAATTAGCAAAAGGAAAAGCCGGCAGAATTGTCCGCAAATGCACAAGCGTAAATCCCGATGAGCGCTATCAAACAGCTGAAAAACTTGCACATGTGTTATGAATTAAAATCGGTATTCTGATTGGTGCGGTTTGTGAATTGTAATACAGGCTGCTATCAAGGGCAGCAAGTAATTGCTGACTTTATAAAGCGAATCGAAATCCCCACCGAGAAATCGGTGGGGATTTTTCTGTATCCATTGCAAATGATGTTTATTTTTGCTAGAATATAGAAAAGAGGTGAACAAGGTGGAATACTTACCTATAATATTTATTGGCGCAATATTCTTATGCCTTTTACTGTTACTTAGAAGAAAACCGAAAGAGCAAAAACCACAGCCACAGATTATTTCTGAATATGATAGCGATGGATATAATCGGCATGGGTAT
>JAFSBZ010000043.1 GCA_017437005.1 Clostridia bacterium | reverse complement strand
GTCTACCGTCGTAACCGAGGTTATCGGAGCAACACCGCCACCACCTCCGGGTGGAAGTACTTCGCCACCGCCTTCGCCTGTGTTATCTTTACAAGCGGCGAGTGAAAATGCCATCATCAGCGCCATCATCATTGATATAAATAATGTTATTTTCTTTTTCATTAAAGTTTCCTCCTTAATAAATTAAGATTTGTCGTGTGTATTAAGGTTCTTTTATTATTTCATTGTATTGCTCATTAGCTCATACCTCCATAATCAAAAGTTAAATTATTTTATCGTTTTGCACAATCAATACATAAATCCTCTTCTTCATCCATCACAAAACAGTCGTCGCAAATAATTCGTCCGCAGGAATTGCATTGATTGAATCTTAACCTTGCTTCCAAATTTGCTCGTTCTAACGCCGCATCGTGCTCTACTTTCCACATAATATTTTTTGCTCTTTGTTCACCTTCGGTAAGCTTTTCGGGAAATCCGTGTTCGAAACAATACGTTTCACTCTCCCATCCTGCTCCGCATCTATCGCAATGAAATTCAAATTTGAAAAACGCATCCGTAGACCTATCTATGATTTTTTTAGTTATTGTTTTTAGCATCGTTTCCCCTCCTTTCAAGATTAGGTCTGCCATCTTCTTGTTTTGCACACCTATATTTTACCAAAATTATACACGAGAATCTATCGAAAGTATATTACCCGTTCGGGTACTTTTCGGGTAAAAACGGGTACTTTTTGCCCAAAACACCCTACCCAAACGGGTATACCCGCGATTTTTTAACAATTTTACGCGCAAAAAAAGCCCGATTGATAAAATCGGACTTTTCTCGCTTTTAGTTATTCAGTTTTACTTGAAAAGAGCAAATAATTCGTTCCTTGACGAAACGTTAAGCTTCGTGTAAATGCTCGAAATATTTTTCTTAACAGTGTTTTCGCTAATATACAAGGTTGTAGCAATTTCATTTCTTTGCTTGCCTTGTAAAAGCAACTCTAACACTTCCTTTTCACGTTGCGAAAGCATACTCGTATCAGGTAATACTTTTTCTTCGGGAAGCGGTACTCCAGAGTCGGTTGCAGGTACCATGTGCGGATGCTTTCTTCTATAAATCGCAAATCCAGCCAAAATGGCAACGCTTATGATAAGTACAACACCCACGATAGAAATCA
This sequence comes from Clostridia bacterium, assembly GCA_017437005.1. Classification (GTDB taxonomy): domain Bacteria; phylum Bacillota; class Clostridia; order Oscillospirales; family Acutalibacteraceae; genus UBA737. Next base: position 2,675 of record JAFSBZ010000043.1, on the reverse strand, counting down.
CGACGTAGAATACGGGAAATTCTTTTTCGTAATATGCGTAGAAAGTAATATCGCTTGCCGTTTCGTAATTGCTACCAACCACAAGCTTATCCCCCTTTCCGTCTTCTTGGGTATACCAACCGATAAATCTATATCCGCTTCTCTCTTGCGGTGTAGGCGGTACAAGTTTGGCGTCATACGTTTGCTCCACTTCTTGCGTTGCCTCGCCAAAATGATAGGTAATCGTATACGTATTCGGGGTGAATACTGCGTATAAATCAACGCTTTGAGTTGCGTTTCCTACAATAAAGGTTCTATTCTCTTGATAATCAAAATCTTCCGCAAGTCGCCAAGTAACCAGCGTATAACCCGTCTTTTCATACAATGGAATCGTGGGAGAAACACCCGATTCGCAGGTTTCTTGGTGAATAAGCATCTCCTCCACGAAAAACTTAAAGATTACATCATTTCTATTTGCACCAACGGTAAACGTACCGTAATAGTTTTTCTCACCAAGTTTTTCTTTTACCAATTCGGTAGAAACTACTGCGGTATTTCTCGGTAATACGTGTCCGTAACCGTGTCCCGAAGGTTGCTCAAGTATGTATCCGTCGTCCTTTGCATCTTGCATTGAGCCGAAATAATTATAATCATTTTCTTCCGTCGGCAATTCGTGTCTTGGAATATCTTCTTCATAGGTATCGTCAACAATAAAGCAACCAAACAACTCAACCGTCGGAACACCAAATACGTCACCGGGATAACGATACCAAATCCACGCTGGGTTATCATAAGTTAGATAATCAGTACGCACAAATCTACACTCGTTATCCGCTATCGTGCAAAAATACAACGTAAAAGAAGCGTTTGTGCTAATTCCCGGCATATATCTATTACAAATCGCTCCAAGCGCATTTTCCGCATAATTACAACAAATCTCGGTATTATTAACGGAAACGGACACGCGCCCATCCGTATATATTGCGCCGCCAAGTCCCTTATTGCTACCGATTCCTTTGTTTCCATCGGAATTGTCTGATACGGGGCTTGCGCTATTTTCAGTAATAATACATTCATCTAAAAACGCTTTCGTCGTACCGCAAATTGCAATAGCACCACCGCAAGACGCTTTGTTTTTAGCAAAAGTACCATTACGAACTGTAATTTCTCCATTTTCACCACAATATACTGCGCCACCACTTTGCGTATCGTTTATTAGACACTCACCACCAAAAAGGTAATTCGCTTGATTATTCGTAAACGTACAACCAACAAACTCCGATACGGCGTCTTGCAAATATATTGCGCCACCGCCTGATTCGTATTCGTTAACCCCTGATTTGTTTTTATCAAATTGGCAATTCGTTGCAAATAAACTTACGTTTTTAGAACAAGCGTCAACGTAAATCGCTCCACCATCACGAATCGCTACGTTAGAATCAAAATTACAATCGTTCAAATAAAGCGTCAACTCGCATATCGCATTGTTTCCGTGCTCCTCTAATAGTGAAGTCGTGGAAGAATAATCCGCATACCAAGCACTAATAGCCGCACCGTAGTTATGCATATAATTTTTGAAATCACAGTTCGTAAACGTCGCGTTTGTGTTTCCTCTACATTCGATTGCATATTGTGCTTTTGCAGGGTATTTAGAAGGTTCAACAACCTTCAAATCTTCAAGAGTTAATGAATTTGTGTCAAGTTTTTCATCAAAAACAATATTTTCAAAAGTAAACGACGTTTGCAAACCTGAAATTTTCGTTCCGCTTAATATGAAACTTGCACCCGTAAAAATCGCGTCGCCATCCGTTTTTCCGTTTTTTATAGTAATAGATTTGTCTATCGTAATTCTCTCGCCTTCGTTCACGTCGCCCGTCGCTTGCAAATTAAAATCTATATCGCCCACTAAAAGCGTATCACCGTCGTTTGCGTTTATAACGGCATTCTTAAAATCGTTTCTATTAGTAATAAGTTCACTATTTTCTGCGCTAGCTTGTACATAAACTAAATTTGAATTTATCAAAATTGCGCAAGAAAAAAGAATTAACGAGAATACGCCAAGCAATATACAAATCGTCAAATTACGTTTCTTCATCATCATAGTTTTCCTCCACATCCGATAAATCTACACCGTTATTCTTACACCAAATCATGAGTTTGCCGATGGCTTTCGCTTGAGGTTTACGATGCTCACGCTCCCAACGGCTGACGGTCGAATAGGAAACACCAACTGCATCGGCAAATTCCTGTTGACTTAGTAACCTCTCGGCTCTTATGTATCTTACCTTCTGTGACAGAGTCATGCGTTTTCCTCCATTATGTTTCTTAATATGTCATATTATAGCACATTATGGCAAAAAATTCAATAAAAAACAGACTTCTTTGAAAAGAAATCTGTCTTTCTTTAAAATTTTTTACATTAAATGATCGCAAAATATTTCAAAGCGTCTTTGATTGCTTCTACCATTTCAGTCGTTGGATGCGAACGCGAGCGTTTTAATTCTTCCACTGCGTTCGGCGCATCGTACATAGGCAAACCTAAATCACGTTTTACTTCCGCAATATAAGCCGTATGAACTTTGAACCCATAAGTTTCTTCAATATAATCTTGTATCATTTTATAGGTCACTTTTTCTTTAGGTTTATTCGCTTCTATACGCTCAGCAATTTTCTTTAATGAAAGTTCGCCTTCGCCC
>JAFSBZ010000042.1 GCA_017437005.1 Clostridia bacterium | reverse complement strand
TATTCGCTTCGCGAGTTTTGAAGGCGAATATAATATCACTGAAACGACAAGTTTCAATATCACTTTGCGTGATAACGCAAAATATCACTGTGAGACCTGTCTCACAATATCACTTAATATTCTTATTTTTGAGATAGGTTAGTTTGGAAAATATGTACTCCCGTTACGCACATTTGAAAGTGCGTAACCTACTATGACACTTTCAAGTAGAAAGTGTCGAGTAGTTCATGACTTTTATTCTTTTCCAAAAGAATTGATAATTTATTCTAAAAGTGCTATAATGAATAGAGTTTACATAAAGGAGATATTTGTATGTCTGTAAAAATGCCTGAAAAACCTAAATTCCCCAAAGGATTATTAATTTACTTGTTGATTGCTACTGCTATTTTTACCATTCTATTGTTTAGTGAGGGCGTAGGTATGGTAGAGTATAAAATCAAAGGTTATTTTCAATTATTAGCAGTTTTTGATGGGGTTCCGCTTGCGTTCTATTTGTGTTTTTTTATTCCAGAATGTCGTCGATATATTTTGTCGAAAACTAATTATGAGCAATATGTAAAAGAAGAAGAGGAGAGACAAAGAAAGCGAGCAGCGGCACAAGCGCAAGCAAGAGCGGCAGAAAAAACAAGACAGGAACACATAGAACGCGAGCGTCAAATTGCGATTGCAAGTCAACAAAACGACTCGCCTTGGGCAATTAAATACTGTACTTATCCTTGTCCTCATTGCGGTCATTACAAAGTAAGATATGCAAAATGGGAGGATAAAAGAGCGTCTGTTGCTTTTTGGGGGATACATTCTTCAAAATTAGGAACAAATTATAAATGTGAATGTTGCGGAGAGATGTGGGAGTAAAACTTTTAAAAAATTACACTTATGAATTATAAAGATATTATTTTAGAACAACATATTGAAGATTATAAAGAACAGCACAAAATTTTTTACCATACATTAAGTTCTATGATTTATGATATGACTTTTTTGCAAACTGCTTCTGATTTGCAAAATTGGGAAATTCATCACGACTTTATAACTCTAAAAATGTTGCATAGAAATGTTTTTGAAAATTTAATTATAAAGGTATATAGGTGCTTTTTTGACCATGGGAATAGTAGTACTAATATATTAAGTTTTAAAAATAAAGTAATAGGGTTGTTTTTAAGAGAAGAATACCGCCAACTTGTAAAAGACAAGGTTACTCAATTACCAATCGAATCAAAAGATTTTAAAGTAAGATTTGAAGAATTGAGGAATAACTATAACTCTATAAGGAATGGTTATATTGGTCATAGGTTGTTGAACGCATCTGATGATGCCGTTGTAGATTTAAAAGATGTAAAACAATTAGTAGAATATGGTTGTGAACTATTACAAGCATTAAGTTTTGAGCCTGGCGATTTTTATTCTTTTACAGAGGGCGACGGAGTTGATTTTTCAAAAGAAATCGAAACCACAAAATCGTTATCGCGTAAGTTTATAATGCATTCTTTTTTAACATCAAGTTACATAACCAAAATTGAATGTGAAATTGATGAACTGTGTCCTAAAGATATAAGAGAACGATTAGAAGAAATTATACAAGAATTAAACGCTTTTAGAGACTAAAATAAAGATTAAGCAATTACTTATAAATAATTATGTTTTATATGAGTTCGGACCCCGAAAAAATCGGGGTCCGAATATTTTGTATTAAGATAGAAACTTACTTCCTTACGGAGTGTGCCTCTTAATCGGTGCTTTTTAATTTATAGGTTTGCCTTAATTTTTTCAATCATTTCAGCATATTGCTCGTCAGTAAGGTAGGTTTTGTTTGGGTTCATCTGGAACACGCCGCCCCATTCGTCACCGCCGTTATATTTTGGCACAATGTGCATATGCAAATGGCAGCCTGTGTCGCCGTAAGCACCATAGTTTACTTTATCGGGATTAAAGGCTTTGTGCACTGCATTTGCCGCACGGCAAACATCAGATATAAAAGCGTTTCTTTCTTCTTCGCTGATATTAACGATTTCGCTAACATGGTCTTTGTAAGCCACAATAACACGGCCGGGTTTTGACTGTTCTTTAAATAAAATAAGTTGGCTTACAGACAAGTCACAAATAAAAATGCCAAACTTGTCAAGTAATTCTCCGCCCATACAATATGCGCAATTTTGGTCTTTCATAATAAAATACCTCCAAAATATTTTTAACAAGGTTATATTACCACAAAAAAAGAAAAGGTTCAACATTTTGTTGAACCTTACTTTTGTTAAGTACCAGACTAATTAGCCTTCAACGATAGCCTCTACAGGGCAACCTGCTGCACATGCGCCGCAATCCATGCATGCATCTGCATCAATTTCATACTTGCCGTCGCCTTCAGCGATAGCGTCTACAGGACAACCGCCTGCGCAAGCGCCACAGCTGATGCATTCATCAGTAATTTTGTAAGCCATTGGTTACACCTACCTCTTAATTGGAATAAAAGGTTTTAAAAACCTGTAAACATATTGTAACAATATTCGAGTAAAAATGCAAGAGATAATTTATTCTTGTGTTTCTTCAGCCTTTTTGGGCTTGTGTCCACCCAAAATTTTAACATTTTTACGATTGGTTTTGTAAGGAATACCGTCGTTTTCTTTTGGCTTTACGGTAAGGCTACCTGTTAAGAAATTTACATCAATTACAACACCGACTCCCTGCTCGGTTTTAACGGTTGCGCCTATGTGTGGAGTTATAGAATTCAAGTATTCGTAAGATTCTTGCTCGTAATTTAGGCAACACATAAGTCTGCCGCAGCTACCCGAAATTTTGGTAGGATTAAGTGAAAGGCTTTGTTCCTTTGCCATTTTGATTGATACGGGTAAAAAGTCATCAAGAAAACGCTTACAGCAATATTCCTGACCGCATATACCAACACCGCCAAGCATACGCGCCTCGTCGCGCACACCTATTTGACGAAGCTCAATGCGTGAATGAAAATGATTTGCAAGATCTTTTACAAGCTCGCGAAAATCTACTCTGCCGTCGGCGGTAAAGAAGAATGTAATCTTACCCCCGTCAAAAGAATACTCAACACGTACAAGCTTCATATCAAGCTTGTGCGCAGTAATTTTTCGTTCGCAAACGTCAAATGCATCGGCTTCTTTTTGTTTGTTTTCCTGAAGACGCTGCATATCCTTTTCGTTTGCTACGCGAAGAGCCTTTTTTAAAGGCGGTACAACAACCTCGTCCTCTACCTCATGATTGCCTTGGGCAACGGTGCCAAATGCCAAACCGTTAGCGGTTTCTACTATTACACTTTGACCTGTGGTATATATTTTATCATCAGGTGAAAAGTAATAATTTTTTCCGCTGTCTTTAAATTTAACCGAAATAACTTGTGTCATAATTTACCTCATTTATCTAAAAGACCTTTACTTCTGCTAACAGCTATGCTAAAAAGCAGCGACAAATTTATGTTGGTTGCTAAAAGGTCTAAATAATATTTTATATCATTAAAGAGTTTATCAAGCGCGCGTGCGTGACCGGTGCCTTTTTTTAGCTTGTCAGCTACACATAATGATAGGGTTTTAAAAAAAGCTTCTGCTTCTGAACGATTTTTTTCAAGTGGAGTAAGCAAGGCTAACATTTCGTACTCACTGCCTGTAAGCAATAAATCAATAAATTTGTTAGCCGAGTCTATATGCGCGTTTTCGTCACATTTTGTGTTAAGCAGTGATAATAGTACGCAACGCGAAATAATTGTGTCAAGCAACATAGTTTTTGACGGCACCAAAAGTATAAATACTACGTTTTTTGGCGGCTCTTCAAGAACCTTTAACAATGCGTTTTGAGCTTGGGGGTTCATCTTACTTGCGTCTTCTATAATAAATATGCGGCGCGATGCTGAGTGTGGCTTTACAAATGCTTCTGCCCTAAGCTCACGGATTTGATCAACCGATAAATTCTTTTTACCCTCAAGTGTTGTAATTCTTGCAATGTCGGGATGAGAACCAACCTCTGCCAGATGGCAGTGTCGACACGTCCCACAAGGCTTTAGCGATTCTTCGCAAACTGCCGCCGTAGCTATATATAACGCTAATTCTAAATTTGATGTAGTATTTTCGCCCTCAATCATTATAGCGTGCGGAATTCGTTCCGAGGCAATAAAGCTTTGTACCGATGTTTTAATTCTTGAATTTTCGATTGGAAAAATCATAAAACAAAGCCAACCTTTTTCATAGCCTTGAAATAGGTTTTACGTGCAACTCGCTCTGCCTTCATATCGCCTTCGCGGAAAATTCGCTCAAGCTCGGCCTTGTCGCCAATAAAACGGTCATATTCCGCTTTTATGGGAGCAAGCTCGTCGGCCACGGCTTCGCCAACAGCCAGCTTAAAGTCACCATAGCCACGGCCTTCAAACTCTTTTTCTACCTCGGCAGGAGTTTTTCCTGTGATAACGCTATAAATAGTAATAAGGTTTGAAATACCCGGTTGTGCTTCGCTCATACGCACACAAGCTTCGCTGTCGGTAACGGCGCGTTTAAATTTACGGATAATTGTATCCTTATCGTCAAGAATTGCAACCCAAGCGTTTTGGTTTTCGTCAGATTTTGACATCTTTTTTTCGGGATCCTGTAACGACATTACGCGAGCGCCTGCCTTTGGAATATAAGGCTCGGGAATTTTAAATACATCACCGTAAAGGTTGTTAAACCGGATTGCAATATCGCGCGCAATTTCAAGGTGTTGCTTTTGGTCGGCGCCTACAGGCACAAAATCGGGCTGATAAAGCAAAATATCTGCCGCCATCAATACAGGGTATGAAAACAAGCCTACATTTACATTATTGGCGTGCTTGGCTGACTTATCCTTAAACTGTGTCATACGTGACATTTCGCCAAATTGCGTATTGCAAGAAAGCAACCACGAAAGCGCGGTGTGCTCTGCTACGTGTGACTGTATAAACAATGTGCTTTTTTCGGGGTCTAATCCCAAAGCAAGCATAATAGCGTAGGTAGAGTAAATTTGAGCGCGCAGCTTAGCGGGTTCTTGTCGCACGGTAATAGCGTGTAAATCGGCTACGGCATATGTGCAGTCAAATTCTTCCTGCATATTTTTCCAGTTTTTAAGCGCGCCCAGGTAGTTGCCCAAAGTTAGCATACCGCTTGGCTGAATACAGCTTAAAACCTTTTTCTTTTCGTTTGTAATTATTTCTGCCATAAGTTGAAACTTCTTTCTTGTAAATATAATTATATTTATAATAACACAAAAAACTAAAAATTACAATATATAAATGCGCACCGTCAAAAAATATAAATTTTTTCTTGACAAAGGACAACTGTTGCGTTATAATATTCGAGCCGCATATTGTGGGCTTTGTAAGTTGCGCCTGAAAATCAGGTTTGCACGCCTATCTTTAGCGAGACTGTAAAATATCAGGCAGGTGTAAAAAGATGTACGCTATTATCGAAACAGGCGGTAAGCAGTATCGTGTAGAAAACGGTGATTTTATCTACATTGAAAAGCTTGACGCAGAGGTTGACTCAGAGGTAACCTTCGACAAAGTAGTTGCTGTAAGCGACAAAAGTTTAAAGGTTGGCAAGCCCTATGTTAAGGATGCTTTCGTAAAAGGCACCGTTGTTAAAAACGGCAAGGGCAAAAAGGTAACAGTATTTACCTACAAGCCTAAGAAGGGCAGCTCACGTAAGATGGGCCACAGACAGCCTTACACAAAAGTACAAATTACCGAAATTGGTTAATTTTGTATGACACGTGTAAAATTTCTGTCAAAAGATGAAAGCCTTTACGGTTTTGAAATTAAGGGTCACAGCTCTGTAAACTGTAATGATGATGAGGGTAAGCTGGTATGCTCTGCGGTTTCAAGCGCGGCATATATGGCGGCTAACACCATTACCGAAATAATTGGTGATGAGTGTATAATAGATGTCGATGATGCATTAATGCGTGTCGAGGCTGTCAATCCAACTCAACAAACGGTTACAGTACTTAAAGGTCTTAAACTTCATTTAACCGAGCTTTCAAAACAGTACAGCAAACGAATTAAAATCACTACGGAGGTGTAGATAATGTTAAAGTTAAACATTCAGTTGTTCGCTCATAAAAAAGGTATGGGTTCAACCAAGAACGGTCGTGACAGTGAGTCAAAACGTCTTGGTGTTAAGCGTGCAGACGGTCAGTTCGTACTTGCAGGCAATATACTCGTTCGCCAAAGAGGAACACACATCCACGCAGGCAACAACGTTGGCCGTGGCTCTGATGATACTTTATTCGCACTTATCGACGGTAAGGTTAAGTTTGAGCGCGTAGGTAGAGACCGCAAACAGGTTAGCATCTACGCTGTGGAGCAGTAATTATTTAAAATTTAAACCGAGCGGCGAACTTTTATGTGCGGTCGCTCGGTTTTTTTAATTAGTTTTCTCACTAAAGAGAAAGGACCGTTTGCAATAAACAAAGTAAAAACGGTAATTATATTTATAAAAAGGTGATATTATGAAAACTTGTCATGTGTGTGGCGCAGCTTGTGAAAATGATGCCGAAATATGTATGCTTTGCGGCGCCGAGTTAAAAACCTTTGAAGCTTATGAGAAAGAAATACGTGAGGCAGAAGAATTAGCAGCTCAAAAAGCAGCAGAAGAAGCGCTTATTGTTAAAAAGCCTGTTCTTGCGGCAAGTGTTGACAATATTGTAGCGGCAGAAATATATAAGGATGTTTTGCGTGACAACGGTATTGTTTTTACCTGTGATGAGAGCGAAGATGCTATGCAAATTGTGTTTGGCGGCGGATTTACCGCTCAGGAAATATATGTAAATGAAAGTGACCTTGAAATTGCGCAACAGCTTTACGAAAATGTTGTAAATGCTCAAATGGATTTTGACGATGCCGATTTTGAGAATTTTGATGAATTTGAGGAAGAATAATTAAATGTTTGTAGATATAGCAAATATTCATTTAAAAGCGGGCAATGGTGGCAACGGTGCGGTGTCCTTTCGCCGCGAGAAATATGTTGCCGCAGGCGGACCTGACGGTGGCGACGGCGGCAAAGGCGGAGATATAGTTTTTAAGGTAGACGATAATCTTTCTACCCTTGCTGATTTTCGCTATAAGCGTAAGTATGCGGCGCAAAACGGTGAAGACGGAAAAACCAGACATTGCGCAGGAAAAAAAGCCCCCGATTTAATAATCAGCGTTCCGCGCGGTACGGTTGTAAAAGAGCAGGAAACAGGTCGCATTATCGCCGATCTTTCGGATGAGGAGCCTGTAGTTGTTGCAAAAGGTGGTAATGGCGGTTGGGGAAATCAGCATTTTTCAAGTGCTACACGCCAAATACCCCGTTTCGCCAAAAACGGTAACCCAGGCGAAGAAATCGACGTAACACTTGAGCTAAAGCTTTTGGCTGACGTTGGACTTATAGGTTTTCCAAACGTGGGTAAATCAACCTTTTTATCTGTTGTAAGTGATGCAAAGCCTAATATTGCAAACTATCATTTTACAACCCTTACCCCTGTTTTGGGAGTAATTCGAATGGGCGAGGGCAGTTCTTTTGTAATGGCGGATATACCCGGTCTTATTGAGGGCGCAAGCGAGGGCATTGGTCTTGGCCACGAGTTTTTGCGCCATGTAGACCGTTGCCGACTGCTTGTTCACGTAATAGATATTTCAGGTAGCGAGGGTCGTGACCCTATTGACGATTTTGAAAAAATCAATTCCGAGCTTGCCGCATTTAATGAGGAACTTACCACACGTCCACAGGTTATAGTAGGCAATAAATGCGACCTTATCGACGAAGAAGAAATAGCAAAATACACCGAGTATTTTGAATCTCGCGGTTATAAATTCTTTCCTGCTATGGCGGCTATTGCCGAGGGAACAGCAGACGTTATAAATTATGTTGCAGCTGAGCTTGCCAAGCTTCCTGCAATAAAGATTTACGAGTCCCAGCCAAAGCCACAGCTTGATTTGTCAACCAATAAAAAACGCACGTTCAGTATACGCGCTTGCGACGGAGTTTTCTTTGTTGAGGATGCGCCTTGGATTATGGACGTTATGAATCAGGTTGACCCCGACGATTACGAGTCACTTCAATATTTTGAACGTGTTATGCGTCAGACAGGCATTATTGATGCGCTTCGTAAAGCGGGCGTTCAAGAGGGCGACACCGTAAGCGTTTATGACGTGGAATTCGACTTTGTAGACTAAATCTGCCTCCCAAGCCTTACGGGAGGGGGATCACCTTTGGTGGTGGAGGGATATTTTATGGATAATGTGAATTTATTGAGTCCATCGGTTTTGGCTTTCGTCGGCGATGCGGTTTACGGCTTATTGGTAAGAACAAAGCTTGCCGAGGTAAATCGTTCTTCAGGCGATTTGCACAGTATGTCGGTAAAATATGTAAGCGCAGTAGCGCAGGCCGAAGCATTCAAGAAAATAGAATCTACCCTTACCGAAAAAGAACTTATGATTTTTCGCAGAGGCCGTAATTTTCACACAGGTAACACACCAAAAAGCGCAACAAACGGTGAATACCATACCGCTACAGGACTCGAATGCTTGTTTGGATACCTGCATTTATCAAAGCAAAACGAACGGATACAAGAACTGTTTCGGTTGATTTGGTAAAAATTGAATATAAATCAACCCCCCCGCACAAAATATTTTGTGCGGGGGGGTTGTTATGAAAAGAAAAAAGTTTAAGGTTATAACTGATATATTATTTTTTGTTATAGGCGCAGTCATTTATTCTGTTGCAGTAAATGTTTTTTTAACGCCAAACGGCATTTCCCCAGGTGGATTTACGGGCGTTGCAACTGTAGTAAACCATATTACAAGCATTCCAACGGGCGCGATGCTTTTTGCTTTTAATATACCTGTTCTTGTTCTTGGGTATATAAAAATGGGCGGTGTTTTTATTATAAAAACATCTTTTGTTACGGCACTAGTATCGTTTAGCCTTGATGTGTCAGCCAGACTTTTACCAAGCCTTAAAACCGACGGAATATTAGCATCTATGTTTGGCGGTATCTTAATGGGTCTTGGGCTTTCTCTTATATTATTAAGGGGAGCCACTACAGGCGGTATAGATATTATTGCAAAACTTATAAACAAAAAGCACAGACATCTTAGCGTGGGCAAAATTATTCTTATGGCAGACGGTGTGGTAATAGCACTTAACGCGCTTGTTTACAAAAACGCCGAAAGCGCACTTTATTCTATAATTGCAATGTATGCCGCAACAAGAATGATGGATATTTTGCTGTACGGTGCCGACAAGGGCAAAATAATTTATATAGTAACCGCCTTTCCCGACCTTGTGTGTCGCGAAATTAATTATAAGGTAGGCCGAGGTGTTACGCGCATATCGGTTATTGGCGGATACACGGGTGAAACGCGTACAATGCTTATGTGTACCGTGCGTGTTCATGAAGCTGCGGCAGTTCATGATGCTGTAAAAGAATACGACGAGCACGCTTTTATAATCGTAAGCGATGCGGGAGAAATAATAGGCGAAGGATTTAAGCTGCAATCATAGTTTGCGGCTTTTTTATATATGCGTATAAATTTTAAAAAAATGTTAAAATATGTATTGTTTTTCTTGTAATTGTGTTATATAATAAGTACAATTGGGAGAGAATCGGATTTTCTCAATTTGTAAAACAATTTTCATTGCATTTTGGGAGGTGCAAAACAAGTGGAAATTATTAAAAATTTGGCATTGGCAACTGATGTGGCCACAAAAACACCTGATTGGATGGTTGTTGTAATGGGTGTTGGTGTTGTTTTTGTGGGATTGATACTCATAATTCTTATTTGTAAGATTATGGGGGCTTTCTTTGCAGGAAAAACAAAAACCGACGAAAGCAAACCCGCTGTAACACAAGCTCCTGTTGTTGCAAGCAAACCTATTGAAAACCGTCAAGAAATTATTGCAGCAGTAACTGCTGTGTGCGCAGAGGAAATGGGTAAAGACGTTTCTGCAATCCGCGTTATTTCATTCAAAAAACTTTAATTATAAAAAAATAAAAATACTAAAAAAGAGGTAATTAAAATGAAAGCTTATAAAGTAACTGTAAATGGCACCGCTTATGAAATCACACTCGAAGCAATTGATGCATCTGAAGTTAAGGCTGCACCTGTAGCAGCATCAGCACCAGCCGCTGCTCCTGCGCCTGCAGCAGCACCTGCACCCGTAGCAGCGCCTGCAGGTGGCGAAACAGTTAACGCTCCAATGCCTGGTAACATTCTTGATATCAAGGTGGCAAATGGCGCACAGGTTAAAAAAGGCGATGTGCTTGTTATTCTTGAAGCAATGAAAATGGAAAATGAAATTATGGCTCCTTGCGATGGTACAGTTACAGTTGTTGTAACCAAGGGTTCAGCAGTTGAAACAGGCGCTGTTCTTTGCACAATAGCATAAGAACGCTCTGTGTTAAGGAGTAAACAAAATGGGATTTATAGATAAATTGTGGGATTTTGTCCAGACCACAGGCTTTTATGTAATGTTTGCCAACTTTACTGATGGTGGTTGGAAAAATCTTGTTATGATTGCAATTTCTTTATTGCTGTTATATCTTGCAATTAAGAAACAGTTTGAACCTCTACTACTTATCGGTATAGCATTTGGTATGCTGCTTACAAACCTTCCCGGTGCAGGTCTTTATCATAGTGATTTATGGATAAAGTTTATGAATCACGAAGTAGGCTATGGTTATATAATGGAAAACGGCGGATTTCTTGATTACCTATATATAGGTGTTAAGACTTGTATTTATCCATGTCTTATATTTGTTGGTATAGGCGCTATGACCGACTTTGGTCCGCTTATCTCTAACCCAAAGAGCTTGCTTTTGGGCGCGGCAGCGCAGGTAGGTATTTTTGCTACATTTATTGGTGCTATTGCTCTCGGATTTACTCAGTTAGAAGCAGGTTCGATCGGTATTATCGGTGGCGCTGACGGTCCTACCGCTATATTTACAACATCACAACTCGCATCACACTTGCTCCCTGCAATTGCAGTTGCGGCTTACTCATATATGGCATTGGTTCCTGTAATTCAGCCGCCTATTATGAAGCTTCTTACAACAAAGAAAGAGCGCGAAATCGTTATGAAGCCTCTACGAACTGCAACCAAGACTGAGAAGATTATCTTCCCAATCGTTGTTACAATTTTCGTGGCTTTGTTAGTTCCGGATGCAACAGCGCTTGTTGGTTGCTTAATGCTTGGTAACCTTTGGAAAGAATCGGGCGTTGCAGAGCGCCTTTGCAAGACCGCTCAAAACGAGCTTATGAATATTGTTACAATATTCCTTGGTATCTCTGTTGGTGCTACCGCAACAGCGGAAGTGTTCCTTACATCACAGACACTCTTTATCGTAGTATTGGGTGTTGTAGCGTTTGGTGTTGCTACTGCAAGCGGTGTATTGGTTGCTAAATTTATGAACCTATTTACCAAGAACAAGATAAATCCGCTTATTGGTTCAGCAGGTGTATCGGCAGTTCCTATGGCTGCGCGTGTATCACAATCAGTTGGTCAAAAGGCTAATCCTTCTAACTTCCTTCTTATGCACGCTATGGGACCAAACGTTGCGGGTGTTATAGGCTCAGCAATTGCAGCCGGTGTACTCATTTCTCTTTTAGGCTAATTCTCGTTTGAGTAAAATTGCCCATACCTTGATTTTTGCAAGGGGCGGTATAGATAATACAGCACCCTTACTGCAAATCTGCGGTATGAACAATTTTCTTTCAAACCATTTATAGATTGTTATTTATATGTTTTTTAAACATAGAAAGGATTAAAATTATGGCTAAAAAACCATTATATATTACAGATACCATTTTGCGTGATGCTCATCAGTCGCAGGCGGCTACCCGTATGCGTATTGAGGATATGATTCCCGCTCTTGAGCGCCTTGACAAAATCGGTTACTGGTCGGTAGAGTGCTGGGGTGGCGCTACATTCGACTCTTGTATGCGATTCCTCAACGAAGACCCATGGGAGCGACTTCGTACTATAAAGAAGCATATGCCAAACACCAAGTTGCAGATGCTTTTCCGTGGTCAGAATATTTTGGGTTACAAGCACTATGCTGACGACGTTGTTGATATGTTTGTTAAAAAATCAATCGAAAACGGTATCGATGTTATCCGTATTTTTGACGCACTTAACGACCCACGCAACTTAGAGCAGGCTATTAAGTCTTGTAAAGAGTACGGCGGTATTTGTGAGCCTGCAATCAGCTATACAATAAGCCCTGTTCATAACGAAGAGTACTTTGTAAATCTTGCAAAAACCCTTGAAAATATGGGCGCCGACGTTATTTGCATTAAGGATATGGCAAACCTTCTTTTGCCGTTTGATGCATATTCACTTGTTAAAAAGCTTAAAGAAAGCGTTAAGGTTCCGATTCATCTTCACACACACAATACCACAGGTACAGGTGATATGACCTACCTTATGGCAACACAAGCGGGTGTTGACATTGTTGACTGTGCGCTTTCTCCATTTGGTAACGGTACTGCAAACCCTGCTACCGAAGCGCTTGTTGCAACCTTACAGGGTACCGAGCGTGATACAGGTCTTGACCTTGAAAAGCTTTCTGATGTTGCAACCTATTTCCGCGGCGTTGCTAACAAGATGAAGGCAGAGGGCACACTTGACCCCAAGGTGCTTAATGTAGATGCAAAAACCCTTATATATCAAGTACCGGGCGGTATGCTTTCTAACACAATTTCTCAGCTTAAGCAGGCCGGTAAAGAAGACAAGCTTTACGAGGTTCTTGCGGAGGTTCCGAGAGTTAAAAAAGACTTTGGTTACCCACCACTCGTAACACCAACAAGCCAGATTGTTGGTACTCAGGCTGTTATGAACGTAATATCTGGCGAGCGCTATAAAATGGTTCCAAAGGAATCAAAGGCTCTTCTTCGCGGTGAGTACGGTAAATTGCCTGCTCCTGTTAATGAAGAGGTTCGCAAAAAGGCTATCGGTGATGACGAGGTTATTACCTGTCGTCCTGCAGATTTACTTGAGCCAGAGCTCGAAAAATACGCAGCCGAGATGAAGGAAAAGGGCATTGGTAAGTCTTACGAAGACGTACTCAGCTATGCTCTCTTCCCACAGGTTGCCGAAAAGTTCTTTGCAGTACGTGACACAGAACCTGCCGACGAAAACGCAGTTCGCGAGCTTATTGTAGAAGACCTTTCAATCTAATGAATAATTAATAAAAAAGATAAGACACTGCTTTGAAATTTAAAGCAGTGTCTAAAATTTTTTGTATGGGTCATTCACGAATAACCTATTATTTACGGGGGGTAATATCATCGGTCAAACCTAAAATATAATCCGTAGTTGTGTTATAAAATTTTGCAAGAGCAACCAATACCTCGGTTGGAATATCTCGCCTGCCGAGTTCGTAATGTGAGTATGCAACCTGACTGCAATTTAAATAGTCAGCAACATCTTTTTGCTTCAGGTCTTTATCAGTTCGCAAATCACGTAATCTATTATTCACCATATAATCACCAAATAAAATTATACGGTATAACAATTTGTTATATTGACATATAAAACAAATTGTTATATAATTAGTCAAACACGTGACTCTATTGCGACACGGTTGCCAAACCCAAAGATAAGACCCTACTTTAAAATCAAAGTAGGGTCTTATCTTTTTATTAATTATGCATCATTTAAAAAGTTTTCCATTTGAGTCAAGTATAGCTGTACGGTTTACCACGTAACAATAATATTTGCCGCTTTCCTCGAAAAATTTATTCAAAAATAATTCGGGGTTAAGGTTTTCAACACTTCCTGCGGGTAGTGTGATTTTAAGTATTGTATTACCATCATTGTTTTCAAGAGAAAATGCCTTGATTTTATCGGCTACTTCAATTTCTTTTTCGCCGCCTTTTTTGGTTTTCTTTAAAACTACTATGCTGTCACGGACTAAAAAGTCATTTATATCCTTTGCGATTACGCCGTTATCATCAAAAGTGATATCAAACTCTGCCGCTGTAACATCACCTGCTTTTTTTTGGGGTTCTGCAACGTCAAAAAATGTTATATACGGCGGGCATACATCGTTTAACTTTTTAGGCAATACAGAAATATCATAGTCATCGTCAAGAACGCGAATATCCAAAACGTTATAATCGCTTTCAAAACCCAGGGATAACGGTAGGGCAAACGTCATATAAAGGTGCGGATTAAATCCTTCGGTATACCATACGGGAATATTTGCTCTGCGGATAAGTCGCGACATAAAGCGTGTCATATCAAGGTGCGAGATAAATCTCATTCTGCCGCCTTGTTTATAAAAAAGTCTAACGTTTTTCAATGCAAACACCCCTTTTGTAAGAATTTGCGCCGCAGTTTGCGCATTTTTCGCGACAATTTGGCGTTGTACATTCGGCGTGAGCCGCCATATTTTCTCTGATTAAAAATTCTTTTGTAATGCGGTAATCAAGATGCTCCCAAGGTGTGATTTCGTCAAAACTACGTAAACGGTTGGCGTAAAATTCGGGGGAAACACCACATTCGTCAAAGGCTTCAAGCCATTTTTCAAGCTGGAAGCACTCGTCCCAGCCGTCAAAACAGCAACCTCTTTTATATGCCGCTTCGATTACTGCACCAAGTCGACGATCGCCGCGCGCAAAAACACCCTCAAGAAAACTTGTTTTATTTTCGTGATAGTTAAAGGTAATTTTTTTGCTTTTGATACTGTCTTTCAGCAGCATTTGGCGGCGCATCATTTCTTCGCGTGTAATTTGCGGTTCAAACTGGAATGGTGTATGCGGCTTTGGTACGAAGTTTGCAACGCTTATTGATACGTTTACTGCCTTGCCCTTTGGTTTTTCGGGCAGAGAGTAATAAAGGTCTACTATTTTTTGCGCCAAATCGGCAATACCTACAATATCCTCGTCGGTTTCTGTAGGCAATCCCATCATAAAGTAAAGCTTAACGGCTGTGTAACCGCCGCGAAAAGCAGTAGCGCAGGTGGTAAGAATATCATCCTCGGTAATGTTTTTGTTTATAACATCACGTAGCCTTTGAGTGCCTGCCTCGGGCGCAAAGGTAAGACTGCTTTTTTTAAGGCGGTTTATTTTTTGCATTAATTCTTCGCTAAAATTATCAATGCGAAGTGACGGCAGTGAAAGAGCTATTTTGCCCTTCTCTGTCCAGGAAAGCATTTCGTCAAGCATAGGCTCAAGCTGGGTATAATCGCTTGTTGAAAGGCTTGAAAGTGACATTTCGTCATATCCCGTATTTTCGCACAACGCTCTTGCTTGAGCATTAACTACCGAGGCGCTTTTTTCTCGTACGGGTCGATAAATATAACCCGCTTGGCAAAAACGGCAACCACGTATACATCCGCGAAAAACCTCTTGTACGGCGCGGTCGTGTACGGCCTCAATATACGGCACTACAAATCGGTCGGGATAGTACGTTTCATCAAGGTTTTCTTCAATTCGCTTTTCTATAACCTGTGGCGCATCGCCCTTTGGTGTAATAGCGGCGATTGTTCCGTCGGCGTTGTATGTAAAATCATAAAGTGAAGGTACATATACACCCTGTATTTTTGCAGCGGCGCATAAAAAGTCTTGTTTTGAGCCGCCGTTTTTCTTTATTTTCTTATAAAGGTCAATTACTTCCAAGTCAACCTTTTCGCCTTCGCCTAAAAAGAATATGTCTATAAAACGGCTAAGTGGCTCGGGGTTACAAGCGCAAGGACCGCCTGCAACAATTATCGGGTAACTGTCGTCGCGGTCAGAAGCCTTTAGCGGAATACCGCCAAGCTCAAGCATAGCAAGAATGTTGGTGTATGATAATTCGTATTGCAAAGTAAAGCCTACAAAATCAAAGTCACGTATTTGATCACGGCTTTCAAGCGCGTATAGGGGTATGTTGTTGTCCCTCATAACCTTTTGCGCGTCAACCCATGGCGCAAAAACACGCTCACACCAAATGTCGTCACGTTCGTTAAATAATGAGTACAGTATTTTCATACCAAGATGGCTCATACCAATCTCGTACGTGTCGGGAAAACAAAAGGCAAAGCGCACATCAACCTTTGATTTATCCTTTACTATTTGGTTAACTTCACCGCCCGAGTAACGACCCGGTTTTTGTACTGTAAGCAGTAGTTGTTCAAGTCTTTTTGTATCCATATTTTCACCAATCGCAGTTTTTTATTAAATGATACAATAAAAGAAAGTAACTTTCAATCATTTTGTTTTAAAAATTCATAAAAAATTCTTTTATTTTAGTAACAGTTGTGCTATAATGCATTATGTATAATTATCAGTTAAAAGGAGGCGTATGCCATAATGCTAAAAAAAGTGTTGACAATAGCAATTGCGCTACTTATGTGTTTTCTGTTTACAGGCTGCGATATTATAGACGGCACTAAAGATATGGTTGCCCCTCCGGAGCTTACGGGCGAGATGTCGTTGATAGCCGACGCGCTTTATAAAAGCGTAGGCTCCGACTGTGATTTGAAATACCCATCATCGGGAGACAGACGTTCTGCGATTGTTTTAGAAGATCTAAACGGCGACAGTATATTTGAGGCTTTTGCCTTCTATAGCACAAGCGATGACGAGATGACCACGATGCACGTAAATGTTATTTGTCAGCTTGGAGGTAAATGGACCTCTGTTTCGGATCAAACGGTGGTGGCAATTGGCGTTGAAATGCTTGATTTTTGTGACCTTAACAACGACGGGCTTGAAGAAATACTTATAGGCTGGGAAGTTAACGGTAACAACGAAAAGCAGTTAAGTATATATGATTTTAGTGAAAATAAATTAAAGCAGCAATTGCTTCAGGCATATACTTCATTTATGTGCTGCGATCTTGATAACAACGGCACAAATGAGATATTTGTTCATTTACTTAACACAACCGAAAAAACCAACAAGGCAATGATTTATAACTATGTTGATGGCACAATGTCGCAAACGGCAGGGTGTTTGATGGATAGTAGTATAAAATCGGCAGAGTTTCCGATACTTTCAACTTTGTCAAATGGGCAAAACGCAATATACATTAACGAAACAAAGGGTGTTGGCGCAATTACAGAGGTGTTGTATTTTTCAAAGGGCGAATTGATAAATCCGTTGCTTGATACGGTTAATTCTTTCGAGAACATACTTACCTTGCGCGCGGCATCGCTTAAAACACAGGATATAAACTCAGACGGAATACTTGAAATTCCTGTGGCATCCGATCTACCAAACGCTACCGATAGCGATGAAAAGCTGTATTATACAAATTGGTGCTCGTTTAACGGTGAAAAGCTTTCGGTAAAGCTTGTAACGGTTGTAAATACCGTCGACGGATATTATCTTACGGTTCCAAATTCTATGGTTGGCTACCTTGCGGTTCTTAAGGACATAGAAAATCACGAAAGAAAGTTTTATCATTACGATTCGCAAAATAATATTTTGGGTAAATTACTGTTTACAATTAAAGCAATAGATGTAGATGATTGGGCAAGCACAGATTATAATCACGATAACAAGGTAGAAATTGCAAGAAACGATAATATGGTATTTGTAGTAGAGCTTGGAGAAGGCGCAAATGCATTTGCAATAAATATTGAATTTATAAAAGAGACGTTTTATTTAGTAAAATAACGGAGGTGCGAGGATTGAAAAGAATACTTATCGTAGAAGACGAGGTTGCAATCCGCGAATTTGAAGCCATAAATCTTAAAAGAGTAGGTTATGATACAATAGAAGCAGGAAGCGGCGAAGAGGCGCTTCAAATATTTGACAATGATCCCGAAGGCTTTGATATAGCGCTTTTGGATGTTATGATGCCCGGTATGGATGGCTTTACGCTTTGTAAAGAACTGCGTAGCCGCTCCGATTCTATAGGAATTATAATGCTTACTGCAAAATCGCAGGAGATGGATAAAATAAGCGGACTTATGATTGGCGCTGACGACTACGTTACAAAGCCCTTTAGTCCCACCGAATTACTTGCGCGTGTGGATTCACTTTATCGCAGGGTGAGTAAAAGTAAGCCGGGCGCTGTTCAAAAGCCATCTACTCAACTTGAATCAGGAAGATTTGTGCTCGATTTGCGCAGTCGTACTTTGTCAAAGGATGGTAAAAACATTGAACTTACTCAGATAGAATTTCAAATTATGGAGTATTTCTTTGCAAATCCTGATGAACCCATCAGCAGATCAACAATGCTGCATAAAATATGGGGTGACGCCTATTTTGGCGAGGAAAAAATCGTCGATGTTAATATCAGACGTTTGCGTATGAAGATAGAGGAGGACTCTTCTGAGCCTAAGTTTATTGTGACGGTATGGGGCATGGGATATAAGTGGGACACAAATGCCAACTAAGCTTTTAAATAATTTATAGGAAAGGTGGGATTGTACAGTGAAATTGAATTTACACTTTAAAAGCATAGCGACGAGATGGCTTTTTAGGGTTTATTTAATTATAGCCTTGGCGGTAGTAGCAATTGCGATAATACTTTCGATGCTATTTACAACGCTTATCTTTAACACGGTACAATCTCAGGCGACCGACTATGCCCAGAGTTTTAAAAATCTTTCATCGGTAGATAAAAACAATTTTTACGATACAGCCATTATTCTTTCTGACGATTTTGAATACAAAACCAAAATTGAGGTTCAGGTTATAAACGATGCCGGCAGAGTGATTGTTTCTACCACGGGATTTCAGCCCTCTGACGATATAAAATCCGAATATGACCGCGCAAGTAATTCCTTGTCGGGAGTATCAATTTACAAAGGTAAAAATTCAAGCGGCGAAAGCATTATGGCAGGAACACACATAATACATAGTGTAAACGGTGAAATTGTGGGCGCATATAGATGGGTAACATCGCTTAAAGCTGCCTATAAAAGCATAAATTTGACCATAGCCATAATAATTGTTATTTCGTTGATTGTTTTGGTGCTGTGCGCTTTGTCGGGATTGTTTTTCTTGAACGCAATTGTTGCAAAGCTACGTGATATGGGTAACACCACGCGCAAAATCGCAGGCGGTGATTTTAAAGCTCGCATTGAGATTTCAAGTAATGACGAGTTGGGCGAGCTGGGCGAAACCATCAACTATATGGCGAGCGAGCTTCAAACAGCAGAAACTATGAAAAACGACTTTATATCATCGGTTTCTCACGAGCTTCGCACACCTCTTACCGCTATTCGCGGTTGGGGTGAGACGGCAAAAATGTCGCTCGGAACAGATGAGGATTTGGTTGCTCGCGGTCTTGATGTTGTGTTAAGCGAAGCCGACCGCCTTTCAGGTCTTGTAGAGGACTTGCTCGACTTTTCGCGTATGCAATCGGGTAGAATGATTGTAAACAACGTTCAACCGATTGACGTTTCACATCTTTTGGTATCGGTGTCGGATATGTATACCGAGCTTGCAATAAAGCAGGGTATAGAATTATCTTATACCCCACCAGCAAAAAGCTCGATAGTTATGGCAGATTCTGACCGATTAAAGCAGGTATTTATTAACGTTATAGATAATGCAGTAAAATATACCGAAAAGGGCGGTCTTGTGCTTGTGGCGCAGGTACAGGAAGAGGAAGGCTGTGTCCGCATAGTTGTAAAGGATACAGGTGTTGGTATTCCTGCAGAAGACCTTGATCACGTAAAAGAAAAGTTTTTTAAATCAAACAAAACTATACGTGGCAGCGGCATAGGTCTTGCTGTCGCAGACGAAATTATAAAGCAACATCACGGACTTTTGTTTATTGAATCCACCGAAGGAGTCGGCACCACGGTTACAATAGTGTTGCCGCTTTACGAAGAGCCTGCCATAGAGGAGAATCTCGCGGAGGAGATTATAGAACCGCTCAACAACGAACAAACCGCATTACCTTTAGATGAAGATGCGGAAAAATCACAACAAGGAGAAAACTAAATTGGCAAAATATACATCCATTGGCGGACAGGCGCTTATTGAGGGTATTATGATGAAAAACCCTCAAAAAAAGACAGCAATGGCCGTTCGCAAACCCGATAAAACAATTGACATAAGTTTTATTGATGAAAAAAGCATTAAGGATAAGTTTACATTTCTTCGTTTACCCATACTTCGCGGTATGGTAACCTATATTGAAACGATGATTCAGGGCTATAAGGCTATGATGAAGTCGGCTGAAATTTCGGGATTTACCGATCTTGAAGAGGAAAGCGAAAAGGACCCCAAAAAAGAATCGGCACTTATAGCCGTTGTTATGACTGTAGGCTCGGTGCTTGGAATAGCACTGGCTTTGGTGCTGTTTTTAGGTATTCCACGCTATGCGGTTGCAGGACTTGAGTGGCTGGCAGGTACTGATTTTTCAAAAATTGTTCGTTCGGGCATCGAACAGCTTATAAAGCTTGCCGTATTAGTGCTTTATATGTGGGGAATATCTTTTATGAAGGATATTTATCACGTATTTGCATATCACGGTGCCGAGCACAAAACTATTTTTTGCTATGAAGCGGGCTTGCCGCTTACTGTTGAAAACGTAAAAAAACAAAAACGTTTTCATCCGCGTTGCGGCACTTCGTTTTTGATTTTAATGATACTTGTAAGTATGATAGTATCTACTGTGGTTCAAATGATTTTCCCAAATGTTTATGATATAGCGTGGTTGTGGATTGTAGCAAAGGTTTTAATGCTGCCTATAATTTGCGGCCTCGGATACGAGGTGCTTAAAATATGCGGAAAATACGATAATCTTATTACCAAAATAATTTCCGCTCCTGGTATGTGGTTACAACACATTACTACAAAAGAACCCGATGATGATATGATTGAAATTGCTATCGCAGCTTTAAAAGCGTGCGATGAAATAGAAGACGAAGCATTAGAGGATGACATACAAGAAGATGACAATATTTGAAGCGTATAATGATTGTAAAAGACAGTTACAGGCTGCGGGAATAGAGGAATATGTTTTTGAATCAAAGCAGATAATAAGGCACATCACAGGCTATACCAATGCTCAGATACTTACAAAATATACTCAATCACTAAGTAACTTTCAGCGGGACAATCTTACTGCAATAATAAAGCAGCGCCTCATTCGTTACCCGTTACAGTACATAATTGGAAAATGGAATTTCTTTGGACGCGAATTTTTTGTTGGTCCTGGTGTATTAATACCGCGTAGCGATACAGAAACACTTATAGATGTTTGTCTTGAATCTATTAAAAAAACAGAAAATCCTCGCGTGCTTGACTTGTGCGCAGGGACAGGCTGTATAGGAATTACCATAAAAGGTGAGCGCAACGATGCTCGGGTTACGTTGGTAGAAAAATTTGATGAAGCATTGACGTACACAAACAAAAATGTAGCACATAACAACGTTGACGTTAACATAGTTAAAGGCGATGTTCTTAAAACAGAGGGTGCAGACGGGCCTTATGATTTGATTGTAAGCAATCCGCCATATATAAATGATTCGGATATGAGCACGCTTCAACCCGAGGTTACTTTTGAACCAACAACTGCGCTTGCGGGTGGCAGTGATGGACTTGATTTTTACCGTCACATAACCAAAGAATATAAGCAGTATCTTTCAAAGTACGGTACACTTGCTTTTGAAGTGGGAATAAATCAGGCAGATGCTGTAGCCGAGATTATGAAAGAAAACGGCTTTTTAAATGTACAAACACGTAAAGATTACTGCGAAATTGACAGGGTGGTTTTTGGGACAGTAGATTAGTTATAATATAACCAAATCAAGATTTGGAGGTAATAATAATGGCAAAAGAAAAGGTAACAAAAACAGTTGGAACAGATAAGTCCGCCGAGGGCAAAGAAAAGGCATTGCAAACCGCAATGGCGCAAATTGAAAAACAATATGGCAAGGGCGCTATAATGCTGCTTGGCGAAAATGCCGCAATGAATGTTGAGCATATCAAAACAGGCTCTATGGCTCTTGATATGGCGCTTGGAATCGGCGGTATTCCGCGCGGCAGAATTATCGAAATTTATGGTCCCGAATCTTCGGGTAAAACTACACTTGCGCTTCACTGCGTAGCCGAAGCTCAAAAGCAAGGCGGAACAGCAGCTTTTATCGACGTTGAGCACGCGCTTGACCCAACTTATGCTGCGGCGCTTGGTGTAGATATCGACAGTCTTTTGGTTTCACAACCTGACAGTGGTGAGCAAGCACTTGAGATTGCCGAGGCGCTTGTTCGTTCGGGCGCTATTGATATTATTGTAGTTGACTCGGTGGCTGCACTTACAACCCGCGCCGAAATTGAAGGCGAGATGGGCGATAACCACGTAGGTCAGTTGGCAAGACTTATGTCACAGGCAATGCGTAAGCTCACAGGCGCGCTATCAAAATCAAACTGTAGCGCAATCTTTATTAACCAGTTGCGTGAAAAAATCGGTGTTATGTACGGCAATCCCGAAACAACAACAGGCGGTCGCGCACTTAAGTTTTATTCAAGCGTTCGTATCGATGTCCGTAAGGTAGAAACCCTTAAAAACGGTAGTGAAATTATTGGTTCGCGCACACGCGCAAAGGTTGTTAAAAATAAGGTAGCGCCTCCTTTCCGTGAGGCCGAATTTGATGTTATTTACGGCAAGGGTATTTCCAAAACGGGCGAAATCGTTGATATGGGACTTGCGTTAGAGGTGTTAAAGCGCTCGGGCGCGTGGTTCTATTATGGTGAAACCCGTATTGGTCAGGGCAGAGATAATGTTAAGCAGCTTTTTGAGGATAATCCTGAGCTTGCGGCTGAAATCGAAGAGAAGGTTCGCGCTCGTTACGCAGAAACTATGGCAAACAAGGGTAAAAAAGATGCAGGTAATAGCGACGATGCCGTTATTATGCCTGTAGAGGCTGAGCCTGTAGCCGAAATCAAGCACAAAAAAGTAAACATTGATATTGCGGTTGACGATTAATGAAAATTGTCGAGATAAAACGCGATAAAAAACATACCGTAAAGGTTAGTTTTGATGACGGCAGGGCTTATAATTTTGATATAGATTATTGGAACAATATTTGTATTCGCGAAAATGACGAAATTGATGATGTCACTTTAAATCACCATTTGAAAGAATCGGATTATATTCGCGCAAAGGCTCGTGGTATTTGGTTTTTAGATCGTTCCGATTACAGCGAGAAAACACTTTATCAAAAAATTGTCGCAGGCGGTATTAGCGGTACCGCCGCGGCAAGAGCCGTAGCAAGACTTAAAGAATTAGGTCTTGTCGATGATGAAAAGTTAGCGCGGCGCTTGGCCGAGCAAATGTCCGACGCTAATATATCAAAGCGAGAGTCTTATGCAAAGCTGTATAACAAGGGGATACCCTCTGCAATCATAAAATCGGTATTAGAAGATACAAATTTTGATGAATTGTCACAGGTGTTGGCAGTAATTGAAAAAAAGTATCGCAACAAAATGTCAGAGAAACAAGATATACAAAAGGTTTATGCCGCGCTCATACGAAAGGGCTTTTCCTATGCGTCAGTGCGCGATGCAATAAAAAAATACACACAAGAAATTGAATTTTACGAGGAAGACTAATGTATAAAATCAGTATGGTATCGCTTGGTTGTCCTAAAAATCAGGTCGATGCCGAACAAATGCTTTACTCACTTAAGCAAGCAGGCTTTGAAATAGGCGTTCCCGAAGCGGAAGCCGACGCAATTATTATAAATACCTGCGGTTTTATTGAAGATGCAAAAAGTGAAGCAATAGAAAATATAATTGAAGCTGCGCAATATAAAACCGACGGTAACTGCAAGGCAGTTATTGTTACAGGTTGTCTCGCCGAACGCTATAAAGATGACGTTACAACCGAAATACCCGAGGCAGACGTGTGCGTTGGTATAGGTTCTAATAGCAATATCGCCGAGATTGTAAAAAATGCTATTGAAGGCAATGCTAAAAACAGCTATGGTCCTAAAGAGGATTTAAATTTAAACGGCAAGCGTATTTTGGGCGGTTGGCCGTTTACCGCGTATCTTAAGGTTGCTGACGGTTGCGACAATTGCTGCACCTACTGCGCAATTCCTAAAATCCGTGGCAGAATGAGAAGCCGCACTATAGAAGATTGTGTGGCTGAAGCAAAGGAATTAGCCGCGCAGGGCGTACGCGAGCTTATAGTCGTAGCTCAGGATACGACAGCGTACGGTACCGACATCTACGGTGAAAGCAGGCTTTGTGAGCTTTTGCGCGAACTTTGTAAAATTGATGGCATCGAGTGGGTGCGTACTCTTTACACCTATCCCGAGCGTATAAGCGACGAGCTTTTACAGTTAATCGCTACCGAGCCAAAGCTTGTAAAATATTTAGATATTCCTATTCAGCACGCAAATAGCGAAATATTAAAACGAATGAACCGCCGCGGCGACAGTCAGTCGCTTTTGGCGCTTGTAAATAAAATTAGAGCTACCGTACCTGATATTACACTTCGCACTACGCTTATTACCGGTTTCCCCGGCGAAACCGAATCCCAGTACGAAGAGCTTCACGAATTTGTCAAAAAGGCTCAGTTTGACAGGCTCGGTTGTTTTACGTATTCTGCCGAGGAGGACACCATCGCCGCAGGATATTCCGACCAGATTGACGAACAAGTAAAGCAGGATCGCGCCGAGCATATAATGGAAACACAGCTTGACATTGCCACCTCTAAAAACGAGGCAAAAATCGGTACTGTGAAACGTGTGATTATTGAGGGTTGGGATGACTACATTAAATGTTATTACGGCAGAAGCGAAGCCGATGCCCCCGAAATTGACGGCAAGGTTTTCTTTATGGCAAAGGAGCAACTGATTATCGGCGATTTTGTTGATGTTCAGATAAATGATATACTTGAATACGACTTGTTAGGAGAACAAATATGAATACACCAAACAAATTAACTCTTGCGCGTATGATTGCAACCCCAATATTTATGGCTACTATGCTTATAAATTTTCCATACCATTATGCTGTGTCGCTTGTGCTTTTTGCATTAGCTTCACTTACCGATATGATTGACGGAAAAATGGCAAGAAAGTATAATCTTGTTACCGATTTTGGTAAATTTTTAGATCCCTTGGCTGATAAAATGCTTACAACATCTGCTTACTTAGGATTTATGTTCTTGTATTCCGCTCAGGGCGGCGCGTACGGTTGGCAAATAACAACAATAGTATTTATAGTTTTGTTCCGTGAGTTTATGGTGTCATCACTTCGTCTTGTTACAGCTAAAAGCGGACTTGTAGTTGCGGCAAACATATGGGGAAAACTAAAAACTGTAAGTCAGATGGTAGGTCTTGTAGCGGCGCTGTTCTTCTACACATTGATAGTTGATTTCGGCCTCTCACAAATACAACCCATCTGTGATATAATAATAATGGTGTTGTTCTGGATTTCGGCAGTACTTTGCGTAATTTCGGGACTTATATATCTGAACGAATGTAAGGATTATATAAACACATCTAAATAACCCCACGGAGTTGGTATAATTGTTTGAGCTATTAAAAGAAGATATACAAGCTATAAAAGACCGAGACCCTGCGGCAAAATCAACCTTAGAGATTTTGCTGTTGTATCCCGGTCTTAAAGCCGTTAGAATGCACCGACGCGCACACAAGCATTATTTGAAAGGTCATTCTTTCAGAGCGCGATACATTTCACAAAAAGCGGCGCGCAAAACGGGTATAGAGATTCACCCCGGCGCCACCATAGGCCGCCGACTTGTTATCGACCACGGTACAGGCATTGTTATAGGTGAGACTACCGAAATAGGTGATGATGTACTTATTTATCAGGGTGTAACTCTGGGCGGTACAGGTAAGGATGTTGGTAAACGTCACCCAACTATCGGCAACCGTGTTATGATAAGCGCGGGCTCCAAGGTTTTAGGACCTATAAATATAGGCGACGATTCACGTGTGGCGGCAGGTGCTGTTGTGCTTAAGGATGTTCCGCCAAATTCTACCGTAGTTGGTGTTCCGGCGCGAGTTGTTCGTCAAAATGGCAAAAAGGTTGACTTGCAACCGCTTGACCAGATTCATATACCAGACCCCGTTCAACTTGAACTTGACAGTATAAACCAAAAATTAAAAGAGCTTGAAGCGCAGATAAAGGAGTAACTTATATGAAAATTTTTAACACATTGACCCGAAACAAAGACGAGCTTATACCCATTACACCGGGTGAGGTTAAAATATACGCTTGCGGACCTACTGTTTATAATTATATCCACATTGGTAATGCACGTCCTCTTTGTGTATTTGACGTGTTGCGCCGTTATCTTGAATGGCGCGGATATAAAGTAAATTTTGTTCAAAATTTTACTGATATTGATGACAAACTCATCAAAAAAGCAAATGAAGAGGGCATTACTGTACCCGAGGTTGCAGAAAGATTTATAAAAGAATTTTGGGTAGATGCAAAAGGACTTAATGTTCGCGAGGCTACCACACATCCGCGCGCTACCGAAAATATTGATGAAATTCAGAGAATTATCGGTGAGCTTGTAGAAAAGGGTTATGCCTATACTGCAGGCGGTGACGTATATTTCCGTTCTAAAAAGTTTGACGAATACGGCAAGCTTTCGCATCAGCCTCTCGAGGATCTCGAAGCAGGCGCACGCATTGCTACCGACGACATAAAGGAAGACCCAATGGACTTTTGCCTTTGGAAAGGTGCAAAACCGGGCGAGCCATATTGGGAATCACCCTGGGGACAGGGAAGACCGGGTTGGCACATTGAGTGCTCAGCCATGGCTGAAAAATATCTTGGCAAGACTATCGATATTCACTGTGGCGGTCTTGACCTTATATTCCCGCATCACGAAAACGAAATTGCTCAAAGCGAGTGCGCAAACGGTTGCGATTTTGCTCATTACTGGATGCACAATGGCTTTATAAATGTTGACAATCACAAAATGTCAAAGTCACTCGGTAACTTCTTTACCGTGCGCGATGTTGCCGAAAAATACGGATATGAGCCTATCCGATATTTGATGATATCTTCACAGTATCGCGGCCCTATTAACTATTCTGTTGATATTATCGAGCAGGGTCAAAATGCGCTTGAACGTCTTTACACCTGCCGCAATAATATTGATTTTGCTTTGCAAAACGCGGCGGAAGGCGGCGAAATTCCTGCGTTTATTGAAGAAAGAAAGCAAGAATTTATCACCGCTATGGACGATGATCTTAACACAGCCGATGCTTTAGCAGCGGTATTTACACTTGTTCGCGATATTAACACCGCTATTGCAAGCGGAGCGGGAAAAGATACGCTCAACGCGTGCGCCGCTATCTTTGATGAGCTTACGGGAGTTTTAGGTCTTGTTTACAACAGAAAAACAGAAGCGCTTGATAGCGAGGTAGAAGAGCTTATTGCAAAACGTACCGAAGCGCGCAAGGCACGCGACTTTAAAACTGCGGATGAAATTCGCGACAGGTTAAAAGAGATGGGTATTATTTTGGAAGATACCCCCCAAGGTGTAAAATGGACCAGAGCATAAAGCAAGA
Organism: Clostridia bacterium; assembly: GCA_017437005.1. Taxonomy (GTDB): domain Bacteria; phylum Bacillota; class Clostridia; order Oscillospirales; family Acutalibacteraceae; genus UBA737. The sequence continues at coordinate 52,728 of JAFSBZ010000042.1, read as the reverse complement.
GCCTATAGGAGAAGGCAGGTATATTTTTGTATCACCACATCACACATTTGGTACAGATGCAGTACTGCTTGCCAATTTTGCAAACCCTAAAAAAAACGACAGGGCGGTAGATTTAGGCACGGGTTGCGGCATTATTGCGTTTTTAATGCTACGAGATGATAAATGCCAAACAGCTTATGGTGTTGACATTTCAAAAGAGGCGATAGACCTTGCTAACCTTACAAAACAAGAATTTGGTTTTGAAAGGTTTGTTCCCGTTTTGTCTGATTTAAAAGATCTAAAAGGAAAAGTTCCGTTTGGCAGTAATACGTTGATTACCTGTAATCCGCCGTACAAAGCGTCGGGCACCGGAATTAAAAATCCGGACAACGTAAAAAGTGTTGCGCGCCACGAGGTAGAATGTTCGTTAGAGGATATCATTGCCGTTTCGTCAAAACTTTTACAAACAGGCGGTAGACTTTGTATGTGTCAGCGCCCTGAACGACTTGCGGATGTGATGGCGCTTATGCGTAAATACAAGGTCGAGCCCAAAAGACTGCGACTCGTTTGCAAGTGCGTGGGGAAGTCACCGTGGCTCTTTCTTATAGAAGGAAAGCGTTGCGCAAATACGGCGCTTACAATAGAGCCCACGCTTTATGTTGAGGACGGTAACGGTAATTTTTCTGACGAAATGATTAAAATTTACGGAAGTTATAAGGAAGCATACCTATAATGAGTGGAAAACTATATGTTGTAGGAACGCCAATAGGCAATCTTGAGGATTTTTCACCACGCGCGCAGCGAATACTAAGCGAAGTGGATTTCATTGCCGCCGAGGATACGCGCGTGACGGTAAAATTACTTAACCATTTGGGATTTTCAAAGCCTATGGTGGCCTACTTTGAACACAATAAAAAAGAACGCGGAAATGTCGTAATAGACCGAATTTTACAAGGAGAAACCTGCGCCCTTGTAACCGACGCAGGAATGCCTGCAATATCTGATCCGGGCGAGGATCTTATTCGCGAATGTCACGGGCAGGGTATTTTGGTAGAATCGGTTCCAGGACCTACTGCGTTTGCGACGGCTTTGGCTTTATCGGGAATGCCCAGCGGAAGATTTTGTTTTGAGGGTTTTTTATCGATTAATAAACCGTCAAGAAAACAGCATCTCCAAGAAGTAAAAAACGAGCGTCGCACGTTAATTTTTTACGAGGCTCCGCACAAGCTTATAAGAACGCTTGATGATATGTATGAGGTATTTGGCGAGCGTAAAATTGCGATTGTTCGCGAGATTACCAAAATTCATGAAACAGTAATGCGTACAAGTCTTAGCGAAGCAATAGAATATTATAAAACACACGAACCTCGCGGCGAATATGTTTTAATAATTGAGGGTGCAAAAGAGGAAGCCGAGTCATATTCTTTAGACTCTGCGGTACAGCTTGCGAAAAATCTTATGGACAACGGCCTTTCAGCTTCGGCTGCTGCAAAGGAAGCGGCGCAGGTTACAGGCATAAAAAAGAGTGATATTTACAAACAAATGCTAAACTGATTTATGGTGGTGCAGTTATGGATAACAAGGATAATATTGGTTTTAATTTTGATGACAAATATGAGGAAATAATTGCTTCGATGAAGAAAAAAAAGGACGAATACGAGGACATTGTATCCGATTCAAGCCTAAAACGAGGCAAGCACTCCTTTGTAGATATAAGTTCAAGCTCAAGCAAAAAAGGCTTTAAAGCTTGGTGGAAGCAACTAACAAAAGGCAAAAAGGCGGCTCTGCTAACCGTTACAAGCCTGTTGTTAGTAATTGCTATAGTGCTTGGATGGTTTTTCAGTTATTTTAAATACAATTATAATTCTATTACTACAAATCCTGATGATTTAGGATTTTCGGACATAAAAGAAAACGGTGTTATCAACGTTGCTCTTTTTGGTGTTGATTCTCGCGATGAAACGGTTTTCCAAGGCAATACCGACAGTATTATGATTCTTAGCCTCAACGCCAACACCAAAAAGGTAAAAATATTCTCTATAATGCGTGACACCTTTGTACCTATGGAGTATAACGGTAAAAGGTATTATGGTAAAATAAATTCTGCCTATTCCAAAGGTCCCGAGCATGCGATAAAAACTATAAATCAGGCGTTTGACCTTGATATTTCTGAATATGCCACCGTTAATTTTTACGGTATGACCGATATTATTGATGCCGTAGGCGGTATCACAGCAACAATTACTCAGGACGAGCTTACCTGGAAAGGACACGGAAACCCAAATCTTAACAACTGTATGGATGAAATTTGTAAAGAAATGGGCCTCAATGCCAAGGATTACTATATTCATACTGCGGGTGAGCAAACGCTTAACGGCGTTCAAGCAACCGCTTATGCGCGTATTCGTCATTGTACGACTGTTTGGGGTACGCGTGATGACTTTGGCAGAACCGACCGCCAACGTCATGTTATGCAAGAACTGTTTAACAAGGCAATCACAATGAAAAAGACACAGTATGTATCGCTTGCAAAGGCACTTATTCCCTGTAGTGAAACGTCTTTATCGTATGGCGATATAATAGAGCTTGCAACAAGCATATTGCTAAGCTCCCCCACATTTGAGCAGTATCGATTACCACCCTCTGAATACCAAAAAGAGTTTTTAATGACGGGTCCGTCAGGTTATGGTTCTATAATTTATTATGACCTTGATTATGCGGCAGAAATGATAAATTCCATTATTTACGATGATGTTACGATGGAAGAATATATAAATGAAAATCCCGTAGAAAAAAATGACTGGTATAGTAAAACGGTCGGAAATAACAAAAGACCACCGTCTACAACATCTACACCACAAACTACAACCTCAAGCGAAGAACCCGTTACTTCAAGTGAACCGGATATCACAAGCAGTGAGGATGATGTATCCAGCGAAGAAGATACCTCGAGCAACGAAAACACCTCGAGTGAGGATGCTTCAAGCGAAGACGATACTTCAAGCGAAGACGACACCTCAAGTAATTCATCCAGTGAAAGCACCGATGGTTCGGATACCGATATAACGGATGACAGTAGTTCAAGCGAGGGTACGGACGCCGACACACCCGTTGCACCGCCTGAAACCGAGGATCCAACCGATAACACTACGCCTTAAAGGAGATGCGCTCGTGAAAAGCAAAAGTACAAATTGCGAAACCTGCGCCAATTATATATACGACGCAGAATATGATGAATATTTTTGTGATTGTCGTCTTGATGAGGATGAAATGGCAAAGTTTTTAACCTCGCAAACCTTTAATTGCCCGTATTATAATTTTTACGACGAATATAAAATTGTTCAAAAACAGAATTGAGAGGCAAAAAATGATTTTTAAAATTTACGCATTTTTAGCAGCGGTTATAACACTGTTGTTGGACATCCCTTTTGAAATTTTCGGTCAGCCACATTCTTGGTGGCTCGTACCTGTTTTGTTAATATCAAGCTTTGTTGTACTTGTAATTTTGCATATTTCAGTATTTGCCATAAGTATACTAACCGTTAATCTCAACAAACCCCCGCAAGACACCGATTTCTTTCGTTTAATGGTTAATGGCTTTTTACAGATGGCTTTGCCACTACTTAGAGTTAAGGTGCATATGACAGGGCTTGAAAAAATTCCTCAGGACGAACCGTTTTTGCTTGTAAGTAATCATATACATGATCTTGATCCTGCAATAATTTATTATGCAGTTCCCAACGCACGTCTCGCTTTTATAGGGAAAAAAGAAGTGCGCGATTTATTTCCGTTTATTTATAAAGCGTTACATAAATTAAGCGGACTACCTATCGACCGTGAAAACAACCGCGAAGCAGCCAAAACTATAATAAGCGCAGCGCGACTTATTAAAGAAAAAACTAATTCGGTTGCCGTTTTCCCCGAAGGTTATGTAAGCCTTAGCGGCGAGTTGCTACCCATACGTAACGGAGCTTTAAAAATAGCCACAAAATCACAGGCTAAGATTGTGGTTTGCACTCTTTGGGGAACAAAGGATATACCAAAGAATTTACTAAAACGAAAAACAGATATATATTTTGATGTGTTAGAGGTAATTGATACCGCCGACAACACGCACACCGTAGAAATAGGCGATAAAATTCACGAATTAATGCAAAAATCCATTTCTATACGTAAATAAAAAAACAAAAGGGCATCCGTTTTTTTCGGATGCCCTTTGGCGTGCAATCAATTGTTTATATTCTTTTGTGGCTTTTCGGTTGGAAATTCTAACACATCAGGACGGTGATTGTGTCGTTTTTCAGGAGGAGGAATTTGCATATAGTCGCCATAAAGCGCGGTAAGATTTTCCTCAAGGTTATTTGGAAAACAAATTTCTATATTTTCAAATTTTTCTTTTCTAAGAGGTAAGGATTTACTCTTTACAAAAACAGAAGCATCGGCAACGGTGTCGCAGCTATATGCCCATACACCTGTTTCCTGATGGTTGTATTTTGTGCACTCTTTAAGGCAAAGATTGTAAAGAAATTTATGCGAAATAAAAAAAACATTAAGAAACAACCAGGCAGTTGCTGTAACGCAGTGAGCAATTTTTGCTTTAATTCCTGTAAGAGGTAGATTTGGAAAAGGGAGATGCTTTAAAATTAATAGCTTACTTAAAAACCAAGCCTTGCGCATATATTTTTTTCTAAGTGTTTCATCAGCAGGTGCATTGTCAACAGGAAAAATATCCAAAAAAATTCCTTTAGGATAATTACCACGTTTATCTTCTGCGGTTATGAATTTAGAATCGTTTATTATAATATGGGTATTCATAACGGGAAAATCATTGAATTTTTCTGCGCTTACAACCGTGTATTTATCGGCAAAGTCGCGTTCAAAAATTTCCATCGCCTTTACATAATCGGCACGTGGTATACAAAGGTCGATATCATCATCCCACGGGATGAATCCACCGTGCCTTAGTGCGCCGATACCGGTTCCGCCAAAGCCAAAATATGTGAGATTATTTTCTTCACAAACCTTAATAAAATCATTTAAAATTTCAAGCTCGCACAATTGAAGTTTTCTTAAAATTTCCGGATCGTACTGCCCTGCCAAAATTATCAACCCCTACAAAAGATAATGTTTATTGTACGATCAAAGTATATCAAAACACAGCTGTTTTGTCAACCAAACAACCCGCACAACAAAAACACAACAGAAGCACAACAAAAACACAACAGAAGAATATTGAAAAAAAAGCAATGCTGTGATATAATACGATTGACTATATAGTCTTGGAGGATATATGAAAAGTTTTGTTTATAAATTGCCTCAGGAATCTCAAAAAAATAATTTTATATTTAATATGATAGGTAGTCTTACAAATGCGCTGGTGTCACTCGTGTTGATGATTGTTGTTAGTTATGTTACTGGTGATGCGGTAGCAGGTGTGTTTTCGATTGCATATTCGACTGCTCAAATGATGTATACTATTTGTGTTTTTGAAATGCGCAATATTCAGGTTACTGATGCAAAACGCGAGTTTTCGTTTGAACACATTGCAATGTTTAGACTTATAACCATAGCAATTACGTGGATTTTTTTTGCAGTGTTTGTCGTTGTTCGCCGTTTTGAAAGAGACACAATTCTCATAATGATAGCGATTACAATCTATATGACCTTTAGCGCTTTGTCGGATCTTTTTCAAGGAAATTTACATCGAAACGGATATCTTAGCATAGCAGGGAAATCACTTGCCTGTCAGGTGCTTTTGATGGCAGTTGCATTTTCTTCAACCCTTATTATTACAAAGAATTTACTTTACGCTGTAGCCGTTATGCCTATAGCAGTGATCATATGGATTTTTGTGTATGATGTGCCGTATAATAATAATTTTGCTGCGTTTAGGCCACGATTTGATTTAAAAACACAAAAAAATATGTTTTTATGTGCGCTACCGCTATTTTTAGCATCGTTTCTGCACCAATATATTTTTAATTCTCCTAAGTATGCAATTGAACTAACCTTAAACAAAATCGAGCAGGCACATTACGGTTATTTAGTTATGCCTGTTTTTGTAATAAATCTTTTAAGCTTGTTTGTTTTTAGACCGCAGCTTATTACTCTTTCGTCTGATTGGGTAAGCGGAAATATAAAAAGTTTTAAAAAAATGGTGGTTAAGCTTTATTTGTGGGTAGTGCTGGTTACTGTTGCGGCACTGCTTGGTGGATATTTGTTGGGAATACCCGTGTTAGAATTGCTTTATAACACTAACCTTTCTGATAAAAGATCCATATTTATGGTGTTATTGCTTTCGGGTGGATTCAGTGCTGCAAGCACATTAACGTTGACGCTGTTTACAACTATGAGAAAACAAGTGCTGTGTCTTGTAGCTTACGGGGTTACAACAGCTTTTGCACTTGTGGCGCCCGATATAATGACAAAAAAATGGGGACTTATGGGGGCAGCACTTTCGTATCTTTGCGAGATGGTATTGCTTTTTGCTGTGATGTTTGTATTGTTTGTAATTAATATTAATAGGGGCGTTAAAAATGAAGGTGTTTGAGTTTTTGGAGAAGAAAAAAAGTTTGATATGTGCAATAACAATTATTTTGGCTGTTCTTGCGGTAGCGGTTGCTTTTTATTGCTATAGAATAAACAATAACAAAAATCTTCCCAAACATTCCTATACAGTAGGGGAGGTAACCGGTTTTGATGATAGAATAACGGTATCCGAAGGGCAAACTGTAACACAACAATATAAAATTAAGACACTATCTTACAAACAACTGGGAATGTTTATAAGTGGAGTGTCACCCAAATGTAATATCAAGATAAATCTTGAATATGTCGATCAAAAAACAGAAACAACTCTCTCGGCAGCAGATATAAATTTAAGTGGATACACTTACATAGATTTGCCAAAAGAGATTATGCTTGATAAAGAATCAGAACTAAAAATAAAGCTTACTGCTCAGGACGGGGATTTCACTGTTTCAACAAACAGTTCAACAGTGATAGAAAACAGCAAATGTACACTTGACGGAAAACAAATGTCTACCAATATAGTAGTAGACGTACGCACAATGAGAAACCAGCTAAAGTACACTTTATATTGGGTATTTGTTATTGTCGGAATATTGTTTCTTTCTGCTTTTGTTTTGCTTGTTAAATATAAAAAGATAAGTATATCCGGACTCTGCGCTATGATGTTGGCTTTTTTCTGTGTGGCGTGTTTATTCATTTTTCCACCTTTTACGGTGCCCGATGAGTTTTCTCATTATAGGGCAGCATACCATGTTTCAAATCAGCTAATGCTTGATTTTAAAGATGAACAATGGGCACTTCGTATGAGAGCGGATGATTATGATTATTGCAGTCACGGAAACAATTCATTATATACACAAGACTATATAATCGATGGTGATTATAATCGTTTATCTTGTAATGACAATGAAATAATAACTACAAATTATGGATATATGACGAATAAGACAGTTGTTTATCTGGTGCCTTCTATTGGTATTTCATTGTCTAGAATTTTAGGTATAGGTCCATATTGGACATTTCAAATAGGAAGATTGTTTAATATTATTCAATGCATAGTGATGATTTATTTTGCAATCAAAATTATACCGTTTGGAAAAACAGGATTAGCGGCAATTTCTTTATTGCCTATTAACCTCCACATTATGTCATCAATGTCGTATGATGCGTTTACTTATGGTGGTGTATTGCTTGTTTTTGCGTATATTATTAAGCTTATATATGATAAAAAAACAATCGGATGGAAACAATTGTTATTGCTGACTCTTATGATAGTTTTGGTTATTCCGCAAAAGGTTGTTTACATAGGTGTTGCTGCACTGTTACTAATAATACCTAAAGACCGTTTTGCAAAACCAAAATGGCATTTTGCGTTTAAATGTATAATCGGTGTAATAGCGGTTGCATCAATATTGATATTACAAATGCAAAACGCATCTAAATTAACGGCGGATACAGTTACCAATTCTGAAACAACCGGATTTAATCTATCATATATTTTTGCGCATATACCTCAGGTCATAAATATGCTGTTTAATACAATTGTCGAATTGGGAGATTTTTATGCTAAATCTATAATCTCATATTTTGGATTTTTCGAGATGCAAACCCCGTGGTTTATGGCGATTCCGTTTTTTGTATTGGTGGCGTTGTCGTTTATGCGTAGTGAGGACGAACCGACTCCGTTTAGATTTTTGGAAAGAATTTATTCGGTTGTATTGTTCGGTATAGTATTCCTGTTGGTAGAAATGCTTTTGCTGATAGATTGGACGCCTATGGGAAGCACACAGATATTAGGTGTTCAGGGTAGATATTTTATACCGGCGCTGCCATTACTCATTGTTGCTGCAAGAAATAATACAATTGTTACCAAAAAGAATATCGGATCAAGGCTTATATTTGCCGCAAGCGCTATGAATATGGTTGTAATGATATATTGCTTATCTTTAATAATACAATAATAGAGTGATGTTTTATGAATTTTTGTCTTTTTTGTGCTAACTATCTACCCAATCTTGGTGGCGTTGAGCGATACGTTTATAATCTTTCAAAGCAACTTTTAAAACTCGGTCATTCGGTTACGGTTGTAACATCAAATGTTTTTGATTTGCCTTATTATGAAGTTGATGAAAACGGAATAGAAATATTCCGTATGCCGTGTTATAATTTTATGAAGGGCAGATATCCGATTTTAAACAAAAATGCAAAATTTAAAGAGTTGGATGAAAAACTGTCACATAAGCATTTTGATTTAGTTGTTATAAATGCAAGATTCTATATTCATAGTCTTTATGCGGCAAATTTTGCAAACAAAAAAAGAATTAAATGTATAACGATTGAACACGGCTCTACACATCTTTCGGTAGACAATAAAATTTTAGATTTTGCTGTTGCGCACGTTGAGCATTTTGTAACTATGCTGCTAAAGAAAAAATGTAAAGATTATTACGCTGTGTCAAATGCGGCAGGCAAGTGGTCGGAGCATTTTGGTATAAAATCCAAGGGAACGCTTTACAATGCTGTTGATATAGAAAACATAAAACAATTAGAGGCCAAGCCCGTTTGCGATTATAAAAATGAATTGAATATTCCTGATGATGCAACTGTGATAGCCTTTACTGGAAGATTGCTTAAAATAAAGGGCGTTTACGAACTGCTTGATGCGTATAATGCGCTTAACCGCGACGATGTATATTTAATCTACGCAGGCGACGGTCCCGAAATGGACGAGCTTAAAAAACACTCAACCAACAACATCATATTTTTAGGTCAGGTTGATTTTGAGCATATTATTTCACTTTTAAGGCAGTCGGATATATATTGCTTACCCTCGGTGTCGGAGGGAATGTCTACGTCTGTATTAGAGGCAGTAGCTACCAATACATTTGTTATAACCACCTATAACGGCGGTGCGCGCGAACTTATAACAAGCGACGAATATGGTATAATAACGATGGGTAATTCGGCGCAAGAAACAAAGCTTGCTATAGAAAAGGCGCTTAATAAAGAATATCGCAGCACGGCTTGTGATAATGCATATCAAAAGCTTTTAGATGGCTTTACTTGGCAGAAAACTGCAGAAAAATTAGAAAGTTTAGTAAAATAAAAAGGGGAAGTAAAATGAAGGTGCTTATTATTATTCCGGCATATAATGAAAGCGAAAATATCGAGCGTGTTATAGCCGACATAGAGCAAAATTGCCCACAATACGATTATATTGTTATTAACGACTGTTCAACCGATAACACAGCACAAATCTGTGAAGAAAACAATTATAATTATTTAGATTTATGTTGCAATCTCGGAATAGGCGGCGGTGTGCAAAGTGGTTACATCTATGCGCATCGTAACAACTATGATTATGCGGTGCAAATAGACGGCGATGGTCAGCACGACCCACAGTATATTTCTCAGATGATAGAGATTTTAGAAAAAGAGAATGCCGATATGGCGGTTGGCTCTCGGTTTATCACTAAAGAGGGGTTTCAATCAAGCGGTATGCGTCGATTTGGAATAAACTTTTTAAGCACACTTATCCGTATGGTTTGCGGAGCGAATGTAAAGGACGTTACAAGCGGCTTTAGAGTTGCAAATCGTAAATATATAGAATTCTTTTCAAAAGAATATGCCGACGATTATCCCGAACCAGAGGCAATCGTCGCTGTAACATTGCATGGCGGTAAGGTTGTTGAGGCCCCGGTTGTTATGCGTGAGCGGGAGGGCGGGGTGTCCTCGATCAGTCCCTTTAAATCGATCTATTATATGATAAAGGTTTCATTGGCAATTTTGCTTTACAGAATAACATATAAAGGTGGTAAAAAGTAATGGGATTAGGACTTAGAATATCGTTATTGATAGCTATAATGATATATGTAGTATTGATATTTGTTTTACTTAGAAAAAAGAGTTTTACTTTAAAATATTCACTTTTGTGGATGTTTATGGCGGTTGTTTTGCTTATAATGGTCGCATTTCCCAAGCTGGTAGAGTTTTTGGCTGAAGTTATAGGTGTAGCATCATATATAAATGCAATTTTTATGGCATTTATATTCTTTATACTGCTTTTGGTTGTAACCCTCACTTCAATTGCATCAAAACAACATCGCGAAATAAAAACACTTATACAAAATGTTGCTCTATTGCAAAAACAAGTAGATGAATTAAAAAACAATAAATAAAACAATACACAAACAACCTCTCGTAAGAGAGGTTGTTTGTGTATGGGGATGAATATGGTGGGCGCCTTTGACGGCAGTGCAGAAACCGCCAAAGGCTTTTATAAAACCGCTCGGATGCCAAGGGGACGAAGGCATCAAAGCGAATTTTAACAAATTTTAAGCTGTGTAGCCTGAGGTGAGTTTTTAAATATTCGTACTTTATATTCCACGTAATTTTCGGTTTCTCTTTTTTTAGAGTTTGCCGCAATTCCTGCATTTTGCATGGTGGAAAGCAGTTTTGACAAGCTGTTTGAAAACAACTTGATATCACCAATGGCTGATTTTCTGATTGGTTTTTGTAATATCTCAAGATTTTTGTCTTCAAGAGCGGTCGGGTTAATAATTTCTTCTATCAACGATTCGCTTTGAGTAAGATTTAATCCGTCGGCGATTATTTTATCAAGCGCATTTTCACGCTGCTCGGGCGGCAGTCGCAAAAGCGCCCTTGCGTGCCTTTCGGTCAAATTTGCCGACAATATTCGCTCTTGAATTTGTGGAGATAATTTTAAAAGCCGCAGTTTGTTGCTAATGGTAGAATTTGCCATTCCAAGACGTATTGCAACCTCTGCTTGCGTAAGACGAAAGTCATTAATAAGAGATTGGATGGCAAGCGCTTCTTCAAAGCAATTAAGGTCACACCGCTGAAGATTTTCGGTAATGGCATAAAGCGATGCGGTTAAATCGTTTGTGCGGTGTAGCACACAGGGGATACGTCTTAGTCCTGCGATTTTTGCGGCGCGTAATCTTCTTTCGCCCGCTATAAGCAAAAATTTGCCGTTTTCACCTTTTCTGACGGTAAGCGGTTGTATTATTCCGTTTGCCGATATTGAATCGGCAAGGGATTGCAGCTCGTATGTATCGAAGTGACGTCGCGGCTGGTTGGGATTTGTTACTATGTCGTCGGGTTTTAGCATTAATAATTTTTTATCGGCGAAAGTATGCATCACAGCACCTCCTACGATTAAAAGTTTAATTTAAAAAAATGCTTTTGTAAAGCATAATCGCTCGTTAAAAAACGACATTAAAAACAAAAAAGCACCTTTTTATAAGGCGCTTTTTGCTATTTTTCCTCCCATACGAGGATATTTTGGCGGAGTTTGCGATGTTTTTTTTGCAATTATAAAGGCTCGAGCCTCATTTTCTCGCAAATTTTCACATATAATAGTGGCTTTTTGACAGCCGAGCGTTTTATATGCATTGCCTGCGGTATCCAATTCTTCGCCTGCGGCGGAACCCTTCATAGCAACAAACTGTCCCCCAACCTTTACAAACGGAATGCAATATTCACACAGTACAGGCAGGTTGGCAACCGCACGCGCGCAAGCAATGTCATACTTTTCGCGGTAGACGGGTGATTTGCCGCCGTCCTCGGCGCGCATATGAACAGTTTTGGCATCAAGCTTTAATTCGGAAAGCACAGCATTTAAAAAGGTAAGACGCTTGTTAAGTCCGTCCATAAGTGTTAGTTCTATATCGGGACGTGCAATTTTAAGTACCATTCCTGGAAAACCGGCGCCCGTGCCAACATCAATAATTTTGGCGCCTTTTTTCACATCAACGTTTTTAAAGAATAAAAGGCAATCTAAAAAATGCTTGTAAAGAACCTCTTGCGGCTCGGTTATGGCTGTAAGGTTCATTTTTTCGTTCCATTCAACCAGCATATTACCGTATGTGTTAAGACGTTCGATAGCCATTTTATCAAGAGTTAAACCAAACTTTTCGCATAAGGGAACGATTTTTTCGATGTTAAAGTTAATCATACAAACCTCTACTTTGAAAGATAAATTAAAAGCACCGATACGTCGGCAGGGCTAACGCCCGATATGCGTGATGCCTGACCAATGTTTTCGGGTTTGATTTTATTAAGCTTTTCTGCAGCTTCAAGACGAAGACCTTTGATTGTGGTGTAGTCAAAATCCTTAGGCAACGCTTTGTTTTCAAGGCGGAGCATTTCGTCAACCTGTGCTTGCTGACGACTGATATATCCCTCGTATTTAATTTCCACCTCTACCTTTTCACAAACATCGTCGGGAAGTTCGGGACGTTCTTTATCAAAAGGAGCCAAACACTTGTAGTCGAGCTGGGGGCGCTTTATAAGGTCGGCAAGGCGACAGCCTGTAGTAAGCGGCGCGGTGCCTCGGCTTTCGAGCAATTCATTAAGAGCCTTGCTTGGAGCAAAAAATGTGTTGTTAACACGCTCAATTTCTTGCTCTTTAAGCTTTTTGCGTTCTAAAAAGCGATTGTATTCGTATTCGCTTACAAGACCAAGGCCGTAACCTGTAGGCATTAGTCGTTCATCGGCATTATCCTGACGTAACAATAGGCGGTATTCACTACGCGAGGTCATCATACGGTATGGATCAGAGCAACCTTTTGTTACAAGGTCATCTATAAGCGTACCAATATATGAAGAGGAACGCGAAAGTACAAGCGGCTCTAATCCAAGTATTTTGTGAGCGGCATTTACACCCGCTACAAATCCCTGGGCGGCGGCTTCTTCATAGCCCGACGAACCGTTAAACTGACCTGCACCGTATAGACCCGGTTGTTCTTTTATTTCGAGCGTAGCATAAAGTGCTAACGGGTCGATGCAATCATATTCTATAGCGTATGCCGTGCGCATAACCTTTACGTTTTCAAGACCGGGTATAGTACGGTAAAATTTAAGCTGTACTTCTTCGGGTAGCGAGGAGGACATACCCTGTAGGTACATTTCCTCGGTGTTTTCTCCGCAAGGCTCAACAAACATTTGGTGACGTTGTTTATCAGCAAAACGAACTATTTTATCTTCAATGCTTGGGCAATATCGTGGTCCCACACCCTCAATATCACCGGCATAAAGCGGTGAACGGTGTAAATTTTCAAGTATTACCTTTTTGGTATCATCATTTGTATATCCAATGTGACAAACAACCTTGTTCTGTGGCTTTTCGGTGGTTGAAAAACTAAAGGGAACGGTATCTTCATCGCCATCCTGAATTTCAAGCTTTGAAAAATCAATGCTTGCGCGGTCTACACGCGCGGGAGTACCCGTTTTAAAACGGCGAAGCGGAATGTTAAGCTTTTTGAGTGAAGCGGCAAGCTCGGTTGCGGGGAAGTTGCCGTCGGGACCGCTTTCGTAATTGACTTCGCCTATATAAATTCTGCCACCTAAAAAGGTGCCGGTTGCAAGAATTACGCATTTGCACGCGTAGTCGGCGCCAAGACGGGTAATGCAGTGCCAAAGTCCGTCATCGCGTTTTTCAATATGTACAATCTCGGCCTGTTTAACATCAAGGTTTTTTTGCTTTTCTACCGCGTGTTTCATATAACTACAGTATTCGCGGCGGTCAATCTGCGCGCGTAGTGAATAAACCGCAGGGCCTTTGCCGCGGTTAAGCATACGGCTTTGTAGTGTTGTGGCATCGGCTGCTTTACCCATTTCGCCGCCCAAGGCATCAAGCTCACGAACAAGATGACCTTTTGCTGTGCCGCCAATGGACGGGTTACATGGCATATTGCCTACCCAGTCAAGATTTATTGTAAACATAACCGTTTTAAGTCCAAGACGCGCAGGGGCAAGTGCTGCCTCAATACCTGCGTGTCCGCCACCAATTACGGCTATATCATATTGTTCTGCTAAATACTCTTTTATCATAAAAATCCTCTTTGATTTTATTTGCCTACACAAAATCTTTTAAATATTTCATCACAAACCTCGTTTGTAACACGCTTACCTGTAAGTTCTAATAAAGCTGCAATGGCGTCGTCAACACAAACGCCCACAGCATCAAGCGTCATACCCATATTAAGTGCATCACGCGCCGCACTTACGGCATTTAAAGCACGATTTACACAATCTCTTTGACGCTCGTTTATAAGGATAGTATCATCGGGCGAGAGCATCGCGGTTTTGCAAATGTGGTTTATAGCGGAGCAAAGCGTATTATAACCGCTTCCTGATTTTGCGGAAATTTCTATAATTTCAAATTCATTTAGTTCGTTTTTATTTAAAACGGGTGTAAGGTCGGTTTTGTTAAGTACAACAATGCACTTTTTATCACGAATACTGCAAAGCAGTTTTTTGTCATCATCGTCAAGCGGTAAAGACGAGTCAAAAACCGCAAGCAACAATTCGGCGTTATCTATTTTTTGTTTTGCACGGTCTACACCAAATTGCTCTACGGTATCATCCGTTTCGTGAATACCTGCAGTATCGGCAAGATTGAGTGTAATATCCCCAACGTTGACGGTCGTTTCAACTACGTCACGCGTAGTGCCTGCAATATTGGTAACAATAGAACGATCACTTCCGCACAGCATATTCATAAGTGTTGATTTACCAACATTTGGTTTACCAACGATTGCACAGTTTATGCCTTCGCGAATTATACGACCTGCATCGTAGGTAGAAATCAATTTTTCACATTTTGCGTAACATTCGTCAAGCAATTTTGCAAAGTTTTCTTCGTTTAGGTTGGGGATATCTTCGTCGGGGTAATCGGCAAACGCCGCAAGCGATGCAGCCGTTTCAAGTAATTTATTTAAAATATCCTCGGTATCGCGGCTTATTCGCCCTTCACGTGCGCCACGAGATATTTTGGCTGCCGCATCACTGCGCGCAGAAATTAACCCCATAACGCTCTCGGCTTTAGTAAGGTCAAGCTTACCGTTTAAAAATGCGCGTTTTGTAAATTCACCGCCCGTGGCAAGCGTAGCACCACATTCTAAAACACGTCGTAAAACCTGTCTTGCAACCACTGTACCGCCGTGACACGATATTTCTACAACATTTTCACCCGTATAACTTTTTGGCGCGCGAAAAACAAGTGCTACAGCATCGTCAAGAGCTTCTTTTTCGTTATCAACAACCTTGCCGTATGCCGCTTGATAGCCACCAAGATTTGATAACTTTTCGCCTGAAAAGGTGCAAAAGCATTTTTCGGCAACATCTATTGCATTATCGCCCGAAATTCGTATAACGCTTATACCGCCTTCACCTAAAGGTGTGGCTATAGCCGCAATTGTGCGTTCACTCATAAAATCACCGCCAAAAGTTTAATCATTTTATTTTAACATATATCTTTTGTGTTTTCAATACACTTTATTTTATATTGACGAATTGCTATATTTTTATTATAATAATATAGATTATAGGTGATAAACTCATTAGGAGGTCATTAGTTATGAGAAATGAAATTTTAAAATTGCTTGGTGCTAATGCACGATATACGGTAGAGCAAATTGCCACGATGACTGCTTCGACTCCCGAGGCGGTAGCGGCAGAGATTGACACGCTCCAAAAGGAGGGTGTAATCTGTGGATATAAAACCGTTATTGACTGGGAAAAGATAGATGCAACAAGAGTTTCTGCGATAATTGAGTTAAACGTTGTGCCAAAGGCTGATTTAGGTTTTGAGGAGGTTGCTGAAAAGGTAGCTTCATATCCCGAGGTAGAAGCAGTATATCTTATGTCGGGTGGATATGATCTTAACGTTGTTGTAAAGGGTAAAAATTTACAGGAGGTTTCACGTTTTGTTGCACGTGAGCTTGCAACTATCGATTCGGTTACATCAACCGCAACACATTTTGTTATGCGACGCTATAAAGAGATGGATGTTAAACTTATCGAAACCGAAAAAGACGATAGGGGGACGTTTTTGCTATGATAGACTATTCAAAAATACTGTCTAATACCGTACAAAGCATAAAACCCTCTGGTATAAGAAAGTTTTTTGATATAGCCGCCACAATGGACGATGTTATATCCTTGGGTGTGGGCGAGCCTGATTTTCAAACACCTTGGTTGGTAAGAAAAGCAGGTATAACCTCGCTTGAAAAGGGAAAAACTAAATATACCTCTAACTCAGGTTTGGAACAGCTTAGACGTGAAATTTCAAATTATATTAACCGTAAATGCAATGTGGAGTATGACCCATCACACGAAATACTTATTTCGGTAGGCGGCAGTGAGGCAATTGATGCTACGCTTCGTGCGATTATAACACCGGGTGACGAGGTTATTATCCCTCAACCCTCATATGTGTGTTATGAGCCGATAACCACGCTTTGCGGCGGTGTGCCGGTAATAATCGAAACACTTGCCGAAAACGATTTTAAGGTAACTCCCAGACAGCTTAAAAATGCAATAACCAAAAAAACCAAGGCCCTTATATTGCCATACCCTTGTAATCCTACAGGCGCAATTATGGAAAGAAAGGATTTAGAGGCCTTGGCAGAGGTTTTGCGAGATACTAACATTTTAGTAATATCAGATGAAATTTATTCAGAGCTTACTTTTTCCGAAAAACCGCACGTTTCTATCGCATCTATTGAAGGTATGTGCGAACGCACAATACTGATAAACGGTTTTTCAAAAACGTTTTCTATGACAGGCTGGCGATTGGGCTTTGCCTGCGGACCTGCGGAAATAATTTCGCAGATTACAAAAATTCATCAATTTGCAATAATGTGCGCGCCCACCACGGCACAGTATGCTGCCATAGAGGCACTCAAAAACTGTGACGAGGCGGTTGCTGATATGAAGGCAGAGTACAATCGTCGTCGCCGACTTATTGTAGACGGATTTAACAAAGCAGGACTTATTTGCCGAGAGCCAAAGGGTGCGTTTTACGCTTTTCCGTGTATCGCGAGTACAGGGCTTACAAGTGAAGAGTTCTGTGAGCGATTGCTCGAAGCAAAGCATGTAGCCGTTGTACCAGGTACGGCGTTTGGTAAAGGCGGCGAGGGATTTGTGCGAGCATCGTATTGTTATAGTACAGAGCACATAATCGAAGCGCTTCGCAGAATAGAAGAATTTGTAAAGGAGATTAAAAAATGAAAAAAGGTTTAATAGCTATAATAGCGGTTGTTGCCTTAGTTGCAATTATTGCAATTTCGCTCACAGGCTCATATAACGGTTTTGTCGACAAAGAAGAGGCGGTAAAAACTGCTCAATCAACAATATCTGTTCAACTTCAGCGCAGAGCAGACTTAATACCAAACTTTGTGGCATCGGTAAAAGGATATTCGGATTATGAGCAATCAACGCTTACTGCTGTTACCGAGGCGCGTTCTAAGGTGGCTGCTGCTCAGGGAGCCGCAGAGCAAGCACAGGCAAGCGCTCAGCTTGATAGTGCTATTGATATATGGGTGAACGCAGTAACCGAAGCATATCCCGAGCTTAAAGCAAACGAACAATACAAGGCACTACAAGACGAGCTTGCAGGAACTGAAAACCGCATCGCAGTAGCTCGAAAAGACTATAACGACGCTGCGCAGGTTTACAACAAATCTGTACGTCGCTTTCCTGGCAGCATAGTTGCAGGAATTTTTGGTTTTGAGCAGGTAGAGTATTTTGAAGCGGACGAATCAGCAAATCAGGTGCCTACCGTAGACTTTAGTTAATATGAAAAATATAATTTTAAGATTAGCGGCGATTACTTTAACACTTATTATTTTATGCTCGCTTTGTTCTTGTGGAAAAAGTGCAAAAGCGCAGCTTCCAACACCTACCGAAAAGTTTTTTGTCAACGATTTTGCACAGGTTTTAACCGAGGCAGATGCCAACACCATATACACAAGCGGCGCGGCGCTGCACGAAGCCACTACTGCGCAGGCGGTTGTTGTAACGGTTGAAAGTCTTGACGGCAAACAAGCGGCCGATTACGCTTTGGAAATAGGTCGCGAATGGGGAGTTGGTGCCGAAGATAAGGATAACGGTGTTGTAATTTTATTGTCGGAATCCGATCGTGAAATATACATTTCCGTAGGTTATGGTCTTGAAGGTGCCTTGCCGGATAGCAAAACGGGTAGAATAATTGACACCTATGGTATCTCGTATTTTTCAAACAATAATTTCTCGGCGGGTTTGTTGGGAATTTACAATGCCATTGTAAACGAAGTATATATCGAATACGGTATGCAACCGTCAGAAAACTATGTCCCAATGAATGTTATATCACAAAGCGAAGAACAGGTAAGCGCCGAGAAGGTAGCAATTTCTTGGTTAGTTCTTATAATTATTGTTGTGATTTATGTAACAGCTTTTGGCCGACGGGGTGGATTGTTTTTATTTGGAGCGCCAAGATTTTTTGGCGGCAATCATTTTCACGGCGGCGGGTTTGGTGGTTCATCGGGGTCATTCGGTAGTTTTCGCGGCGGCGGAGGTTCGTTTGGCGGCGGCGGAGCCGGACGCAAATTTTAGCATAAATTAAAAATCTAAAGGTGGAAAAATATGTCCGAACAATTTAATAACAAAGATTACGGCGAATATTTTTCCGCCATTGAAAAACAAATTAAAAATCAATCGATGCCCACAACTAAAGCATCGGACGAAAAACCAAACGAAAAAAAGAAGAATTTTTCTTTAAAAATCAGACCGCAGGTTTATGTTGTTGCTATTTTGTTAGTTGCATTAGTTGCTGTAGTGATTGCTATACCAAAAAAATCAAGCAAAGAAGGCGCAACATCGAATATTAATAATACCAACAAAGTTGTAAGCGATGTAGAAAAGCCCACAGAGACAAAGGTAAACTACTTTGCGGAGTATACTTCCGATACTGAAGAAATATCAAGTGATATTGTAAGTCAAAGTATAATTGTCATAAACTGCAAAAGCAATCAGGTTGTGGCTTCGCGGAATGCAACAGAAAGATGCTATCCTGCATCGACAACAAAAATAATGACAATGCTAACGGCGGTCGATTATATAATAGACTATAACGATACATTTACATTTAGTTATGAAGTAACCGATCCTTTTTTTGAACAAGGCGCCACCATTGCGGGCTTTAAGGATCAAGAGTCGGTTAATATGACCGATATGCTTTATGGTGCTATTTTACCCTCGGGCGCCGATGCTACGGCGGGACTTGCAATTAAAATTGCAGGAAGCGAAGAAGCGTTTGTAAAACTTATGAACAAAAAGGCAGAAGAACTTAACCTTAAGGATACTCATTTCACCAATGCGAGCGGTCTTTTCAACAAAGAACATTATACCACGGCTGAGGATATGGCGGTTATAATACGCGCGGCAATGCAAAATGAGTTGTGTAAAAAGATTCTTTCGACCTATCAGTATACAACCGCCGCAACACCTCAAAACCCCGATGGAATTCCGCTAACCAGTACGCTTTTTAGTTATATGTACGGCACCGAACCTGAAGGTTCGGATATTTTGGGCGGAAAGACCGGTTTTGTAAATGAATCAGGATACTGTATTGCTTCTTTTGGTCAGAGTGATGCTGGTACGGAATATGTGTGCGTAACACTTAAGGGTCAGGGATTGCGTCCTACCGTTTTTGACCAAATAAATTTGTATACTAAATATGCAAAATAAACCCTTGAAAAAACAACATAAAGATGGTATTATACTTTGTGTATGAATAGATATTTTATGAGAAGAGGAATATAATGGAAGAAAAAACTATAAATATTATGGACCTTGTCATGTTAGCATGGCATAGATTGTGGATACTTCTTTTGGCTGCAATGGTTTGTGCTGCGGCAGTGTTTAGCTACTGCAAATTCTTTATTACACCATCGTATAGCGCAACGGCATCTATTATTGCCACAAACGGCGCGGTAACAGTTTACAGTGACAAAAGTACAGTTTCGGCAAGTGACCTTTCGGCCTCTTTATATTTGGCAGAAACGGTAATTGATATTTTAAAAACTCCTGATATTTATAAGGATGTTGCTGACCAGTTGGGTAAAGAATACAATTATCAAAATCTTATGGGTAGAACGAGCGTTGCCAGAAGAGGTGATAATACGCTCTTTATTGACGTAACCTTCTCAAGTACAGATCCGAAAGAGGCTATGCGCGTTGCCAACAAGTTTGTGGAAGTTTCTTGCGAATACATACCTGAATATATTCCACATTCTATAGCTAAGGTTGCATCTACTGCAATAAAATCGGTAAAAACATATCCACAAACCGTAAAATCAACCTTGATTGCGGGCGTTATTGGCGCAGTTGTTGCGTATGCCATTCTATTTATTATAGAATCTACTAACCGCGCTATTAAGGGCGAAGAAGATTTTACAAACAGCTTTGACGTTCCGCTTTTGGGCGCTGTTCCTGATTTTGAAAATGTAGAATCAAGCAGCTACAAAAAATCTAAGAGTAAGGGGGGCTATGGCAGTGCGTATTAAGAAAAAGGCCGATAATAAACAGTCTGTTATGAATATAAGCGAGTCACGCCATGTCCCATTTGCTGTAGTAGAGGCGTACAAAACGATTCGTACAAATCTTACGTTTTTGTTATCTGCAAGCGAGTCTAAGGTGTTTGGTATTACAAGTCCTGAGGCCGGTGAAGGTAAATCAACAACGTCGGTTAATATGGCTATTGCTTTTTCTCAGCTTGGTGATAAGGTGTTGCTTATTGATGCCGATATGCGTAAAAGCTCTATTCATAAAAAAATGAAAATAGAAAACAATGCAGGACTTTCAAATATTCTTGCAGGCTTTAACAAGTATACAGAGGTTATTAACCATATCAGTAACACGCTTGATGTTATTACCGCAGGTCAGGTTCCACCTAACCCATCGGAGCTTTTGGGTTCGGTAAGATTTAAGGAATTGATTGACACCGTAGGTAAGGAATACAGTTATGTTATTATTGATACTCCACCTGTTGACGTAGTAACCGATGCATTGGTTATTGCTCCGCAAACAGCGGGACTTGTGTTGGTAGTAAAAGATCAGGTAACACCTACTGATTCTATCAGCCGCGCTATTGAATCTGCCAAGTTTGCAAATATTAATTTGCTTGGCGCCATTATGAATGCGGCAAATCCAAAATCAAGAGGTTATAGCTATCGTAAGTACGGCTACCGTAAATATGCATACTATCGTAAATATGGATATTCAAAATACGGCTACGGTTACGGCTATGGTTACGGTTACGGTTATGGTAAAGCGCCAACGTTAAAAACCCCTGATAGTACAACAGATACACAGCAGTAAATTTTTAAAAATCGGGAGAACCTTAGGCGTTTTCCCGATTTTTTGCAAAGAAGGTAAAGTATGACTTTTCTTGATATACATTCACACATATTACCCGCTGTCGATGACGGCGCAAGCGATATACAAATGTCTGTCGAGCTACTCGGGATGCTTAAATCACAGGGGGTAACCGCCGTTATAGCAACACCGCATTTTTATCCTGATAGCGATAATGCAGAAGATTTTATTAATTTGACTCAAAAATCATACGTTGAATTGCAATCTGCAATTTCGCAACAGGACCTGCCGCGTGTTTTCTTGGGATGCGAGCTTAGATATTTTAGCGGTGTGGGAAAAAGCAGCGCAATAAAGCAGTTTGTAATAAGCGGAACAAATTATTTGCTGTTAGAGTTGCCTTACGGCGCGCCTATTACGAAAATTGTTTTGCAAGATATAATTGATATTAATGAACGTCAGGGATTAATACCTATTCTTGCACATATTGAACGGTATAACAAAGTTTCAGGATATAAAAAATTGCTAAAGCTTATAGCCGACGGATATGCCGTAGCGCATATAAACGCAAGTGCCGTGGTATCGAAGGAAACAGCGCGACTTTGTGAAAAATTGATTAAAGGAAGATATGTAACATATATTGCAAGCGATACACATTCTCCTGATTTTAGGCCACCGCAAATTGATAAAGCGTTGCAAACAATCGCTGCGCGGCTTGGGGAATTAGAGTATAATCGACTTATTGTTAAATCAAATCGACTTTTACAAGAGATAGAGGCTGCGAATGAACAGTAATAATTTAAAAATTAATAGAATGGGTGACTTGTGTTATATTACCTTTCCTCGACTTGAGGCGTGTAAAGCAGTACGACACACATTTTCAACGCGGTTGGGAGGTGTCAGTAGCGGACAGTTTGCTACAATGAATACAAGTTTTTTGGGCGGCGACGATTTTTGTGCGGTAGAAGAAAATTATCGCAGGTTGTGCGGCGCGGTGGGGATTGAAATTTCCCATTTGGTATTAAGCCGCCAAACACATACAAACAATGTACGTATAGTTACAAAAAGTGATTGTGGCACGGGATATACAAAGCCATCGTTCAACGATGTTGACGGACTTATAACTAATGAGTCTGGTGTTGCGCTTGTAACACAATATGCCGATTGCACGCCGTTGTTGTTTTGTGATCCTGTAAAGCGTGTTTGCGCAACAAGCCACGCAGGTTGGCGAGGCACAGTTAGTCAAATCGGCAAAGTAACTGTTGAAAAAATGATAAACGAATTTGGATGTAATCCGTCTGATATAATAGCGGCAATAGGTCCGTGTATTTGCCAAAATTGTTATGAGGTTGACACACCTGTTTTTGATGCTTTTGTAGAAAGCGGTATAGATATTACCAACGTTTTTCGTGAAGGCAAGGATGAAAATCATTTTATGTTAAACCTTGTTAATGCCAACAAAAATATTTTAATATCGGCAGGAATAAAAGAAGAAAATATAGATGTAAGTGATATTTGTACTTGTTGTAATTCTGACAAGTTACATTCTCACAGGGCGACCGGTGGCAAACGTGGAAACCTCGCCGCAATAATAGAACTTATTTAAAAAGCATAAGGGGATGAAATTATGAAGTTAAATTATAAGCGCACCATACTTATTGGCTTTGCATTTATGGCAATACTTGCTTTCTGGCAGTTTTATGATCAGGTAATACCATATGTTTTAGAAGAAAAATTTAAACTTGATACACCTGTTGCAAACGCATTTATGGCAGCAGACAATGTGTTGGCAGTTTTTATGCTACCCCTTTTTGGTAAGCTTTCTGACAAAACACACACAAAACTTGGTAAGCGTACACCATATATATTATATGGAACAATAGGATCGGTTATTTTGCTTTGCGTTTTAGCATACTTTGAAAGTAAGGTTGATTTTTGGGGATTTATTATTACCCTTATGGCATTGCTTGTTGTAATGGCGACCTATCGTTCACCCGCTGTGGCATATATGCCCGATGTTACCGAAAAACCGCTTCGTAGTAAAGGTAACGCTATTATAAATTTGGTTGGTTACGTTGGCGGTATTTTTGCAACCATTTTAATGATGTTTATGCTAAAGAGCGAAACGGTTATTGTAAACGGTGAAGAAAAAAAGATTTATGCATCTAATCAATCTTTTACCCCCGTGTTTTTAATAATAGCAGGATTTATGCTTGTATCCGTTCTTATTATGGTGCTTACTGTAAAAGAAAACAAGGTGCTGGCTGAAACAAATATCAAAGACGAGGAAGAGGAAACATCAGGCAAGGGTGCAAAGCTTTCTAAACCTGTTGTAGTGAGTCTTGTGCTTATATTGCTTTCTGTATTTTTGTGGTATACCGCATACAACGGTGTAACAACAACATTTTCACGATATTGTATTAAGATATGGAACATTGATCTTGGTGCATCCTCAATGTTCTTAACCGTGGCAACCGTTGCGGCAATAGCGGCATTTGTGCCACTTGGCTTCTTGTCAAGCAAGATCGGTAGAAAAAAAGCGGTTCTTTTTGGCATAGTTTTAATGACAATTTGTTATACCGTTGCAATTTTTGTAGATGCAAAAACGGCCACTCAAAATCCTTGGATTATGTATGTAATGTTTGGTATCATAGGTATTGGCTGGGCTTCAATAAACGTAAACTCGTTCCCAATGGTTGTAGAAATGTGCACCGGCTCGGATGTGGGCAAATACACAGGCTATTACTATACATTCTCTATGGCGGCTCAAATAGTTACACCCTTGCTTTCGGGTATGCTTATTAAATGGTGGGGATACGAAGTATTATTCCCATACGCAGTAATCTTTTCGGTGGCATCATTTGTTACTATGTGTTTTGTTCGCCACGGCGATTCAAGACCTGATAGCAAAAAGGCAATAGCCGAACAGTTTGCAGCCGATAATTAATCAAAGGAAAATTAAAATGCAATTTAGTGGATTTCAAAAATTAACATTACTCGATTATCCTGAAAAAACTGCATGCACCCTGTTTACCGCAGGGTGCAATTTTCGCTGTCCTTTTTGTCACAATGCTTCTTTGGTAACACATATCGATAATACCAATTTTTACAGCGAAGAAGAAATTTTAACCTACCTTAAAAAACGCAAGGGCCTGCTTGACGGTGTTTGTATTACAGGTGGTGAACCACTTATGCATAAGGAATTGCCGGAGTTTATTAAAAAGGTAAAAGACTTAGACTATCTTGTGAAATTGGATACAAACGGTTCTTATCCCGACCGTCTTGCCGCATTAATAGACAGCAAGCTTATAGATTACGTTGCAATGGATATTAAAAATGCGCAGGAAAAATATATCCTTACTGCCGAATGTAGTAAGGAAGATTTACAAAATGTAGAGAAAAGCATCGAGATTTTAAAACAACATAAAATCGACTTTGAGTTTCGCACAACCGTTGTAAAGGAGTATCACACGGTAGAAGATATCAAAAAAATTGCCGAGTGGATAAAAGGTGCCGACAAGTACTTTTTGCAAAATTTTATTGATTCGGGTGATCTTATAAAAAATAATTTATCAGCATTAAATCGTGAAACCCTTGATTTAATGCGGCTTACGGCACAAGATATAATACCGAAAGTGGAAATTCGCGGAATATAAACACAATATATTGTGTTTTTACTATTGACAAAGCGTTTGCTATCATATATAATGTATCTTGCTCACCCTCAAATGAGGGAATATATTAAAAGAAGGGGATTAAGATATGTATAACGTAGTAAAACGTGATGGAAAACTTGTAAATTTTGACCTGCAAAAAATTAGCGAAGCCATCAAACAGGCATTTGATGCTTGCCAAAAAGCATATAATCAAGACGTAATTGATTTTTTAGCACTTAAGGTTACTGCTGATTTTACCGATAAAATTGAGGATGGTAAGGTTACTGTCGAAAATATTCAGGATAGTGTAGAATCTGTGCTTATTAAAGCAGGTTATGACGATGTTGCCAAGGCATACATTATATATCGTCGTCAGCGCGAAAAGGTTCGTAACATTAATGCTACAATGGTTGACTATAAAGCAATTATAGACAACTATCTTAATATAAATGACTGGCGCGTTAAGGAAAATTCTACAGTTACCTATTCTGTAGGCGGTCTTATTCTTTCAAACTCAGGAGCAGTTACGGCTAACTATTGGCTTTCTGAAATCTATGATGATGAGATTGGTAACGCTCACCGCAATGCCGACATTCACATTCACGACCTTTCTATGCTTACCGGCTACTGTGCAGGTTGGTCACTTAAGCAGCTTATTCAAGAGGGTCTTGGCGGCGTACCGGGTAAAATTACATCCGCTCCCGCAAGCCATTTGTCAACCCTTTGTAACCAGATGGTTAACTTCCTTGGTATTATGCAAAACGAATGGGCAGGTGCACAGGCGTTTTCATCATTTGATACATACCTCGCTCCTTTTGCAAAGGTTGATAACCTCAGCTACAAAGAGGTTAAACAGTGTATTCAAAGCTTTATCTACGGTGTAAACACTCCATCTCGTTGGGGTACACAGTCACCGTTTACCAATATTACACTTGACTGGACAGTTCCAAATGACCTCGCCGAGCTTAACTGTATTGTTGGCGGCAAGGAAATGGACTTTAAGTACAAGGATTGTAAAAAAGAAATGGATATGATAAACAAAGCGTTTATTGAAATTATGATCGAAGGCGATGCTAACGGTCGTGGCTTCCAGTATCCAATTCCTACCTATTCAATCACACGTGATTTCGACTGGTCTGAAACCGAGAACAACAAGCTTCTCTTTGAAATGACCGCAAAATACGGCACACCATATTTCTCAAACTACATCAACAGCGATATGGAACCTTCGGACGTTCGTTCAATGTGCTGCAGACTTCGTCTTGACCTCCGTGAGCTTCGTAAAAAGTCAGGCGGCTTCTTTGGTAGCGGCGAATCAACCGGTTCTGTAGGCGTTGTTACCATTAATATGCCACGTATTGCTTATCTTGCAAAGGATGAGGCTGATTTCTACGCTCGTCTTGATAAGATAATGGACATTTCGGCTCGTTCGCTTCACGTTAAGCGTACAGTTATTACAAAGCTTCTTGAAGCTGGCCTTTATCCATACACCAAGAGATATTTGGGTACATTTAATAATCATTTCTCAACCCTTGGTCTTGTTGGTATGAACGAGGTTGGCCTTAATGCTAAGTGGTTGGGTGTTGACCTTACCCACGAAAAGACCCAAAACTTTACAAAAGATGTTCTTAATCATATGCGTGAGCGTCTTTCTGACTATCAAGAGCAGTACGGCGACCTCTATAACCTTGAGGCTACCCCTGCAGAGTCAACTGCTTTCCGTCTTGCTAAACATGACCTTAAGCACTATCCAAACATAATTACTGCGGGCAGAGGACCTGGCGAGACACCTTACTACACCAACTCTTCACATTTGCCTGTTGGTTATACCGAGGATATCTTCTCGGCACTTGACGTTCAAGATGAGTTGCAGACACTTTATACTTCAGGTACAGTATTCCACGCATTCTTGGGTGAAAAGCTTCCCGATTGGAAGGCTGCTGCAAATCTTGTAAGAAAGATTGCCGAAAACTATCGTTTGCCTTACTACACAATGTCTCCAACATACTCTGTATGTAAAAATCACGGTTACATTGCGGGCGAAGAATATACCTGTCCCGACTGCGGTGAGCGCACCGAGGTTTACAGCCGTATTACAGGTTACTACCGTCCTGTTCAAAACTGGAATGACGGTAAGTCTCAGGAATTTAAAGACCGTAAGGTTTATGATATTGAAAATTCTAAGCTTACACACGAAGGTGTAAAGGACACGTGCAATTGTGAAGAAAAGAACGATGCAGTACTTGCTGACGGCAACTATCTTTTTACAACAGCAACCTGTCCTAACTGCAAAATAGCGGTATCTTTGCTTGATAAGGCCGGCGTTATCTTTAACAAGCTTCTTGCTAATGAAAATGTAGAGGCTGTAAATGCTCTTGGCATTAAGCAAGCACCTACACTCGTTGTTGTAGAAAACGGAAACGCTACAAAATATACAGGCGTATCTGATATAAAGAAATACTTAAACGCTTAAAATTTAAAAATGGCTGTCCCAAAAATTTGTGGATCAAAGCCTTCCCCTTGAGGGGAAGGGGGACCGCAAAAGCGGTGGATGAGGTGTAGCTGTGATTGGTTACACCTCATCAGTCACCTAACGGTGACAGCTTCTCCTCAAGGAGAAGCCTATGTTTGACACAAGTTTTGAGTGATGGTCGTTTTATTTTATGGAGAAAATTATGTATGACATTATAGTTATAGGCGGCGGACCTGCGGGTCTTACCGCGGCGGTTTATGCTCGCCGCGCAAATAAAAGCGTGCTCGTAATAGAAAAAGGCTCTTTTGGTGGTCAAATCACCTTTTCACCAAAGGTTGAAAATATACCGGGCTTTAGTGAAGTTACAGGCAACGAGTTTGCCGAAAAGTTAGTGGAACAAGCACTTGGTCTTGACGCAGAGGTTGAATGTGCCGAGGTTTTAGAAATCAAACAAGGAGATATTAAAACCGTAGTTACCGACGGCGGCAACTTTGAAGCAAAAACCGTTATAATTGCCACAGGTGCCAAGCACCGTATGTTAGGACTACCTCGTGAAGAAGAATTTATAGGCGAGGGTATATCCTTTTGCGCAGTGTGTGACGGTGCGTTTTACGCGGGACGCGACGTTGCGGTTATTGGCGGTGGTAATTCCGCTTTGCAAGAGGCAATTTTGCTCTCTGACCTCGCCAAAAAGGTTTATGTTGTGCAAAACCTTGACTTTTTAACGGGCGAACAAAAGCTACAAGAAAAACTAACTGCAAAAGAAAACGTCGAGATTATTTTAGGCCATACCGTAAAAGGCATTATTGGTGACACCACACTTACAGGTATCACCATTGCCGACAGTAACGATAACGAAAAGCAGCTCGATATAGACGGTATGTTTGTTGCCATTGGCCTTATTCCTCAAAACGAGGCCTTTGAGGGCATTATAAATCTTGACGAACGCGGTTACGTAGCATCGGACGAAAACTGCCTTACCAATGCCGACGGCATTTTTGTTGCAGGTGACTGCCGCACAAAAAAAATCCGTCAGGTAGCAACAGCCGCCGCCGACGGCGCCGTTGCCGCCCTTGCTGCGTGCGACTACATTGATAAATAAAATTAACTCCCGACTTGAATTTTTAAGTCGGGAGTTTTGTTATCTTTTCGGATACGGTAAGTCGGATAAGCCTAAAATATAATCTGCAGAAACATTATAATAAATGCTTAACTGCTTTACTATATGGCTGGGAATTTCGGTTTCGCCACGTTCCCATCGTTGATAGGTTGTCGTATAAACATTTAATATCTTCGCAATTTGCGCTTGTGTCAAGTCTTTATCTTCTCTTAAATCTCTAACTCTTTGATAAATATATTCCATAGTAACACCTCAAGTGTTACTATAACTCAAAACACAAAAATGTGTTGACAATAACACAAAAATGTGTTATAACGATATTGGTCGCCTAACCCAATTATTTAAGATGTGTGATTTATAACAAAAAGCCTCCCTTGCCTAAAGGGCAGCCTCCCTCACAGTGTGAGGGAGATGTCCGAAGGACAGAGGGAGACCGCTCCTGTTAGGAGGGGGATCACCGTGAGTGGTGGAGGGATATTATAAACTGAAAATACTATCTTTTCGGATACGGTAAATCGGGTAAGCCTAAAATATAATCCGCAGAAACATTGAAAAATTTACAATAAGAAACTAAATCATCATCTTGCAAATGCGCTTCGCCAGTTTCAAGTCTTGAAATTGCTCTTTGACTTTTATTGAGCCGCTTACCTAGTTCTGTCTGATTTAACTTTTCGGTATGCTCTTCTCTTAACGCTTTAAGTCTTTCGGGTATTGTCATATTAATCACCAATCTTATTTTAGCAAGACGAAAAACGGCTATTGACTTTTAGACGAACTTCGGCTAAAATAATATTGGTCGCCAAACGAAAAATTATTGTGTCATATGTTGCGATACGGCAATACACAAGCAAAAACCACTTTGTCGAGTGACAAAGTGGTTTTTGTATTAAGTAGTAATTTTAAAATTAGATTTTTTCAGCAACTTCAAAAACTTCTGCAGGAAGCTCTGATTCGTCGCAAGAGATGGTGAATACAAATTCAACGTCATCGATTTTAGCAAGGCGTTTTAAAAATGCAGCAAGCTCACCGTAGTCACGTGAGCCAATGCGGAGAGTAGCATCGCCAAAAATGTGAGTAATGTCGTTGTTGCCTGCTTTTACGCCGGCAAGAAGACCATAGTATTCATCATAACCACAAATAGAAAAATCGTCAGCATAAATAAGACGGGCTTTATGGCTAACGGAAAATGTAAGTGTGCCGCCCTTTTCTATACATACAACGTTGCCAAGACTGGTTTCTGCAGCGCTGTTTACAAGCTCTACTAAACGCTTGGTTTTGCCTGCACCTTTTTTTCCGATAATTAGTTTAATCATAATAAACAACTCCTTTATATTTACCGTGTGAACACGGTTATTTTACCTTTTTAAAATTTATTTTGAAAGTCTTGCTTCAAGCTCTGCCTTCATATCCTCGTAACCCGGTTTGCCCAAAAGTGCGAACATATTCTTTTTATAGCTTTCTACACCTGGTTGGTCAAATGGATTTACACCCAACATATAACCTGATATAGCACAAGCCTTTTCAAAGAAGTAGATTAGTCGGCCCAGATTATCCTCGTCAGCTTTATCTACCGATATTACAAGATTTGGTACACCGCCGTCGGTGTGGGCAAGTACAGTACCCTCAAACGCTTTTTCGTTAACAAAGGACATCGTCTTACCTGCAAGAAAGTTAAGACCGTCGCCGTCGTTGTCTTCTTTTTCTATTACAACGTCGCTGCCGTTATCGCCGATTGTTACAACCGTTTCAAACATTATGCGTGCGCCGTCTTGTACAAACTGACCCATAGAGTGTAAATCGGTAGAGAAGGTAACAGAAGCAGGGAACAAACCCTTGTTGTCTTTGCCTTCGCTTTCGCCAAACAACTGCTTAAACCATTCTGCCATCATTGTAAATCGCGGTTCGTATGATACAAGCAATTCAACCGATTTACCTTTGCGGTAAAAAGCGTTACGCAAGGCCGCGTATTGATAACAAGGATTATTGTTAATATCCTCTACGTTATAATCTTTAGCGGCGGCTTGAGCGCCTGCCATAAGGGCATCAATATCGCAACCTGCTGCAGCAATTGGTAAAAGGCCAACCGCTGTAAGCACCGAAAATCTGCCGCCTACGTCATCGGGCACTACAAAGCACTCATATCCCTTTTCATCGGCAAGAGCTTTAAGTGTGCCACGAGCCTTATCGGTTGTGCAGTAAATACGTTTTGCGGCTTCCTCTTCGCCGTAACGTTCCTCCAGCAACTTACGGAACACACGGAAAGCAACGGCAGGCTCGGTAGTGGTACCTGATTTTGAAATAATATTTACAGACACACGCTTGCCTTCGCAAATTTTTAACAAATCTGCAAGGTTTGAGCCGCTTATGCTATTTCCCGAAAAATAAATTTCAGGAGCATTGCCGCGTAATGTGTTGTAATACGGTCCTTTTAAAAACTCTATCGCGGCGCGTGCGCCGAGATATGAGCCGCCAATACCTATTACTATAAGTACGTCAGTATCGGACTGAATTTTTTGGGCTGCTGCTTTAATACGAGCAAATTCTTCCTTGTCGTAATTAAATGGCAAATCAACCCAACCTAAAAAGTCGTTGCCCAAACCGCTTTTTTTGTTTACGGTTTTGTGCGCATCGGCTACCTGACCGACAAGACCTTTTATGTCGTTTTCGCGTATAAAGTCTTTTGCGTACGCGCTACTAAATTTAATCGACATTAAATCAATCCTTTTTTCTTTTTACATAGGATATAAATATCCATCTTGCTTGAATTTATTTTACATTATTTTTTACCGATTTGCAAGCAAATTACACAAATTTTCACAAAAAATTTTAATTTTATGCCAGCAAACCATCTAAAATCCACAAAAAAGCGGTTAGAAAGCTTATCTTATTAACAGATTCATCGGCAATTATATCAACCTGCCCTATTTGTTGCTCGTCTAAAAAGAAGTCTATTGTGCCCACAACGTCATTCTTTTTTATTGGAGCTGTAATGTTTTCCTTTAAATTGATTTGCTGTGTCACGGCCGAGGATGTGCCCTTTTTAAGTAAAGAGCCAAAGCTGTCGGTAGTTGCGATTTTAAGGTTTTTTTGAACTCCGTTTGATATATTAATATTGGTTTTATCCACTTTAGGCTTAATGCTTACATATTCGTAATTTGAAAAGCCGTAGTCAAGAAGTTTTTTTGCACTGTTAAAGCGTTCGCCGGAGGTGTCGCCTGCCATAACAACGGCGACCAATTCTAAACCGTTGCGTTCGGCGGTAGCCGATAGGCAGTATCCCGCATTCGAGGTAGTACCTGTTTTAAGACCTGTTGTGCCCTCGTAAAAACGCACCAATTTATTTGTATTTACAAGCTCGCTTTTTCCTTCGCGCAAACTGTCCATCCAGACTGTAGAATAATTTTTAATTAAGTCGTGTTTTATAAGCACGGCAGACATAATGGCAATGTCATGCGCGGTTGATACGTGGCCTTCGGCGTCAAGTCCGGTTGCGTTTACAAAATTAGTGCTTGACATTCCTAATTCGTTAGCACGCGCGTTCATCATAGCCACAAATCCTTCTTCGCTACCCGCAATATGTTCGCCTAAAGCAACAGTTGCATCATTTGCCGAAGCTATAACCGCCGCTTTAAGCAAATCATCTACCGTCATAGCCTCACCCGGTTCAAGCCAGATTTGCGAGCCGCCCATACTACAAGCGTGTTCGCTTGCGGTTATTACGTCTTCAGTTGATATCTTTTTTTCATCAATTGCTTCCATTATAAGTAGCAGTGACATAATTTTGGTAATAGATGCTGGAGGTAGTTGCTCGTCAACGTTGTGCTCGTATAGTATTTTACCGGTATTTACCTCCATTAAAATAGCGGATTTTGCTTTAATTTCTAATCGAGTACCTATTGCAACGTCTGTAACGGTGGCATCAATTGGTATTTCAATATCCGAAATATCACATTCGCTTGCAACATTTACTGCCGATATATTGACAGGAAACAAAAAAATAAAACTTAGCAAGCATGATAAAAATATCTTTAAAAATTTCACACTCATTCCTCCTACATAACATAAATATGCTGCAAGCAACAAGAATATAATTACAACAAGTATTGTTATCGTCAGGCGTGAGTCACAATATATTGTAATATGTAAAAAAAGTATAGAAAAATTTAAAAAACAGTTGAAATTTTGGACGATTTATATTAGAATGTATATGTAATAGTGTCAAATGTGCATTGTGCACATAGAAAGGATTGTTTTATGCAGAGATTATTTAAAAACAGTAAACAGATATTGGCATTTGTTTTTGCTTTTGTAATTCTTGCTATGTCATTGTTTACAGGTAACATCAGCATTAAAGCAGAGGCTTGTGATGTTAGTAAGGTTGATTATTGGGATGGTACATTGGCAACAAAATTTGCTGTTGGTAAGGGTACCGAAGATAACCCATACATAATTTCAACAGCCGAAGAATTGGCATTGTGCTGTTTGGGTCTTGGTGTGGCTAGGTCAAGCAACTATTATTTTAAGGTTGACGACAATGTTAAAACTTTTGTTATGCAGCCTGAGAGCATTGTTGATCTTGATGTTCTTTTAAATCTTGAAAGCCCGGATGCAGTTAAAGACTATTTTGATGGTCTTGAGGGCAAGATAAACTGGATTAGCAAATTTAACCGCCAAAGCTTTAACGGTAACTTTGATGGTAACGGCGCTACAGTTTACGGTCTTTATGCTACATACGTTGGAACTGAGAATTCTGCCGGTGTAACTGTTGAAGACATTGGTCTTTTCCCACAGTATGACGGCGGTGTTCAAATAGGTAACAGAAGATATACAAACACCTGTAAAAATATTGCAGTTAAAAATTCATATTACAATTCAAGACGACGTTTAGGCGGTATTGTCGGTGCATCTTATCTTACCGGTTACGGTGCTAAGTTTGACGGTAAGGTTACGATTGATTCATGTGCTGTTGTAAACTGCTATATGGAAGCTGTTGGCGGCTGGCCGTACTTTGGTGAGCAGGGCGTTATTGCTTGCGGCGGTGCAAAGGATGTTATTATACTTGAAAACATTTTGGTAAAAGACGTTTATGCTTATAACACCGAAAGAAGCGCCAACATCAATATAGTAGGTGGCAGTAGTGATGTTAAGAAAAGCGGTAAGTATCAAGCTACTGTAACTGATTCTATATTCCTTGGTACTGCACCTTACGGTGTAGATTGTTATAATGACAAGGTGCATCAGCCATACTCTTACACAAACGTTGTAACCGATCTCCCATCCGGTGTAGTAGATTTGGCTACACCAACTTGGCAAAACGAAACAGTTTCGATGGATTACACAGATCACATTTTCTCAGTAACCGAAACAGGTGTTGCATTTAAAGCAGCAGCAAATATGCTCGATTGGAAAAACACTTGGTTTATGGGTGCGAATGGTCCTGAGCTTCGCGTGTTCCACAACAATCTTGAGCTTATTACCACATACACTACACATTTATGGAAATGTGATTGTTGCGGCCTTGAGTCGGCAGGCGGTGTAACAGAGCATAGCTTTGTGCTTGTTGGTGATCAAATTAAGGGCGACGGTTCTGATGTTTATATGTGCTCAGAATGTGAATATATTTGTGCTCACAATGAGCAGACGGCACAGTCTTTTGATCCAGGCGATTGCGTAACAGCATCAGGTGTTTACACAAGATGTAAATTCTGTGATTGGTATATTGTTACCGATGTTGGCGGTATTCCAGGACACAAGCTTACCCATGTTGAAAAGAATATTGGCGACTGTGAAACATTAGGTAATAAAGAGTATTGGGAATGCTCTGTTTGTGAAAACAAGTTTGCAACCGATGATACTATGGCACCTATGAATACTGCAGTAAGCGATGAATGGATTAGCACAGGCTTTGGCCCACATAAAAAAGAATGTAACGATCAGGGTGACGAAATTATTCTTTATGATGATAACGGTCACTGGTATAAGTGCTCAGTAAATGGCGGTCGTCTTGACTATGATAGTAACGATCTTGGTGAAGATGGCTATATAAAGCACAAATTTAAGGATTCCAAGTGTATCGATTGCGGTTATGTTTGTAAGGATCATAATTATCAATTAACCGGTAATACCACAGTTGCCCACTCTTGCACCGCTGATGAAGAATCTGAAATTAAGTGTACACGTTGCGGCAAGAAATCTTCAGTTGTAACTAAAGCGGCATCACATACGATTCTTAAGGTTGAAAAGGTTCTTCCTAACGATCAAACGGAAGGTACAAAAGAGCATTATAAATGCGATGTTTGTAAGCAGCTTTATTTAGATGCAGAGGGCAAAACAAAAGCCGAAAGGGCATCATTGGTTATTCCAAAGGTATTGTCTGAAGAATATCTTAAGCAAATAGGCGCAGACTTGGGCTATACAAGTCCTTCAACAAACGATAGTCTTGCATCTGTATTGTCAGTACTTGCTTTAGCAGGCGCAGCACTTGTGATGACACGTAAAGTAAAAAGATAATTCACATCTATACAAAATCAAAAAGCACTCACCAATATCGGTGAGTGCTTTAATTCTATTTATATATTATAAATTAAATATATATCCGGTAGCTATGCCCAAAACAGCAGATATACAAATTACTACTACAGGCGGGATTTTCTTTCGCTTTAAAAACGCCAAGAAGGCGCAAAGTATAAATATTGCGGCGCTGATATAAAATTGTAGGTTTTTAAATATATCAAATCCGAATCCCACAGGAGCAAAAACCGTTGTTGCCATAGAAACAACTGCCGAAGCGATAAGTCCTATAGCGGCTGGTTTTAAGCCTGTCATAAGTCCTTTTACAGTATGGCTGTTTTGAAACTGTTGATAAAATTTCGCCACAAGTAAAATTATTATAAACGATGGAAGTACAACTCCCAATGTTGCGCTAAAGGAACCTAAAACAGAAAACCATAAATTTTGGTTGTAAGACGCGATACCAACCTGAGAGCCAACATATGTTGCTATATTTATGGCAAACGGTCCGGGGGTTGATTCGCTTACTGCGATAAAGTTGACAATTGCTTCTTCGCTGAGCCAGTTGTGAACTATAACCTGCTCTTGAATGAGGGGGAGCATAGCATAGCCGCCACCAAAAGTAAATGCGCCTATTTTAAAAAATGTCCAAAAAAGCTCTAAAAATATCATTTTTGCGACCCCCTGTTAATTATAGAATAGGTCACAAGTCCAAATAATGCCGATATAATAATTATTATAAACGCATTTATGTCTGTAAAAACACCAACAATTGCTGCAAACAAAATTACAGCGTATGATACCCAACCCTTAGGACATTTTTTAAACATAGTTATAAGCGCTTTACTTACCAGCGCCAACACACCCGCTCTAATACCCATAAATGCATATTTTACCGCGCGTAATTCTTGAAAAGCGGCAAGCGCAAATGATATTGCAAGAATAATTATAAAAGAAGGAAGTACAACGCCCAACGTAGCAAGCGCTGAGCCCAACACACCACATACCCTGTATCCTACAAAAGTGGCGGAGTTTATTGCGATAGGCCCGGGCGTTGATTCGGCAATGGCAACAATCTCTAAAATATCGTCATCGGTTATCCATTTGTTTTTTTCGGTAACCTCGTGTTGAATTAGTGGTATCATTGCATAACCGCCGCCAAAAGTAAATGCGCCAATCTTAAAAAAAGTTATAAAAAGCTTTAATGCTTTTTTAAATTTAGTCATTTTTTATTCCTCGTCTTTACCACAGCAACGTTTGTATTTTTTTCCGCTACCGCAAGGGCAAAGCGCATTTTTACTTACAACGCCTTTGCCTCTAACGGTAAGAGGCTTGTCGCTGTTTGATTCTTCGGCTACCTTTTCACGCTTTACTTCTGCATCTTTTTTGAAATAAGCCGATAAAGCAAGCTTTGCGGTTTGTTCGCGAATTGAATCGGTCATTGCCGAGAACATATCGTAGCTTTCATTACGGTATTCAACAACAGGATTGTGTTGACCATATCCTCGCAGTCCTATTCCTTGACGTAATTGATCCATAGCGTCTATGTGATCCATCCAGTTTGTGTCAACACAGCGAAGCAACACAACTCGTTCAATCTCGCGCATAACGTTTTCACCAAATTCGGCTTCGCGCTCTTGATATTTTTGACGAGCTTTGTTTTTTAACATATCAGCAATTTCGCTTGGTTCGGTCTGCCATAATTTCTCGGTAGTAAATTGCAAATCGGAAGCATCGGTTATCCAACCGTTAAAGTACTTGCGTAGGCCGTTAATATCCCACTCTTCTCGTTCTTCACCGTTTAGATAAATACCAACATAAATATCAACCGTGTCGTCAATCATCTTGAGAATGGTTTCTTTAAGGCTTTCGCCGTCGAGCACTTGATTACGTTGCTTGTAGATAAGCTCACGTTGTTTGTTCATAACGTCGTCATATTCAAGCACGTTTTTACGTGAGGCAAAGTTTATGCCTTCTTTACGTTTTTGCGCGGTTTCAATAGTTTTTGAAAGCATTCCGCTTTCAATAGGCATATTTTCATCAACATTCATTGTGCCCATCAGCGCTGAAATACGTTCACCGCCATAAAGTCGCATAAGATCGTCTTCGAGCGAAATATAAAATTTAGTGCTACCCGGATCTCCCTGACGGCCTGCGCGGCCACGTAGCTGATTGTCAATTCTACGGGAATCGTGACGTTCGGTACCTATAATGCAAAGACCACCGCTTTGACGTACAGCTTCGGCAAAAGGCGCAATTTCAAGTTTGAAATTATCGTAATATTCCTTGTATTTGGCTCGAGCAGCAATTATGTCTTGATCGTCTGTTTCGCCAAAGCCGGTAGCCTCAAGAATCATTTCTTCACTAAGACCATCGTGGCGAAGCGCGGATTTAGCCATATATTCTGCATTACCGCCAAGCATAATGTCGGTACCACGACCTGCCATATTAGTAGCTATGGTAACAGCACCGGGAACACCTGCTTGCGCAATAATTTCTGCTTCTTTTTCGTGGTGCTTTGCATTAAGAACGTTGTGCTTTATGCCGCGTTTTTTGAGTAGGCTTGATAAAAGCTCTGATTTTTCGATGGTAACAGTACCAACAAGAACAGGTTGATTTTTTTCATTACATTTAACAATATGCTCTATAACGGCATTAAATTTTGCTTTTTCATTTTTAAAAATAACGTCGTTTTCATCAACACGGGCAATTGGCTTGTTGGTAGGAATTTCAATAACATCAAGCTTATAAATTTCTTGAAATTCTGCTTCCTCGGTCATAGCTGTACCGGTCATACCCGAAAGCTTATTGTAAAGGCGGAAGAAGTTTTGGAAGGTAATAGTAGCGAGTGTTTTTGACTCGTGCTCTACTTTTACACCCTCTTTGGCTTCAATTGCTTGATGTAAGCCCTCGTTATAACGTCTGCCGTACATAAGTCGGCCGGTAAATTCGTCAACAATTATAACCTCGCCGTCTTTTATAACATAGTCTACGTCACGCTTCATAATACCGTGCGCACGGATCGCTTGATTAATGTGATGCGCGATTTCAATGTTTGCACTATCATTAAGATTATCAATTTGAAAATATTGCTCCGCCTTTTTAACACCGTCAGGGGTAAGAATTGCGGTGTTGGCTTTTTCGTCAACAACATAATCGCCGTCATAAGCGGCTTCCTCGTCGCTGGCTTTGTCATTCATTTCCTTAACCTTTACCATTCTAAGCGATTTTGCAAAGGCGTTAGCCTTGACGTATAGGTCGGTGGATTTATCGCCCTGACCCGAAATTATAAGAGGTGTGCGCGCTTCATCTATGAGAATGGAGTCAACCTCGTCAACGATGGCAAAGTTATGCTCGCGTTGTACCTTTTGTTCCTTGTAGATGACCATATTATCACGCAGATAATCAAAGCCTAATTCGTTGTTGGTACAATAGGTAATATCAGCATCGTAAGATGCGCGTTTTTCGTCTTTATTCATTCCGTGAATTATAAGACCTACCGACAAACCTAAAAATCGGTAAAGCTTACCCATCCACTCTGAGTCACGCTTTGCAAGGTAGTCGTTAACTGTAACTATGTGAACACCTTTTCCTGTAAGCGCATTAAGGTATGCGGGTAGCGTTGCAACAAGAGTTTTACCTTCACCTGTTTTCATTTCGCTGATTCGACCTTGGTGCAATATGATACCGCCCAAAATTTGAACAGGGAAGTGGCGCATACCAAGTACTCGGTCACCGGCTTCACGGCATACGGCAAAAGCCTCGGGTAAAATATCATCAAGCGTTTCGCCTATGGTAAGACGATTTTTAAATTCATCGGTTTTTGCGCGAAGCTCGTCATCGCTTAAATTACGGTATTCTGATTCATAAGACAATACCTTATCAAGCAATGGATGAATTCTTTTTATTTCTTTTTCACTGTAATTGCCAAAAATGGCTGTAAGTAATCCCATAATAAACCTCTAAAAAATGTAATAAATATATTATATATTATAATTGTTAATAAATAAAGTATTATTTAAAAGTGAATTCATTGTTTTCAAGAGTAAGACCGGACGTATAATGCATATTTTGGTTTGAGTCAATAAAAACCGCTTCTGTATTGGGTGTGTTTTCAATAAGTTCTTTTGCTTTTTCAAGCCCTAAAAGTATGCATACGGTAGATAGCGCGTCAGCGTCAATAGAAGAATCAGATACTATGGTAGCCGAAAATAAATCACTGTTACAGGCATAACCTGTTTTTGTGTCCAAAATATGATGGTAAAGCATAGAATCTGACTGAATGTACCTTTCGTATACACCCGATGTTACAATTGTTTTGTTTCGCAACTTTATTGTTGCTGCTATTTCACCGTTAGAAAAAGGCTGTTTTATACCTACGGTGTAGTCGCGGTCACCAAAAACAACAATATTTCCACCTAAATCAATAATACCTTCTGTGACATTATTGGTGTTAAAATATTCAAGCAATCGGTCGGCAATATAGCCCTTGGCAATGCCACCAAGATCTATTTGCTTGCCGCCAAGATTTACCGAATTATCTTGTATTTTAATGCTCTGGTAATCAACGTTTTTAAGCGCCTCGGAAATCTCGTCCCGTGAGGGAATAATCTGATTGTTAAAATCCCAGAGTGAGCTTACAGGGTATATGGTAATATCAAAGCGTCCACCTGATAAATCCCCATAATAAATTGCTTTTTCAATAATGTTTTTTGTGTGGCGGTCAACTTCGATATAGTCGCTTGAGTTATTAAGCTTATAAACGTCGCTTTCGGGCTTGGTTCGGCTTAACAGTTCTTCATAGTCTTTGCATAACAAAAACGCACCGTCAAGCGTTTTACTGCTGCATTTGGCAGTCAGCGTTACCACGGTGTTAAGTAAAAAGCGAGTATCCTTATTTTCTTGTTGCACGCATCCGCATAAAAACAACAAGACCAAGCTTAAATTAAACGATAAAATCTTTTTCATAACAAATATTATACAATATCTTCACTTTTTTGTAAAGATATGTTAAAATAATAATAAGTATACAAGATGCGTGGTGAAAGTTTTGAAAAAAGGAGATTTTTTAGTAATAGTCACAGTAGCAGTAGCCTTTGTTTTATCAATAGCTTTACTGTTTTCCTTTTCAAAACAAGGTAGCCGCGTTGTAATTAAGCAAAATAATAAGATAGTTTATAATCAAAGCATTAACAAAAATAATGAATTTGATACAGGAACAAATGTTATTGTAATAAAAAACGGTGTGGTTTTTATGAAAAACGCAACCTGTAAAAATCAAATTTGTGTAAAAACAGGAGAAATATCCAAAAAAGGTGAAAGTATAGTATGTTTGCCAAACAAGGTAATAGTGGAAATAAAGTAAACATTAAACGTCTTACGCTTTACGCGTTACTTACGGCAGTATGTCTGATAATAGGCTATCTTGAAAGCCTTTTGTCGATTACGCTTATTGCTGTTGCGCCTGGGGTAAAATTAGGTCTTTCAAATGCGGTGGTGCTTACATTGATTTGTACCAATGATACAAAGGGCGCGTACTTGGTAAATGTTATACGTATATGCCTTTCGGCGCTGCTGTTTGGTTCGCCGATATCCTTTGTGTTGTCGCTGTCGGGTGGTATAACGGCAACCTTTATCGCTCATATTTTAAGCCGCAGTAAAAGCGTTAGCGCAATAGGAATTAGTATAGCAAGCGCAGTCACGCATAATGTTTTTCAGCTTGTAGCGGCAGTTTTTATAGTGGGCTTTGGCGTTTTGTATTATTTACCTGTTTTAATTCTTTTGGGTGCTGTTTGCGGCGCTTTTTGTGGAATTTTGGCACAATTGGTTTTAAAACATAGTAAGAATTTTAAAGTATAGTTTCTGAAAGGAAGCGTTAATATGTGCGGTTTTGTGGGATTTACAAATTATATACGAGATGACGGCGCAATACTTGAACGTATGATGAATAGCATTACTCACCGAGGACCCGATTCGGCAGGTATGTATGTTGACAAGGATATAGCGCTTGGGTTTCGCAGGCTAAGCATCATTGATATCGAGGGCGGCAATCAACCAATGTTTAATGAAGACAAGTCGCTTGTGTTGCTTTTTAACGGTGAGATTTATAATTTTAAGCAATTGCGAGACGACCTTGAAGAACTGGGACACACCTTTAGCACCAATGCAGATAGTGAGGTTGTGCTTCACGGATATGAGCAGTGGGGAGAAAAGGTAGCAAATCAACTGCGTGGTATGTTTGCATTTGTAATATACAATAAAGCCAATGGTACAATTTTTGGCGCGCGAGATGTATTTGGAATAAAACCGTTTTATTATACAAAAACAGAAAGTAGTTTTTTATTTGGCTCCGAAATAAAGGCATTTGTTGGTCATCCTGAGTTTGAAAAAAAGCTTAACGAGCAACAGTTGGCACATTATTTGTCGTTTCAATATTCACCGCTTGAGGATACCTTTTTTAAAGGTGTTTATAAACTGTTGCCGGCGCATTATTTTGTGTTTAAAAACGGAGAAATTACAAAAGAATGTTACTTTAAACCCGAGTTTAAAACCGTACCCGGTGTGCTTGATTTTTATGCCGACGAGGTGGATAAGGCGGTAAGAGAATCGGTCGAGGCGCATAAAATTGCCGATGTCGAGGTAGGGTCGTTCTTATCAAGCGGTATAGATTCAAGCTATATAGCCGAAGCCGCAAATGTGGACAAAACCTTTACTGTAGGTTTTGAAAGTAATGATGGTGACCGATACAATGAAATAGGCTACGCCAAACAATTTGCTGATACAATAGGTGTAAAAAACATATCAAAAATAATAAGCGCCGACGAGTATTGGACGGAGTTTCCAAAAATTCAGTACCATATGGACGAGCCGCTTGCCGACCCTGCGGCAATAGCGCTTTACTTTGTAAGTAAATTAGCGGCTGAACACGTCAAAGTGGTTATGTCGGGCGAGGGTGCGGACGAGCTTTTTGGCGGCTACCGCA
The DNA here is from genome assembly GCA_017437005.1 of Clostridia bacterium. GTDB lineage: Bacteria > Bacillota > Clostridia > Oscillospirales > Acutalibacteraceae > UBA737. Next base: position 10,315 of record JAFSBZ010000042.1, on the reverse strand, counting down.
TCTATCAAGAGCCGCTTACACTTACTTTATATGACCGATTACCCTTTGCTCTTCGCCGTATAATATCAAAGCTGTGCAAATATTTACCACAGGTGCGCGGTATAAACTACCTTGTGCGCCGCGGCAAAACAATCGAAGAACGATACATAGGTAACGCGAATATCTTTTCCAAAAAAGAGCGCGATGCTATTTTAAAAAGCGAAATTGCAAAATCGGTGCCACAACCAAAAAGCTTGTGCGATAGATTTTATGACGAGGTTGCAAACAAAGATGACGTTACAAAGATGCAGTATCTTGATATAAATATGTGGCTTATGGGTGATATATTGCTTAAAGCCGATAAGACCAGTATGGCAAATTCGCTTGAGCTACGTGTACCGTTTTTAGATAAAAATGTGTTGGATTTGGCTCTCACACTACCGCTTGACTGTCGTGTAAATACCACTACAACCAAGTTAGCCTTGCGCCGCGCGGCAGAAAAAACACTTCCACCCATTACTGCGCAAAAGGATAAGCTTGGTTTTCCGGTGCCAATACGTGAGTGGTTACGCGAGGAACAGTATTACAACATAGTAAAAGAACAGTTTGAAAGTGATGCTGCACAAAAATATTTTAATACTACAAAGCTTGTAAAAATGCTTGATATTCATAAAACGGGTAAAAAGGATTTGAGCCGCAAAATATGGACTGTATATACATTCCTTGTGTGGTATTGTGAATATTTTAAATAAGATTTAATGGAGGATAGATTATGAAATGTAAAAATTGTGGCTTTGAAAATGAATACAACGCAGAGTTTTGCACCAATTGTGGCGAATCAATGAAATGTAACGATATGTGTGAAGTAGAACCGGTTAGTTTAAGCCCCGCCGCAGATAAAGCGCTGCCTGCAATTAAGGATAAATTATTTTTGGTTCTTTGTGTTCTTATGACTATTTCTTGTGTGCTTTCGTTAAGTGGTGGTATGCCGTTGTTAAATATTTTGTTTACCATTTTCTTATGGCTAACATACGCAGACGCGCAAAAAGGCTTCGCAAATGAAAAGCATTTGCAAAGTATAAGCGGTACGGTATATGCGAGCTACGTTATAACGAACGTAGTTAGCATAATGCTGATAGTGTGTGGTGTTTTAGTTGGTTTGGGAATGGGAATGCTTGCCGGTACAGAGGAATTTGCAACAGGATTTAACGAAGCACTCAGCTTGTATGATTTTGGCGAATATTCTTTCAGCTATGACGACATTCCTCAGGCAATTGTGGAATTTGCAGGCATTATGATAGCAGTAGTGTTTGTAATTGGCGCAGTAATTATGCTGGTTATCAATATTCTGGGATACAAAAAAATACATACCTTGGCAAAATCGGTATATACGGGCATAATGTTCCAAAATCCCGAATTTAAAGAGGTGCGTTCAGCAAAAAATTGGCTTATATTTTTTGGCGTATGCGCAGCAATAGGCGCAGTAGCTTCTATTGCATCACAACCCGTAGTAGCGCTTGCATCAGGTTGTGAAGCAGCGGCGGCAATAATAGCGTCGGTATTAATAGATAAATATCTTACAGAAAAGCCACAGTATGTGTAAAAAACCGCGCGCAGCGATATTTCGCTGCGCACTATTTTTTTTACGTTTGATATTTTTGTCGAAACATTTTTAAAATTTCTATCAAAAAACACTTGCAATATGAATATTAATGTTGTATAATACTTTAGCACAAGGGAAAAACAATTATATATCGCGGGGTAGAGCAGTTGGTAGCTCGTCGGGCTCATAACCCGGAGGTCGTTGGTTCAAGTCCTTCCCCCGCAACCATAAGGATAGCCTTGCTAACTTACTGTTGGCAAGGCGTTTTCTTTTGCTTTTGGTGTTTTCTGCTATTTGTTTCTATTCGGTTCTATTTGTGTTTAGTCGTCATAAGTTGGGCGACATTTGGGCGACAAATGCAAAAATAATGCTAAAAGACAGGTCGACTTGTCGACGGCAATGACAAATCTACGTTAAGAAATTCAAATAAATCTCATCAAATAAAGTAGCGCTGTGCAACAAAGATTGCACAGCGCATATATTTTAAATTCAATAGTTTTCGTAGTTAAGTAAAGTCATATAAAAGAAAATCAAATAAGTTAGGAGTAAATAATATCATCAATTTTTTGTGCGGCATTTGTGTCCATTGCCTTTGTTCTATGTGTATAAATGTTCAATGTAGTGCTAATATCCGAGTGACCTAAACGTGTCTGTACGGTCTTGACATCAACACCCGATTCAATCATAGTAGTAGCGTTAGTATGGCGCAAATCGTGAAATCTGATTTGCTTTAGATTGTTGTCCTTAACAAATCTACGCCATTTAGTAGTCATAGAGTCGGGATGATAAGGTTTGCCGTTTTCTTGACAAATAACAAGATTAGAATCGGTAAACAAAACACCCATTTTTTCTTTGTTGATTAAGTAGTTATTGCGTATAATCAAAAGTTCGTCAAGTATGTTTTTGCCAACCGTTACAGTACGAATACCTGCGGCGGTTTTGGGTTTCTTAATTTTTCGCTTACCTTTATAAACATAAGCGCTTTTGCTAATAGTTACTTCGCCTGTTTGGAAATCAACATCATCCCAAGTAAGCGCTAATGTTTCGCCTCTGCGCATACCTGTAGATAATTCAAGTAGTAGGGTTGGGTACATAGTAGTACCCCTCGCAACATCAAGTGCGGACTTAATTTCGCTTGTGTCGTACACATCGCCGTGCTGCTTTGTCAGTTTTGGCTTAACGACGCCTACACAGGGATTACGAGGTATCATCTGCAAAACAACAGCCTTTTCGAGTGCTGGTCGTAAGATGTTGAAAAGATTAACAACTGATTTCGGGGAAAGTGTTTTGTTGAGTTCATTTACCCAACTCTGCACGTGAGCCGTAGACAAAGTCTTTAACTGAACATTGCCTAAATACGGGTCTATTTTGTTGGTAATTCGTTCCTCATAACTTTCGCGAGTCAGGTCAGAGATATGAGGAAGATAAAGTTGCAGATACTCTTGGAGCCAATCCTTAACTTTGATAGCGGATATGTTGAGTGTGCTGCCGTTTTCGACCTCAAAGATTAGATTTCGTAACTCAGCCTCTGCCTGTTTCTTTGTGCCCTTTGATGTTCGGTAAATACGCTCACGCTTTCCCGTAATTGGGTCACGGTCACTCTCTACCACTAATTGCCAACTCGAACCTGATTTCGAGGTTCGTTTTCTGATATGTCCTGTTGCCATAATAACATCCTCCTTCTTCTAATGATAGAATATATAAATCAAAAGCAATCAGGTACGATAAGTTAGTGGTTAAGGTCAATATAGGTGTTTTTGGCTAAAAATGCATTTAGTGATGATTCAAAAACTCGGTATTGTCTACCAATTTTTGTGAACTTGACACCCGAATACTTGATGAAATCAAGCGCCTTCTCATAAGAAATCTGTAACATTTCTGCAATATCATTAGGGGTTAGCCATGCTGTCGACATCATCTGCACCCCCTTTGCTCGCACCGTCCGACAAAAGACTGTCTATGTGCTTGTAATCGTCTTCTGAGGACAAAAAAGCAAGAGGTGTCTTCTTTTTGAAATCCTGATTTTCGTCCTTAAAGGTTAAGAGCACGTAAACATCCTCTTTAGGACTGTTGGCATCGATTTGTCGAGAACGTGTAAATCTATCTTTGTCGCGGCTTAAAAGTTTGGCTTCGTCCCACGCGCGCAAACAAGTTTCTTTGTTCGGGAATCCATATTTCTTGAGAATTTTCTCAAGAAAACTGCTACGTATAAGGAACTCCTCGTCAACATATTTGCCATTGAAACTTTTGTTCTTGCAACGGCAAACCTTACCATAGACTCGTCCTCGTGGTGGGTTGTCGGCATTTTCTGGGGTGTGGAAGGAGTTGAGATTAATTCTAATTTCCTCTAATACTTTAGTGTATGCCTGCAATGCAACATTTCGGTCGTTGCCGTTTGCCTTATCATAATTGAGCAAAAAGTTCTGCAAACCCCGCACATCAAAAGCAATACCTAATGCTTTGGTTGAAATTTCTGCAGTTGCCATAAATAAAGCGGCAAATTTTTCGATAAAGCGTTCTTTGTTTGTGGTAGCATCCATCGTTTGAGAAAGTGACTGTTGCCATTTTCGATAGATGGGGAGAACATAGTTAACGCCACCGTTATTGATAATGTGTTTGGCAAGTTTTCGTGCCGCAATACCATTGTTTTTGCGACAGACTTCCTTGATTCTGTTGGAATGCTCTGCACTATCAGTGATGGGTTCGCAAATCTCCATAACTCTTACATTCAAACCTTCGAGTTTGGTTTCGCATTTGTCGATAAGTGACGACTCACCCGTACTAATAAAGGTTGTCGTAAAACTTTCTGAAATACGAGTCTTCAAAGAAGGGGTCAATCGCTTCTTGTCGCTTCCCTCACTTATATCGAAGATAAGACGCGTCATATTTTTTGTTTGGCTCTTACCAAGTTCGTTAAGTATGGTAACAACACCTCGATTGCCTGCTTGGGTGGCGACCATAGCATTGTCGGTTGCACCCCAAGACTGATAGACACTATGAAATATTTTGGCATTTCCGTCCGCGTCATTTCGAGTAGTAGTACCATCAAAGGGTCTACCTGCAGTACTCGCTGCTAAAATAGCTGCCGTCGATTTTCCTGAACTCGAACCATAATTGAGGTGTATAATTGGATTTTCTCCGTTGGTAACGGGTGAGATAAGACCGTTAACTACAGCCGATAAAGCGGCAATTAGAACGAGTTCAAGCACAGGATGACCAACTACATCTTCTTCGACCATTGTGCGCCAAATCTTATAACTACCTAAAGGTGCTACATCATACTGTCCGTAATACGAACCATTACGATTACCAATAAGTTTGTCGAGGCGGTAACATAACTTATAACCGCCGTTACCATCGGGCACTTCAATCCAACCAAGATTTGAAAAAACATTGGTGTTTGGAACACCGTCATTTTCAAAAATCTCTTCTTGTAAAAGGATGACATCTACAAAAATGTCGTAAGATTTTCGATTAATCGTAAAACCTTTTTTTGACAATTCTCGCATAGTAGAGATATCTGTTAGTTCGCCGCGGCTGATAAAGGCTCTTTTTGGTTTGCCTTGATAATCACAACGTAACTTAAGATAAATATCGCCACTTTCGAGGTCGTCGCAAATTTCTTCAAGATAAATGGCTTTTCCGCACGGATAAAAAATTTTGTTACCGTTTTTTTGAAATCGCCATTCTCCATAGTCGCCGTCATAAATGTCGGCATTTGTGAAAATTGCCATAAATTTTCCTCCTAAATTAAGATAGCGCTTGTTCGTGCGAACATACTTTACCACATAGAAAAACAAATTACCATTGACAAAACAAACGAAGTTTTTTGAGGTAAATTTTGGCGGTACTTGCTGTGTAGGGTGTGGTAGGTCTTTTGGCAAGGCTACCCTTTCGTCATTTTGCACAAATGAATTTTTCAGGAACTCAAATATATATCATAAAAATACTCGGTTGACGCGTATGCACCAACCGAGATTACTATTTAGGAGGTTTTCGATGATAATTAAATTTGGTAAAACAAGCGATTGCGAATTACTGCCAAGCAAAATTCCTATAGATGTTGTTGACTTTTTGAAAGACAACATAGACATTTTGGATAATGCTTACGGTCACAATCGCAATCCTTACAGGGATGGCGGATATGCAATCTATGCCGATGATAACTACGGCATACAAAACATTAAAGAAAATGTTGTGAGTAATGTCTACGAGTGGGATAAGCATATAAACGGCTATCGCATAGAACTACATCTTTTGGGTGATGATTTCGCCGTCATTTTTTGCTACCCTAAAAACATAAAAGGAGAATAATAAAATGAATACAATAAAAACAATACTAACTACCGAAGCATTGTTTTCGGATGATGGCTCTAAAAGGTATCTCTTAAGAAAAGAGTGGGACAAAAGTAAGAGTAAACTTGCAATAATAATGTTGGCACCCAGTTCGTCAGCAGGGATAGAACTTGACACCTCAACACAATTAGTCGTCAATAATGTTGCTCGTTTGGGTTTTGGTAGTGTAGACATACTGAACCTATCGGCTGTCCTAAATGATTTCTCGTTAAAACAATCAAAGAACGAAGATAAAGACAATATAGACATAATAATAAATTCTGCTAAAAGTGCTGACGTGATTGTCTATGCCGCAGGTGTTGGAAAAGCAAAGAATAAAATCTTCCAACAATTACAAGAAACACTACTTAAAGAATTACTACCATTTCAAGATAAGTTAAATTGTCTTTGCAATGCAGATGGTAGTGCAAGGTTCCAACATCCACTTTCGCCGAGCGTCAGGATATGGCATTTGTCGCCATTCAAGGCAAGTGACATAATAAGCGATATAAACATTGAGAAAACATCTCAAAAAAAGAATGACAAAGATAAATAAAGATAGAAATACGCCCTGCCAAAATAGGGCAGGGCGTACTCTTGCGGAACACAGAAAAGCGAGGCTTTGTGTGTTCCTGATTTTTGTTTAATCATTGTAAATTACATCACAAGAAATCATAGAAAATTGTAACATATTACTTGAGGTAATTCCATCAAAAATCATATATGCAATCACATTTGCATCTGATGTTATTGTAGGTGAATAGATATCATCGCGCAAATCATAAACTAAGAAAATATCATAACTCGCACCACTTATTACAGAATCTCCATATGCGTTGGTAAATCTATTGCTGCCATTCAATTCGTAAGGAACTAACTTATTTGTGTTTTTTTGTTTATAATAATATAAGCCGTCATCGTGAAGTTTTCCGTCGTGGGAACAGGAATCTTTTGGCATTTCAGATAAATCTTCCCCGTGGCAATATTTACAAGGCAGTTCTTCATACGGGTTTTCGGCAAACACAAAATGTTGACCGATATATGCGTTTGGATTCCTTTGTATGTCAATTATTTCAACATACGGAACGGTTGTTTTTTTGCTAAGGTGATAATTATATTTTGAATGATTTAACGCTTGACAACTATTTCTAAACTCGTCTTCTGTCATCCCAAGACTTGCTAAAATTCCACTTGCCTTAGAAGTGTCGTACACAGGAGTAATTTCGACGGGGTTGTCTTCGTAATAATCATTCGAACCTTGAGTGATAATAGAGTGAGCCTGTTCGTTTTTCTCTAACTTGTAGGTATTCTCATAAAAACCCCAATTTGCCATACTGTCCAAAATAACATTTTTGAAATCAATCAAGATATAACTGCTGCTAAAGGTAATTTCGACAGTTCCTGAATTTCCCCAACCATCATCTTCGTAATCGATAGTAGCAACATTATCCGTAATATCTGATAAGGAAATATTTTCGCTCAATTCCGCTGTGTAAGAATCGTGTCCTGAAGATACAAGGCTAAAATCAAGCGTCATTTCCTTACCGTCAATAGAAACATCTAAAATAAAGCCGCCTTTTTCGAAGGATATTCCTCTATCGCTCCAAGTACCAATATAATTCGTAAAGTCTTGTTTGGATGAAGTGCTAATAACATCGTCTGTCTCATTAGATTGCTCTAACATAGACAAATTGTTTTCTTTGGTGCCACAGCCAGATAGTAACACAAAAATAAATACCAAGGATAAGGCAAGTAATCGTTTCATAAATAAACCTCCTCATAGTTCTAAAAAACAAAGGGCATAATGTTGGTTATGCCCTTTGTCAAAAGAGTGATACGATAGTACTAAAACTTTGTTACTTAAATTTTTGAAAGTAGCGCTTCTTTTTTTGCCAAGAACTCCTCTTCGGTTAAAATTCCTTTTTCTTTTAGCGTTGAAAGTTTTTCAAGTTGTTCTAACACATCTGGTTCGCTTGATTGTGTTACAGCAGAACTACTTTTGTTAAGTTGATTTAAAATCTTCTTTTCTCTTAAAAGGTCTAACATTTCTCTACATTTTGTTGCCTGTCCGTAAATAGTAGTTCCTGTCAACATTTCAACTCTCAAAACGTGTTCATCGCCGTCAGCATCGTTATAAGTGATTTCTATATTGTTTTGCTGCTCTAAATTAACGGTGTCACCGCTTCCAAGCATAGCTTCGGTAGTACTTACTTGTCGCTTAACAATCTCAAATTTAGTCACTTGGCTATAAAGCACTTCAAAATTCTCTTCGCCAAACCATTGTGTTTTTGCAAGATATTCGGGCTTAAAAATAAACCTATCTTCCATAATGTTGAAACCAAGCGCTAACGAATCAGATTTCTTTTGCGGCTTCATAGGAAATCCGCCTAAATAGATTACTTGGTAACGAAATAATACATCCATCAATGGGCGCTTTTGCTTCGTCGGTAAGTGCCTTATGTTCTGCCATATTCTTTTTGTACTCGACACCTGCTTCTTTTGCTTTGGATGATAAATCACCTATGCCTTGTTTGAGCGAGGAAGCAAACTTACTAATATTTTCGTTTTCTGCTACCTCTTTTGCTTTGGATTTTATACTGTCTTTCAATTTTGAAAAATCCATTGTTTTTTCCTCCGTTTAGTATAATGAATTTATAAATCTAAAAGTGTCTACATATATCCAATGATAGCAACCAATAATCATTACAATCGGTAAACAAATCACAATAATTGTGTGGACACTTTCTTCAAAAAAGTTTTTTAAAGATATTTTCTTAATAAATTTAAAAATTGAGAACGTATCGTCGTATGCAACTTGGTTTCTTAATGTGTGCAAACTTAAAATAAAAGCCAATAAATACAAGATAAATCCCAAAACAGCAGAAACTTTTGTTAAAACAAGCAATCCTAAAATTGCTAATGCTAAACATATAAACCCCATCATACTCACCTCAATCCTCCACACTATCCCTAATAATTCGTCTGACTGTTTTTTCGGAATAGTTATACTTAATAGCCAATGCTTTAATATTTGTGCCATCATATTCCTGAATAATAATTCGCTGAATACGGGCAGGGTTAAGAAATCGCATAGGGAAAGTAATTTGTTGTCCCTTAAACATCTTGTAAATGTCCATAGCCGTATCCATACCAAGATTGTCGGCTATTTCTTTGTAGACTGTGTTCAATAATTCGGTTTCCTTTTCCGCCATACGAATCACCTCATTACCATATTTTAGCAAATTAGAATTCGTAAGTATAATCTCAAAGTTCTTGTGTTTGTCCATATCCTACCTCAAAATTACATTCCCCTATGGCATAGAATAAATCTATTACCATAGGGGATAAAGTATAATAATTTTCTAATCAAAATCCAAAAAACAATCATTTGATGTAGCATACCAACGATTCCAATAAGCATCCGAAACTTCTTTGTCGGTATAACTTTCTATTTTCGAAAAACGCTTTCGGTATTTTTCTTGCTTTTCTTTCGTCAATGACATCATTTTGCCATTCTCAACACCTGCTATAAAGAATGTACCCGCAATGATAGTATCATCTACTCGACGATTTCCCTTTAGTCCTAATAAAGCACCTTCTTTGTTGCAAAATAATACAACATCTTCTTCAAGCATAATAAACTCGACATCTGATAAGAGGGATAAAAAAGGACTAATAAGAATTTGCAAACTCTCATAGTCACTAAATACGCTAACCTTACAGGGTCTAACGCCCGCCTCAATCATCAAAACATCAATAGCCTTTCCTAACATAATTTCTCACCTAACTTTCTAATAGGTTGTTGAAAGAATAATTAAAAGGTTAATTTTGTTCAGCATTCCTATAATTCAAATAAATGATTCTCTTTACGCTAAAAGCATATAACTGCCATTGTTTTCTTTTTTGGTGGGAATTCGGGATTTTGGGTCGAATACCTCTAACTTACCGACGCTGTCCTAATCAACCTAACTTTCGCTAATTCCCATCTAAATTCCCGAGAGTTTGGTAAATTACCAAAAAACACGCACATATTCCCTAAACCGACCGAGCCAACCATAAATGTTGCTAAAGCAGTTTTTGGTGATTTGGGCGACATATGGGCGACAAAACCAATTCTCAAAATCCATCTTGGCATTGCTTTTCTTGCCGTTCTAAAGGCGGTTTTGCGGGCTCATAACCCGGAGGTCGTTGGTTCAAGTCCTTCCCCCGCAACCAAAAAAACTCAGTACACCATTCGGTGTGCTGAGTTTTTTCTTATTGTGTAACGAATACTACCAGCAGTGCTGGTAGTTCCAAAAAGCTTTAGCTATGCATAGAAAAAGAATCCTCCTTCGTCTAAAATAGAAGTGGGTTTGCCAACCACAACAAAAAGACGAAGGAGGAATCAAGTATGAAACT
>JAFSBZ010000041.1 GCA_017437005.1 Clostridia bacterium | reverse complement strand
AGTTAACCCCTTTAGGGGTAGCCAAAGAGGCAAATACTCTAAGGCTTGAACAAAGAGAAAGCCCGCGCCTTGAGACGCGGGTCGGCATTGTGGGCTTTTAGCCCTTGTGCAAACCACCCGTTTGACGGGTGGTTATGATTTTTATTTTACTATTTTAACCTTTGCGCCGTTGCCTATGCCTGCGGCGTTGGCATCATCGGTGTCGATATGCATTTCAAGGCGGAAATCCTTGTGTACACGCACCTGAACATCATAAAACTTGGTGCGGCGAGCACCCTCAACCTCTACGTCAACATACTGACCGTCTGAAAGGCCAAACTGTGCGCCCTCGTCAGTGCTCATATGTATATGACGGTTAGCAATTATGCAACCCTCTTTAAGTGTTACAACACCTTTAGGTCCTATAATTGTAACAGGAGCCGAGCCTGCAATATCGCCCGATTCACGAACGGGTGGTTTTACCTTGAGAGTAAAAGAATCGGTACGTGAAATTTCTACCTGAGAAGCCTTACGCACAGGGCCTAATACTCGCACGTTTTCAATAGGGCGAAGTGACGGACCCACTATTGTTAAGGTTTCTTTACAAGCAAACTGACCAGGTTGTGACAAATCTTTTATGGGGGTAAGCTCATATCCCTTACCAAAAAGTGTTTCAAGATCGGTGGTCGACAAGTGAATATGTCGGTTAGATACACCAACGGGCACGGTATCGGTATTAACGCTTGCCGTACTGTCACCAAGACCTGCCATAACGCGAGACACTATTTCGGCAACTATTTTATCATCATAAGCCATTTTTATTAGCCTCTTTTCAAATTAAATAATTCTAAAGCTTTCTGCCATTACGCAACGACGTTGACGTGTAAAGCTGCGAGCCGAGGTAATACCCTCACCTGTTGGTCCTGCAATTGTAAAGGTTGCGTGACCCTCGCCGCCAAAGCCGATGCCTGCGTAAGAAGGAGCATTTTTAACAAAGATTGTGGTTTCAACCTCGCGTGCAAAACGAGAAAGGTTGTCAACATTTTTAGAATGCATATGTGCTGTGTGGCGATTGCCGTGCTCGGCCTTAACTGCCAAATCAATAGCCTCATCAATATCGTTAACGCGAACTATTGGAAGTATTGGCATCATAAGCTCTTCTTGAACGAAGGGATGGTTAAAGTCGGTTTCGCAAATGATACAACGAATATCATCACTAACGGTAATACCAAGCTTAGAAAGAATTACCTTTGCATCACGGCCAACACAGTCGCGGTTAACTATTTTGCGAACGTTACCTTTTTTGTCGGTTTTGTCCACCAAAACTATTTCAGCAAGCTTAGCAGCTTGTGCTGAGTCTATCATATAAGCGCCATTTTTAAGCATAACCGAGATAAGCTCGTCAGCAATATTTCTGAAAGCAAATACCTCTTTTTCGGCAATACAAGGAAGGTTGTTATCAAATGTGCAACCGTCAATTATATCTTTACCTGCCTTCTGGATATCGGCGGTATCGTCAACTATAACAGGTGGATTACCTGCACCGGCACCAATAGCCTTTTTACCCGAAGAAAGAACTGCTTTTACAACACCCGGACCACCTGTGCAAACAAGAAGTCTGATAAGTGGGTGTGACTGCATAATAGCGGCTGATTCAAGGGTTGGCTTTTTCATAGAGCAAACCAAAATTTCGGGTCCACCCATTGCTTTACTTGCACGGTTAACAAGGTCAACTGCGTAGTTGGATGTAGCAATAGCATTAGGATGTGGATTAAATACAACACCGTTGCCTGCGGCTATCATACCAATTGAGTTACAAATTACTGTTTCGCTTGGGTTGGTGCTTGGAGTGATTGCGCCAACTACACCAAACGGAGCCATTTCTACAAGTGTAAGGCCATAGTCACCTGTTTTTGCGGCTGAAACAATATCTTCGGTGCCTGGGGTTTTGTCTGCAACAAGCATATGCTTTGCAGTTTTGTGGTCTACCCTGCCCATACCTGTTTCTTTAACGCCGATTTCTGCCATAATGTGCGCTTCGGCACGTGTGAGGCGGCGAATTTCGGTAATAAGCTGTTCGCGTTTTTCTACCGACATTGCGCGCACCGCCTTATAAGCTACCTGTGCTGCGGCAATAGCATCGTTCATATCGTCGAACACACCTACAAACTTTTTGCCTGCATATTGTGTGCTGTCAAAACTTGCTGTAGGCACCGCCGCAACCTGATTTAACACTTGACTTACAACCTCACGAATTTCGGCTTCGGTAAGATTTCTTGCCATATATAATCACTCCTTGAGATACTTTTTTAATATATTAATTCAACGTTTTTAGTCTTTAAATATTCTTGCCAATTGGCGCTTGGCTCGGTATCGGTTGCGATGATATCAACATCGGTTACATCGCTAACCTTTATAAGCGAAATTTTATCAAATTTACTTGAGTCGACAACCAAAATCTTGGTTTCTGCCGAATCAAATATTGCCTGCTTCATTTCGGAATCTTTTTCGTTTGAATCGGTTATTCCGCGTGAAATATCAATTCCCTTTGAAGAACATACTGCGTAGTCTACGTGAAAGGCACGTATTGTTTTTTCGGCTGAAGGACCCACCAACGACAGCGAGCCGCGTTTTAACTTACCGCCGGTTGAAAACACATTCCAATCATCCTTATCGGAAAGCTCTATAAGCGCTTCTACCGAATTAGTAATAAGAGTAATGTTTTTTAAATTTTTGATATAGTTGAGTAGCAAAAGCGCCGTTGAGCTTGCATCTATCATAATACAATCGCCATCGTGAAACATACCGCTTATTTTTTCGGCAATTTTTTGCTTTGCCTCAACATTTGCTTTTTTTCTTACACTATGCGGAAGGTCGGTATTAAAATTTTGAATTAGCACCGCTCCACCATAACTTTTTTTAACAAGACCTTCTTTATCTAATTTTTCAAGGTCGCGGCGGATGGTTTCTTCGGTAACTTCAAACTCAGTACTCAGTTCCGAAACAATGACCTTGCCGTCTAAATAAAGCTTGGAAAGAATTGCATTACGTCGTTCTATTGCGAGCATTTAAACAGTTCTCTCTTTCTGAAAATTTAAGTTATATAATACTGTTCCACATTTTTTCATCAGGATGTGGAATAACCGCGCTATCAAGAAACATTCCCTGTTCACCGGCTCCCTGTTTTGCGCGTTCAATTGCTGCATCAACAGCCGCTATTTCACCAGTAAGCAGTAAATAAGATTTGCCGCACATACCGCGAGACAATCTAAGCTCAACAAGCTCTACAAGCGAAGTTTTGGCTGCTATATCTGCGGCCACTATTGCCGCACATGATGAAAATGTTTCAAGAACACCCAAAGCGTTGGGACTACCGATATCGGTTGTGCCGTAAAGCGCAGTAAATATGCTTTCGTGCGGATTACCAAGCACAAATTTATCTATTAACATATCGGGCATTTTGGCGGCCGCCGCATCAACCGATGCGCGAACTGCACTAAGCTCGCCCGAAATAAGTACCATATATTTACCAGGGCACACAGTAGTAGCCTCTATAATTTCAACCTCGGCGGTTTTTACCATTATATCAGCCGCGCGCATACCAGAAGACACGGTTTTATATTCAACCATTGCAAGTGCTTTTTTCACTTTATGGCCTCCTATTGTTTTTCAATAATTATTGCTGTTTTGCCTACAGCAGTTACCTTACCGTTTACCGGTGAGTGCAAAGCAACACTAAGTCCCTCGCTTGCTGTAGCTATTAACTGTTTTTCGGTAACGATATCGCCTTTTTTTACCACAGGTACACTGGGTGCACCTACGTGTTGGCTAAGAAGCACCGTTACTTTTTTAAATTTGGGAACCGCCTCGATTATAGGGGCAGGTTTGTTATATTTTTTTAGACCTATACGACTTGTAAGACGAGACATCGGCACCTGACGTAAGGGTCGATTTTCGTTTACCTTTAACCCATCCTTAACAGGCTGAGGCTTAACACCCGCCTTACGAAGCTCTGTCTTGCAAGCGGCAAGTAACATTCGCGGTGACAGATTTTGCACACACGAATACTGCTCACAAAGTCCGCAACCCGAACAGTACATCGCATCTAAATACGGCGCCGCATTGTTTGTAATGCCATTGGATGCGACACGCATAAACTCTGACGGATTTATTGGATGACCTATAAGGTTACGCGAGCAAAGGCTTGTGCAATAACTACATTGACAGCAAGCCGCCATAGCACGCTTCATATCTATGAAGGTCTTTGACCGACGTCGTCTGATGAGTGAATGATCACTCGGCAACACAAGTACAGCATTGGTGATTTTGGTAACAATATTAGCCTTGCTACCAAGTATACCCATCATCGGTCCGCCGATTATAAAGGCGGGATCGGGTGTGGTTATTTTGCCTGCAAGATCAAGTATCTCGCCTACGGTAACGCCTATAGGCACTCGCACGGTAACTGGATTTTCAACCTCACCTGCAATTGTAACGTACTTACGCGTTACGGGTCTGCCATTCATCGCACGGTAAAGATTATAAACCGTTTCAACGTTTAGCACCATTACACCAACCGATAGCGGTATGTCGCCGGGCGGTACTATTCTGCCTGTTACCTCGTAGGTAAGAATAACCTCATCACCTGCGGGATATACATCATCAATACGACAAATTTCAATATTTGAAAAAAACTCTATAAAGGGAGCAATTGCCTGGGCGGTCTCCTCATAAGACTTTTTTAGAGCAACACAAACCCTTTTAGCGTTTACAGTTTTCGAGATTAATTCGAGGGCTTCAAAAATTTCCTGCGGGTGAGTGCCTAACACTTGACGGTGTAGCTTTAAAAGCGGCTCACACTCGGCGCAGTTAAGAATAATTGTATCGGCTTTTTCGCTTAGTTTAGCATAGGTTGGAAAACCTGCGCCACCTGCGCCCACGATACCGTTATCCCTTAAAATGCCCTGAAGTTCTGTAAGTTTCATTTTAATTTATAACTCCGGTAAACCTATTCCGTTATCAACAATACCAACAATAGCTGCATCTACAGGAGCGGTTTGCTGGTCACAACCAATTCTGGCGGCAGAGCCTGTTGCTACAAGCACTATTTCACCAATACCCGCGCCTACATTGTCTATAGCTACGAATTTATTATTTGGGTCACCCAACTTTTCAATTGGTTCAATAACCATAAATTTAGAACCCACTAATTTTTCGTTTTTACGTGTAGAAACTATTGTTCCTACTACTTTTCCAACTAACATTTATTTTACAATCCCTTCTGATTGATTTTAAAAAAGGATGCTATGGGGAGGAAGAAACTTCCCCCCCATAAAGAAAACATTACTTCAATGAGGGAAGAATTTTTTCAACATCGCCATGAGGTCTTGGGATTACGTGTGTTGCAATAACTTCGCCCAAAGAACCTGCCGATGAAGAACCGGCTTCTACAGCAGCCTTAACAGCGCCTACGTCGCCACGTACCATTACAGATACAAGACCTGAACCGATTTTTTCGGTGCCGATAAGCTCTACGTTTGCAGCCTTTACCATTGCATCTGCAGCTTCGATTGCAGCTACAAGACCACGGGTTTCTACCATACCTAATGCTTCAAGTGCCATTTTTGTTTCCTCCTGATAAGATTTTTAATTTATTAAATAAAATTTAATACAAAATTATTTGAGTGTGGGAAGAATTTTCTCCACATCGTTGTGAGGTCTTGGAATTACGTGTGTTGCAATAACCTCACCTAAAGAACCGGCTGAAGAAGAACCTGCCTCTACAGCAGCCTTAACAGCGCCTACGTCACCACGTACCATTACAGATACAAGACCCGAACCGATTTTTTCGGTGCCGATAAGCTCTACGTTTGCAGCCTTTACCATTGCATCTGCAGCTTCGATTGCAGCTACAAGACCACGGGTTTCTACCATACCTAATGCTTCAAGTGCCATTTTCTTTACCTCCTTTACCTTAGGTTCTATATCCGCCTTAGCCTCCATTGGCTTTTTAGCCGCAGACGCTTTAGCAGTTGTTGATTTTTTTGCAGTAGTTTTTTTACCGCTTGTTCCGGAAGCAGCCATTACTTACTACCTTCTTTCTTTTTCATACGCGAAGCGCTTAACTCTAAAAGACGCTGAACCTCTTCGTGAGGACTTGCAATAACAGCGTGTGAAACAGGCTGCTTTATAGCATTTGCCATAGCATTTTCAACCGCAGCGGTAACCGCCGAAACCTGACCCTCAACCACAACTGTCACAAGTCTACCACCGAGCTTGCGCTCCCAAGTTACGAACTCTACGTCTGCCGATTTGCACATAATATCAAGGCAATCAATAGCAGCCGTTACGCCCGAAACCTCTATAAGTCCTATAGACTTCATAAGTTGTTACCTCTTAATTAAAATTTAGGAAGTATTTTTTCTACATCAGCGTGAGGTCTTGGGATTACGTGTACTGCTACAAGCTCGCCAAGACGTGAAGCGTTTGCAGAGCCTGCTTCAACAGCAGCCTTTACAGCGCCAACATCGCCGCGTACCATTACAGATACAAGACCTGAACCGATTTTTTCGGTGCCAATGAGTGTTACTTCTGCAGCCTTTACCATTGCATCAGCCGCTTCAATAGCAGCCGTAAGACCGCGGGTTTCTACCATACCAAGTGCTTCTTTCATATCTTTATCCTCCAAAGATGATTTTTATTAATTTTTATCAAAAGCGTTAAGCTTTAACATAGGTTCTGTATCTTCTTCGGTTCGAGTAATAATATGACTTGCAACTACGCCTGTCACATTTTCTGCCGCCTGCTTTGCCGCTTCCATAGCAGCTTCAACCGCATCAACCGAACCGCGAAACTTTATTGCTACAATTAACGGAACCTCTAATTCGTCGGCATTACCGGGCTTGTTTTTGTCAAAGTTTTCAACAGTAACATCTGCCGCTTTGCAACCTGCATCGCAGGCCACAAAAGCCGCTACAAGACCAAACACCTCTAAAATACCTGTAGCCTTACCCATAAATGTTCTCCTTACTTATTAACAATAGCGATTTTAAGACCTTCCATTTTAAGATTAGTCTTAAATGCTTCGTCAATTTGTTCAAGAGGATATTTGTGTGTAATGAGTTTTTCAATAGGAAGTCCTATTCCCTTGGCGCGCTTTAAGAAATCAAAGGTTGTTGCATAATCGCGAAGAGTGTATACCCAAGAACCAACGGTTGTAATTTCTTTTGAGCAAATGTCAAAGTGTGGATTAATCGTAGCGTCACCGCCATTAATAAAGAAGCCAAGTTCGCAAAGGCCACCGCCGTTACGTATAAACTTATAAATATTGCTGTGCGCTATAGGTGAACCTGTACACTGGAATGCAAAGTCTGCGAGGTATCCGCCAAATGCATTCTTAACGCCATCTGCCAAAGCCTCAATACCGTTGTGGTTTTTAAAGTTAACAGTAGCATTTGCGCCCATTTCCTTTGCAAATTGAAGACGTTTTTCCTCGCCGTCAACAGCAACGATATTTTCAATACCCATTGTGCGAAGTACTGCTATACAAATAAGACCAATAGGTCCGCAGCCTTGCACTACAACGCGGCTGTTAAATCTTAAAATGCCGGTTGTTTTTGCGCGTTCTACCGCATGAATAAGAACTGCGCAGGGCTCGATAAGTATTCTTGAATCGAGATCCAAGTCACTTACGTTAAATATGGTGGAGCCACCACGAACTAATATGTAGTCACTAAACCAACCGTTTAGGTGAACATCATCATCGGGAAGAAGTCCGTAAACATCGGCGCCGCCAACATTTTGCTTGTTAAGGTCATACATTGTGATATCAGGATTATCCTTAAATATCATACAAGTAACAACCTTGTCGCCAACCTTTAATGGTTTGCCTGCCGAGTCTACTTTTACATTTTTACCCATTTTAACAATTTCGCCTGTTCCCTCGTGACCGAGCGCCACAGGGATAAGACCAAATGGGTCACGCTTATATTCGTGAGCATCAGTACCGCAAACACCACAGCCTTCTACCTTAACCAAGACATCATCGTCGCCAACTACGGGCATTGGATATTCTTTGATTTCAAATTTTTCAAGGCTTGTAAGCATTGCAACCTTTGCTGTTGCAGGAATTGCGCCGCTTGCTACAGGAGCCGCAGGCTTGCCGTTCATACTATCAAGTACCTGACGCACAATCTGCTCTATGTTGGAAGAATTTATATCCATTATAGATACTGTCCTTTCTCAAAAATTTCTTTACCATAAGCCGCCAGCGCAGAATCCTGTTCCTCGCTGCCGCCGCTAACACCAAGACCACCTATTATTTCGCCCTGTGCATTTTTTAGTGGTTCACCACCGCCGAAAATTACGATTTTACCACCATTGGTAAACTGTATTCCGTAAAGCGAACCGCCTGGGCTTGCCAGTGGTTTTAGCGTAGCTGTAGACATTTTAAGGGATACTACCGTAAATGCCTTTTGCACCGCTATGTCATAGCTTGCTATGTACGAATCATCCATACACTCTGCCAAAACAGGATGTCCCGCTTTGTTTGACACAGCCACAACCGCCTTAACGCCCATTTCTTTTGCCTTTGCCTTAACCTTTTCGGTAAGCGAAAGCGCAACATCGAGCGTAATTTCCTGCGGTGCTTTAATCTGTTTTACTATCTTTTCTACGATAGATTGCAGAGCCTGATCATTCATAATTATTTACCGAGCTGTTCTAAAACGCGCTTTGTAATCTCGGCAACCATATCACTATCGCCTTTGCCACATGAGCAGCTACCGCCACAACCGTGACAGCTTGGCTTGCCCTCTTTAACATTTGGGCAAAGGTCTGCAGGATGTTTACCCTTAAGACCAAACTGACGACGAATTTCATAAAGACGCTGTACCTGTGACTCAGAAAGCTCTTTAGCGCCGCCCAATTGCTTAGAGATGTAAAGAAGCTTTGCATAAAATTCTACTGATTCCATCTTGTGATATGCAGCAAGAAGTGAATCTGAGAATGTAAGTGCGCCGTGGTTTTCAAGAAGAACTGCGTCGAATGACTGCAAGTACTTTGAAACTGCATCAGGAATTTCTTCGGTAGAAGGTGTACCGTATTCAGCAATCGGAACACAACCAAGAGCGATTACAGCCTCTGGCATGATTGGCTGTGTTAGAGGAATACCTGCAATAGCAAAGCCTGTTGCATACATAGGATGAGCGTGTACAACTGAATTTACGTCGGGACGCTCTTTGTATACACGCATATGCATTTTGATTTCCGAAGAAGGCTTAAAGCCCTTGTTTGCCTGAATAACCTTACCATCGCGGTCAACCTTACAGATAAATTCAGGGGTCATAAAGCCCTTACTAACACCTGTAGGTGTGCAAAGGAATTCGTTATCGTTAAGCTTTACAGAAATGTTACCGTCATTTGCAGCAACCATTCCCTTGTCATAAATACGCTTACCGATGTCGCATATTTGTTTTTTGATTTCATACTCGTTTACCATAATAATTTCTCCTTAATTTTGAAATTTTGCTTTGATACATTATGATAATACCACACAAAAGCGGTAAAGTCAACATAAAAAACGTAATTTTTTTGGTTTTTGTCGTTATTTTTGTGGTTTTTTGTGGTTTTTAAGGTGTTCTAACACTTGATTTATGCCTTTTCCCGTTTTGGAATCCACCTTATACACCGTTTCACACCCCGAAAGCCGTAGCCAGTTTTCTGCGCGAGCAGGATTTGCTTTTTCACACTTGGTTACAATACCTATAACCTCGCGGTTTACCATGCAAGTAATGTTGGGTGGAAAAAGTGAATATTGTTCGTCGGCAGCAATAAGCAATGCCACGATATCGGCCTCATAAGCGTAAAGGCACAAAGCCGCGCCAAGATCGTGATTTTCAGCATACTCGCCGGGTGTATCTATCAAGAAATCACCATAATCTATATACTGTGTTTTTTGATAGTGAGTTTCTTCACCTTTAAGCGCTTGGGTCAGTGTTGTCTTACCGACACCACTGCGCCCTATAAGTATTAATTTTTTCATTAGGTTTTTGTCACTTCGCAAACCGTGAACCCAAGCTTGTTTTTCACATAATCGGTTATCGCAAGAAGCGATGCTTCGACTTCGGACACGGTACCAGTAAGAATAACCGTGCCGCTGAAACGATCTACAAATCCCAGCTCTGCGCCCGAAGCCTTGATTGCTATATCACCTGCTATAATCGCTGTTTCGCTTGGTGATACGGTAATTATACCGATAGCGCCCTTGTGCTCGGCGGCTGGGTCAAGCCCTAACTTTTTATAAAGGATGTCATCGGGATTTGCAATTATGTGAGCAAGTGTTATCTGCTTACCGGGGACAAGCTCCTGTATTATACGAGCCTTATCGTTATCAAATTGCATCTTCTAACCTCCTATATGAGTCTTAAGTCCAAACTGTTCTGCGGTTTGTTTAAGCACTTCCATTAATTCATTTGTGGGCGATTTTATATCACCCATTGTATATTCACGTCCCAGGCCGGTATATTTGTCGCGGCCCATACTGTGATACGGCAGCAAATGTATTTCATTTACATTAGGCAGGGATGCCGCAAATGCCGCAATCTCAGCAATTTCGGCAATTGTATCATTGAATGTAGGTATTACCGGAACACGAACTATAAGCTTGTTTCCTTTTTGCGCGATTAATTTTGCATTTTCAAGAATTTTTTCGTTTGACTGCGAAGTAAATTCCTTATGCTTTGCGCTGTTTATGTGCTTTATATCCATAAGCACAGTATCAAGATATGGCAAGAATTTTTCTATTACCTGTGCATTTGCAAAGCCCGTAGTTTCAATAGCGGTATTTATACCGTTTTCTTTACAAGCTTTAAGCAAAGCTACCGCAAAGTCGGGCTGTAAAAGGCTTTCGCCACCCGAAAGCGTCACTCCGCCGCCAGAGCGATTGTAATACGGTCTATCCTGCAAAACTTCGGCTAAAACCTCTCCAACCGTAACGTCACGTCCCATAATCTTTGGTTTTCCGTTTTGAAGCATTGTTTCAATCTCATAAGATTGCGATTCGGGATTGCAACACCATCGGCAACGAAGTGCGCAACCTTTTAAAAAGACTATAGTTCGAATACCCGGTCCGTCATGGGTTGAAAAGCGTTGAATATCAAAAATTCTGCCCCTTACAGACAAATCACTCAATACTAAAAACCTCCCTGCTCGGTACGGTTAATAATATCATCCTGCAAAGAACGTGAAAGCGTGGTAAACAGCGCGCTGTAACCCGCAACACGAACTACCAATGATTTGTATTTATCAGGATTTTTTTGAGCATCACGTAAAGTCTCACGACTTACTACGTTAAACTGCATATGCATACCCTTCTGGTCAAAGAAGCCTCGCACTAAAGCAACAAAGCTCTCAAGACCGCTGGGGCCTGCTAATGCACTTGGATGGAATTTCATATTAAAGAGCGTTCCGTTTGACGCAATAAAGTGGTCAAGCCTTGACACCGAGTTTGCCGATGCTGTCGGACCCTTGACGTCTCTGCCGGCCGCAGGACCTACGCCATCAGCAATTGGCGTATATGCCGGTCTTCCGTCAGGTGTAGCGCCTGTTTGCGCGCCCAAAGGTACATTTGCCGATACAGGATAAAGACCTGCCTGGAACATACCGCCACGTGGGTTTTTATATTGCTCGAGCGGTTTTGTATATGTATAAGCAACATCACGTGCAAAGGCATCAACATCAGCTAAATCGTTACCAAATTTGGGCAACTCGTTAATTTGCTCAAGTATCGCGCCGTAACGCTTTTTATCTTCATCTGATGCAGGATTTTTTGACACCGCAAGATAAATTGACTTAATATCTTCTTCGGTAAGTATCTTACCGTCAGCAACCAACTTTTCGGCAACCGTTTTGGTAAGTTTTTCGGCGGTTTGAGTATCTAAATCAAGACCAAAGTTATTATCGAGCGCCGCCTTAAGTTCGCAAAGTTTTAAGACTTTTTTATCATACACAAGTGTCTTAACGGCTAATAGCGCATCGGTCATATTTGCTATTCCAAAGCCTTGAGGGCCTGTAAAGTTGTAAATCGCACCGCCCTCTTGTAAGCTTTTGCCGCGACCGATGCAGTCCTCAATCATACAAGACTGATACGGTAACGGGCAACGTCGTGCGTGCGCCATATCGATAGCGTTGTCAGCATTTACAAGCAATTTTATAAAGTAGTTCATTTGTGCCTTATAGGCATCATAAAACTTTTCAAATGTGGTAAATTCGTGTAGCTCGCCTGTGCGAAGTCCAACCTGAACACCCTTGTCAACACCGTTAGAAAATACAAGCTCAAGCGGACGACACATATTAAAGAATGCTGCATCGTGCCAACCGTCAGTTTTAGCAGGGGCTTGTGGCTCTACACAACCAATTATGTTGTAATTGCGTGCATCTTCAAGTGTAACACCGCGACTCATAAGTGACGGAATAATAACCTCATCGTTGTAATAAGCCGGTAGGCCTACGCCCGTGCGGGTGACCTCAGCGGCGCGCAACAAAAATTCGTGTGGACTACCGTTCCATACGCGAACCGAGAACGATGGCATAGGCAACATTACATGAAGCGTTGCGTTAATGCACATAAATGATACATCATTTGTAGCGTCGTTGCCGTACTTGTCCTGACCGCCTGCAATAAGATTTTGGAACAGGCTGTATCCCGCAAAGCCTTCGGCTGAAGCCGCATCTCTAACTTTGTTTAAATCGTTAAGCTTTACCCAAATACAGTCAACAAGCTCCTGCGCAAACTCGCGCGTAATTTTGCCCGAATTAAAATCCTTTTCAAAATAAGGATTCATATATTGGTCAAAGCGCCCCGGTGAAATCGAGTGACCGCTTGACTCAACCTGTAAAAGCATCTGTATAAACCAGAAGGATTGACAAGCCTCATAAAAAGACTCTGCACCATATCGTGGCACGCGAGCACAGTTTGCCGCAATTTTTAAAAGCTCTTCACGACGGTTGGAATCAAGTTCGCTCGCTGCCATTTGTTTTGCAAGGGTAGCATAACGATCGGCGTAATTTATAACCGCATCGCAACTGATTATTACCGCCTGTAAAAATGCGCTACGTGAAGCGTAGTCGGCATCAGCAACGTCAAGCGCGGCAAGAGCGTCATTCGCCTCGGCAATAATACCTTTATAACCAATGCTTAGCACCTTGCCGTAATCAACGGTAAAATGACCGATTCCGTTATAAAAATAGTTACCAACTGTAAATATGTTGTGCTCGATTGCGCAAAGCGCTTCAGGAGACATATAGGCAGTTGCAAGCTCGCTTGTAGTTTTACCCTTCCAATAAGGATAAACCTCACGAAGTCTCGCCTTGGTTTCTTCCGAAATATAGAACGGGTCAGCACTACGCGTAGCAACTGTGTCAAACTCGGCCTCTAACCACTCGTAAGAATATTCAGGGAAAACCTGACATCCGCGAGGAGCCTTGGAATTACTACCTACAATCAATTCTTCAGGACGAATTGTTATAGGCAAATTTTCAAGTATGTGTGCAAACGCCTTTGCCCTGCGCAAAACTATGGGTTGGCCTTCGGTGGCTTTATAACTCTCGGTTATAAGCACGGCGCGATCAGCCTCTATCTCTGGCATCTTTGCATAAAGGTGATCGATAAGACGCTGTATACGCGGAGATTTTTCAATATTTTTTGTATATGTGTATGGCATAGACAATACCTCACTTTACTAATTGTCTATATCATACACCAAAACCACACAAAAGTCAACACAAAAACCAACAAAACAAAGAAAAATAAAATAAAAACAAAGATTTATCCACCGTTTTGTTGTAAAATCGGTGAAAAAATCTTTGTTTAACACAAAATAAAAGAAAAATAATTCACTTAAAAATTTATTACTCGCCCTTGTATTTTCGCCTTGTTGCAAGCCCGCCACGGATATGTCGCTCGCTTTTATTTTTTTCAAGCACCTCTTTAACCTGACGGTATAGCTCGCGATTTATGTAATAAAGTTTTTCTGACACATCCTTATGCACTGTGCTTTTGCTTATTTTAAAAACCTTTGCCGTTGCTCGCACAGTAGCGCCCGTTTCAACTATATATTCTCCTAAAACGACTGCTCTATCATCGCAAAAATCTCTCATATAACTACCACCTTAAAAGGACTTGGTTAATTATATGAGAGATTTATACACTTTATGATATTATATTATTTGAAGCAATTTCAAAAGATTTGGTATCTGGGCTTCAAAATTTACACCGTATTTCATTTCAGGGTATTGTTCCTTAGTAAGCTTGATGCAGCCTGCTGTGAACTTTGCTGCTATAAGTGCCGCTTCGCCAAGAGATTTTCCTAATAATATTCCACATGTTAGTGCGCTTGTAAATATATCACCCGTACCGTGATATGCGGCATCAACGTGTGGAGTAAATATATATTCTATCTTTTCGCCTTCCATACAAGCGGCACCTATTTCGCCCGCTTTAAAGCAAACACCTGTAAGCACAATTTTGCCGTTTGCAAACCTGCGAAGTCCCATAAGCAAAGATTCGATATATTCTTTACTATGTGGTGCTTCCATATAAGGCATATCGGTCATAAATGCCGCTTCGGTAATATTTGGTGTTATTATATCCGCTTTAGCGCAAAGGCGCACCATCTCTTTTGGAAAACTATCAGGAAAGCCCGCATAAAGCCTGCCGTGGTCAGCCATAACAGGATCGACTATGAGCAAGGTTTTATCGGTGCCAAAGGTATCTACCGCCTCGCACACAAGGTCAATCTGATCTGCCGAACCGAGATATCCGCTATATACCGCATCAAAGGTTATTCCCTCTTTTTTCCAGTGATTTGCCACAGGCATAATATCATCGGTAAGATCTCGGAAGGTATAACCCGAAAAACCGCCCGTGTGCGTAGAAAGTATTGCTGTCGGTATACCTGCGCACTCTATTCCCGCCGCTGAAATAATAGGCAAAGCCACCGTAAGTGAACATTTGCCAAAACACGAAATATCGTGAATTGCCGCTACTTTTTTTTGCATAATAATTGCTCCTTGAAAAATCTTTTTATAAAGTATATAATTATTTTGATAATATAAAAATAATCAAAATGGGAGTATTTTATAAGACCAGATGAAATATATAATTGACAAGCAAAAAGGTAAAGCATATTTGCAAATTTACGAGCAAATAAAAAATGATATTGTAAACGGTGTGTATATGTATGATACAAAGCTACCGTCAAAGCGACTTTTGTCTGAAGAAATCGGCGTTAGCGTAATAACGGTTGAACACGCATATTCACTACTTTATGACGAAGGCTACATCAACACAAGAGAACGAAGCGGTTATTTTGTGTGTTATAATCCCGACAGCACCTTTGTAGCACCTGCAAAAGTAATAACCGCACCAACCATAAATACCCACACAGCCGAACAAGGCGGCGACTTTCCCTTTTCGCTGTACGCAAAAACAATACGTAGGGTTTTGGGTAATTACGGCAAAGATATTTTTAGTTCAAGCGATGGCAGTGGAAGCATCGAGCTTAAAACCGCAATTCGCGATTATCTTAAACGTAGCCGTGGTATAGAGGTTAAAACAGAGCAAATAGTAATAGGAGCCGGCAGTGAGTATCTTTACGGTCTTGTTGTACAGATGCTTGGTAAAAACCGCATCTACGCACTTGAAAATCCATCCTATAAAAAAATTGGTCAGGTGTACCGTGCGAATGGCGTAAAAACACTTTTTCTTCCGCTTTTAAATGACGGTATCTCAAGCGAGCACCTTAATAAAACTCCTGCCACAGTGCTACACATAACACCATATCGAAGTTTTCCAAGTCGTGTTAGTGCAAGTGCTTCTAAAAAACGTGAATATATACGTTGGGCAAAAGAAGGCAATCGCATAATTGTGGAAGACGATTTTGAATCAGAGTTTACCTTGCTAAAAAAGTCAGAAGAAACGGTGTTTTCTTTGTCAGGTGGCAGTAACGTTATATATGTAAACACATTTTCAAAAACCATTTCACCGTCCATAAGAACAGCGTATATGCTTTTGCCCGAGAATATGATAGAGTTATATGAAAAAACTGTTGGATTTTATTCTTGCAGTGTACCTCTGTTTAATCAACTTGTACTTGCCGAATTTATAAGCTGCGGCGATTTTGAACGACACATAAACAAAGTAAGACGAAAAAGAAGACGCGGCCAATAGACCGCGTCTTAAATTTTACTTATTTATTCTTATCTTAATGTTGAGTGGTTTTTCGGCTTTTACAGGGAATGTTAAATGCTTGTACTGAAAACCGCCTACGGGGTGGAAATGACGCTTTTTGTCAGCTGGGTCTATGGTGTATTTGCTATCAAACGATACCGACAACATATTTTTAAATATAACCTCGTTTTCGAGCATCTCTACACTATCGCCGCTTTGACTAACAATAGGCAAAACGTATTCACTATCAACATTTGACAAAACGCAAATATTTACTGCTTCTTCCGTAAAATCATATTTTATTTCAAAACCGGATTTTTCGCTCTTTGCAGTAATAGTGTAATCATTTTGTACAAGCTCTACCGTTTTATCGGTATCACTACGACCAATGCGCGCGGTGTTGCAAATCTCGTTGTCAACGTGGCGCTGGATTTGCATATTCATAGGCTCGGTGGTAACAAAGCGATAAAGTGTTGCCGCCATAACTGCACCGTAATCTTGATTATAAAGCATACTAATTGCACCGCCGCCTGTTTCACTGGCAGTATAAATATGTGTGTCGCAAGCGTTTACAGTTGCGGTAAAATCACCCTTTGAAACGGTATAAAGATACCCGTTTTGGTATTTCTTTACGCCTTCTATCTCACGTGGCAATTTAGCATCAAGGCAAGTGTCAAACTCGTCACCCATT
This sequence comes from Clostridia bacterium, assembly GCA_017437005.1. GTDB lineage: Bacteria > Bacillota > Clostridia > Oscillospirales > Acutalibacteraceae > UBA737. The sequence goes on along the minus strand of JAFSBZ010000041.1, from coordinate 29,940 downwards.
TCAAGATACATAACTGCAAGCGACTTAACCTTGTCAAATGCGTGATGAATACAAGCAGGCTCATGTGCCGAGTGATACATAAGACCGCCGTAAAGTCTGCCATCCACAGTACATTTTTCTAAAAGCTCTATATTGCGGCGAACAGCCTTTGCTATAACGGGATTATCTTTTGCTATGTATACAAAGCCCTCGTGCATACCGTCACTGGTGCGGCTACCCCAATAGGTCCATTTGTTTTGACGCGTACCCCAACTGTTATCAATAGCGCCATCGGGTAGCAAAAATCCCAAATGGTCAATAGCACGTTTGGTATAAAACCTAATCTTTTCTTCGTCTTTAAGCCATATAGAATGAAGCACAAGAAGCGGAATAGACTCTTCAAGGTTGTAGCCCATATCAATAAAGTGACAGCCCTTTGCCGTTGTACCATCAAGTGGCTTGCCCTCGCCAAAGAAAAGGCCTTCATTGTCAAAATGAGCACGGCAAAATACCTCTTGCTTTAAGGCGTTATCTAAAAACTTTTGCTCACCTGTATAGTTGTAAGCAAAGGCAAACATAGCCGCCGCACCCGCGTTATAGTTTATGTGCGGTCCTGCCGCCTCACACCAACCGATAGATGCAGCCGCACGACGACGGAATATGTTATCCCATTTATCAAATGTTTCTTTATCTAAAATATCACCAAATCTATGCAAGGTTTCACCAAGCATAAGGCAGGTGAAAATATTTGTGCCCTTCCAACGATTTGCAAGGTCGTTGCGGTAATCGTCATTTTCGGAAAGCAGATTATATTCGGTCCAATCAATAAGCTTTTTAGCCGCGTTAAGATAATGTTGGTCCCCTGTTTCTTTATATAAAAGAACAAGCGGCAAAACCATATCGGCACAACGTCCGTGTACCACTGCGCAACCAGGGCACAAAATGGCACCGTCAAGCAATGGGTCAGGCATATCGAGTTGAGTTTTAAGCAACTCGTCACACCAATCTTTCATTAAATTATAAACTTTGGTTTTAAAACTCATATTTACTCCTATTCGAAATCCGTTTTTGACGGGCAAAAATCTGCCATTGGGCAACGGTCGCAATATGTTTTACGAGCAGTACAAATATCACGGCCAAAAAGTACACTACGATGACAAAAATCATTTGATTTATCGGGTGGCAAAAGCTTGCGCATAGCGTTTTCAGCCTGTAGAGGATTTGTGGTTTTAACAAAACCTAATCGGTTACAAAGCCTTATAAAATGCGTATCGGTAACAACGGCAGGCTTGCCGTAGACATCACCGCAAACAAGATTTGCGGTTTTGCGACCAACACCAGGCAAGCGTGTTAGCTGCTCAATAGTGTCTGGTACTTTACCGTCAAACTCGGTCATTATCATTTGCCCAATGCCAACCAAATCTTTTGCCTTTGTTTTATAAAGACCACAGGTCTTAATAAGCTCTTCGACGCTTTCTATGGGCGCTTTTGCCATTGAGGCTGCGTCGGGATAGGCTTTAAACAATGCGGGCGTTACCATATTAACTCGCGCATCGGTACACTGTGCCGAAAGACGTGTTGCAACAAGCAACTGAAATGCATCACTGTAATCGAGCGAACATATTGCATCAGGATACAGTTTTTCAAGCGCTTCAACCGCTTTTATAACTCTTTCTTTTTTGGTCATTATGTATCAAGCCTCATATCGCCTGATTTTATCCAGCCCAGCTTGCGCATAGTCTCACTCACTCCAAGAGCAATAACAGCCGGTAATACAAAATGCATAACTGCAATCTCAAGTACAACAACCACCGGTTCAACACCTGCGCTAGCCATTGCGGTATACGTTTCAAACGGACCCACAAGTCCTGCTGTTCCCATACCAGAACCCGTAGGAGTGCTTACCATTTTAAGCAGTGCTGTAGATACAGGGCCCAAAACAGCACTGGCAACAATAGCGGGAAGCCATATTATAGGCTTGCGAACAATGTTAGGCATTTGAAGCATTGACGTACCAATGCCTTGTGAAACAAGACCTGATACCTTGTTTTCACGGTATGATGCTACTGCAAAGCCTATCATATTACAGCAACAGCCCACAACTGCAGCGCCTGCCGCAAGACCCGAAAGTTTAAGTGATACACCTATTGCCGCTGATGAAATAGGTAAAGTCAAGCATATACCCATAACAACCGATACAATAATACCGCAAATAATTGGCTGCTGTTCCACACCAAAGTTGATAATAGAGCCAATCCAAGACATAAATTTTGACACAGGTGGTCCTATAACAAATCCCGCAACACTACCTGTAAGGATAGAAACTAACGGTGTAACAATAATATCAACCTTTGTTTTTCCCGATACAAGTCCACCAAGCTCTATTGCAACATATGCCGCCACAAAAGCACCCAACGGTTCACCGGGACGACCCATAATAAAGCTTTCGGTAGCGATATTTGGAAATGCACCCACAAGACCTGCAACCGCCGCCGATACGGTAACAAGTGGCGAAGATTTTAACTTACAAGCAACACCTATACCAATACCTGCGCCCGTTATGGTCTTTGCAAAGCCGCCAACGGCAACAAGATAACCTCCTGCCGCACCACCTATTATAGTGCCAATTTGCGATACAATTGTACCTATAATCAGCGTCGCAAAAAGACCAGAAGCCATTCCCGACAGACCATCTATAAAAAGACGGTTTAAATACTTTTTAATCATTTTTTCATCCTCCTGTCTGATGAATTTCTCACAAATTTAATATAATTATAGTACAATGTTTTTTTGTAGTCAAGTAAGCGACAAGAAAAAATCCCCGAAATTTTCGGGGATTTTAGCTTAATATTTTTTGCGTAAAATCATATAACTTATCCAGTAAAGAAAAATCACTATGCAAACACTGCCGCTTGCAAGCATCATTAACTCTTCTTTGCCTACAAGCTTAAATACGATTGTACCAACAGCGGCAATAATCACAAATAAATATCCTGCCCAACTCCACGCTTTAAGCGATAGGTAACGATTGCGTTCATCCTTATTTTGAGTATCAATTTCTTCACGATATTTTTCATTTGTTTGGTATTTAATATTACGCAAAAGAAAAAGTGAGCCAACAATAATAAGTGCTATGCCCATACCACTCCAGAACTCGTCTATACGATGAGCAAAATGGCACACGCATAATACAACACCAATTACAATTTCTAATATGCTTGATATAAGTCGTGCTTTTCTCATTTTATATCCTCCTCGTCAAAAATAAAAATTTCTTCAATAGTCATATCAAAACATTTAGCGATTTTAAATGCTAAAAAAATCGACGGATTATATCTGCCTGTTTCAAGTGAGCTGATAGTCTGTCTTGATACGCCGAGGGTTTTTGCAAAATCCTCTTGGGTAATGCCCTTTTGCTTTCTTATTTCTTCAATTTTATTTTTCATCTGACCGCCTCTTTCAAATGTAAAGTCAACTTTACATTACTATAATATCACACCGCACGCAAAATGTCAAGCAAACTTTACATTTTGTTTTAAAAAATAAATCCCCGAGAAAACTCGGGGATTTTAAAACTAATTATCTATCACGCTTTTTAAAGCCGCGTCTGTCACGGTTTCCACTTTTTCTTGGAGCTTCATCCTCGCCGTCGTCTTCAACAACTGCGCCGTTAACCTCTACAAGTGCATCACGACGAGAAAGGTTAATTCTGCCCTGATCGTCGATTTCGGTAACCTTAACAATTACCTGATCGCCAACAGCAACAACGTCTTCAACCTTTTCTACACGCTTAACATCAAGCTTAGAAATGTGAACAAGACCTTCCTTACCTGGTGCAATTTCTACAAATGCGCCAAAGGTCATAAGGCGAGTTACCTTACCGCTATATACCGCGCCTATTTCAGGATCGTTTGCAATAAGATTTACTATATCAATAGCAGCTTGAGCTTTTTCAAGATCAAGACCTGCAACAAATACGTGACCGTCTTCTTCAATATTAATTGTGCATTCGCACTGTTCTTGGATAGACTGAATAACCTTACCCTGCTTACCGATAACGTCACCAATCTTGTCTGGGCTGATAACGGTTGTAAGCATCTTGGGTGCGTAAGGTGACAGCTCTTTACGATATTCAGGAATACACTTAAGCATTACGTCATCAAGAATATATTTACGAGCCTTGTTGGTCTTGGCAAATGCTTCTTTAATAATTTCAGGAGTAAGACCGTGTACCTTAAGGTCCATCTGAATAGCTGTAATACCCTTATGAGTACCTGCTACCTTAAAGTCCATATCGCCGTAGAAGTCTTCAAGACCCTGAATGTCAACCATTGTCATAAAGTCGCCGTAAACACCCTCATCACCTGTGATAAGACCACAAGAGATACCTGCTACAGGAGCTTTAATTGGAACACCGGCGGCCATAAGAGCGAGTGTAGAACCACAGATAGAGCCCTGTGAAGTAGAACCGTTAGAAGAAAGAACCTCACTTACTACACGAATAGCGTATGGGAATTCTTCAACAGAAGGAATTACAGGTAAAAGTGCACGTTCTGCGAGTGCACCGTGACCGATTTCACGACGGCCAGGTCCACGAGAAGGCTTGGTTTCACCAACAGAGTATGATGGGAAGTTGTAGTGGTGAATATAACGCTTGCTAACCTCTTCGTCCAATCCGTCAAGCTTTTGAGCTTCACTTACAGGAGCCAAAGTAGCGATTGAAAGAACCTGTGTTTGACCACGGGTAAACATACCTGAGCCGTGAACACGAGGGAGAAGGTCAATTTGTGCGTTAAGTGGACGGATATCATCAATACCACGGCCGTCTACACGCTTACCTTCATCCTTAAGCCAAGCGCGAACAACGTGCTTTTGAACAAGATACATAATCTCGTCAAGCTTTGCTTCATTACCTTCAAAACGCTCGTCAAACTTAGCGTGAACTGCATCATAGATAGGAAGAAGAGCCGCATCGCGAACATTTTTATCGTCAGTATCAAGAGCCTTTTTAACATCTTCAATACAAAAGTCTTCAATCTCTGCCATAATTTCAGGATCGGGATCGCTTGATTCAAATGTAAATTTCTCTTTACCGATTTCAGCAACGATGCCGTTGATGAACTTAACGATTTCCTTATTAACCTCGTGACCTGCCATAATGCAATCAAACATAAGGTCATCAGGAATTTCGTTACCGCCTGCTTCAATCATAGCAACCAAGTCTGCAGTTGAAGATACGGTAAGGTTAAGCTCGGTCTGGGCGCGCTGCTCGAGAGTTGGGTTAATAATAATTTCGCCGTCGATAAGACCAACGCTTGTAGAAGCGATTGGGCCGTCCCAAGGAATATCAGATACTGCAATAGCCGCTGATACACCAATAGCTGCTGTAATTTCAGGTGAGCAGTCAGGGTCAACCGACATAACGGTTGCAACAACCGAGCAGTCATTTCTCATATCTTTTGGGAAGAGAGGGCGGATAGGTCTGTCAATACAACGTGAAGAAAGAATAGCCTTTTCACTAGCCTTTCCCTCGCGGCGCTGGAAAGAACCGGGGATACGACCTACTGCATACATTTTTTCTTCAAAATCTACTGAAAGTGGGAAAAAGTCAACACCCTCACGTGGCTTTGAAGATGCGGTTACGGTACAAAGAACGCTTGTGTCGCCGTAGCGAGCCATAAAAGCGGCATTTGCAAGGCCGGCCATTTTGCCTGTTTCAAGACTAAAGGGTCTGCCTGCAATGGTGGTTTCATAAACCTTAAAGTTTTCAAACATTGTTTTAATCTCCTTTTTATTTTTAATTTATATTTAAGAGATTTTCCGTTTAGCAATAAAACCAACATCCATTTTTTTGGATACTCGTTTTACCGCTAAACAACAAAAAATCTCTTTAATAGCCAGTACTTATTAACAAAATCAAACCGAGCAAATAAATATTGCTCGGTTTGTCTGTTACATAATTACTTACGCAAGCCGAGTTTCTTAACGATAGCACGGTAGCGCTCGATGTCTTTCTTCTGAAGGTATGCAAGAAGATTTCTTCTGTGACCTACCATTTTAAGAAGACCGCGACGTGAGTGGTGGTCCTTCTTGTGAATATCAAGGTGAGCGTTGAGCTCGTTGATACGGAAAGTAAGAACTGCAATCTGTACTTCAGGAGAACCTGTGTCACCCTCGTGAACTGCGTACTCAGCCATAATCTGCTGCTTCTGTTCGTTAGTCATTCTTTTCACTCCTTTTTATAAATATTTTGCGCCCTACTCCAAGCAAAAGGTCTTGAGTGTTCCGCAGATGCGGCAGTCACCAAAAGCATAGAACAAGGTACCTGACCATAGTCAGCCATAGCATTGTAACACAAAACAAACAAAAAGTAAAGAGTTTTTTTGTTTTAAATTTTATGGTAATATTATTAACGAATAATTCACAATTTTAATTTATAATTTCAATAAAATAATAATATAAGAATTCTCAGAAAAAGAGGTATTATGTATGAACGATTTTGATGGCAACAATTTTTCGCAAAACGAAAATTCGAACAACAGCGTTTACAACAAAAAAGGCGACGATATTATTCAAGACGAAACTCCTGTAAATACACATTCGCACGAGTCAGCTCCCACCTACACTACCCCACGCTATAGTGGTGATTATTCTTATTTTGAAAAACCAAAAAAACAAAAAAAGAAGCATAGTACGGCTGTTGTAATAGTGGCATGCATACTTGCCGCAATAATAGGTGCTATCAGCGGTATTGTAGTTTTAAGCAGCGCATTTATTGTAAATACTGAAAGTGGCACTGTAACAGAAGAAATCACAGAACCAAAAAACAACATAAACATAAACGTTGAGGAAACCGCTGCCTCTATTGCCGAAGCAGTAGCAAAAAAGTGCACCGATAGTGTTGTAGGCATTCGCACGACCACATCAGTTATGAGCTTTTTCGGTGGCAGTCAAGAACAAACAGGCAACGGCTCGGGTGTTGTATATTCCACCGACGGATATATTATAACCAACTATCACGTAATAAGTGACGCTGTAGAAAGTTCAAAATCAAAAATAGATGTTTTTGTCGGTAACAACAGTGCAAAATCTTACCCTGCAACAGTTATTGGTTATAACATTTCCTGCGACCTTGCCGTAATTAAAATAAACGCTACCGGACTTACACCCATAGAGCTTGGCAACAGCGACGATTTAAAGGTTGGTCAATATGTTGTTACCATTGGCTCGCCCGGCGGTCTTGAATTTATGGGCAGCGTTACCTATGGTATTATAAGCGGTCTTGATCGAACGGTGTCCACCAATTCAACACTTAAGCTTATACAAACTGATGCCGCTATAAATCCCGGTAATTCCGGTGGCGCGTTGCTTAATGCCGAGGGCAAACTTATTGGTATAAATAGTTCTAAAATTGCTTCGGTAGAATATGAAGGTATGGGATTTGCAATTCCTGTAAACACAGTAAAAGAAAAATGTGATAAAATAATCTCTCGCAAAAACGATTCACAAGCATACTTTGGCGTAAGTGTCAGCAGCACGTATACCAGTCAGGTTCTCGCATTTTACGGTTATCCCGCAGGCGCGGTTGTATCAAGCGTAGCTGACGGTAGCCCTGCGGCAAAGTCAGGTATCGAACGGGGCGATATTATAACTGAATTTAACGGCATTAAAATTACCGAGTACACCTTACTTAATGATCTTCTTTATGATTGTGAGGGCGGCGAAACGGTAGCTGTAAAAGTATATCGTGCAGGAAAATACTATACCGTCGATATCAAATTAGCGTCAGATACCTCAAATTGACAAAAAATTAAATCCACCATTTAATTTAAAATGGTGGATTTAATTTTATTGTGCATATTCCCTTTTTATGTTATAATATAAAAAAATGCAAAGTGAGTTGGTTTAAATGTTCTACAAAAATCTTAAAAACCCACCAAACAAATATCGTCCTGCACCTTTCTGGTCTTGGAATGAAAAACTCGATGTAAATGAAACTGCCGCACAGGTACGTGAGATGAACGAGGTTGGTATTGGCGGTTATTTTATGCACGCGCGCGGCGGACTTCAAACCGAGTATATGTCTGACGAATGGTTTGATAATGTTAAGGCAACATTGCGCCAAGGTAAAGAACTCCTAATGCAGTCTTGGGGTTATGATGAAAACGGTTGGCCAAGTGGCTTTGGTTCGGGCGCAGTTAACGGTCTTGGACTTAAGTACCAACAAAAATATTTGCGTTGTGAGGAAACCGATGCGCCAAAAGAAAACGAAAATACCATTGTAAACTTAAATTATAACGGTAAAAACATTCACTTTTATTATGAGGTTAACCCCTTTTACGTCGACACCCTTGATGGTGAAGTTATTGACGAATTTATACGCACAACACATAAAGTATATAAGGATAAATTAGGCGAAGAATTTGGCAATATGGCAGGTTTTTTCACCGACGAGCCTCAAATTTCACGCAATGGCTACCCTTGGTCATTTATATTGGAAAAAGAATATACAAAGGCTTATGGTGAAGAGCTTACACCACGACTTTTAGATTTGTTTTTTGATACTCCCACCACAAGCGAAACTAAATACAAATATTTTAAACTTATCACCCGCTTGTTTTCAGAAAACTTTATGAACAACATTTACAAATGGTGCTCTGCCAACGGCAGCGCGCTCACAGGTCACCTTGTACTTGAAGAGGGACTTCACGCTCAATTGATCTCAAACGGCGCTTGTATGCCCCACTATGAATATATGACCATACCGGGAATGGACAATCTGGGTCGTGAGCTTAACCGAATTGAGTGTGAAATGCAGTTGAGCTCTGCCGCAAATCAATTAGGCAAAAAACAAATACTTTCTGAAACCTTTGCTTGCTGCGGCTGGAACGTTAGCTTTGAAGAATTGCGCTGGATTTACGAGCATCAAATGGTACACGGCATAAACTATTTATGTCAGCATCTCGAAGGCTATACCCTAAGGGGTATTAGAAAACGTGACTACCCCGCAACACTGTTTAAGCAACAGCCTTGGTGGAATGATTACCGCCCATTTAACGATATGGTAAGCCGCATAGGTATGCTTATTGCAGAGGGTAAAATTGAGCACGAAATTTTGGTGCTCCACTCTGCCGACAGCGCGTGGGCAAATTTTGACATAAAATCACCCGTTTATGCATCACAGCTTTGTAGTGATATGGTTGACGTTATGAACCGTCTTGAGCGCTCGCAACTGCAGTATCATTTGGGTGATGCAACGCTTATGGAGCGTCACGGCAAGGTAGAAAACAGAAAAATTATAATCGGTACACAAAGCTATTCGGTTGTTGTGGTGCCACCCTGCGATTGCTTGGCAAGCAACACCATAAAGCTGCTTAAGGAATTTAAAAAGCAAGGCGGACTTATCATCTTTACCGACCGTATTCCTACAATGATAGACGGTAAAAACACCGATGAAATAATCGAATTTGCAAAGGAATGTGTTAATACTACATCCAAAGAGCTTGTAGCTTATATCCCCGAAAAACTTTGCAAAATAAAGCTCGATTATGACGGTGACCATTTTGAAGCGCCTATTCTCACAGCCATTCGCCGCTTTGACGAGCAAAAAATGACAATGTATTACCTTGTAAATCCGTGCGATATAAAACACGATTTTATTGCTACGGTTAAGGGCAAGAGCGCCGCTTTACTCAACGCTGTAACGGGTGAGGAAGAAGCCGTTGCCTTTACTAAAAATGACGAAAATCTTAACATAGAGAGCACCATTTACGGTAATGATTCGGTTATTTTATTTGTTTATGACGAGGCTATAAAGCAACCACTTGACACAAACAAAGCCGTATTAAAGCCGCTACAATTTAGCGAAAAATGGCAGATAGAGTCCGACGACAATTCCATCACACTTGATTACTGCGACGTTTATTTTGACGGCGAGCTTGCCTATAAAAATTTACCTGTAAACGACGTTCAGGAAAAGGCTCTCAGCTTTGAGCGAAAAGTAAATACAAAGATTGTGTTTAAGTGCATCGTAAAAGATAAAGCCTTTACCAAATGTGACCTTGTGGTTGAAACCCCCGAAATATTTGATATAACGGTAAACGGCGTGACGATTGATAAAACCGTTAAGGGCTATTATTTTGACACCTCGTTTAAAGTAATTGATATATTCAATTATATTGTAGAGGGTAAAAACGAGATTGCCCTTACCTGCGATTTTGTTCAAAGTGATGAGGTCTATAAAAACGCTAAAAATTCACTTGTTTTCGAATCCGAGAAAAATAAACTAAGCTATGATATGGAAATTGAAGCCATATACTTAAAGGGTGATTTTGCTGTAAAAACAGACAAAAGTTTTGAACTTCTCGACCGCAGAGCGTTGCGAACAGACGGTGGTTTTTACATTACTGCGGCACCAAAAACACTAAATTGCGGTGAAATCGCAAGTCAGGGTTATCCTTTCTTTGCAGGCAGCATGACCTTTAAACAAAAGCTAACACTTACAGACAAAGAATGTAAAAACCGCAGTATTAAATTTGACCGTCTACCCTCTACTGTCACCAAGATAAAGGTTAACGGTAAAGATGCCGGCAAAATTATGTGGCAGCCGTATGAGGTAGATATATCAGACTACCTTATCGACGGAGAAAACGAAATTGAAATTACTGTTACAGGCAATTTACGAAATCTATTAGGTCCGTTCCACCTAAGTGACGGTGAAAACTATTGGGTATCACCCCCTTGCTTCTTCCATGAATCTTCGATATGGTCAAACGGTTTAAACAAAAACTGGGTAGACAGCTACTGCTTTGTAGAGTTTGGATTGTTCTTTTAAAACTGAAAGTTGAGAATTTCGGTGTGCTGTGCACACATAAAAAATCTCCGCAAATTTGCGGAGATTTTTATTTTATATTACAATATCAACTATATCTAAATTTTCATCAAACACCGTAAAGCACGCATCATAGCCTGCCTCAATTTTACCCTTTGTGTCAAGTCTCATTACTTTAGCCGGTGTTTCGGTCATCATTTTTACAGCATCAGCTATGCTGCAACCTGCCTTTACTGCAGTTTTAAGCAGTATATCGCTTGTGGCAATACTTCCTGCAAAAGCACTACGGTCGAGTAGCTTCGCAACGCCGTCTTCAATAACAAATGGCACAGAACAATCGGTATATTCCTTACCCTCTTCGCCTATACCACCCGGACGCAACGCGTCGGTTATAAGGCAAACGTGGTCGGTGCCCTTTAGCTTGATTATCATTTTTAGCAAATCAAGTGGCAAGTGACAACCGTCTGCAATAGCCTCGACGTACATATCGTCAAGCAAGTATGCGCTTTCAATTATGCCTAAATGTCTAAAGCCTTGATGACGGGTAATGGTTGATGTACAGGAATATAAGTGAGTTATAAGGTGATTGCCGCCCTCAAAAGCACGTAAAACGTCGTCATATTTTGCCAAAGAGTGTGCTGTTGAGGCAAGTATGCCCTTGGCTATTACGTCGCACAAAAAAGCATTGTCCTTGTCCTTTTCGGGCGCGTAATCCCAACGGGCAATTATGTCGCTATATTCTTCAAGCAGCGATTCATATTCATCGCGGTCTATATCACGCACAATGCCCGGTGCTTGACCGCCGCACATTTCGAGTGCAAAATACGGCCCTTCGAGGTGAATACCCGGTATTTCCAACGCGCAACTGTTTTTTACTTCGCGTGCAGTTTGAAGCACACGCACCATAGTGTCGTAATCGGTAGCGCTAATGGTTGGGTAAATAACACGTGTGCCGTGCGCCGCGTGGATTTCACACACCTTTTTAAAGGCTTCTGGTGTAGCATCAATAAACTCGTATCCCCCGCCGCCATGACAATGGATTTCAATAAAACCGGGGGCAATGTAATTGCCTTTTAGGTCTGTTTTTTCACCGCTTATCTCGGTAGTAGGTTTAACATCTACGATTTTATTATCTTCAATGATAACGTCGTAACCTACAAGTTCTTTACCGCCTGATATAATTTTGCCATTAGTCAGTATCTTCATTCTACAATAATTTCTTTCTTTTCTTTGTAAGAGCGCTCGATTGCATCAAGTATTCTTACAGGATACACAAGCTCGTCATAGCTGTTGTGCATAACGCCGTTTTTAACCATTTCTACAAACTCGTCAAACTCGTTTACGTATGTATAAGCAACGTCGTCGCAGAAGGTATCGTAAATTTGGTTATCAGAGGTGCGAAGACCTGCTGAATATCTGTAAGCGCCGGTATAAAAACCGCAAACGTCAAATTCGCCAAAGTTAAATATAACGGTAAGGCGGTTTGCCTTTTCATCGGGGCAGTATGCAGTAACCGACTTTACGTTTCTGCCGTAAATGGTGATAAGCATTTCAATAAGATGCTGGGTATAGAACCAGAAACCACCGTATGGGTTATCCATATTAACGGGGCAGCAAATATGACCGCTTACTACCTTTTTATTCTTTGCTATACGAGCAAGGGGCTTGAGCTCGTCAATAAACTTAAGGCAAGAGCCGCCACACAAAAGCACATTGTTATCTTTTGCAGTTTGAGCCAGTTCTTTTGCAAGGTCTAAATCAGCGCAAAATGGCTTGTCGATAAAGCAAGGAATACCTGCCTTTACGTAAGGCATAGCATATTTATAATGATTATTACCGTGACGGGCTGTTACCAAAACGCCGTCAACCTTGCCTACAAATTCATCAGGTGACTTAGCGGCATAGGTAGCATAGCCTGCGTCAATAATGCGCTTGGTAGCGTCCTCGTCTTCGCTATAAATACCAACAATTTCAATATCCTTATATTTTTCGTTTTCTTTTACCAATTGACCAAAGGCATCGGCATGTGAATTTTCAACACCAAGAATTGCAATTTTCATAATGTTCTCCCCTACAAAATTTTAAACTGTTTTTGTATCTAATGGATTTTGTGCACGTATTGTATCAATCACCTTAAACTGTGTAAGCACCTGATATGGTGTGATTTCCATTTCCTTGCCGTTTACAAGATAATCATAAATCATATCATAGTATTTTTTTACACCTACTGTAAACACTGTACCCTCAACGTCAATATGCTCTTCGGTCCAATCAAGCTTTTCGCTGCAGTAATTAGGTGTGCGCTCTTCGGTAAAGAGTGGCTCTAATGTAAGCTTTTGCTCGGGTGCGGTTTCGGGATTATAGTATTTGTAATCAATAGCACTCATTGTAGCTTTAAGTGAACCGTACTGACAATGTACAACATATATAGGACCTGCATATGCGTTGCACTTTGAAAGGTCAACATCGATAAGTGGTTTACCTGGTGCTGTAAGAATAATCTTTGCATAGTCTTCGGCATCGCCAAAGGTGTTAACTCGGTCAAGCTTTGAGAAAACGGTAATGTTATCATCAAAGCCTAAAATATCAAGTGCTTGGTCAAGCGGATGAGGGCCTGTGTTTCTTACCTCGCCACCGTTATAGCCTTGGTATGTCTGCCAGTCCCAACGACGAGCAAAGCCCGAAAAAGCAATGCTGTACTGAACAGGGCGGCCAAGCTTGCCGCTGTCGATAATTTTTCTAATTTCGGTATAGTATGGTGCAAAGCGTGACTGCTGGAATACGTTAAGCATTTTGCCGCTCTTTTCGTAAGCCTTTACAATGCGGTCGCACTCTTCATAGTTTTTACCAAATGGCTTTTCGCAAACTACGTTAAAGCCGTTCTGCAACAAATCGATTGTAATATCGGCGTGCATGTGTGAAAATGAGCTGTTTACAACAAGATCAATATCGGTCCTGCCAAAAAGTTCGCGGTAGTCGGCATATACGTCACAACCCCACTCTTCTTTAGCACGAATGCGACGCTCTTCGAGAGCATCAACTACTGCTACTACGTTGTATTTTTCATTATATTCACTTTTGAAAAATGCGCCGTGAATATCGCGGCCGCTACGGCCCTGTCCAATAATTGCTACGTTTAACTTTTTCATTTCGTTAATTCCTCCAAAGCTTTATTTATAATTTCTTTAAGTGCTTCTATACTTTCTTCACTTGCTTCATAAGCGCCATCCGAGAAGGCGTTGCCACCAGGACGTTTTAACTGCTCTTCGTCAAGTTCGGAATTTTTACGGTAGTGTGTTTCAAGCATTACGCCGCCTGAGTAACCATCGCGAATAAGCTTTTTGAAAATACCTACAAAATCAGCAACACCCGTACCCGGTTTTACGGCAGGCGGCCACGGCGTTCCGTTTGGGATAGCATCTTTAACGTGCATATTAACAATGCCACAGGATTTAAGTTTGTCATAAGCGTCTTCGCTGGTCTTACTCGTAACCCAGATTTCATTACCCGGGTCAAATAACGCTTTGATGCGGGGGTTGTTAATTGCGGTAAGCAATTCAGCAAGCTTGTGCGGTGTGCTTGAGTGAATTGCAGGGTCAGATTCAAGTGCGCAATAAACGTCATATTTTTCACAAAGTTCAATAATATCGCCATACATTGTGGCTCTTACCTCTACCGGTACATCTTTGTTCCAAAAGTCAAAACCGCGTATGTACTTAGCGCCCATTTTGTTTGCCATAATAGCACATTTTTCAAATCCTGCTATATTAGCCTTTATTGCTTCTTCATCGTCATATTCACATTTGAACACCGGAGAAGAAATAGCAGCAACTTCAAGGTCATATTTTTTTGCAGCGTCAATAATCTGCTGAACATCCTCATCGGTATAATCAAACGGCGAATGACCGTTTACCGAACGAACCTCCATACACTGAAGACCGTGCTTTTTACAAAAGCGAGCTGCCTCGAAAATGTCTTGTGTTACTTCGTCGGTAATAACACCAAGCTTAAATTTAATATCCATAATATTACTCCTTAAAGCAATCTTGCTCCACTATCGGTGTCACAATACATTGTTGCATTGTCGTGCTTACGTAAAATGGTTGCGGGACACATATCATTTATTTCTTCGTTTACTGTGTTATAAACGGCGGCCGCCTTGGTAGCGGCAGGTACTACGCAGAACATATAGTCAGCACTTACCATTTGCGGAATTGTAAGTGTATACGCATATTCGGGCACGTCATCAAAGGTTGGGAAGCAACCGTCGTGAACCTGTTGCATACGGCATACATCGTCAAGCTTTGCTTTCTTTATACGAACGGGGTCGTTAAAGTCAGCAACACCGGGGTCGTTAAATGCAATGTGAGCATTTTCGCCTATACCTAAGCATACTATATCTATATGGTTTTCTGCAAGTAATTTTTCATATTCGAGGCCATAATCGGCAACATAATATATATTTGCAAATGGAACTTTCTTAAATATATGCTCATTCAAGTAATTGCCAAAGCTTTGCGGGTCCTCTTTTTTAAGACCTACGTATTCATCCATATGGAACGCGTTAACACGATTCCAAGCAAGTGGTTTTGAAAGCAAGCTGTTTAAAACGTCATTTTGTGACGGAGCCGCCGCAAACACCATATTGATGGTTTCCTTTTCACTAAGCAGCTTTTCCATACAAGCGGCAATATCATTTGCAGCCGCTTCACCCATAAGAGTACGGTTTTTATAAATATTTACTACTAATTTGTCTTTTGTTAGACTCTTTACCATACAGAAACACCTCTTTACATTATTTTTCGTTTTCATTATATATCTTTTCTTTTTGCAATTAAATTGCAAAAAGAACCAAGTATATTGCAAAAAGAAACAAAATGTGTTAAAATGCTTATGGTGATAGTATGAAAAAGAAAAAATTGTTTGTTTACCGCGATAATACGTCTTATTTACACCACACTTTAACCCTCGACCCTTCTACCGATGACCTTTCATTTAAAAGCCACTCACACAATATGGTAGAGGTATATTACTTTTTGCGTGGGAACGCTCGTTTTGTGGTAGAGGGCAATATTTTTCCGCTAGAGCGTGGTAGCATAGTGGTTATGGCAAGCGGTCAAACGCACAACTTGTTGCTTGAACCATCGGTAGCGTACGAACGAATGGCATTACTGATTGACCCCGCCGTAGCACCTCCCGAATATGAAAATCTGAGTGGGCAAATATACAGTGGTACCAATCTGTTTGTACTTGATAAGCGCGAGCAGATATGGTTTGAAGAAAGCTTCCTAACGATTACAAAATCTGCCGAAGACGTACAAAAGCATCTAATCACTTCATTTGCATCAATGGTTTTCGGGTTGCTTGCAACCAAGCTATCTCGATTACCTGAACCGCAAATAGAAGACGCTATTATAAAACAAACCATCAATTATATAAACAAAAATTTATCAAACAAATTAAGTCTTGAAGCGATTGCAAACGCGCTTTACTGTAGTCGTGTAACCCTTAACCGTAAATTTCGAGAAATAATGGGTTGTACTGTATGGGAATACGTAATTCGCCGCCGCATATACTCGGCTCGTCAGCAATTGTTTTTAAGCGGCAGTGTTACCGACGTATATGAAAAAAGCGGTTTTAACGATTACTCGTCGTTTTTTAGGGCGTATAAAAAAGTAATTGGTGTTTCCCCAAGCGAAGATTTAAAAAAGTCCCAAAATTAATTTTGGGACTTTTTTATCTATTGTTCTATTATTGTTAATTGTGTAAAGGTTTCTATATCAAACACTTGTAACGACTGCTCTGAAAGCACATAAAAATTATTTCCTATAAATATGCCTCTGATTGAATCGTAATATAACTTGTAATCGCTGTTCCACGGTATTGAAAGCTCGGCTTTTTTTACAAAGCCGTCACCGGTGTATTCGTAAATCATATATTTATACCTTGAGCTTCCTACTGCCTTGTATGTTGGGTCATAGGTTGGAAAACCAATTAAATTTTTGTTAGGTGAAACAAGCATTGCCTTGTGATTTTCAAGCGCTGTCGAGTAGCTATAGCCTTCAACAATAGTTTTATCCTGTTCGGTAACATTTGCAGGGTCGGTGATATCGAACATCGAAAGCTTTAAATATGTTGTTCTGCCTGTTTGTTCGTCGGCATCCATACCAAAGCCTAAAAGCTTTCCATCACCGTACGGGTACATATACTCTGAAAAACCAGGTATTTTAAGCTCGCCCAAAATTTTTGGATTAGCAGGGTCGCTGAGGTCTGCACTAAATAGGGGGTCAGTTTGACGGAAGGTTACAAAGTATGCTACATCACCCATAAAGCGCACGGAGTACACTCGCTCGTCCTTGGCTAAATCCTTAATCTCGCCTGTTTTTTTAAGTTCACTGTCAAGCACCGTAAGACGTGCCGAGGTTTGACTGCTGTAAGATATAATTTCGTGGTCGCTGTTATCAAATTTTTTTCTTTTTTCAGTAGCTAATGTAACGGTGGTAACAAAGCGGAAATAACCCTTATGCTCATCAATAAAGAATTGATTTTCAAGCGTTCCCTCTACTTCACCGGTTGTTTTATATTCTATTTTTCCGTCTTTTATTTCAAGTTTTGATACAATAGTGTTGTTTCGTGAGTAGGTTTCTTTTTCCTCATCATTTCTATCGTATGTTGAGTTTGCCAAAATTATATTACCCTGACTGCAGTATATATTATCAGTACCACCCAAAAGGCTTGCAGTATCGCTAAGTGTGCCGTCTTTATAGTTAAACGCACCTATTACCGTGTATTCACTGTTATATTCCTCTTTTTCATAACGATAGATGCTATCCGCGGGCACCGTCTCACATACGCCATTTACTTCGGTAACGGGAACAAAGGTTTCGGGCTTATCTTTATCGATATCTCTGATATTTATATGACAGTTTGATATAAGATAAACATAGTCTCCCACCATACGCGAAGAGTTGTACCATCCCTCCTGACTGCTTGTTGTAATCTTTTTTGGATTTGCAGGGTCACTTATATCATAAATAATTACCGTTACAAATTCCGTATTATCAATATAATCATCCGTCTGCAAAAGAATGAGTCTGTTTTCCTTTAAAAACATATCACCAAAGTTGTCATACTTTTCCTCTTTTAAAACCGTTTTACTTATAAGCTCGGAATTTTCACCCGCGGCTTTAAATATTGACAACTCATTGCCAAGCAAATAATAAATATATTTGCCGTCGGTTTTTACAATGTCGGCTTCTGCCACACCCTCAACCTGTTCGGTAGTGGTGGAAAAATCGTCCGTTTCATTTTTAAAACTCCCATCTTGAGAGTTCTTATTATCAGAAGCTGTTGCGCCCGGCATTGCACCGTTGGTTTGACTTGTTGTTGCTGAGTTATCCGTAATTGATTCATACACTATGTCTTCCTCATAATAGACTTCTTCGTCATCGGTAGCTATTCCGTAAAGAAAGTTGTAATTTTTTTTAGGCTTTACTAACTTATAAATTTCGTCATATGATTTTGACACGGTGAGTATTTTTGATGCATCTGTTTTTACTGCAACATTAAAATTATTTCGCGGTATAAACATAACGCCTAAGATTATTGCAACGCACGCTACACACGCAAATGCCACACGCCAAGGAATTGCGGGATTTTTGCGAGATGTTAATTCTTCCTTTAATATTATTTTATCTAAAATTTTGTCACGCGTTTCGTTGTCTGGTTTTATGCTGTCCATCGCGTTTTTGTAATTTTCACTAAACATTAACCGTTTCTCCTTCCAAATAGGGTTTAAGCATTTTTCTTGCTCGATGAAGCTGGGATTTTACTGTGGAGGGTTTGGATTTTAAAATCGCAGCAATTTCGTCCACACTGTAACCCATATAATAATGCATATGTATTACCGTGCGATACTTTTGCGGTAGGCGCAATACGGCATCAAGCGTATCGGAATACTCGTCCCACACGCTTAATGTTTCACTTAAGGGTTCTGTGCGTTTGAACCAACTACTTGTGAGCATGCTTTTACTGCAGTTAATAGTGATGCGAATAAGCAATGCCTTTAAGTGCTCATCGTTTTCTACCTTGTCTTTATGTTTTATAAAACGCAAAAACACTTCCTGTAATATGTCGTCCGCATCATATTTATTTTTTACTCTTGCAACGGCAAGACGGTACACCATATCGGAATGTTTTTTAAAAGCGTCAGCGGCTGTTATTTTATATTCCATTATTTCCCCTCCTTGTACCTAATACTTTTGAAAGGCCTAAAAGGTTGCAAAAAATCGCCCAAAAATTTTTGGGCGATTTTTTTATTAAATATTAAACAAAATATCGCCGTATGTAGGATATGGCCAATATTCTCGCGAAACAATTGTTTCGGCTTCGTCGGTGATGTGTCGGATATTATCCATTATAAACAGCACCTTGTTACAATAAAACTGTGCGCGTGCCAACAGATCATTTGTTGATTGTGACATATCAACGACAGTTTCAAGTTCTTTTACCAAACGATTCAAATGCTCGTTGAACATAGATAATTTTTCTATTATTTCGGTTTCGGCATCGCAATTTATCTTATCACTCACGCTGCGCTTTTTAACCACGGTATCACAAAGAGCGCCCTGATAAGAGCTGATAGCGGGTATAATATCGCGTTTTACCATTTCAAGCAATGTAAGCGCTTCAATGTGCACAGTTTTACTATAGCTTTCAAGGCTTATATCGGCACGACCGTTGATTTCGGCACCTGTATAAACACCGTGACGTTCAAAAAGTTCGATGTTTTCTTTTTTGCGCCAATAAGGCAGCGCATCAACAGTAGAGCGCAAATTCAAAAGTCCTCGCTTTGCGGCCTCGTTTTCCCAAGCCTTTGAATAACCGTCGCCATTAAATATAATGCGCTTATGGTCTTTAATGGTCGCACGTATAAGCCCTAAAACATCATTTTCAAAATCTTTAGAATTTTCAAGCTTGTCTGCAAAATCACAAAAAACATCAGCAACAATTGTGTTAAGCACAACGTTTGTTTCGGATATTGAAGAAGAAGAGCCAAGCATACGAAATTCAAATTTATTGCCCGTAAATGCGAATGGAGATGTGCGGTTACGGTCGGTGTTGTCTTTTCTTATGTAAGGTATAATCTCGGTGCCAATGGTCATTTTAACCTTGTCAGCATCGTTGTGATGCTCACCGCGTTCAATAGACTCTAAAATCTCGTTTAAATCATCGCCCAAATACATAGAAACAATTGCAGGTGGAGCCTCCGCGCCGCCGAGACGATGATCGTTGCTTGCAGTTGCCACCGCTATACGAAGCAGATCCTGATGCTCATCTACAGCGCGAATAACCGCCGCAAGCGTTAATAAAAACAGTAAATTGTCGCTCGGATTTTTGCCCGCCTTCAAAAAATTAATTCCCGTATCGGTAGAAAGCGACCAGTTGTTGTGCTTACCGCTACCGCTTACATCCTTGAAGGGCTTTTCGTGTAGCAAGCACAAAAGGCCGTGCTTTTCGGCAATTTTTTTCATCATTTCCATTGTAAGCTGATTATGGTCAGCCGCAATGTTGGTTGTTGTAAAAACAGGAGCCAATTCGTGCTGTGCGGGAGCTGCCTCGTTGTGCTCGGTTTTTGCAAAAACACCAAGCTTCCAGAGTTCTTCGTCAAGCTCGCGCATAAACTCCTTTACACGCGGCTTGATTACACCAAAATAATGGTCATACATTTCTTGACCTTTTGGGGGTGTGGCACCAAGCAACGTTCTACCGCAAAAAATTAAGTCAGGGCGGCATTTTGCAACCTCACTATCAACCAAAAAATATTCTTGCTCGGGGCCTACTGTTGTGTTAATACTTTTAACATCTTTAAGCCCAAACAATTTGGCAATGCGAAGCGCTTGTTTGCTTATGGCCTCCATAGAGCGAAGCAGCGGTGTCTTTTGGTCAAGAGCTTCACCGTTATACGAGCAAAAGGCTGTTGGTATGCAAAGTGTATTATCCTTCACAAAAGCGTAAGAGCTTGGGTCCCACGCTGTATATCCGCGCGCTTCAAAGGTTGCACGAAGCCCACCCGACGGAAACGATGATGCATCGGATTCACCCTTTATAAGCTCCTTGCCCGAAAATTCCATTATTATATTACCGTCATCGGTAGGCGCAATAAAACTGTCGTGCTTTTCGGCAGTAATGCCTGTCATTGGTTGAAACCAATGGGTGTAGTGAGTAGCACCCTTTTCTATAGCCCACTCCTTCATAGCGTTTGCTACAATATCAGCAATCTTGCGGTCAATGCTCTTTCCTTGGGATATTGCAGTTTTAAGCTCTTTATATGCATTATCAGGCAAACGCTCTTTCATAACAGCGTCGCCAAAAACGTTTATACCAAAAAATTCATCTACTTTGTACAAAATGGTCCCCCCTAAGATGAAAACGAATATAATTGTTTAAATTATATAGCATTAAACAAAAATTGTCAATCTTTAAGCGGGTGGCCGCCTTTAATTAACAAATTCTACCCTACCGCTCATAGCTTTAAGATACTCAAGCCATTCTATGCAATCCAAAAAGCTAAGATTTGTTTTACTGTTTTCGATTATATACACAAAATCATCCTTTGAAAAACTGTTTTGTGATATTTTATAAAAAATTTGTTGCAGTACCTGCTTATTTATATCCTCTACTCTGCCATATGCAATTATGTCAATCACCTGAACGCCCATACAGCGCGTAGTGGTTCCGTTTTCGGTAATATTTATACCACCAACTCGATCTATTAAGCCCTCAATAAGCTCATAATGGGCTGTAACGGTATAATCCGCGGAGTATCCATTATATTCAGGCCGTGTTGGATCATAAGTTTCGATATTTAATAAGCGTATGTTTTCCCTCTGAAAATCAAGATAAACCAGTGTGGCGCTGTTGTCTGGAAAAATAAAAACTATACCTTTACTTTCGGGAATACGTGTATATGGTACAGTATAGTCTTTTTCATCAACATCGGCGGTCGATTTTTTAATATTGTAGTCAAGATAGTTATACGCTATGCCAAAAAATATTGCGCCGCTTAAAAATGTAATTAAAACTATTTTAAATATTCTTTTCAAAAAAAATCACCCCGATTAGTCTTGACTAATCGGGGATAATTTATTCGCTTTTACTCGTTATAAGCAGGGGTTTCTATCTCAATTGAATCAGGTAACTGATAAATACGAACTGAGTTAATGTATGAAGAAATTGGAGTATCAAATGCATCTATCCACATATCCGGTGTGTATCCACTGTTTTCGGTATATGGATGCTGGTTCATAATTAGATAGTAGTAAAGGTTATATCCCCAGCCGTTGTTTTTGGCGAGGGCTTCGTCTGTGAGATCCCAGTCATAAATCCAATCACGCTCGAGCCAGCACTTACCGTCAATATACATCTTATAACCTTCCTTGGTATAAAGCAACCCGTATCTATGGTAAGAATCGTTAAGTTTTTCAAGCTCTTCACCTGTAAACTTATACTTTTGCTTTTCGTTATCTTCTGGGTTATAATACGGGCTATTCGGATCTGTGTAAGCCGGACGCCAACTTGTAATAAAGCCCCAAGCCCCCCATTCAAGAATTCTTGAACGGAACTTGTCAACTCTGGGTTTTGCTTCACCTGGCACGTTATGATAAACAACATCACCGTGGAATGTTGTAAGCTCTACAGGATTACCGTTTTCATCAACGCTTGTGTGAACTATACCATTTGTTATCATGTTGCCATTGTGGTTATAGTTGTAAGGCTTATAGTATTTATGAATACTTACATCCCAAGTATCACCGTTAGAGAAGGTTTCAAAAATATCAAATTCTAATGTCCACGCTGCTCCGTATTGTTCCTTTGGAATAATAAGTCCGCCGTCAGGGTTACTCATAAGCCATAGCGGCATAATGATACCATCGGTATACGAGATTTTAGCGTCAAACTCAATATAACCGTTACGGTATGCCAATGTATCCTCGGTATCGTAAGAACCGCAAGAAGCATAACCAATATCAGGATTATCCTCTGATAGCTTGCGGATAACAGTCATTCGCAGTCTGCCGTCTTTAACATAGCAAACCTCTTCGTCATTCTTAAGATACTCAAGGTCAGACCACTGTGGCATATGAGAACCAATGTGCCACTTACTACGGTCTACAAGCTCGTCACCGTCGAATTCGTCGCCCCAAACGTAAACAAGCTCTTTGTCATAATTTTCTAATTTAATAGTCGAAGCAAAATCGTCCTGTTTACCGCTAAGGGTTGCAATTTTACCCTTTTCGCGTTTGATGGTTCTAAACCAGTCAACCGCTTTTTCTGCCATTACGATATGTCCGCCTTCAAAGACAATGTTGTCGCCCTTGATATTAACGGCAAACTCCTGTTCAGAAAGGTTTGACTTATAGTAGGTGGTGTCACCTACTATAATCATTTTTTCGTTGCCTGTTACGGTTTTTTCTTCTTTTACGGGAATTGTAACGTTGTCATTATCCTTAAAGAAGGTTGCAAGCTTTTCGGCCAAAACACGTGCGTTTGTTGGTGCGCCGTTTTTATCCTTTGAATTTGAGTACACAATAATGTAGTCGGCAAGATTACCCGCAAAATCTACATTTTTATATTCAAATTCGGGAGCGTACTCCTCTTTGTGCAATTCGTCAAACGAAACTTTTTCCTCGTCCTCTTCAGGAACGGGAAGTAATGCACGTTTGGCGCGGGTTGTTACATCCTCTACCTTGTTAATAGGTTTAGAAGTGTCAACATTTGAATTATCATTATTTGGTTCGCGAAGAATAACCTTATCACGAATGACTACCTTTTGCGGTTTTTTCTTTTTATTTTCTTTACAGCCTACTACTGAAATCACCATTAAAACCGCAAGCAAAAAACAGATTATTCTTTTTGCTGAAATATTTAATTTCATAAGACCCTTCCTTTCCTTAATTTTTTTCAATAACTTCGGTAGAATTTTTCTTGGATACTACCCAAATTACAGCTCCGCAAACAATTACAGATATAAGTGCGATAACCGTTGTTGTATCAGCGGTTTGTGGAGAAACATAACCCGTATCACCGCTTATTATGTAGTTGTCACCACTTACATCAACACCTATCATACCCTTTGGAGCGATGATTACATCGTCGACAAATAGGCTTGAATTACCTGTAGCCCTTATAGATACCCATTGTGTCTGAGCCGTAAAGTTAACAGAATATTGTTTCCATACGCCTGATTGCTGATTGGTTATCGTAGCAATAGGCTCTACGCTTACTTCGGTGTTTAAATAATCGGGATGATTATTTTGAACAAGCGACAATGTAACGTTGTTGTTTGGCTTATCTGTTGCCACCCATAAGGTCATGGTGTAATCCTGACCTACCTTTAATCTTTCTTCATAGTTAATCAGCAAATCCGCGCTTGTAGCCGCGTTATCAAGCAGTTGCATTGACTTTGTACCTGTATGAACATACTCAAACTTATAGCCAACACGAGAACCGGGCTTGTTATAGTTCCAACGGTCTAAGTCGCAGTCATATGAAGAATAAGTATAGCTTTCAAAATCTTGAGAAATACCAACCTTTTTCCAGCCTGCGTAAACGTTTATATCACGGGACAAGAAGAATTCATACGGATAAAGTAATGAGCAGTCAGCAAAAGCATACCAACCGGTAAATACATATCCCTGTCTTGTAACTGTTGGGAAGGTTATTGGCTCGTATGGCTTACCAACGATAGGATCTACAACTATGCTTGAGTCACCGGTAATAAAGTTAACCTTTACTTCACCTGTATCATACTGTTTATCCGAAAATAGCGATCCGCTTCTACCGTCTTTGTCAAATACGCGAAGTACAGGTGTGCCGCCCTCTTCGGTACGCCATGTGTTTTCCCAATCAAGCTCGGGCATAGCGTTCTTTGCCTCTTCACCGAGACGCCACTGTGGACGTTTTACACGGGTAGTGCCAAATACATTTTTACTACCGTAATAATATATGTTTTCAAGATGAATTACACTACCGCCGGCATCACGTACGTGAGCTTGTGTGCCACCTATAGCACCACTGTTGCTTTGTGTAAATGAAATGCAGTTATAAGCACGTGAAGCATATGTCCAGAAAGAACCGATTATACCGCCTTCACGCGATTTTACAGTATCATCACCCTTAAGCTTTGCAGTAACAATACAGTCACGCACAGCTACCGCAGCGCCACCAGGACAACCAATGCCGCCAACGCTTGTTGCCTCGATATAACAAGTGTGGTCTACAAAGCAGTTAGAAATTTCAGGCAGTTTTGTTGGTTTTGAATCACCCGGAATTAAATACTCATCGCCAACGGTATCATGATAATAAATCTTTTGACCGTAGAAGTCATAGAATGCGTTACCCATACCGAATATACCACCTGCGTACACACTGGTGTCGGTAACTGTTGCCTTGATATACGCTTCTGATATACCAAGATTTTTAACGGTAGCCGAGCCGCCAATACGAGGTATTAAACCTAAGTACGAGTTTTGCGGTGTCGTTTTATAATTGTAGTACATACCAAATACTACGTAGCCGTCACCGTCAAGATGAGAAGTAAAGGCATGAGAGAAGTTTGCGCCGTTGAACCAAGTATTACAGCCCACCTTTGCCTGCCACAACTCATCTGAAACATCGTTCAAATAAATATCGGCAACAAGTTTAAAGTGCTTGCCTGTGTAAGTGTTGGAGTTAATAAGCAAAGCTAATTGCTCGCCTGTTGCAATAAGATAAGGTGACAATTTTGTACCCTTACCACCAGCAAATTTGCTTGCAATTTCACCCGACCACACCTGACCCTCGACACCGTCAAAGGACTGTACCTTATATTTAGGCACAGGATATTTTGTGGTTGTGCTCCAAACAGAGCCAAATGGAAGTTCGTCCATATTGTCAGAAGCGTTATTGCCTATCATCTGACTGTTTTTAACGGTAATCACACCGTCAATACCAGTTTCAATATCGGTGTAAATTGCGCTTGCAACCACCTTTTCAGCAGATGCAAACGGAGTAATGCCTACAGAAACACTCTGTTTAACATCGAGCTTACCTGTAATTTCACCTGCCAAACCGCCTTTTGTTCCTGTGGCTATTAGCGTACCCATAAAGATACTGTTATCAAGACGAAGCTTGGTAAAGCCAACTCGACCTACAATACCGCCGGCATTAGCAGCGCCTTCAATTGTAACATTTTCGCCTACTGTGGCAGCACGAATTGATACAATGTTTGAAGCATCATCCTCAATGCCACCAACAACCGCGCCAATATTTGCGCCTGCATTACCAGAAAGATAAGCGTTATCAACCTTAACGTTTCTAAGCTCGGCCGCGGATGCCAATACAGGTATTAAACCGGCATAAACGCCCGATTTAACATCCTTGTTGTAAAGACCGTAAACGGTATAGCCGTTACCATCAAATATACCTGCAAAATTGTTTACATCTTCTGATGTGTACCATTGTTTTGCATTATTTGTCCAATCAGCAGCGCTTGTATCATTAAGATAAATATCTGCTGTAAGAGTGTAGTATGCGCCTACACGGCTATAATTTAACATTTGAGCAAGTCTTTCAGCAGTATTAATCTGATAAGGATTGTTCTTACTGCCGTTACCGCCTGCATATATGTCGGAAATATCGCCTGACCATACCTCACCCTTTGTTCCTAAGGTTGAAACGTGATTTAAAATTTCGGGGATATCTGTGGTTGTTTTCCAAGTGTTTTCCCAGTCAAATGCTGAAGCCGTCTGTTTTACTGCTTCGCCCTTAAGCTCATCGGTAGTAACTTTTGTAATACCGGTTGCAATTTCCTCTACCTTTGGTGACGGAGCATCCACATCGGTATACACGTTTTTATATGTGCTAATATATGACAATTCATTGTCAGCAGATGGATGAATTCCATATGCAATACTATTTTGAATCTTATGTGAACCACTGTTTGATGTTGCAACAAACGCAGCGCAATTTGAGGTGCCTTGATCAGACATAATGCTACCGCCTACTGCTAAGCAATCATCAATAAACACTGTGCCATTTATGTTTGAACAACCAACAAATGCAGCAGCGCCCTTTATACTGTTTACATTACAATCAATAACGTCAACATTACGGATGCTAACGTTTGCACCTACTGAAAGGTCGCCCACAATAGCTGCTGCGCCTGCAGTTTTGGTGCTTGCCACTGGGAAAAGGTCGTTTGCATAAAATTTTGAATTTTTAACGGTAAAGTTTTTAATGGTTGCATTACCTGCCTGAGGAATTATACCTGCGCGAAGAGCACCCTCTGACTTAATACCGTAAATGGTAACACCGTTACCGTCAAAATAACCGCTGAATGAATTGTTTTCACCCGGAGCATAAAGATTCATCTTCTTGGATTTAAGTACATTCATGGTTTCGGCATAAGTAAGTCCCTTAACATTATTAAAGTAAAGAGCTTTTACGCCATCGGCAATTTTATAATTGCCTGAAGCCTTTAGTGTGCTAACCATAAGATAGAACTGCTCACAGTTTTCTATTAAGTATGGGTCGTCTATTGTACCTGTACCTGCAGCAAAGTTTTTAGCGGTTGTGCCGTCCCAAAAATCTTCTTCGGCTTTTGGTCCGCCTGCAGCGTAATAATCGTCACCTGTAGGGGTAGTATACTGATTTGCAGGAATCGGATAATCTCCATCCACTACAATCCAGTTATGCTCCCAATCGAGATCAAGCATTTCTTTTGCTTTATAGCCTTTAAGATGATTTGTTTTTACAACCTTGATTTCAGGATCTGCATATGTCAGCTTGCCATAGGTCGAATGATCTATCGAATATGTATGATCAACATCCGAATAAACGTCCTTGAACGCATATACAGAAGCCGCAGTAGGAACCTTATAACCGTTCCAAGCACTATCGCGACCGTCTGCGCCATAAACCTTTATACCTGCCGAAATTACACCGTCAATCATTGCGGAATCGGCATAGCCCTGAGGTGTGTTGATAATAGCACCCTGGACACCCTCGGCATGTTCTTCTTTACAGGTTGTTTTAAGAGTAACATCTGCTACCAAGCAGTTCTTTACCGTAGGATAACTGCTGCTCGATAAAGAAACACCAATAATCGCAGAAGTAAATGCGCTTGCCTTTACATAAGCATATCTTACAGAACAATTGTTGATAGCAAGCGGTGCGCTTTCAACATAGTTTACAATAACCGATGCCGTACCATAGTTAGCGTCGTTCCATGAACGATGGCCCGAATTCACACCCGATTTATTGTTGAAGCCTTCTTTATCTGTAAAATTAGCAAGTTCTTCTTCGCTGAGTGTATTACGGTCAACCTCGGGTTGATCCTTAACGTTTACACAGTAAGAGTTTCTAAAGTGAACATTTTTAATGACAGCGCTTCCTTCAACCTTGGGTAAAAATGCCGCATAAAGCGTACCCTCGGAATAAAGACCGTAAATAAAATGACCATCGCCGTCAAACGTACCCGCAAATTTTACAAAATTGCTGATTTTGGAAGCTTGATTCCAGTTGTTGAGTGAAACCATATCAAAATCATCTGTGCCCCACTTATCATAATCTGAAATATCGTTGAGATAAATATCGTTTGCCAGCTTATAGTATGCAGGCGCGCCGCCCGATTTACCATTGTTATATACCATTGCATAAAGCTGGTCACCGTTTGAAATTATGTACGGATTTACTGCAGTACCTTCGCCGGCATCAAACGGAGTTTTCTCAACATTTTCGTGCCAACCACCCCAAATTTCGCTGATAACTTCGGGGGTTTCTGCAGTAGCGGTAAAATCTACACCTATTAGCGCTGAGAACACCGATACTGCGAGAATAGAAAGCACCGAGAGAAGTGTAATAACTCTTCTTCCGTACTGAATAGTTTTTTTCATCAAACTATCTTCCTTTCTATAAACTTTCCATACGCTTTATTCTCGCCGCCCTTATTGCAGAACGGCGGGATTTTAAGAAAATTTAATTATTCGCGTATACCTGTATTCTTAGCAACAAACTTGTTCATTACATCACAAGCCTTGTCAACACCGTCAGAAAGCTTGTCAAAAACAACGTTTACCTGACTTGGATCGCCGTAATTACATTCTTCCCAAGGTTGCTCATCAAATCCTGTGAGCTTTTCGGTTGAATCTTCCTTTGTATATAGAGGAGTAAAGTTATCCATACCGATGTTATCGGTCATACTAAAGAAGAAGGTTGCAGCCTCATCAGAAATAAATGCATCCTTTGTATCGTAGTTGCTTGAATCAAGATACTGACGGAGGAATATACCTGCGCCTACTGGGTTGTCAGCGCCACGGCAAATACCCCAAAGCTTAAGCATTGCTGTACCGCCAGCCTTCATACCCTCTTTGTATGCCGGCATATAATAGAATCCAATATCATTCCAGTTGTAGTTTGCATTAGAGCCATTCTTTTTAAGTGACCAACCTGCAAGACCTGTAGTAATACCAACCTTACCCTCTGGGAATGGAATCCAACCTGAAACAAAGCCTTCCTTGTTCCAGGTTGCTAACTTTGTCATAGCTTCACGGTGTAATGGGTCATTAAGACCATTTACGAATTTACCGTCTTCATATTTGTAAAGCACACAGCCTATTGAACCCAAGAGGTAGTTTGCAACGTCGTGACAACCACGAATACCTGTACCCATACCGTCGATACCGTCTACTGCTCTTGCTATAGCAGCAAAAGCGTCCCAAGTCCATTTGCCCTGCTTGTCATACTCTTCGGGAGTGTAGCAGTTTGCGCGCTGGAGAAGATTTTTTGAATAGATAACGCAAGCGTTTTCTGTCCAAACATTACTGATTGTATTACAAAGATATGGCTCGCCGCCAAATGTTGTATATTTAAATACTGACTGGTCCCAGATAGGATCTGACATATCAAGCTTTGCTGCGGTAATTGGCTGTAAAACTGCCATTGCTGCAGGGAAGTCAGAGTTTACACGCATTACGTCAACGTTTGTGCCCGATGCCAAAAGACCTGCAATTTCATTTACATTATCACCAACAAGAATTTCTTTAACTGTGATGCCGTAGTCTTTTTCAAACTTGTCAATAACAGGACCT
>JAFSBZ010000040.1 GCA_017437005.1 Clostridia bacterium | reverse complement strand
CTTTTTGTGCTTTCGACTTCACGGGTAATATATCCGTTATTATCGAGATAATCTAATGCACGGGAAATAGTCGCCTTGTCTTCCTCGCAGCGCTCACAGAGATCAGTCGCAGTTGCATCATTTAAAGTATAAATATAATAAAGGCACGATACGTGTGCGCTTCTTAAATTATACTCTGCCATTTCTTGATTCTTTATCTTTTTGATGTTACGGCTAATTCTGTTAATAAGAACCGTAAAAGTTTCAAATCTCTCTTGCATCATATTACCTCCGCAAAACTTGTTGAAATATCAACAGGCTGTAGTATAACACAAAATTGTTGAAATGTCAACAAGACACAAGATTTTATATTTCATCAAAAAGGGCAGACTTAGTGATAATAAATCACTAAATCTGCCCGAATAATTGACTTCGGTGGTTCGAATCCACCTTGACCTAAATTTTAGTGATATTGTGCCTGCGGCACAGTGATATTCGCTACGCGAAAGTGATATTGAAACCTACGGTTTCAGTGATATTATATTCGCCATAAAACTGGGCGAAGCCCAATATCACTCGGCTTTAGCCGAATATCACTGCGTAGCAATATCACTCGCCGTAAGGCGAATATAACTGAAAAAGACCTTGTCTTGCGACAAGGTCTTTTCTGGTGGGAGATGGTGGATTCGAACCACCGAAGGCTTAGCCAGCAGATTTACAGTCTGTCCCCTTTGGCCACTCGGGAAATCTCCCTTATTAAGTTTTGCACTAATGGAGCTGGTGGACGGACTCGAACCCCCGACCTGCTGATTACAAATCAGCTGCTCTACCAACTGAGCTACACCAGCATTTTTCGTGCCAAAATAATATACCATACTTATGAGCGGTTGTCAAGCAAAATTTTAAAAAAATTTAATAAACTTATTATTGACAATTCATTTTGTTTGTGTTAAAATGGCTTTTGCACACGGAGAGGTATCGAAGCGGTCATAACGAGGCGGTCTTGAAAACCGTTTGGCGCAAGCCACAAGGGTTCGAATCCCTTCCTCTCCGCCATTTTTTTATATTTTTATAGAACGTGAACATTTGGAGTAGTACTGGGGTGGTGACGGGCAACACATACGAGCGCGTCCGGTGGACGATACAGCGAGTATTTGTTGGCGTAGCGGTCGACAAGCGTGATGCGGTAGCATCAAAGCGTCGGGTACCGCAAGAGGGCACGAAGCCGAGGAACCTATAAAATATATAAGTGCACACAATTAAACATTAAATAGAACGTAAGCATTTGGAGTAGTACTCAAGTGGTGACGAGGCGCCCCTGCTAAGGGCGTAGGTCGGGTAACCGGCGCGAGAGTTCAAGTCTCTCCTACTCCGCCAGATTTAAAAGCGTATCCTTTTGGGGTGCGTTTTTAATTTTTGTGTAGAGAGACTTGAAAAAGAGCACTTTTACCCCTCTTGCTTTTTTAAACCGTTTGATGTATAATAACCCTCGACAGTTCGTTTGTACCATCCTGTCGTTAAACAAAACCAGGACTACTATAAGTAAAATTATTGTAAAGTTGTAATTATTATAGTAGTGGTTTTGTATTTTGCAAAACCACTTTTATTTTTTTAGGAGATAATATGTCAAAAAAAATAATATCAAAGCTTAAGCGCGAGCAAAAGGAAACGGCAATACTGTTTCGCAGTATACCTTCAACCGTGGTTTCGCTTTTTGTTGTCAGCGTTATATGTATGAACCTGCTTGCTAACAAAACCCTTGTTCAAAAGCCGTGGATAGCACTTGACGGCGGAATATTAATTTCGTGGCTATCTTTTATGTGTATGGATATTATAACAAAATATTTTGGTCCCAAGGCTTCAAATCGCGTGGCAGTTTTGGCATCTTTAATAAATTTGTTAACCTGTTTTATATTTTATGTTGCAAGCGCAATTCCGTCTAATGCAAATGACTACACCGCGCTTAACGGTATACTTGGCGGTACGTGGTTTATTCTTTTGGGTAGCACAATAGCCTTTTTAATTTCGGCTGTAATAAACAATTTTTTAAATTGGGTTATTGGTCGGGCATTTTGCAAAAACCCTAATGGAAAATTAGCCTTTGCCGCAAGCGCGTATTTTTCTACCTTTATAGGTCAGTTTTTAGATAATCTTATCTTTTCGGTGATTGTTTTTGTAGGCTTTGCGCCTATATATTGGAACGGCTTTCACTGGACCTTGCTACAATGCGTAACCTGTGCTTTAACGGGCGCCGTGGCAGAGCTTGTTATGGAGATTTTGTTTACCCCTGTGGGATACCGCATTTTATCTAACTGGAGAAAGCACAACATAGGTCAGGAATATTTAGATTATATTGCCGGAGGTAAAAAATGAAGGTTTTAATTACAGGAACAACACAAGGTATAGGAAAAGCTATAGCTGAACGTTTTTTGCAAGAGCAACATACCGTAATCGGTATCGACAGGCAAGAAGCGTCTATTTGTGATAGCAATTACACACACTTTAGGTGTGATGTGCGCGATTATGAAAATTTGCCCGATATAAATGACGTTGATATACTTATCAATAATGCCGGCACTCAAAACGAGGCGGATATTGACATAAACCTGAAAGCGCTGATTCACATAACCGAAAAATACGGTGTTCATCAAAATATCCGCTCAATTTTAAATATAGGTTCAGCCAGCGCACACACGGGAGCCGAATTTCCCGAATACTGTGCAAGCAAGGGCGGTGTATTGGCATATACAAAAAACGTTGCTATGCGCGTGGCGCAGTATGGCGCCACCTGTAACAGTCTTGACCCCGGTGGAGTTTTGACCCCGCTTAACGAGTGTGTAATGAACGACCCTAAGCTATGGGCGCAAATTATGAACGAAACACCGCTAAAAAAATGGGCAACTCCAAAAGAAATTGCCGATTGGGCATATTTTCTTACGGTTGTAAATACCTTTTGCACAGGACAATGCATAGTGGTAGACGGCGGAGAATCTATAAATTATAATTTTGTTTGGAAAGAATAAGAGGATAAGATATGTACGATGAATTAACACCTGTAGATATAAAAAAGATGCAGGAAGAGCTTGACTATCGCATTACGGTGGTGCGCCCCAAGATACTTGAAGAGGTAAAATTTACCCGTAGCTTTGGCGATTTGTCCGAAAATTTTGAGTACCACGCCGCAAAGCGTGAGCGCGGCAAAAACGAAAGCCGTATAAGATATCTGCGCAATATGATTAAAACCGCGATTGTTATTGATACCAAAAGTGCCGATGACGTGGTAGGTTTATTTGATACTGTGACCTATTATGTAGAAGAAGATGCCGAGGAAGAAACCGTGCGTATTGCCACCTCACTTCGTCGTGACCCGTTTCAAAGCATCATAAGTAAAGAGTCACCACTCGGCTCTGCCATAATGGGCAAACGTGTGGGCGACAGAGTAGAGGTAAAGGTAAACCCCGATTACAGCTACTATATTGTTATTCGCAAAATAGAAAAGGGTGCCGACGACGAAAGCCTCGAGATAAGAAAATATTAAATAAAAACGGACGTGCAATGCACGCCCCTACGCAGAAAAAATATAGTGTAGGGACGACCATTGGTCGTCCGTTTGTTATTTTAATTTTTAAAAACTAAATATTTTACAACTGCCAAGCATTCACGCAACACACCCGACAAAAGATAAGACGTGCTGGTGTTTGAGTGCAGATGCGTTGTGCTTTCAAAACCTGCGCGTCTGGCACAAAGCGAAGCGCGCAATATGTGATATTCGTTAGTAATAAACGCAATAGAGTAATCACGGCTAAAATGTTGGTCTAAAATTTCTTTAGAAAATTTAAAATTTTCGGTTGTGCTGGTGGATTTGTCTTCCTTTATAATTTTGTCCGATTTGACACCATTTTCTATCAGGTATATTTTCATAGCCTCGGCTTCGGATATATCCTCTTGCGCGCCTTGACCACCGCTAACTATAATTATGGCATTTGAATTTTGCTTGTGATACTCCACAGCCTTTTTAAGTCTATACTTAAGGGTGCGGCTTGGTGTTTTGCCGTGTACCGCCGCGCCCAAAACTATAATGGCATCTTCTTTATAACTTACATTATCGCTTTTGCCGTAAATAATTAAAAATGATGAAAGCGCAACCGCCGCGCCAATTCCCGATATTAGTAAAATTTTAAGCCACCGAGCAAGCTTGTTAAAAAATAGCGCAATTAAAATAATTACAGCGCCTAAGCCAATACTTAAAAAATTACCAAGGTTTACGTTTGACACAAAAAACAGCGCAATGCCATTAAGTGTAATAGCCGAGCCTATGATAGTAATAATAGTTTTGATAATAGCTTTCATATAATCACCATGCATATTATAACGCACAAATCGTGTCTGGACAAGCAGGTTAAAAGATATTTAATATAATCTTAAAAAACAAGCACCCAAACCAAACGGTTTGGGTGGTTTAATCCTATCTTTTTACAAAATACTCCTCATACCATACAAGGAAGGTGTAGATTGTCCATACCTTGCGCCAGTTGTCAGAATCAACATTTAGATAATCGTCAAATATTTTGTTTATTTCGTCACGGTTAAAGAACTTGTCCGCAATATCGCTATTGAATAAACGAATTACGTCGCTGTTGTAGCGCTCGTCTGCCATCCACATTCTAATCGGCACTACAAAGCCAAGCTTTTTGCGAAAAGCAATTTCTTCGGGCAATACCTTTGCGGCGGCTGTGCGAAGAGCTACCTTGTTTTGTTCGTCATTTACCTTATAACACGATGGCATACAGCGCGCTATATCAAAAATACGCATATCGGTAAGCGGCATACGCACTTCAAGACCTGCGGCGCGACTCATTTTGTCAACGTTTAGGTAAATATCGCCCTCAAGCCAAACCTGAATATCTACGTCCGACATTTTAGATAACGGGTCAAGGCCTTCGTTTTCCTTGTAAATATCGCGCACCAAATCAATCGGCTCAAAGTTTTCGTAATACTTTTTAAGTATTTTGCGTTTTTCGTCTTCCTTCATAATATTGGTGTTGCCAACGTAAAAGGTTTTAAGGTTTTCGCCATAACGCTCGGCATTGCGGTACATATTGTATCCGCCAAAAAATTCGTCGGCGCCCTCTCCCGAATAGCAAATTCCTGTTCCCTTCGCGGTAGCGATGCAACCAAGCGCAAACGCCACAGCCGATGCATCACCCAAAGGCTGCTCCATATTATACATAACGTATGGCACTATGTCGAAATACTCTTGGGGTGTTATAACACAGCGGTTAAATTTACGACCTAAAATATCAGCCGTTTCGCGTGCAAGCCCCGATTCGTCAAGTCGGCTGTCGTCATAGCCGCAGCTATTAGCTGTAGACGCATCTGACACCGCTAAAACATAAGACGAATCAACGCCGCCCGAAAGGAATGACTCAACGTATTCGTCGCTTGATTTAACTTCGGTCATAATTTGTTCGAGGGTGTTGTGAATATCATCTGCCCACTCGTCAAGGGCTTTTGTGTTGTCGGGTTCAAAGGTAGGGCGGAAATAGCGGGTGATTTTAATTTCACCGTTTTTAAAGGTCATAAAACGCCCCGGCAATAACTTTTTAACGCCTTCAAAAAAGGTTTCCTCACCCGTAGTGTATGTCATAGTAAGATAAATCTGCAGCATTTTTTGGTTGAGCTTTTTTATAAAACCGTGACCTTCCATAATTTCGCGTATGGTGTTGCCGTAAAGCAGCTTGCCATCGTTGGTAACGTAATAATAAAACGGCTTTGTGCCAAACTGGTCACGTAGGCAAAACAGGGTATCGGTATCGGTGTCGTAAAGTGCAAAGCTAAACATACCGTAGATGTGATTTGCCATATCGCCGCCCCATTTTTTATATGCGGCGATAATTATCTGATTTTCTTTTTCTTTGCGTGGTAAAGCGGTATCAATACCTAATTGTTCGCATAAAGATTTATGATTGCGGATATGACCGCTATATGTTTTAATTTCTATCATTTGGTTAGACTCCCATCGGTCTAAGTTTTAATAAAAACATTTTATCATATTTTTTGACATAATTCAACAATATATCGAGTCCAATTTTAGTATTGACAAAAATAATTTTTATTTTCAGTCTAATAGCTTTCAATTATTTTATAATCACCGTTTTTTAGTATATTAACTAAATCAATAGGAGAATTGATTTTTTCGTGTGTTTCTATACCGCCCTTAGCAAGCTTTGAAATCTCGTGAAAATCCGAACCGGAAGTAATCGCTTTTTTGTAATGACTTGCAAACATTTTTGCCATTTCGTTACGGAATTTTTCGGTACAGCCGTTATATCCTTCTATGCCGAAAATATTATTTGAAGAACATACAGTCATACCATTTCTAAAGGGATGAGCCTGCACAATTATGGCATTTTGGGGTAGTACGGCTGATAGTTCTTCAATGTTTTGCAGTTTGTTTAAAAGGGGTAGGCTATAGAAATCCTGCTCTTCAAGACCGTAGATAAGATAATCATTTATATTACCTTCAAAGCGCACCTCCGCGCCACAAAGAACAGTAAAGCCTATTTTTTCAGCCTCGTTTCGTGCAGAATAATATCCGCGCAGATATCGGTTAATAATTTTTTCTTTATCATTTGTACCGATTTCGGCCTTGAACCAATCGAGCATCCTGCTTTCATAATGGTCGGTAATAACAAGTCCGTCATAACCTGTGTCTTTATAACGTCTTACAATTTCCGCTCCGCCGACCCACGCGTATTTATCACATTCAGCCGTATGAATGTGTAAGTCATATTTATACATAATTAAAATTCCCTTTCGCATTAAAGTAAAGAATTTTTGTATACATACTTTGATGTATTATAGCATAAAATCGGTGAAGAGACAAGGTATTAGTGATATTCCGTGATTCGCACAGGACGATATTATATTAGTTTCTTAACTGCCCAAAGGGCAATATCACTCGGCGTTAGCCGAATATCACTGCGAAGCAACATAACTCGCCAAAAGGCGAATATAACTGAAAAAACTCCTTGAAATTTCTCAAGGAGTTTTTTGGAGCTGAAGATGGGACTTGACTCTTGCCGCGCGGTCGCGGCTTCGGTCATTCGCGGCTCTGACAGTCCACTGGACTGTCATTCACCACCGCTCCTACTTCAAGTCCCCTCATATATGTACAAAAAATTCCAAACCAAACCACAAGGGTTTAATTTGGAATTTTGGAGCTGAAGATGGGACTTGAACCCACGACCTACTGATTACGAATCAGTTGCGCTACCAACTGCGCTACTCCAGCAAATTCAATTTGCTAAAACATTATATCAAGCCAAAATAATTTAGTCAAGTTATTTTGTATTATAAATATTCATATTATGTTTTAGGATGTGATATATATGCTTTGTAGAATTGATGAACTAAAAAACAAACAGGTGGTTTGCGTAAGGGATGGCTGTGTATTAGGCTTTGTTTCCGACGTAGAGCTCGATACTTTAAATGGTACATTAACTGCAATTATAATTTTTGGTCGGTACAAATTTTTTGGCCTCTTTGGCAAGGAAGAAGACATTATAATTCCTTGGAACGATATTAAAGTAATAGGGGACGAGACCGTTCTTGTAAGCACCGAAGCGCCGCTTAGACTGCAAGAAAAGACAAAAAAGTTCAACTAAGCAATTTCTTTGTGTAGAAAAATGGTAAATTTTTGTGTATTTTACACAAAAAAGCAGAAATGGAAATAAAAATATTTCCCATTTTTTAACAAAAAGTATTGAAAATATAAGTTTGGTTTGGTATAATAAACGCGTAAAAATGTGCAGTTTTGAAGAAAGGATGTAAAAATGAGGGATTTTGATAATGGCTTTAACGGGCATATAATAAATAACGCTTACGAATATTTAGGCTCGTTTTTGTCGGGCGATATTGCTACCTTTCGTGTTTGGGCGCCCGCAGCTCAGGCTGTAAGTGTGGTTGGCGATTTTAACGGTTGGAACACACAAAGCAATCAAATGCATCGCATAGCCGACGGTGTGTGGGAAACGCAAATAAACGGTATTAAAAATTTTGAAAGCTATAAATATGCGGTAACTTCGCCTGATGGTAAGGTAACGCTTAAAAGCGACCCGTACGCGCGCCATTTTGAAACGGCGCCTGCCAACGCGTCAAAGGTATATGCCGACGATGGTTACTCTTGGGGTGATAGCGAGTGGATTGAGGCCCAAAGCCAAAAGGATATAATAAATTCTCCTGTAAATATTTACGAGGTTCATTTGGGCTCTTGGCAGCGCTTTCCTGACGGCAACACCTACGATTACGTAACCGCCGCAAAAGAGATTTCTAAATATGTAAAAAAGATGGGATATACCCACATAGAGCTTATGCCGCTTACCGAGCATCCGTTTGAGGGCTCGTGGGGCTATCAGGTGACGGGTTATTTTGCCCCCACATCACGCTTTGGTACACCTGCCGACTTTAAAAGGTTTGTTGATATTATGCACGGCGCGGGAATAGGTGTAATTCTTGACTGGGTGCCTGCTCATTTCCCTAAAGACGAGTTTGGTCTTTACCGCTTCGACGGTACGCCCTGTTATGAATACGCTGATGACCGTAAGGGTGAGCATAAAGAGTGGGGAACCTGCGTGTTCGATTACGGCAAGGTTCAGGTTATGAACTTTCTAATATCCAGCGCAGTATTTTGGCTTAAAGAGTATCATATAGATGGTCTTCGCGTTGATGCGGTAGCATCTATGCTTTATCTCGATTACGGTCGTAACGGTGGTGAGTGGTTGCCAAACAGCTACGGTGGACGAGAGCATTTAGAGGCAATTGAACTGCTGAGACGTGTAAACGAGGCTGCATTTAGCGCAAACCCCAAGGTTATGATGATTGCCGAGGAATCAACCGCGTGGCCTATGGTTACAAAGCCAGCTTGTGATGGTGGTCTTGGTTTTAACTTTAAGTGGAATATGGGTTGGATGAACGATATGCTTCGCTATATGTCGCTTGACCCATTCTTTAGAAAGCACAATCACGACTGTTTGACATTTTCGTTCTTTTATGCTTTTAGTGAAAATTTTGTGTTACCTATCTCGCATGATGAGGTGGTTCACGGCAAGTGCTCACTTATAAATAAAATGCCTGGTGAGTACAAGGATAAATTTGACAATCTGCGTGCCTTTTACGCGTATATGATGGCGCACCCAGGTAAAAAGCTACTCTTTATGGGTCAGGAATTTGGTCAGTTTATCGAGTGGAAATATGATTCCGCGCTTGATTGGCTGCTGCTCGACTACGATGCACACCGACAAATGCACGATTATGTTAAAGACCTTAACAAATTCTATTTAAAGAACAGTCAGTTCTGGGAGGTAGATTATTCTTGGGAAGGCTTTAATTGGATATCTAATGACGATTATACTCAAAGTATAATTTCTTTCCGTAGAATAAATAAAGCAGGCGACGAGATAATATGCGTTTGTAACTTTGTACCTGTTGACCGTCACGACTATCGCATAGGTGTACCCACGGCAGGCAGCTATAAAACGTTGTTTACGTCAGCAGACTGCAAATACGGTGGTTCAGGCGGCGTGTCTGATTCATACAAGAGTGAGAATATTGCCATGCACGGATATGAAAATTCTGTTTCTCTCGACATACCTGCGCTTTCGGTAACATATTATAAAGTACCCAAAAAAAGAAAAACTGTAAAAAATAATTCTAAATAAAAAGGTAAAAGAAAAAGGAGATGTTTTTGTGATTAAGAAAAAATGTGTTGCAATGCTTCTTGCCGGTGGACAGGGTAGCCGACTTGGAGTGCTTACGGGCAAAATAGCAAAACCTGCGGTACCTTATGGCGGTAAGTATCGAATTATCGACTTTCCGTTGTCAAACTGCACAAACTCAGGCATTGATACCGTGGGTATATTAACCCAGTATAAGCCGCTTGAGCTTAACGATTATGTTGGTTCGGGCAAGCCGTGGGATCTCGACCGCTTAAATGGTGGCGTGCATATTTTGCCTCCATATCAGGGTCAAAAGGGCGGCGACTGGTACAAGGGCACTGCAAATGCTATTTATCAAAACCTTGAATTTATTGAAAGATACAATCCACAGTACGTGCTTATTCTTTCGGGCGACCACATCTATAAAATGGACTATTCTAAAATGATAGAACAGCACGAGGCTACAGGCGCCGCTTGTACAATCTCTGTTTTAGAGGTATCCCTCGAAGAAGCATCACGCTTTGGTATTATGAACACCAACGATGACGGAAGTATTTATGAATTTGAAGAAAAACCCAAGAACCCCAAGAGCCAGTTGGCTTCGATGGGTATTTACGTATTTACTTGGGAAAAGCTTAAAAAATATCTCACCGAGGATAACGAAAATCCCGACTCTGACAACGACTTTGGTAAAAACGTCATTCCGTTGATGCTATCAGCCGGCGAGCTTATGATGGTTTATCGCTTTAGCGATTATTGGAAAGACGTAGGTACTGTTGATTCACTTTGGGAAGCAAACCTCGACCTGCTTAATCCTAATATCGACCTTAATCTGTCTGATAGAAATTGGAGAATTTATTCTCGCACGGTAGCCTTACCGCCGCAGTATATCTCCGATACAGCCAAGGTAGAGCATTCACTTGTTACCGACGGTTGCGAGGTTTACGGCGCGCTTGACTATTCTATCCTTTTTGAAAACGTAACTGTTGAAGAGGGTGCAAGCGTTGATTATTCACTTGTAATGCCGGGCGCTGTAATTAAAAAAGGTGCTAAGGTAAAATACGCAATTATTGCAGAAGACGTTGTCGTAGAAGAAAATGCGGTTATTGGTAAAGACCCAAGCGAAATACCGCCCGAAGATTTTGGTATTACCGTAATAGGTAGCGGTGTAACTGTAGGCAAGGGCGCAATAGTTGGCGCTAAAGAAATGATAACCGAAGATGTAAAAAAGGAGGAAGCGTAATGATTTCATCAAGTGTAGCAGGTATTGTTTTTGCAAATGCTCATGACGAAACAATTGAGCGATTAACCAAAAAAAGATCAATTGCCTCTGTTCCTTTTGGCGGCAGATACCGTCTTATAGACTTTTGTCTTTCAAACCTCGTTAATGCGGGAGTTTCCAATATTGGAATAATAACAAAGGAAAAATACCGTTCTCTTATGGATCATTTGGGTAGTGGTATGCATTGGGATCTTGACCGCAAAAGCGGCGGTATAAGAATATTGCCGCCTTACAACGTAAGTCGTGTGCGTCTTTATCAAAATCACGTTGAAGCGCTTTACGGCGCAATGGACTTTATGGTTCGTTGTAACGCAAAGCATATTGTGGTTTACGATGCTCGTACAGTAGCAAACATAAATATTTCAGAGGTTATAAAAACTCATACAAGCAACAATGCAGATATTACTGTTGTTTGCCGCCGAGGACTCGAAATTACCAACGGCGACAACACAATGGCGCTCGACGTTGGCAAGGATGGTAGAGTTTTGCTTACGGGCTTCCCTGCAAAAATTGCCGCAGACGACTGTCGCAGTATGGGTGTATATGTGTTTGACCGTGAAAAGCTTATCGACATAGTAAAAAAATCATACGAAACAGGCGGCGATACAATAAACGATGATCTTATATCGGCAAACCTTGGTACTCTTAAGGTTATGGCATACGAGCACAAGGGCTATGCCGCTATTATGGACTGTCCAAAAGCATATCGACGCGCAAACTTTGAATTGCTTAACACCGATGTTCGTAAAGATCTGTTTAATCGCGAGCGTCCTATATACACCAAAACCCGTGACGATATGCCCACACGCTATGGTACACAGTCAAGCGTTACCAACTCTTTGGTGGCAGAGGGTTGTGTTATAGAAGGCACCGTTAAAAACTCTGTACTTTTTAGAGGCGTAAAGGTTGAAAAGGGCGCCGTTGTAGAAAACAGTATTCTTATGCAGGGTGTTACCGTAAACGAAAACGCTCAGCTTGATAAGGTTGTTTCCGATAAAAATGCAACAGTAAATGCAGGAATGGTTATTAAGGGAACAGACGAACAAGCCTTTTTTGTAGAAAA
This sequence comes from Clostridia bacterium, assembly GCA_017437005.1. GTDB lineage: Bacteria > Bacillota > Clostridia > Oscillospirales > Acutalibacteraceae > UBA737. Next base: position 44,627 of record JAFSBZ010000040.1, on the reverse strand, counting down.
GAATCAGACTCTTTAAAATTTAGGAGAAATTTATGAAAATTTTATTTGCAACAAGCGAGGCACTGCCCTTTGCAATGTCGGGTGGTCTTGCTGATGTTTCGGGCGCACTGCCTAAGGCACTACGCAAAAGACTGGTTGGCTGTCGCGTGGTTATGCCGCTTTACAGCACCATAAAACCTGAGCTTCGTGAAAAAATGACCTTCGTAGGTAGTATTACTGTACCTGTATCGTGGCGCAGACAGTATTGCGGTATATTTGAAGCACATATGGACGGGGTAATTTATTATCTTTTGGATAATGAATATTACTTTAAGCGTGATATGCTTTACGGCCACTATGATGACGCCGAGCGTTATGCATTTTTCTCACGTGCCGTACTTGAAATATTACCGTATATTAACTTTAAGCCTGATATTATTCATTGTAACGACTGGCAAACCGCTATGGTGCCTGTATATCTTAATGAATATTATAAGGCCGATCCGCTTTACAGTGATATAAAGACAGTATTTACCATTCACAACATTCAGTATCAGGGCAAATATGGTATGGAGCTTTACAACGACCTGCTTGGTCTTCTTCCCGGAAGGGAGAGCTTGGTTGAATATGACGGCTGCGTTAACCTTATGAAAGGCGCAATTCAGTGCGCCGACAAGGTTACAACCGTATCTCCAACCTATGCCCGTGAAATATTAGAGCCCTATTATTCGCACGGCCTTGATAATATCTTAAAGCAATTTACCTATAAGCTAACGGGTATAGTAAATGGTATAGACTATGACGTTTATAACCCCGAAACCGACCCGATGATATTTAAAAACTTTACTGTAGATAAAATCAAGGATAAAGCCAAAAATAAATCGGAGCTTCAAAAACAAATGGGACTTCCCGAAAAGGCGGATACACCGGTTATAGGTATTGTAACCCGTCTTGTAAAGCATAAGGGACTTGACCTTGTAAAGCACGTTTTTGAGGAGATTTTACAGGCTGACGTTCAGTTTGTAATTTTGGGCTCGGGTGAATATGAATTTGAAAGCTTTTTCTATGAAATGTCTCAGAAATATCCTGATAAGGTTGGCCTTAAAATCGGCTTTGATGCAACTCTTGCTCATCGCATTTATGCGGGAGCCGATATATTCCTAATGCCAAGTAAGAGCGAACCCTGCGGCTTGGCGCAAATGGTGGCGCTTCGCTACGGCACGGTGCCTATCGTTCGTGAAACGGGCGGCCTTAACGATACTATCACAGACAGCGGCGACGGCGAGGGTAATGGCTTTACATTTAAGAACTTTAATGCTCACGAAATGCAAGAAGCCGTTTGGCGCGCATTGGCAGGCTATAGTGATAAAAAAGGCTGGGATATATTACGTAAGCGCGGTATGAACTGTAACAACAGTTGGGGTGCATCGGCAGGCGCGTATATAGGTCTTTATAAAGAGCTTGTAGGCAAAAAATAATTAAAAATATTGCAGGGCGTATAATGCGCCCTGCAAATTGAATGAGGTACATAATTTATGCCAAACATTTTTGAAATAATTAAAACGGTGATACTCGGCATTGTAGAGGGTATAACCGAGTGGCTGCCCATAAGCAGTACCGGTCATATGATTTTGGTTGACGAGTTTATGAAACTAAATGCTCGCGACGAGTTTATGGACATTTTTTTGGTGGTAATCCAGCTTGGCGCTATTTTGGCGGTGGTTATACTTTTTTGGAGTAAGCTATGGCCGTTTAATTTAAAACGTCAAGAGGGTAAAAAAATTGTCGATACAGATAAAATTTTACTTTGGGTAAAAATTTTAATTGCAAGCATTCCTGCGGCAATTATAGGTCTTGCTTTTGATGACCAAATTGATGCAATGCTTACAGGCGATATGCGTGCTTACGTTGTTGCAGGCGCGCTTATAGCTTATGGTATATTGTTTATAGTAATAGAAAGCCTAAAAAAACGAGAAAAGATTACCGACCTTAATAAAATGCCGTATTTGACAGCTCTTTACATAGGTATTATTCAGTGCTTGTCGTTAGTGCCGGGCACCTCGCGCAGCGGCTCTACCATTCTGGGTGCCTCGCTGCTGGGTACATCACGTACCGTTGCGGCAGAATTTTCGTTCTTTTTGGGTATTCCCGCAATGTTTGGTGCAAGCGCAATAAAGTTGCTTAAATTCTTTATGGATGGTTTTGCCTTTACAACCAACGAAATTATCATTATGCTTGTTGGTTGTGTGGTATCTTTCGTGGTATCAATTCTTGCAATCAAATTCTTGGTGTCATATATCAAAAAGCACGACTTTAAGGCGTTCGGTGTATATAGAATTGTTTTAGGTATTGCGGTTATTTTATACTTTGCGTTTTCTAATTAAAAAAACACTTGATTTTATTTTGTTTTGTGTTATAATATGTGTAACGAATAACTTTAGGAAAGGTGAGTGGACTGGTGTCCGCTCACTTTTTATGTACAAAGAAAGGATGAAGTAATCTTATGGCAAGTATAGCCGATAAGGTTTATGACCTTGTAAAGCCGACTGTTGAGTCGTGTGGCGTAACGCTTTGGGATGTTCGTTTTGTAAAAGAGGGCGCATCACACTATTTGCGCGTTTTTATCGATAAGCCCGAAGGTATAAGCATTAACGATTGCACCGACGTATCTCACGCAATAGACCCCGTGATTGACGAGGCGGACCCAATTGATTGCTCATATTATCTAGAGGTTTGTTCCCCCGGTATCGACCGAGAGCTTATCCGCCCACATCATTTTGAGTACGGCATAGGTAAAGAGATAACCGTAAAACTTTTTAAGGCAATAGACGGTAAAAAAGAATTTACCGGTGTACTTAAAAATTATGACGGCGGAATCACACTTCAAATTGAAGATGCAGAAACACACTTTGAAAAAGGAAGCTTTTCAAAGGTTTATATATTTGAAGCATACTAAAACATATTAAAGAATAGAGGTAATTACAAAATGGCACGAGTAAAAATGACAGCAAAGGAAAAAAAGGATAACAAAGAGCTTTTTGCGGCTCTTAGACTTATGGAACAGGAAAAGGGCGTTCCGGTTGAATTTATTGCAGATAAAATAGCCGACGCTATTACAGTAGCTGCACGTAAAGATTTTGGCGGTAACGAGATTGTTACCTGCGTTATTGATGTTGAAAACGAAATTTTTAGCATTACTGCCAGAAAAGAAATTGTAGACGTGGTTGAAAATCCATACACACAAATCAGTATGGCAGATGCTTTGGAAATTGACCCCAAAGCTATTGATAACGGATTTATTGATATTAAGCTTGATCCTAAAAAATTTGGTAGAATTGTTGCTCAAAACTCTAAAAACAACTTCCGTCAGGGTGTAAGAGAGGTTGAGCGCGGTCACGCATTAGCAGAATTCCAAAGCCGCAACCACGAGGTTATAACCGCACTTGTTAAGCGTATCGACCCCAAAACCGGCAACGCAATACTTGAAATTGGTACCAATGAAGCTGTACTACCAAAAATCGAACAGGTTCCCGACGAAGAAATTTGTGAAGGCGCTCACATCAAGGTATATGTTGTTGACGTAAAAGAAAGCGACCGTGGTCCACGCATAATGCTTTCTCGTACACATCCAGGCCTTGTAAAGCGTTTGTTTGAAACTGAGGTTCCTGAAATTTTTGACGGCACTATCGAGATTAAGTCTATTTCACGTCAGGCAGGCGCCCGCACTAAAATGGCAGTATGGTCCGCTAATGAAGAAATTGATGCCATAGGCGCATGTATCGGTCAACGCGGCGCTCGTGTAAACAAAATTGTTGAAGAGCTGGCAGGTGAAAAGATTGATATTGTTAAATACAGCGAAGATCCCGTTGCTTTTGTAAGCGAGGCGCTTTCACCTGCAAAGGTTGTATCGGTAGAAATTCAAAGCGCTGATCCCAAGGTTTGCGTGGCACGCGTTCCCGAATCACAGTTATCACTTGCTATTGGTAACAAGGGTCAGAACGTACGTCTTGCCGCAAAGCTTACAGGCTGGAAGATAGATATTCATCCCGAAAGCGGATTTTTCGGCGAATAAGATATACAAATATAAAGGAGAGTTTTATTTTGGCAACAAAAAAGATACCGCTTCGAATGTGTATAGGCTGTCGTGAAATGAAGCCAAAAGCGGAGCTTAACCGCATAGTAAAGACACCTGACGGCGAAATTGTTATTGATAAAACAAATAAACTTTCAGGTCGCGGCGCATATATTTGTAAGTGTGGCGATTGTCTTAAAAAAGCGGAAAAAATCAACGCTTTGGCGCATACCTTTTCAATGCCTATAGACAAAAAAATATATTCGCGGCTTATTGAGGAGTGTGAAAACTCTTGAACGACAAGATTTTAACACTGCTTGGGTTTGCCGCAAAGGCCGGAAAGCTCTCATACGGTTTTGATGCCGTAAAAACCGCGCTTGCACAAAGCAAAAGCAAAATAGTGCTGATAGCCAACGACGTATCACCAAAAACGCAAAAAGAAATCACCTTTTTTGCAAGCAAATATAAAACCGAGGTTTTGGTTTTAGGCAATTACGAAATGGAAACACTTTCTCATGCGGTGGGAAGAAAATGCGGAATAGTATCGGTGAACGATAGTTCATTTGCAGAGGGCTTGCTGTCAGCGATTGATGTAGGGAGGAATTTAAATGATAAGTAGATATAAGATTAGTGATTTAGCCAAGGATTTTAATATGTCTTCAAAGGATATTATAGCGCTTGTGGGCAAACTTACCGGTGAAGAGAAAAAATCTTCAACCGTGCTTATCGAAAATGAAATTGCAATGGTTTTTGATGCGCTTACAAAGAAAAACGCTGTAAAAAGCTTTGACGAATATTTTGCAATGGGTGCCGAAACACGTGCAGCTCAGGCAAAGAAAAAGCAGGATGAAAAGGATAGAAAATTTGCCGAGCAAATGGCAATTCTTGAACAGTTAAAGGCTGCTGCCGCTGCGGCTGAAGGCAAAGCGCCCGAAAAGAAAGAGGAGCCTAAAAAAGCCGAACCTAAAAAGGCAGAACCCAAGAAGGAAGCGCCTAAAAAGGAAGCGCCTAAGAAAGAAGAAAAGGTAGAAAAAGCTCCCGAGAAAAAAGAAGAGCCTAAAAAAGCTGAACCTAAAAAGGAATCAAAGCCCGAGGTTAAAAAGGATGATCCTCAAAAAGAGGTTAAGAAAACTGAGCTTAAGAAGGAAGAGACTAAAAAGACCGAGAAAAAGGAAACCAAGCCTTACGACGGTCCGCTTGTTGCACCTCCTAAAAAGGAGAAAAAGGGCGGCGAAGCTCCAAATCGCGGCCCCGCTCAGCTTCGTCACGTTGATACCAGAACCTCTAATGTTAATATTGAAAAATATAACGAAAAATATGAAAACATCGCGCCTGCAAACTCTATGCGCGATAACTACTCACGCAAACAAAAAATTAAGCAAAAATCTCAGGACTACAAACGTCCTCAGGGCGCAAAGCGCGAAACCGAGGCAGACAAACTGCGTCGTATGCAGCTTGAGCGTATAAAGAAAACACCTATTACTGTTACTGTAGGCGACGAAATTACTGTTGGCGAGCTTGCTGCCGCTTTGAAAAAGACTGCTGCCGAGGTTATTAAAGAGCTGTTAAAGCTTGGTATGATGGCTACCGTTAATCAGGTAATCGACTATGACACCGCAGAAATAGTAGTTACCGAAATGGGCGCTAAAATTGAGCGACAGGTTGTAGTTACAATCGAAGAAAAGATTATGGACGTTACCGAGGATGCTGCCGAGGATCTTAAGCCACGTAGTCCTGTTGTGGTTGTAATGGGTCACGTTGACCACGGTAAAACATCCTTGCTTGATGCTATTCGTGATACAGCCGTTACAAATACCGAAGCAGGTGGTATTACACAGCATATAGGTGCCTACCGCGTAAAATGTAAGGGTCAGGATATTACCTTCCTTGACACGCCCGGACACGCGGCATTTACCGCTATGCGTCAGCGTGGTGCTATGGCTACCGATATTGCAATTCTTGTAGTAGCTGCCGACGACGGTATTATGCCACAAACCATTGAGGCTATTAATCACGCAAAGGCTGCTAAGGTGCAAATAATAGTAGCTATCAATAAAATGGATAAGCCGACCGCCAACCCCGACAGAATTATGCAACAGCTTACCGAGCACGAGCTCGTTCCTGAGGAATGGGGTGGCGATATTATATGTGTTCCCGTATCAGCAAAGACACACGATGGTATTGACAACTTGCTTGAAAACGTATTGCTTGTTGCCGAAATGCTTGAGCTTAAGGCAAATCCTGACCGTCGAGCAAAGGGTGTTGTAATTGAGGCGCGTCTTGACAAAGGCCGTGGCCCGGTTGCTACGTTGCTCGTTCAAAACGGTACTTTAAATGCAGGCGATATTATAGTTGCAGGTACAGCGGTAGGCCGTGTAAGACAAATGACCGATGAAAACGGCAAGGTTGTAAAGGTTGCCGGCCCATCTGTTCCTGTTGAGATTACAGGTCTTGCCGAAACACCTGACGCAGGTGACGGATTTGATGCCGTATCAGATGAGCGTTTGGCACGTGAGCTTGTAGAACAGCGTAAAGAAAAGATTAAAAACGAAATTTTCAGCGCTAAAGAAAAGGTTACACTTGATAATCTCTTTAGTCAGCTTAGCGTTGGCGACCTTAAGGAACTTAACATAATCGTTAAGGCTGACGTTCAGGGTAGTGTAGAGGCGGTTAAGGATAGCCTTCAAAAGCTTTCTAACGATGAAGTAAAGGTTTGTGTTATTCACGGTGGTGTTGGCGCAATCAACGAGTCCGACGTAATGCTTGCTCAGGCATCAGGCGCTATTGTTGTAGGCTTTAACGTTCGTCCTGATGCTGTTGCAAAAGCAGCAGCCGACCGCGACGGCGTTGATGTAAGAACTTATCGCGTAATTTATGAAGCGATCGAAGAAATAGAAGCCGCTATGAAGGGTATGTTAGCGCCCAAATTCCGTGAGGTTATACTCGGTACAGTTGAGGTTCGAGATACCTACAAGATTTCAAATGTAGGTACCATTGCCGGCTGCCACGTAACAAACGGAAAGGTTACTCGCGCTTGTCAAATTCGTGTGGTGCGTGACGGTATAGTTATTAGTGAAGATGCTATCCGTTCTCTCCGTCGTTTTAAAGACGACGTAAAAGAGGTGGCTCAGGGTTACGAATGCGGTATAGGTCTTGAAAAATTTGCCGATATTAAAGAAGGCGACGTGTTTGAAGCCTTTATTATGGAGGAATATAAGGACTAATGGCAGGATTTAAAATTAACAGAGTAACCAGCGATATAAGACTTTGTTTGTCCGAACTTTTACGCGAAATAAAAGACCCCAGAGTAAGTAAAATGCTTAGCATTGTAAAACTCGATGTTTCGGGAGATATGTCTTATGCTACTGTATATGTAAGCGCGATTGAAGGTAAAGAAAAAACCGAGGAATCGGTAAAGGCGCTTAACAAGAGCGCGGCGGGATATGTCCGCCGTGAGCTTGGCGCCCGCCTTAAGCTCCGTAAGGTTCCGGAACTTCGATTTGTTGCGGACAATTCGATTGAAAATAGCGCGCAAATCTCTAAAATTATTGAATCTTTTGACAAATAAATGTTAAAGGATGTCACGAAAGGAAGTGACATATTATGTGTAATTGTATTGATTTTTCATTAATTGATACTGCAAAATTTTTAATGGATAATGATAATTATATTATTCTGACACACGCTTCCCCCGATGGAGATACCTTGGGCTCAGGCTATGCGCTGTATTACGGTTTAAAACAACTTGGCAAAAAAGCCGAGGTAATTTGCCCTGATGTAATACCCGGAAAATATGCGTATTTTTTGTGTGAAACCGATCATATTTGCGATAAAGACTCGACGGTTATAGCTGTTGATATTGCAGATAAGCGATTGCTTGGCTCTCTGGAGGAAAAGTTCGGTGACAAGGTTGACCTTAATATTGATCATCACATAACAAATCAAAGATATGCAAAAGCGCTTTATCTTGATGCCGATGCGTCGGCAACCTGTGAAATAATATACGAGCTATTGCTTGATTTGAACGTCCAACTAAATGACACAATCGCAAAAGCACTTTACACAGGTATTTCTACCGATACAGGTTGCTTTAAATATTCGTGTGTTACTGCAAAAACACATAAGATTGCGGCGGCGCTTTACGAGTACAGTATAGGGGCCGACGTTATCAACAAAATAATGTTTGATACTAAAAGTAAAGATTTACTAACACTTGAGCGTATGGTACTGGATACGGCAGAATATCATTTTGATGACAAATGTATGATTATTACCGTAACTGCCGCAATGCAGGAAAAAACAGGCTGTAGCGGTCCTGACCTTGAAGGAATAACCGAAATTTCTCGTAGTGTGGACGGTGTTATTGCGGGGGTTACAATAAAACAAACAGGTAGTGACACATACAAGGCATCTGTGCGCACGTATGAACCGCTTAACGCTTCGCAGATATGTAACTGTCTTGGCGGTGGCGGCCATAAAAATGCTGCAGCAGCTATACTAAACGGCACACTTGCTGAGGTAAAGGTTAAAATACTTGATGCTATAAAGCAGCAAATGGAGGAAACAAATGCTTGGACTTTTGTTACTCGATAAGGCAGAGGGTATAACCTCGTTTGGCGCAGTAGCGCGTATAAGAAAATTAACAGGACAAAAGCGTGTTGGTCACACGGGTACGCTTGACCCCATGGCAACAGGTGTTTTGCCTATACTTATAGGCAGGGCTACCGTTTTGTCGCAGTATCTTATAGATGCCGACAAAAGTTATAGCGCTACGGTAAAACTAGGTATTACTACTGACAGTTGCGATATTACGGGAAATGTTTTGTCTACAAAAAACGTGCAATGCAGCGATGCAGAAATAGAAAATATATTAAGCCTTTTTGTAGGAAAACAAATGCAAACGCCGCCTATGTATAGTGCGATAAAACAAAACGGTGTACGTATGTATGAGTTGGCGCGACGTGGCGAAACGGTTGAAATTCCCGCCCGCGAGATAGAGGTGTTTTCACTTTCTAAAACAACATCATTAAACCAACAAAATGAGTTTGATATTGATTGTAAAGTATCTAAAGGCACGTATATTCGTTCTCTTTGCCGTGATATCGGTGAAAAATTAGGTTGCGGAGCAGTATTGACAAGCCTTCGCCGTACAAGTGCCGCAGGCTTCGATATAGAAAAATGTGTAAAATTGGACAACCTGACCGCCGAAAATATTAAAGATTATATTCTTCCGTGCGATTTAGTTGTAGATTATATGCCGAAAATACAGGTAAGCGAGAAACAAGCGGTAAGATTTTGTAACGGCGGGCAATTAAGCCTTGACCGAATTAAGTGCGAAAATTTTGACAGTAAAACATATAGGGTATACTTTGGCGAAAAGTTTTTAGGATTGGGCTTTGCCGATATACAAGAAAATTTTTTAAAAATAGAATGTTTGGTTGACAGGTAGGTGTAAAAATGAAAACTGCAATAGTGCTTGGTACGTTTGATGGCTTGCATGCGGGCCATCGCGCAGTTATAGAAAAAGCGACCGATATTTTCAGTGTTGCAGTTACATTTGATATACCCCCAAAAAGCTACCTTACGCAAAAGCCACAATTGTTGATGTTACCTTCAGAACGCGAGAAGCGCCTTAAAATGTTGGGCATTAATAAGGTTGATATGCAACAGTTTGAAAATGTTAAGGATATCGAGGCAAAAGAATATCTTGATATTTTAAAACAAAAATATAATCCCAAAAGAATAGTTTGTGGATTTAATTATGCGTTTGGAAAGGATGCGCGTGGTGACAAAACGCTCATTGCTGATTTTTGCAAAAAAAACAATATAGAGTTTATTTGTGTACCGCCCGTGATGATTGACGATAGGGTTGTTTCGTCCACTTATATCAGACAGCTTATGCGTGATGGAAGGATAGAGGAAGCCACATCGCAAATTTATGGTGGATTTTCATTTACAGCGCCTGTAGTACACGGTGATGCGCGCGGCAGGCAGTTTGGTTTTCCAACGGCTAATCAAATGTATCCGACCAATTTAGTAGACCTAAAGCTTGGCGTGTATGTATCACGGGTTACTATTGACGGCAAGTCGTACAGCGCCATCACAAACATTGGTATTCGCCCGACGTACAAAACCGAAGCCGTAGGTTGTGAAACATATATAAAGGGCTTTTCGGGCGATATTTACGGTAAGCAAATGACAACCGAATTACTGCGCTTTGTAAGAGAAGAGAAAAAATTTTCATCGGTAGATGAGCTAAAATTGGCAATTTTAAATGACGTAAAATTATTAGATATATAGGAGACTAATAATGAAAAGAATATTAAGCATATTTTTGTGTTTGGTTTTTTTGCTTGGCCTTTCGGCATGCGAAAAGTTTGATGAAAATTACGGTAAATCTTCAGCTAAGCCGCAAAGCACCGACACAACACAAAAGACACCTAATAAAGAAATTAAAATTCCCGAAATAATATCAGAAGACGGTGTTATGCCAACATATGTAGATATAAGTCTTTATGATGAAGAAAATTACGCTGACATATATCTCGGCGGAGATTTTAAGTACAAAATCACTTATGTTGGTAGCGCGTTGGAGGTTCCCACTTCTTATAAAAATATGACTCGGGATGGTTGGGCGCTTGTAGAGTCGACCGAGTACAATGAGGATTCGCAAATTTTGGCAGGAAAATCAATAACGACGGAATTTATAAATGAATACAACAAAAAAATAACCGCTGTTTTTTACAACAACAAAAAATCCTCTGTTGCACTTAAAAAGTGTCCAATAGTTAAGTTTATAGTTAAAGAAAACATTATTGACGCAAACGCAGAATACGGACAGTTCTTTGTTAACGGAGTGAATAATGTTTCTGCAATAACCGACATCATCGAACAACTTGGATTCCCTTCACATTTTTATTGTGTGGCAGAGAACAAGTATTATCTTGATTGGTTTATAAGCGAAAGCGATCGTCGAAGCGGTATTACCATTTATGTTGATACTGCCGAAGACCATATTGATTCTATAGAATTTTCTTATTATTAAACGAGGATAATTATGAAATACAATCATTCTTTTTCTGCAGCAGATATACTTTTGCCAAAAGCTAATTTTGAATCCTGGGCTACTATTGCTTGTGATCAGTATACATCAGAGCCTGAATATTGGCAGGAGGTAAAAATAGCGGCGGGTAATAATCCAAGCGCATTAAATATTGTTTTGCCCGAAGTTTATTTATCGGCCGACAATAGCGAGCGCATAAATACAATAAACAAAAATATGCAGGAGTATATTGATAATAATGTTTTCAATGAGTATAAGGATAGCGTAATCTTTGTAGAGCGTATACAATCCGACGGTAAATGCCGTCGTGGTATTGTTGGTAAAATTGACCTTGAGTGTTACGATTATCGCGCAGGCACCACAGCCGAAATACGCGCCACAGAACAAACAGTTTTGTCACGAATACCGCCGCGTGTTGAAATTCGTAAAAATGCTCCGTTGGAGCTTCCACACGTAATGCTGCTTTTTGACGATGTAGAAGATAAGATTTTTTCGTATCTTGCAGCAAGCAAAAATCGTTTTAATAAGGCATATGACTTTACGCTTATGTGCAATGCGGGTAGCATTACTGGTTATCTTTTGGATGACGAGGCAAAAAGCACGGTCTTGTCTTTGTTGGAAGAATTAAAACAGCAAAATGACGGCTTTTTGTTTTGCGTAGGCGACGGTAATCATTCACTTGCTACTGCAAAAGAGTGCTATAACTTAAATAAAACCGAAGCTTCGCGTTACGCTCTTACCGAGATTGTGAATATTCACGATACTGCGCTCGAATTTGAACCGATTTACCGTGTGGTATTTGGTGTAGAGCCACAAAGCTTAATAAATGATTTTGTTAAGGCTATGGGCGAGGGCAGTCAGACGTTTAAGTGTTATTACGGCGACACCGAAATAGAAATTGGCGTAAATCCAACCGCAAAATTAGCGGTAGGCACATTGCAGACATTCCTAGATGAATATGTAAAAAATCACACCGAAGCCGAGGTTGACTATATTCACGGTGAGGATTCGCTTAAAAAATTAGCATCACGTCCAAATGCAATAGGCTTTATCTTTGACGGTATGCAAAAAAGCGAGCTTTTCGAAGCTGTAAATGCTGACGGCTCACTTCCCAGAAAGACATTTTCTATGGGGCACGCCGACGATAAACGCTTTTACATAGAAGCAAGAAAAATTAAATAATCAATTGGCAGAAGAGCGTTCTTCTGCCAATTTTTTTCGGTTGACATAATACGACATAAAATATATAATATATTCGTATTATAATGGGAAAATATCCGTTTGGGGTGAAAATAAAATTGTTAAAGTGCAAAAAGTTTCTAAGCTTATTTTTATGTATGGCTATATTTTTTGGTTGCTTTGCCACATTGTCAGTAAAAGCGATTACTTATCCTGTTAAAGCTGAAATAAAAAATGCGTATAATAAAGGCGTTGCGCAAATATATTCTTTACCGGGAACCACCAATCACGAAACCGAGGAAAATAAGGGCAAGTCTGAAAAACTATGCGAGCTTGCCGATGGCTCGCAAATAATGGTTTTGGGCGAAGCGCTGGATGGTGACGGTGACAAGTGGTACAAAATTAACTATGGTGATAAGCTTGAGAACGAGGGCTACGCTTATTCAGTACACGTTATTTTAAAACCCGAATATGAACACGATGAAGATTTTGAACAAAATCTTAAAAATTTTCCGGAAAGTTATCACGCCGCGTTACGTGTTTTGCACGCAAAATATCCAAATTGGAAATTTGTAGCAAATAAGTTTGATTTAACCTTTAAGCAAGCGGTTGAGGCGCAGTACGGTGTGGATAACGTGAAAAACACACTTAAGTGGGTAGAGTTTACATACGGCGGTAACGAATGGCGCGATATGCGCGCGTTTGATACCGACACACAAAAATGGATAGTACTTGAAGAACGCTGGACCTATGCTTCACGCGCTGCGATAGAGTATTTTATGGATCCACGCAATTCGCTTAACGAAAATATGATTTTTGCATTTATGCAGCAATCATATCAGGTTGACGAAAATCTGCACGAGAATTTACGCACTATCATAAAAGGTACTTTTTTAGAAGTCGGTTATGATAAAGACGGTGATGGTAATATTGATGTCGATGCGTATGTTGAGGATTTAATTAAAGCCGCCACAGAAAGCGGTGTAAGCCCGTATGTGCTTGCGGCTACCATAATTATAGAGCAGGGCGAGGGCAACTCGGGTCTTGTATCGGGTGAGTACCCCGGTTTTGAGGGTTATTACAACTTCTTTAACTTTGCGGCAAGCGGTTCTTCTATAAACGAAATAATTGCATCCGGATTGACATACGCTAAAAATAATGGTTGGAACAGCCGTGAAGCATCAATAATAGGCGGAGCGAAAAAATATGCCGATGGTTATATAAGCGTAGGACAAGATACATATTATTATAAAGATTTCAACGTTGTTAATAAAATATGGAATCATCAATATGCTTCGGCGCTTTATGATGCGTGGACCAATGCTATGTATCTTCAAAAAGGATGCGTAACAAATAACGAAGCGGCAATTACATTTTCAATTCCCGTTTTTGCCGATATGCCCGAAACGGTATGTCCTGCTCCAAGCGAGGTTGTAATTCCCGAACCAACGCCTGATCCAGAGCCTGAACCAGAGCCAGAACCTACGCCACCACCCGAACCCGTAATCAAAAAGGGTGATACAAATGACGACGGTGTAATTAACGCTGTTGATTTGGCGACCGTTAAAATGGATATTTTAGGTGTTAAAAAAGCAGAAGGCAATGCGTATACAGCGGCAGATGTGAACTCTGACGGTGCAATCAACGCGGTCGATCTTGCGGCAATAAAAATGCACATCTTAGGTGTAAAAACAATTGATTAACAGAGGTATAAAAATGAAAAGAACAATCAAATCCTTATTTTCAATTTTAATGATAGCGGCAATAATTTTATCGGTATTTGCTTTTAATGTGTCTGCGGCAAGCGCAACTATAACAGGAGCAGGCGAGTACGAAATAGGTGAAAGCTTTAGTGTTAAGGTGAATTTTAATGCCGACGCAACTCTTTATGCGGTTGAGGTTGATGTGAATTACAATTCAAGCGTACTTCGTCTTAACAGCGTTTCAGGTGCGGATTACAATGCCGGTAACGGAACAGTAAAAATAGTTGATGATGGCTTTAGCGCAACCAAGCCTTCTAAGACAAGTTCATACACATTGAATTTTACCGCTATTGCGGCGGGTAATTCAAAAGTAACTGCGATAATTTTGGGCGGCGGCGAGGCAGAATCAAGAGCAAACACTTCCGCTAATATTACTGTTGTCGCACCAAAACCATCTGCAAACGCAAACCTCGCATCTATTAGGTTGAGTAACGGTTCGCTTTCTCCTGCGTTTAATCCAAACACAACCGAATATACAGCAACTGTAAGATACGAGGTTGCTTCTGTAAGCATTACAGGCGCTGTAGCTGACGGAAAGTCGACCTATTCAGGCGGCGGAACATTTGAGCTTGCGGTTGGCGATAACGAGCGTGTGCTTACCGTTACTGCGCAAGATGGAACTAAAAAATCATATACGATAAACATTAAGCGTATGAGCGAGCAGGAAACACTCGATGCCGATCAGGCTGCGCGCGATGCCAATCCAACGCTTGTTGTAATTGACGGTCAGGATTATACCATAGTAAACGATCTTTCAAATGCCAGAATACCGGCAGGCTTTACGGTAGGTACTGCAACGCGTAAAGAGGCCGAGATTGCCGTGGTAAATGACGATCACGGCGAATATACTCTTTATTGGTTGGTGGATGCTGCAGGTGAAAACGGCGCTTTTTACACAAGAAACGAAGCCGACCAGTTTACTCGTTTAAATTATATTAACACAAACGGAAAGATGTACATCATCGAACGTCCCGATTTAGAAGGATATCTACCGCAAAAGTATACAAGATCTACCCGCGCTATAGATGGTGTTGAGGTTATGGTGTACAACTATGTCGATGTCGCGTTTGAAGAATTTTGCATTGTAAAATGCTATGTTGACGGAGCTCGCGCGTATTATCAGTTTGACACTGCCGAGGGCTCACTACAGCGCGCTATAGCATTTGATATGGATGTTAAGCAAGAAAACTCTGACATTGATACAAATGAAAAAACGGAAGAAAAAAACAATAATTTTGTATGGTTTAGCGCTATGAGTAAGACAGGCAAGACAGTGTTCTTCATATTTGTTGGAGTAATGGTATTAGTTATAGTTGTAGCGATATTGCTTATAGCAAAAATATCAGCATCAAAATACGCAAACGTTGATGAGGAGTACGCGGCTGCAGGTAACGATGATTTTATAATCAACGATTTTGAGTATACAGAAGATGCGCAAGAAAACGATGATGGCGATACGTCACTAATGCAGGATTTTGTAGTTGGCGAAAGCGACAGTGAGCAGGAATAATTTTTTCTTGACTTTTTGGAACTTTTACATAAAATAGATATTAGTGAAAGGGAGTAGTATGCGGTTTTTCCGCGGCGCAGTTCGTCATCACGAAGAAATTCCGGATTGCACCCAAGACACTTGTGTTTTGAAACGAGACTTTTACTGCTTTTATGCAGTAAAAGTCTTTTTTATTCCCAAAATAATGAAAGGATATGAAAAAATGGATTTTTTAATGGACACACTTAGCGAATTAAGCTTCCTTGTTGAAAATCTTTCGGCATTTGCCGCTGCAGGCGGTTGGAAGTATCTTGTGATGTGGGCAATCGGCGGCATACTTATTTATCTTGCCATCCGTCACGATATGGAACCCACACTATTGTTGCCGATGGGCTTTGGTACAATTTTGGTTAATATCCCCTCTTCTGGTGCTATAACACGCTTTAATGAGACGGGCGAGGTTATAGCCGAAGGCGCATTAACCACGCTTTTTAATGCGGGTATAGCTAACGAATTGTTCCCGCTTATTTTGTTTATCGGTATAGGCGCGATGATTGACTTTGGTCCGCTTCTTACCAATCCTAAGCTTATGATTTTTGGTGCGGCAGCGCAGTTTGGTATATTCTTTACCTTCTGCTTGGCATCAATGTTCTTCACCACACCCGAAGCTGCATCTATCGGTATTATCGGTGCGGCAGACGGTCCTACAGCGATTGTTGTTGCTAACAAGCTTTTGGGCGCAGATAGTGATATTACAGGCGCAATAATGGTTGCGGCATATTCATATATGGCGTTGGTTCCTATTATTCAGCCACCAGTTATCAAGCTTCTTACAACAAAAAAAGAACGTCTTATCAGAATGCCTTATCAGGCAAAAGAGGTTTCACGCCTTACAAAAATTTTGTTCCCAATAGTTATTACAGTAGTTGCAGGTGTTGTAGCGCCTGAATCAGTTTCACTTATCGGTTTCCTTATGTTTGGTAACCTTATTCGTGAATGTGGTGTGCTTAATTCACTTTCAGAGACAGCTCAAAAGGTGCTTGCAAACCTTATTACCATATTCCTTGGTATTACGATTGCTTGCCAGATGGAAGCTTCTAAATTCCTTAACTTCAACACCTTACTTATTTTAGGTCTTGGACTTTTTGCCTTCATTTTCGATACCGCAGGCGGTGTTATGTTTGCAAAGCTTATCAACCTTTTCTTGCCAAAAGACAAAAAAATCAACCCAATGATCGGCGCGGCGGGTATTTCGGCATTCCCAATGTCAGGTCGTGTTGTTCATAAAATGGGACTTAAGGAAGACCCACAAAACTTCTTGCTTATGCAGTCTAT
The DNA here is from genome assembly GCA_017437005.1 of Clostridia bacterium. Taxonomy (GTDB): domain Bacteria; phylum Bacillota; class Clostridia; order Oscillospirales; family Acutalibacteraceae; genus UBA737. The sequence continues at coordinate 27,747 of JAFSBZ010000040.1, read as the reverse complement.
CGGCGTTAACGTTTCGGGTCAGATTGCTTCGGTTATAGCGGGCGGTCTTATCCTTAGCTTCTTTATGTAATAGGGAGGTAATGTATTATGTTTAATAACTTGCTTAGCATATTCAGCACCTTTAATCCAATGGCTTTTGTTGATAATCTTAAATATATGCTTTCGGGTATGATTGCTATATTTATTGTTATAGGTGTAATTATTATTATCACAGTTGTGCTTAATAAAATATTTAGTAAAAAGAAATAAAAGTTAAGACCTTCGGAACTATTCGTTCCGAAGGTCCTTTTTGTTTTTGCGTTTAATTTTTAAATTTTTAATTTCCGCCTTTGCCTTTTCTTTCATATTATGTAATTTTTCAAGAGTTTTTTTATCGTGCGGAAAAAGCAATTTTAGCAAAAATATAGCGATGATTACGGTAATAATTTTTTCGGGGGTAAAGGGTATCCACAATGCTGCAAGATAGCCGCCTGCCACCGCGGCAAGCCATTCAATACCAAGCCGCACGGCAATAAACGTGGTAATATATGCCCAGCCGTTTGTTATTATCCACGCTAAACCAAAGCATAGCAAAAGCCGAGGATTTAAAATAAACTGAACAATCGTTTTTATCCAGTATTTAATTTTTTGCTTTAAACTTTCTTTCATACCGCACCTATGTTTTAATTCATCCTTTGCCACATTTTAACACACAAATATTTAAAAGTAAACTAAAAACAATTAAAAGTTTTATTAAGATGCGATTAATATATTGCGTTAACAAAAAACACGCTTAAGACAAGGTTTATTTATCAAACATTTTGCGATATTTAAGCGGGGTGACGTTACATTTTGCTTTGAATATGCGTATAAAGTAATTGTAATCGGTAAAACCACATAAGCTTGATATTTCTGATACGCTTTTATTGCTTTTTTGCAGATGCTCCTTTGCTAATTCGATACGCTTTGTAATTATAAATTCGTTTATGGCTACCCCAAACTCATTGTAAAATAATTCATATAGTGAGTTACGCGAAATATTAAAACGATTGCAAAGCTCGTCAATATAAATTTTTTGGTTTATATTTTCAAGTATATATTGTTCTATTTTTACCGAAAGCATACTACGTTTGCGCGTGATAAGACCGTCTTCCCAGAAGGATTTAATAATTACCTTTAACAAATTTTGTAGTGAGGTGAGCTTTTGATTTGGAACAAGGGGTATTTCGCTTAAAGCGGTGTTTATTCTTTTAAAGTTTGTACACCCCAGGTCAAGAAGTATTAAGGCATCTTCATAGGTTGGACTACACGTACGGAATTGACCTATCTGAAGATAAGCGATTATAGTATCCTCGTAAAAAATAGGGGTTATAACCTCTTTGTTTCCTGCATGACAAGTATAGTACACCGAATCACGAGTTTCTTTTGCTTGTTCAATGTGCTGTAGATCGTAAAGTCTACAAAGCTTTCTTTGTTTGGCGTTGTTTCTTATAAGCTTACAATAGTCAATGTGCTTACCCGAGCTTGCAATAGCAATTTGATTTATATCGTAAAGTGTTATCGGTATGCCCGTGCTTATGTAAAAATCAGAAATCAGCGCCTCAATTTTTCGTTTATCAAAAATATAAGTTTCCATGCATTATATTTTAGCACCAAACAAATAAAATGTCAATATCTTTTAAAAAAATGCACAAAAATGCTATTTTGTTAAAATGATTGTAACTATGAATTGACATTTTAATCAAGTCAATTTATAATAATTTTGTTCAAGAAGGAAACAGGTGAAAATCCTGTACGAGCCCGTCGCCGTAAGGCGCGTATATAGTTGCTTTTCTACTCTTGCCGCAACAAGAGGACACGCCATTGAGACTGGTCTTGAGAAGGCGAAAGGCAAAGCGCCACAGTCGGAATATTTTTTGAACAACTGCCTTTTAAATTTGTTGCGAGAGCCAACCAAAAAGGAAAAAAACAAAATATATTTTAGGAGAATGCAAATTATGAAAAAGACACAATTTACTAAATTGTTGTCGCTACTTCTTTGCATTGTGCTTATTGCGGCTATGGCACTTTTTGCTGGATGTAACGATAACACCTCATCTAACCCCGTATCATCGGGCATTACCGAAACACCAAAGACAGAAAAAAGCTTTACCTTTGTTGTGGTTGATACTGCAGGCGAAGAAACAAGCTTTGAAATCAGCACCGACAAAGCAATCGTTGGTGATGCCCTTTTAGACGAAGGACTTATCGCAGGCGAAGACGGTCAGTACGGCTTGTATGTAAAAACCGTAAACGGTATTACCCTCGATTTTGAAAAAGACGGTAAGTATTGGGCATTTTATGTTAATGACCAGTATGCAACAGCAGGTGTTGATGCTACCGAAATAGTAGACGGCGAAACATATTCTTTTAAGGCGGAGTAAAATGAAGCTTAAACTTAAAGATATCGCCTTGCTGTCACTACTTGCCGCGCTAATGTGCGTAGGTGACTTTGCTATGGAGTGGTTGCCCAATGTTCATTTTGTGGGCGTATTTATAGTAGTTACAACGGTTATTTATCGTAGATATGCAATTTTGTCAATTTTTGTATATTGGATAGTGTCAGGCTTTGTTGAAGGGATATCGCTTTGGTGGATACCCAAGATATACATATGGGCGCTTTTGTGGGTGGGCATTATGCTTATACCAAAACGACTTTCTGAAAAAACAAAAAACGTTTTATATGTAGCAGTGTGCGCATTACACGGCTTTTTGTCATTTGGTGTGTTGTATGCTCCGGCACAGGCGCTTATAGCAGGGCTTGATTTTAAAGGGACTATAGCGTGGATTATAACAGGGCTTCCATTTGATTTAACCCAATGTATAGGCAATCTTGTGTTAGGTTCTTTGGTTATATATCCAATGACAAAAATCATAAAACAAACGGATAAATATGTGAAGTGAATAAAAGTAAAAAAACAGGTCTTGTCTTAATGACTTGACCTGTTTTTTGCGATATTTTACTTAAGATAAAAAACCTGCTCCATAAGGGGCTGCGCACCGGTTTTTTCATCCATTTCCATAATCATAACGTCCTTCATATATTCATTCCATTTATCTACTACCGTGCTTTTTGATTGCACCTCAGCAGCATAGGCAACGCCTTTTTCACACTCGTAATATCCGAACAGCTCATTGCCCACGTTCCATATAGAGTAGTTGCATATACCTGCATCCTTTAAAACTTTAACAAGCTCAGGCCAAATTTCATTGTGCCTTTTAATGTATTCGTCGCGTTTGCCGTCTAAAATAATTGCTTTCCATGCGTATTTTTCCATAAAATCACCTTTCGTTAAATTCCTTCAATGATATGTATCTATCGTTTATGTATATTGATTGCTCGTTTGAAAAAATAAAATTATTGTTTTTAAATATTATTTGGTCAAAGGCTTCTTGATTTATTATAGAGTAAATTGCCGAGCCACAGGCTACATACCCAAAAGTGTTGCCCGAAATTTCAAAATAAGCATCCTGTGTGGGCGCATTTATTCGCCATATAAACAGGTGATGTCCCATAGGCTGAGGGTAAATTTCCGATTGACGTGGTGGCGTGTCATAGTCAACGCATAGCCCCACACCCGCATTTTCGCACACATTGTCGATAAAATACGTATCATAGGTTATTTTATCGCGAAGCTCGTAGGCGGCCATACCAAATTTGGAAAAACGATTGTTTTTAATAACGATATTTTTTGGCGTTTTATAATTTTTGCCGCCTTGATGCGTTATGCAAGAGTCGTAAACGTTATCGACAGAGCAGCCTTCTACAAGAATGTTTTCAGCTTCTTCCCAAAACTCAATGGCGTTGCCAAAACGAACTCTACGTTCTTTGTTCCATACGGCGCCGCCAATGTTTTTGAAGCCGCAATCTATAATTTTTATGTTGGTGGCATCAACCGTTGCAAAGCCGTGACAACCGCCAAACGAAAAATTAAGTCCTTTAAGTGTAACGAAGTGTTTTGCGGTGACAATACCTCCACCAAAATATAGTGAGGCTTTAAGCTTTTTGTATATATTTGTGGGATTGTCTTCGCAATAGATATATAGAGTGGCATTTTCGGATACGTTAAGTCCTTTTACAACGGTGGCATATTCGCTAAAATACCAGTCGCCGTTATTTTGCAAATCGCTATACTCCCAACAAAGCCTGCCTATATTATCATAGTCAGAAAACAAGCAACCTACTTCGCCGTTTATCCTACCGTTAAACTGCCATACGTTAGGCGCAAACTCACGCCAATCTTGAGGATTGTCGAGCAATAATGCGTGTGAGAATTCGGGCGACGCGCCTTCGCCATAGGCAGAATATATCGTGTCGCCGTCGGGACTGCCGCTAACTGTATCAAGCGTTTCATAAAAAACACAACCTCTACGGAACAGAACCGTATCGCCTGCGCAAATAGGTAAGTTTTTGTAGCTTTTTGCAGCCGTTTCGGGACTAAGTCCGTTATTGTGGGCGGAGCCCGTGATATTATCTATATAATACGTAACGCCCATATAAAATCTCCTTAATAAGAATTTATATCTAAATTTTAATTGTTTTGCTAACAAAGGTCAATATTTTTTAAAAAAACTTGCATTTTAATTTAAAAATGATATAATTCGTTCGTAAGCTGAAAAAAGTGTATAGGGGCTTTTGCCTCGACTGTTTTATTTACCTTTTAAGGAGGGTGACAAAATGATAAATGCCAATGAGTATGGATTTTTACCATCTGCTTCGGCAAAAGAAAATTCGGCAGCGCTGCAAAGGGCGGTAAATATGGGCGGCGTAATAAACGTAGATATGCCGGGCGTTTATAACCTTTGTGAGCAAATCACAATAGGCGACGATACCACCATTAACTTTGCACAGGGTGTTCTGCTTTGCAGAAATAAAAGCGAAAGTGGTAAAAACGGAAACGCGTTTATCAACAAGGGCGCCTTTACGGGCCAGCGCAATAAAAATATAACCATCAACGGATTACATATCGATTGTAACGGTGTTGAAAGCGACGATTTTGGTGTAAACAGCCGCATTGTAGGGCTTCGTGCTCAAATTGGTTTTATATACGTAGAAAACCTCAAAATCATTGATTTTGAATGCACGGGATTGGGTGTTAAAGACTACGCTATTCAAATATCTGCATTTAAAAATATTTATCTTGAAAACCTGTGCATTATAGGCAACAAGGACGGCGTGCATCTTGGCTGGGGTGACGGTTTTGTAATAAAGGACAGTAAATTTTGCACCTTTGACGACCCGATTGCGCTTAACGCATTTGATTATTCCACATCTAATACACACGTTGGTTGGATTGAAAACGGTGTTATAGAAAATTGCTGTGACCTTGATGCCGACTCTACGGTGGGATATTTTTGCCGTATACTTGGCGGTGCTTGGTGCAAATGGTATAAGGGTATGCGCGTGCAACATTCCGATACGGTTGCGGCAAACGGGCATACCTATCGCGTGGTTATGAATCCACAAGACGGTAAGCTTTATACGTCAAATACCGCGCCTTGTCACAGTAGCGGTGTAGCGGAATACGACGGAATAAGCTGGGTAGCAGTGCGCGATAGCGAGGAGCTTGATTGCGGATGCCGAAATATTATTATAAAAGATTGTCGTCTGCAAAAAAGGCGAAGCATTGGCGTTTCGATAAGCCTTAATTACGACACCTACGCCCGCAGTCATTATCCGGGATGTGTACCTGTGCCACACAGCAATATAACGCTTCAAAATGTAACGGTCGAAAATCGTGTTGACACGCTACTTCATTCAAATTATCCAACCGAAAACGTAACGCTAAAAAATATTGATTTTGGTGCCTCAAGGCTGCGCTTTGAGGCAACGGATAAAACGGATGAAATAATGTATCCCGTGGTCGAAATCAAATGTGAAAACGTTAAGTTGTATGACAATACTGTGTGTAACAATCCTCGCCATCCAATAGTAATAACAAAAATCTGACCGTAAATCGTGTGAGGTTTTTATATGGGTTTAAAAAAATGCCGTAAGGAATATTTTTCCTTACGGCATTTTTGGCACCCGTAGCGCGAATCGAACGCACATCTAAGTCTTAGGAGTACGAAACATTGATTTTTGAGTATTCCCGCTATGTAACGAATGAACCCCGATAAACCCTGATATTTACAGGGTTTATCGGGATTTTCTTGTTAAGTAGTCCTTTTCGCTGTTAAGTGATTTTTTTAGTGTTCATTTTTGCTTTTGTAGGCAGAATTGTAGGCAAAAATATACCTGAGAATGTTTCTCAGGTATATTTGGTTACATCAGTATTTAGTTCTAAGATATTCTTGAATTTGTTCTACAATTTTTTCGGCTTTTTTAAGTTGCTCAATAGACTCTTCCTTTGAAATAATATAAAAGTCATCATAATCGCTTGCAGTTCTTACTCTGAAAAGAGAAGAGATATAATCAGAAACATCTTTGTTAAACAATTCAGTTTTTAGATAGTTTTCTCTAAATTTAGCAATTATACCGGAATGCTTTTTAGAATCGAATTCATCTAAAATCAAAACTGCTCTCAATGCGTGGAACGCTGCATAGTAAGCGCGGTTTGCAGTTCCTTTGTATTCATCGCCGTCTAATAAAAGCTGTGCTTCACGCAAACAATCTTCTGCATGAGCGATTCGTGCTTTGGAAAGGTTAATTAAATCTTCATTAAGCAATCTTAACACCTTCCTGTTCTATATTCTTATAAAAAGGCAAAATGTTTGAATACTTGCTGTATGTTTCAACATCCTTTTCAATAGCAGAAACTACAATTCCATATTCCCATAACAAATCACCACAAAGAGTATCAATACGTCCACGATAAGAAGAAAGTTCTTCAGAAGACATATCTGCAAGGATTAAAATGTCAATATCAGATTCTTCGTCAAAATCTCCTCTTGCATAAGAGCCAAATAAAACAATAGAAACAAGTCTATCACCAAAAATAGCCTTTGCCTCTTGCTCAAACTTTTGCAAGATACTATTTAATTGATTTTGTGTGCACATATTTACACCTCCTAATCTTTCTACTCATATTATATTCTTTTTGTATAGAAAAATCAAGAATAAATCAAACGTGAAGCCGTTATTAAATCAATGCAAAGCATTGTATGTAATCCGCTATCGGCGGTATGCAATCAACACGAAGTGTTGTATGTCATCAATTCGACAGGATTTTAATACAGCCTTGCGGCTGATGACATACCGTCACTGTGTGACGGATAACATACACGGCTTTGCCGTGATGACATACCAATCCTGTCGGATTGGATAAAACGCAAGTCATACGACTTGCGTTTTTGGCACCCGTAGCGCGAATCGAACGCACATCCAAGTCTTAGGAGATACCGAGGGAAATACGAACGATATCCCTTGTAATACCTAAAAATCCCCCCTGCTGTCAGGAGATTTTTAAGGTTGAGGTGTTATCTTGTGTTACGCCGTTACCGCTAATTTTATGTTATTTTACATTGTTTGATTAGCAAACAATTAGCAAGGTCGGTGATTTTAGGGTAGAGGTAATATGTTTACGCTTTGTTTCGACGTTATCACTAATACTTTATTGTAACTTCTCTGCTTTTTTTCAAGCTACCGATAGTTGTTCTAGCCATAGAAGGATAAAGAGAAATGAATACATTAGAATTTTAATTCTTTCTGTTTTAATATCTTTCTGTCTTTATAATCTCGCTCGTAAATATTGGTAAGTTCCTTAAAGTCAATTTTTCCAATAGGTGTTCTAGGGTATGTATCAATAATGATATAATCAACAGGAACAGAGTAATATGTGATATTATCTTCGCAACTTTTATGTAATTCCGCTATCAAATCTTGCTCATTAACTGAAACACCTTCTTCTGTTTTTACAAAAGCTACGGGCAACTGTCCTTGATTGTGATTTGGATCTTTAATGCCAACCACCACAACACTATTAACATTGACATTCTTTAATATTTCCCGTTCCGCTTCAAAAGGATTTGCCTTTAATCCTGAATACTGAATTATCATTCTTTTTAGGCGTCCTTTGATAAAAACATTACCGTCTTCATCTACATAACCTAAATCGCCAGTATGCAACCAAACCTTGCCATCTTTATGTGTTTTCAATACTTTTTCAGTTTCTTCTGGTTTATTATAATATCCGAGCATATTGTTAGGACTGCAAATGCAAATCTCTCCTTCTTCGTTATATTTGCACTCGGTTTCTTCTCCTGAAAGACTAAATGCAGCAACAATATTTTTTGCCATAGGTATGCCAACGGAACCGATTTTGTTTACTGCCTTGTTCACACAAACACAGATTCCCGATGCGGTTTCAGTTAATCCGTAGCCTTTTGTAATTTTATCTTTGCATCCGGCTTTAGCAAACAGCTCGTTAAGTTCTTCCTCTAATTTGGTATTAAGCGTATCACCGCCCACAATCGGTCTTTTTAAAAATGACAAATCCGCAGATTTTATCTTTTCGCTTTCTGCAATATGAACATAATGGGCAGGAGCACAAGCAATACGGTTAGGCTTGTGTTTTAATATTTGCTCAACAATTTTGTTCGGCTCATAGGTCGGAATCATTATAACCTTCATACCGCAGCACAAATGCAAATGCAAACCATTGCATAACCCATAGGCTGCAAAAGGAGGCATAAGATTCAAGGCGGTTTCGCCATTATTCATTTCTAACGGAGAATTTTTAAACTGCGATGCAAGTGAATTTACATTGTCCACCGAAAGCAAAGCCCCTTTAGGAATGCCAGTTGTACCGCCCGTATGTAAAATTGCAAAAGGTAGATTTTGTTCATAATCTACTGCCAACTTTTTGGAGTCGACAATGTCATTTTTAATAAAATCATCCCACGAAATAGCATTTTTGCCATTATATGCTTTTTTAGTTTCAGAGTCTTTAATTCTCAACAACGTTTTCAGCAATTTAATAGACTGTGTAGGAGAAACAAGCACAATTCTTTCAATGTTTGTGTTTTCGGGTAATTTTTCAACATTTTTGTATGCTATATCAAGTGTGAAGACGATTTTACTTTGTGTATTGTTGCAGTAATTCGCCATTGTTTCATTTACAGTAAACGGGTCGATCAAATCTATAATTACGCCCAACTTATTTGCGGCATAAATCAAATATGCAGATTCGGGCATGTTGGCAAGACAAGAGGTAATAATATCGCCTTTCTTTACACCCATACTCAACAAGCAATTAGCAACAATATCTATGTTTTTAAAAAGTTCACGATATGTAATTTTTTTGCCTAAATACTCAAGAGCACAAGCATCCAAATTGTTTTTATTACACTCTCGCATATACTGATAGGCTGTGTTTTTAGGCAAAGCAAGATTAATTTGCTCCTCCGTGTAGTATTTCAACCAAGGTTTGTCTATCGATGGATAACCCGTCACTTTCTTTTCTGTTGGCATAGTTCTTTCTCCTTGTTAAAATCTTTCATTTAATAATTGTTGTGCTTCTCTGGCAACAGCAGTACCTGGACAATCGTTTATAATTTGTTGTAACAAACCATAAACGGTAGAAGAATTGGTATATTCTCCATTTTTAATTGCTTTTAAAATTTCTTCTGCTGCGGCAGTACTTGTAAATGCCATAATAAAACCTCCTTAAAATAAAAAGTGCGGCTACCGAAGTAACCGCACAAAAAACGCAAACCCCGATAGTCGCCAAACCAATTCAATATAAAGGGCAATAAAGCACACTCAAATTGATGGAATTTGCATTTTTATCAAATTCACAATTTGAGTATGACTAAAAAAGGTATAATTATCCCTATAAAAAGAAAAATTGCCCTTAATTTTATATTCAATTGGTTTGGCATAAGTATATTTTAGCACAATTGTTTTGAAATTACAAGACAAAAGAAAAACCCGACCAAAAAGGTCGGGAAATCACTTCTAATTGATTTTGTTTTCTATAGTGACGCAGGAGGAGGTTAACATCCTACGAATTCTGCCACACAAATTTCTGTGTTTTTTGTACGCTTGTTCATCAATGCTTTGGTTCGCGAATAAAAGTTTTAGCCAGCTTTCAGTTTCGATACATTCTTTTCTTGCAATTTTAAATTTAGAAAGCATATCGGCAAGACTTTGAGCGTATTGAGCCTCACTTATATTGGCAAAAACACTTGAAGAAGATTTTTTTATCTGATAAACAGTATTAGAGTTATGCTTAATGTTTTTGCACAAAATATCAACTTCGGTTGCTAACTGTTCTGAATATTTCATTAGTAGGTTTTCTTTCAAGTTTGTCGCCTCCAAATCAATGCGAAGCATTGTATGTAATCCGCCATCGGCGGTATGCAATCAACACGAAGTGTTGTATGTCATCAATTCGACAGGATTTCAATACAGCCTTGCGGCTGATGACATACCGCCACTATGTGACGGATAACATACACGGCTTTGCCGTGATGACATACCAATCCTGTCGGATTGGATAAAACGCAAGTCATACGACTTGCGTTTTTGGCACCCGTAGCGCGAATCGAACGCACATCTAAGTCTTAGGAGGACCTTATTCTATCCGTTGAACTATACGGGCAAATATTTAACTGCGTGTTAATTTTATCGTAATTTAAAGGCAAAGTCAACATAATCTTGCATTTTTGTTAAGTATTTGTTATACTACAAATAGTCGGTTTTTTAAAACTGGTCTTGGCAAATGGGGGTGACCGCCATTCGTGAAGTGATTTTAAAAATCAAAAGAACCTTTGTAGATAAAAGGTTTATAGCATTTTGTGCTTTGGGGGTAATAAATACCCTTAATGATGCTATATTTTCTTCAATTTATCACCGCTTGGGGCTTCAAGACAATGTTGCGGCGGTTGTTGGTTATTATACAGCGCTTACAATAGCTTTCTTTTTAAGCAGTTATTTTATTTTCAAAAAAACACCCAGTCTTAAACGATATGTTAGATTTTTTGTTTCGTATATACCAAATTTTATAATTTTTTTCCTTGTAACCTTTATTACTATAAACACGATGAACCTACCGCAGTTTTGGGGCACAATACTTGCCGCGATGGTGGGCGGTCCGGTAACGTTTATTATAATGAAGATATATACATTCAAGGGAAAATAATATAGCATAAATAATTTTATTATATAAATCTATTTGTAAGGAGTTGTTTTTATGAGCAAATCAAGATACGTAGGCGGTTACCCGGTAATTGGTATTCGTCCTGTCGTAGACGGTCGTAGAGGCCCTATGCAATTGCGTGAAAGCCTTGAAGCGCAGGTAATGGCTATGGCAAATGCGGCTAAAAAGCTTTTTGAGGAAAATCTTTTTTACTCAAATGGTGATCCCGTAAAGGTTGTTATGGCTGATACCAGTATCGGTCGTGTGCCAGAGGCTGCCGCCTGCGCTGAAAAGTTTAAAAAAGAAGGCGTTGATATTACTCTTTCTGTAACACCCTGCTGGTGCTACGGTTCAGAGACTATGGATATGGATCCTAACACAATTAAGGGTGTTTGGGGATTTAACGGTACCGAGCGTCCGGGCGCTGTTTACCTTGCTGCTGTTTTGGCAGGTCACGCTCAAAAGGGTCTTCCCGCATTTGGTATTTACGGTCACGAAGTACAAGACCGCGACCAAGTGTCAGAAATTCCTGAAGACGTAAAAGAAAAACTTCTACGTTTTGGTCGCGCTGCAGTTGCAGTTGCTACAATGCGCGGTAAATCATATTTGCAAATCGGCTCACAGTGTATGGGTATTGCAGGCTCTATTATGGACCAAGATATGATGGAAGCATATTTTGGTATGCGCATCGAGTCGGTTGACGAGGTTGAAATTCTTCGCCGAATGGAAGAAGGCATCTACAACGAAGAGGAATACCAAAAGGCTCTTGCTTGGACTAAGGAGCATTGCAAAGAGGGTCGTGACGATAACCCTGAATCAGTTGAATTTTTGGGTGAAGAGCGCCGCATTAAGTTTACCCCCGAAGAAAAAGAAAAGCAGTGGGAATTCACTGTTAAAATGTACTGCATTATAAAAGACCTTATGGCAGGCAACCCAAATCTTCCGGAGGCTTTCATTGAGGAAAGAGTAGGTCACAACGCTATCGCAGGTGGCTTCCAGGGTCAACGTCAGTGGACTGACCATTGGCCAAACTGTGACTACCCAGAGGCACTTCTTTCGTCTACCTTTGACTATGAGGGCGCTCGCGAGCCATTTACACTTGCTACCGAAAACGATATACTTAACGGTATGGGTATGCTTATGATGCGCTTGCTTACACACCGCGCACAAATTTTTGCCGACGTTCGTACATATTGGTCGGGCGAAGCTACCGAGCGTGTAACAGGCTACAAGCTTGAAGGCAAGGCTGCCGAATCTAACGGTATTATCCACCTTCTAAACTCTGGTGCTGCTTGTCTTGATGCTTGCGGCGAATGCACCGACGAAAACGGCAACGCTGTTATGAAGAAGTGGTGGGAGGTTACCGACGAAGATATCAAGAAGATGACCGATGCTACCGTTTGGTGCGAAGCAGGCTTTGATAACTTCCGTGGCGGCGGTTTCTCGAGTCACTATACCACAAAGGCTGAAATGCCTTGCACAATGATTAGACTTAACCTTGTAAAAGGCTTGGGTCCTGTGCTTCAGATTGCAGAGGGATGGACGGTTAAACTTCCTGACGAAGTATCTGACACACTTATGGAACGCACCAACCCAACATGGCCTTGCACATGGTTTGCTCCTCGTTGCGACGGTAAAGAGGGCTCACCCTTTAAGACCGCTTACGAGGTTATGATGAACTGGGGCGCTAACCACGGCGCAATCAGCTACGGCCACATTGGCTCAGACCTTATTACAATGTGCTCAATGCTTCGTATTCCTGTTTGTATGCACAACGTACCCGAAGACCAAATCTATCGTCCGGCTGCATGGAATGCATTCGGTATGGATAAAGAGGGTCAGGACTACCGCGCTTGTCAGGCTTACGGCCCACTTTATAAGAAATACTAATATAGTATAAATTTAAGAAGAGGTAGCATTTGCTATCTCTTCTTTTATATGTTAGAATATTTTCGATGATATAAATGAATTTGCCTCAAAGAAAAACCATAAGATTAAAAAATTATAATTATAATCAAGATGGATATTATTTTATAACCATATGCACAAAATATAAGCAAAAACTTTTGTGTGATATTGTAGGGACCGGCATCCTTGACGGTCCGCAAATTAAATTTACTGAATATGGTAGTATTGCAAAATGCCAAATAGAATATATGATCGATTTTTATGATGATATTAAAATCGACAAATATGTAATAATGCCTAATCACATACATTTGTTAATCAAGATAACGAAGACAGATAACGGACCGTCGAGGACGCCGGTCCCTACAAATTCTAAAATTTCAAATTTCGTAGGAACGTTTAAAAGATTTTGCAACAAACAATACGGTAAAAATGTTTGGCAATATCGTTCGTACGACCATATTATTCGTGATGATGGGGATTATAAGAAGATATGGCAGTACATAGATAATAATCCATCAAAGTGGGAAGAAGATAAGTTTTATGTTGAATAAAAACAACCCCTGACTACCTTTATGGCGGTTAGGGGCTGTGCATTATGCATTGTGTATTGTGCATTTTTGTTAGGTTCCGCACATTTTTATAACAAGAGAATGTGGTAATATTTTTGCGAGTAAGCGGTAAAATTTATAGAAAACTTTATTCGTATAAACCGCTTTTCTTTTGCGTGATGCCTTAAGCGATTTTATCGCCATTGTGCGCGGATTTACACGCGGTAGCATATCAAAGGTTGGGCTTGCGCCTTTTTCTATGTTGGCAACTGCCAAAAACTCGGTGCTCATAGGACCGGGGCAAACAGCCAACACGTTTATTTTGCGTTTTTTAAGTTCAAGTCGTAATGCTCTTGACAAACTCATAACGTACGCTTTTGTAGACGAGTATACAGCCATACGTGTATTTGGTGCAAATGAAGCTATAGAGCAAGAGTTAATAATTTCGCTATGTTCATTCATAAACGGTAGCGTTGCCGCGGTCATAGCGGTAAGCGCTTCGCAATTTAGTCGCACCATAGCGGTATTTTCTTGTAGTGATAATTCATCAAAATCTCCAAGCTTACCAAAGCCTGCGTTATTTATGAGCAGTTTAACTGTAGCACCCTTATCCTTTAAAAGCTTGGCATAATCCTCTACGGCTTGCGGATCGGTAATGTCAAACGCTACTGGGATTACGGTGTTGCCAAGCTCGGATTGTAATTCTTTTAAACGGTTTTCGCGACGGGCAATTACCCAAATTTCGTCAAGGTCGGTGCGTGTTTCATATATGGTTTTGGCATACTCCCATCCAAGACCTGAGGATGCGCCTGTTATTACAGCAATATTCATATTTTCACCCTAATTCTTACTAAAATCTTCCAAAATAAGACCGTCGTTCTTTTCAAGCGCCCAGTTAATGTTCCATTCGCTTGTAAAGATAAGCAAATTATTACCCTTAAAGTCTTGCACCCATTTTGTGTCAGAGGTAAGATTTAGTTTTGCTACATCTATACCTTCATTACCAATCCAACGAATAAACTGATATGGCATATTGGTGCGTATTACATCAACATTATATTCGTTTTTAAGTCGGTGCTCAAGCACTTCAAATTGAAGTACACCAACAACACCCACAATAACACGTTCCATACCTGTATTAGGCTCGTGGAATATTTGTATAGCACCCTCTTGCGCTATCTGCTCAACGCCCTTTACAAACTGCTTACGTTTAAGGCTGTCTTTGTGCTCGATAACCGCAAAATGTTCAGGCGCAAAGGTGGGTATACCCTCAAACTCTACCTTGTGTTTTGCCTCGCAAACGGTATCACCTATCGAGAAAATACCGGGATCGAATACGCCGATTATATCGCCTGCATACGCTTCGTTTACTATTTGACGGTTGTCAGCCATAAGCTGTTGGGGTTGGCTGAGTCGCAGACTCTTTTTTCCCTGAACGTGATAATATTCTTTATCACGCTCAAATTTACCCGAGCATATACGCATAAAGGTCATACGGTCGCGGTGCGCCTTGTTCATATTAGCCTGAATTTTAAACACAAATGCCGAAAAGTTTTCACTTTCGGGAATTACTTCGCCCTCTTTTGTGTTTCGTGCCAAAGGCGCTGTTGTCATTTTTAAGAAGTTTTCAAGGAATGGTTCAACACCAAAGTTGGTAAGCGCCGAACCAAAGAAAACAGGGGTAAGCTTACCGCAACGAACTTGATCGAGGTCAAAATCAAAGCTTGCGCCATCAAGAAGCTCAATTTGGTCAACAAGGTCACGTCGAGAATATTCGCCAATAAGCTCGTCTAATTTTTCGGTATCTGTAATATCGCACTCGATTGCCTGTAATTTATCCTGACCTCTATGAAAATCGTTAAAGGTCATAATCTGTCGGCGGTCGCGGTCAAACACACCTTTAAAATCAACACCGCTACCAATAGGCCAGTTAACAGGGTAGGTGCCTATACCAAATTCTTTTTCCAATTGGTCAAGCAGCTCAAATGGGTCACGCGCATCACGGTCAAGTTTATTTATAAATGTAAATATAGGTATGTTACGCATTGCCGTAACTTTAAAAAGCTTACGGGTTTGCGGCTCGATACCCTTTGCCGCGTCGATTACCATTACTACGCTATCGGCTGCCATAAGCGTGCGGTATGTGTCCTCCGAGAAATCTTGGTGACCTGGGGTGTCGAGTATATTAATGCAATAACCGTCGTATTCAAATTGCATAACTGATGATGTTATTGAAATACCACGTTGTTTTTCAAGCTCCATCCAGTCGGATACGGCGTGTTTTGCAGTGGCTTTGCCTTTTACCGAGCCCGCGGTTTGTATGGCGCCACCGTATAAAAGCAATTTTTCTGTAAGTGTAGTTTTACCGGCGTCAGGGTGCGAAATTATAGCAAATGTGCGACGGCGGTTAATTTGTTGTTTTAAGTCCACGGTATTACTCCCTATATATAATGTGTCTTGTAAAGTTTACCACAAAATGTATGCAGTATCAAGAAAAATAAAAAAATTTTTAAAAAAGACTTTACTTTTTTTGGTCAATGGTATATAATAATAGCCGTATAGTTGTATTTTACATTTTTTGGAGGTTTATAAAAATGAAAAAGATAATCGCATTATTACTTAGCATTGTTATGGTTTGCTGCTTCTCTGTAACAGCATTTGCGGCAGAGAGTCCATCGGCTGCTGAAAAGGTAACCGTAATTGTTAGAAAAGCTGAAGTTGTTGATCCTGCAGGTAAGGTTGATACCGAGTACACAGTTGATGCAGGTACCACTCTTACTGTTAAGGCTGATGCAAAGTACGGTAAGTTCAACAGCTGGAGCGTTTATAAGGAAGAAGCTTCTGTAGAGGGTGTTTCTGCTCCTGTAAACAGTGGTATTATTACTTTAAGCGCTGTTAAAAATCTTGCAGCAACTACCAAGATGGTAGACGCTGTAGAAGGCACAGATTACGAGATTGTTAAGGGTAGCCTTACTGCAACCGAAATGACCATTAAGCTTAACACAGCTGTTGTGGTTTGCGGTAACTACGATAACGTTAAGACCGATCCAAACGCAGCAAGCAAGGCAGACGATTCTGCTAACGCTCCTCAGACCGGCGATATCACTGCAGTATACGCTATGGTTGTTATGATGGCTGTTGTAGCATTTGCTTTTGGTGTAAAAAAGGTTTACTCAAAATAATTTAAAGTTTTATTAAGTGTTTAAACCACCTTGCCTTTGTTGGCAGGGTGGTTTTGTCATTGTGTAATAAAAAATTTGTGTTTATTGTATAAAAAAGCAATAAAAAAGCACAAAAAAACTATTGAAAATTTAATAATTATGTACTATAATAACATTAGCATTATGTAATGTGGATTATAGCTTTCAAATTCGTGGGCAGTCACAAAGGAGTTTGGTGGTACATATCCTCGTTAGCATACAATGTGTTTTAAAATTCAGTGGGGAAAACACTCCACAAAGAAAGGATTTGTTTTTTATGATTAAAAACACAAAACGAGTATTGGCTATAATGCTCGCAATGGCAGTTATTGCAATGTCTATGTTTACAGGCGTTGTAGTAAGCGCTACATCAGAAGGCACTGTTGACTTGCTTGAGTTTGGCGATTACCTTTTAGAAGCAGGTAGCGCAAGCAAGTGGTATGACACGGTTCTTGCCGATAATGGTGAAACCGGTGACTCTTGGGAAAACGCTATTATAATTGATAGCGCAGAAGAATTTGTTTACCTTTGTAAAGCATCGGGCGACGATACTATAGGTAAATACTATAAGGTTGCTGATGGAATTAAGGGCTTTGACCTTACTAAAGGCGACATTGACATTGATGGCACCTTAGCAGAAAATATTGACAAAATCAAAGCTGGTGGTAAAAACCATTCAGGTGGCACACCTGGTTTCCAGGGCAGCTTTGACGGTAACGGCGCTACAGTTTATGGCGCTTGGACTAACCACACCGAAGGCAACGTTAGCAACTACGCAGGTCTTTTTAGCTGCACAAAGGGTAACGTAACCATTAAGAATATTAATGTTAAAATGGCTGTATTTACCGCTAAAAATTTGATAGGCGGTATCGTAGGCTATCATAATAAAGTAGGCGCAAATGAAGTAGGTACCCTTACTATCGAAAACTGTTCTGTAGTAGATTCTCATTTTGAATTAGTATCAACAGGCGGTTGGATGCACGGTGTTGGCGCTATTGTAGGCGGTTCGGATAACTGCTATTCTTGGAAAGAAGCTGACAAGGGTGTAGACGGTAACAACGACGGCGATATGGCTGACACCATTTACGTTAACGGCGCAGTAAATATTAATAACTGCTATGTAAACCTTGAAGAAGAACACGTTATTTCACCATTTGAACAGGATACACAGACCGACGCAACACTTCGTGGTGTTCACGCAGGTGTAGCAGGTAGTATGAATACCAATGCTCTTTCCGTTAGAGATTGCGTTGTAATCGGTATTAAGCCATATGGTACAACAAGCTGCACATCATTTAACGATATTCAGCACTCAGGTCTTACATCTCATTTTGCAAACATTTACACAACAGAAGATGTTGCAATTACAGAAGTAGTTATTGGCGGTAACGGTGCGGTTGCTGCTCCACAAAACTTTACAGGTAAAGTATATCCACTTGCTGACGATCAGCTTAAGGGTGAAGCTGCACTTAGCAGTATGAATCTTGACTGGGGTGTTTGGATGGCTGATGACGAAGGTTATCCAGAGCTTCGCTCAATGCACAAGGACGTTACCTATGTTGACAACGGCAACGGAACACACAACGAAAGCTGTGCATGTGGTTTCGGCGGTGTTGCTTCAAAGCACATTTGGGTAGATGGTGCTTGCGCATGTGGCGCTATCCTTGACTGCGATAGCCGTGACACAATTTATTGGGACGGCTCAATAGCTACAGGTATTGCTACAGGTACCGGTACCGAGGATGATCCTTATGTGATTAACACAGCTGCAGAATTTGCTTGGCTTGTTAAAAACGCAAAAATAGAAAACACTCAGGGTAAATACTTTGAAATAGCTGAAAATATCGGCGAAATTGTTCTTCAGGATAAAGAATTTGCTCAAGATATTTTGTCTCTTGAAAACGCAGATGCAGTTGCAACATTCTTTGAAAATGAGGACTATGTATTTACCGGTTGGCCACATCAAGGCTGGGAAGCAGGTTGTTTCTGCGGTATCTTTGACGGTAACGGTGCTACAGTTTATGGTCTTTACCAGGTATCTGAAAACAACGCAGGTCTTTTCTCTAACGTTGATGCAGGCGCAGTAATTAAGAACATCGGTCTTAAAAACTCTTATCTTACATCTACAGCAGGTAACTATCAGGTAGGTGGTATCGCTGCAGTTACTAACGGTATTACTTATCAGCTTAAAACTAACGGCGCTATCTGGTTTGATTCTTGTGTGGTTGCTAACAACTATATATATAACTCTTCTACTTCACACGACCGTACCGGTGTTATCATAGGCGCATCAAGTGATATGGTTTACATTGAAAACTGCCTTGTTTACGGTAACAACGCTACCTACGGTGACGGCGTTCAGGCAGCTATCTGGAGTAGCTCTCAAAACAGCCAGATTGTAACCGGTGACGAAATTATTCCTGAAGGCCTTGTTGTAAAGGATGACGGTGCTGATACACCACGTTATTATAACGTAGTTCGCAACAGCATTATCTTGGGTGCAAAACCATACGACCTTGCTCAGCAAGTAGGCTCACGCTTTAACGATCCTAAATGCTATGAGTACTCATATACCGATGCTGATATTGCAAATGATGTTTTCTCAAACGGAGTAACTCTTAAAGTTGCAGAAGATCAGCTTAAGCAGATAACATTAGGCGAGCTTGCAACACTTCAACTTGGTGAAGGTTGGCTCAACACAGCTACATATCCTGAGCTTGCAGTGTTCCACGATTCAGATCTTGAAGTATCGGCTAACAGCAATGGTACACACAGCTCTGTATGTTCTTGCGGTGTTGAATTTATAGCTCCTTGTACATTTGTTGATGGTAAATGCACACTTTGTGAAGCTGCATTAACATGCGCAAGCAAGCGCACAATCTATTGGAACGGCGGAGTATCAACAGGCTTTGCTGACACATCAGCAGGTACCAAGGATGATCCTATCATCATCGGTTCTGCAGAAGAGCTTGCATATCTTATCACATGTAAGGCAGACGTAACCGAAGGTAAGTATTTCGAAATTGCTGAAGATATTGGCACAATCGTACTTCAGCCACAAGAATTCGCAACTGACATTATGGCTCTTGAAAGCGCAGCAGAGGTTCAAAGCTTCTTTGAAAATACCGATATCGCTTTTGCTGAATGGCCGGAAAAGAGCTGGGAGGCTTCTTGCTTCGCAGGTCAGTTTAATGGTAACGGCGTAAAGATTTACGGTCTTTACATTGTATCAGAAACTAACGCTGGTCTATTCTCTACAGTAGATGCAGGCGCAGCTATCCAAAACGTAGCTGTTCTTAACTCTTATATGATAAGTAACAGTACCTCTGCTAACTACCAGGTTGGCGCTATCGCTGCAGTTGCAAGCAACGGTACTTATGGTATTGGCGCAGGCGGTGTAATTTGGCTTAATGGTTGTACAGTAGGTAACTGCTTTATGAGAAATGATGGTTCTGATCCTCAGCGTTCAGGTGTTCTCTTTGGTGCGGCATCAAGCGATACAGTTGTAATTGATAACTGTATGGTTTACGGTAATGATGCTCGTCATAGCGTAACACCAGGCGATTACTCACTTGCAATGCCTCTCATCAATCTTTCAAATAATTCTATCATAGCGCCCGCAATTACTCCTGAAGGCCTTGATGCAAAGGTTCAGGAAAATGCTAATCAAAACGGCGATTCTATATACTATAGTTCAGTACGTAATACTATTGCATTTGGTACCGATCTAATGAACACAGGCATTGCACGTAGTTATAGAAGAAACGATCCGGCAACTTTCGAAAACTGCTATACCGATGCTGCATATGGTACTGTTTTGTTCTCTGATGGCGCAGAGTGGACATACGAGGATTCTCAGATTAAGTATGTAACTCTTGATGATCTTAACGACAACGATCTTGGTTCAGCTTGGGCTAAGACCGACAGTTATCCGGAACTTATATCTGCTCACGTTGCAACATATGTTGATAACGGCGACGGTACACATTCAGCATCATGTGCATGTGGTGTTATCAGCGGTGCTGCTGAAGCTCACACATATGAAAACGGCGAATGTATTTGCGGTGCTGAAGACACAACATCAGTTATGTACGGTGATGCAAACGGCGACGGTAAAGTTAACGGTAGAGACTATGCAATGATATTACAATATATTAACGGCGTTAATGTTACAATTGATTTGACTGCTGCCGATGTTACCGGCGACGGTAAGGTTAACGGTAGAGATTATGCAAAGATATTGCAGGCTATCAACGGTTGGGATGTTAATCTTGACCCAAGAGGATAATTGTTATTAATTGACTATAGTTTCTTTTAAAAAATACACTCACTGCATTTGCAGTGAGTGTATTTTGCAATTTTAGTGAAAATTAAGTGTAAAAAAAGCAAATAAAAACAACATCATATTTTACTATTATATGTACTAAATTTAAGCGATATACTATATATAGTTGCAGATGCCTTAAAGGGGTAAAAAGGCAATTTTGGAAGGTTTGACAATAAAATTGACATTTTTTGACATAAACCCCCAAAAATAAAAGGTTACAAACTTGTAACCTTTTTAAAAACGCTATTATTTTGTGCAAATTCAACAAAAACGATGGCTTTTATATGTTTGACATAGTTAAAAAAATAGGGTATACTATCAAACGTCGCCGCAAAGCGACATATAATAAAAATTGTAAAACATATTTAAAAAGGAGTCGTTCGATGCTTGGATTTAACAAAAGCGGTTCGCTTTTTGCCAAAATTGCAAAAATGCGTGTGCCGTTTATGGCTTTACTTTTAATAGCCTCAATCTTTGCAGCAACCTTGCTTTTTGGTACTGTAAATACATTCGCTATAACAGATGGCGAAAATACTCATAAAATTCATACCCTTTCAACCGATGTAAGCGATGCAATCACCGTTGCAGGTTTTAGTACCGAACAATACAAGGTTTTAAGTGTAAGTGACGTTGATAATATAACAAACGTCGCATTAGCGTACAAATTTCCTGTTTATATTACTGTTGGCGAAAAAACTATCGAGACAGGTGCTATTCAGTCTACTGTAGCTGAAATTCTTGCAAATGCAGGCTTTACAGTTGATAATCACGATATGGTTGAACCTTCACTCGATACCGTAATAAGTGATACAGCGTATATTGATTATACAAACATCGATTATGTTACAGGTAGCTATACCGAAGCAATTCCTTGCAATGTAAAAACAGTTTATTCATCTAAATTAGATGCCGGAACAACCACTCTTTCTGAGGGTAAGGATGGCGAACAGCAGGTTAATTACACTGCAAAGGTTGTAAACGGCGTAACAGTAGAAACTGTTGTTGATAGTAGAATCACACTCAGTGCTGCGGTTGATGGCACAAAAACCATTGGCACCAAAAAGGCTGCTGTTACTACAAGTGAAAGTGTAAAAACAGTTTCAACCCTTGCAGCCCCTACAATTGAGCTTGACGAAAACGGAAATCCCGTTAACTTTAAAAAGCATATTACCGTTCAGGCTACTGCTTATACCTATACAGGTAATAACTGTTCAACAGGTGTAGCGCCACAGCCGGGTTATATTGCGGTTAATCCTAATGTAATTCCATACGGAACTAAAATGTACATTAAATCAAGTGATGGTACTTACATTTATGGTTATGCTGTAGCGGCTGATACAGGCGGATTTATCAAAAGCCGTCCTAACAATGTTGACTTGTTTATGTCAAGTAAGGCAGCATGTACAGCCTTTGGCAGACGTAATGTTGAAATTTATATATTAGAGTAATATTAAACGCCCAAGATTTTCTTGGGCGTTTGCTTTTTTACTGTTTTTTAATTAAGAACCATAAAATAGTAAGGATTTGTAAAACCGCGGCTACAATAAAAATAAGCGATATTTTATGAAGATTAACGGTTAGCATAATACAAAGCGCTACTGACCAAATGAGTGTTGATATTGCGGCAAATAGATGTATTTTTTTCCACCATACACAAGAAAAGACAATTCCAACTATAGCGCTTACAGGAATTGCATATATGTAAAACATCCACCACATTTTAATATCGGGGAATAAGATTTCAAACAAAAAGAAAAGGACTGTAGCAACAAGCCATGCAACACCGATTGATAAAAGTGTAATTATTGTTTTGTTTCGGGTTGTCATCAATCTACGACGCGGTTTTTCAGCAACCATATCGTTTATTGTAAGTCCAAATATATCAGCAAGACGAGATGTTACCAAAAGGTCGGGCAGGCCGTCGCCTCGTTCCCATTTGGAAATGGATTTGTCCGAATAATTAAGTTTTTCAGCAAGCTCGGTTTGAGTAAGACCTAATTGTTTTCGATAATGGCATAGATTATTTGCAAATTGTTTTTTAAGACCTTCTTCGGTGAATGGCACGGGTTGTTCACTTCCTTTCATAAAGGTATTATATAATAATTTTTCTATCAATTCAATAATAAAATGTTAACACTACTTTACTTTTGTAAAATTACCAAAAGTGTTACCTACGTTTTCAACAAAGGAAAATGTGTTATCGTATTTTTTAAGTATGTCTTGAAAATCTATAATCTGATGCTTGTTTACAACGCATATCAAAACATCCTTTGCTTCCTTTTTATATGCGCCAACAGCGGAAAGCTTTGTGGCGCCGTGACGTAATTTTTGTAAAACCTCGGAGCTTATTTCATCGGCATGGGTGGTTATAACCGTAAACTTATATGCTTGCTTTGAGCCTTGAATAATAATGTTGCCGAGAAAAGTGGATATAAAGCAATAAATTATACATAGGCAAACAGGTTTGTAGTCGTAGGTCATATTGCCCGATGTATCGGGTTTTGAATATACAAAAAACGAAACAACTGCAACTATGGCATTAAGAGTGAGGGTTATCCAAAAGAAATTAAGATAAGGCTTTTTTATACTAATATATTTTGAAATTATATCTGTACCGCCTGTAGAGGCGTTGTGACGCGCGCACATACCGTAGACAAGACCACCTAAGGTACCGCTTATTATTACAGGGTATATAGTGTCGTGCCCACCGGCATCGTACTGAAAGCCCGTAAATTCCATCTGCTGTAATCCTAAATACACAAAAGAGTAAACAAGGCAAAACAACAACGATTTTTTTGCAAAATCACGGTTTACAAAAAAGTAAGCAAGTAAACAAAGTGGAACATTTATTATAAGTGACATATAACCAATGCTGAACCCTGTTTTGTACTGTATCATAGTGGCGATACCGTTAATACCTGCAGGGGCGAAGTTATTTTTTACAATAAA
Organism: Clostridia bacterium; assembly: GCA_017437005.1. Classification (GTDB taxonomy): domain Bacteria; phylum Bacillota; class Clostridia; order Oscillospirales; family Acutalibacteraceae; genus UBA737. Next base: position 3,713 of record JAFSBZ010000040.1, on the reverse strand, counting down.
AAGTTGGTAGGTAAACGCAAGTAAAATTGCCGCTAAAATCACAAAAAGGTATGCGCTTAATTTTTTAAATACTTTCATTTTTATCACCCAAAGACATTGTAACACAATATAAAAATTTTGCAACAAAAAACAGAGGCGAATTTATTCGCCTCTGTAAATTTTTGATTTATTATTCCTTATTTGAGTCCTCAATAACCTTTGCCGCAATATTTGCAGGTACTGTTTCGTATCTTGCAAATTCTAATGTAAAGGTTGCAGTGCCTTGGGTTAGCGAACGCATAGCGGTTGAGAAATCAGACATTTCGGCTGTTGGTACTTCACCGATAATTTCTTGCATTTTGTTTTCCATAGGATTCATACCGATAATTCTGCCGCGACGCTTGTTGATATCGCCAATAACGTCACCGAGCATATCATCGGGAACCAAAACCTTAAGGGTGCTGATAGGCTCAAGCAATACAGGGCTTGCGTTAGATATACCCTCTTTAAAGGCGATTGATGCAGCCATCTTAAACGCCATTTCAGATGAGTCAACAGGGTGGTAGGAGCCGTCAACAAGTGTTGCCTTGATGCCAACCATCGGATAACCTGCAAGAACACCCTTTAAGGTAGAGTCGCGCAAGCCTTTTTCAACAGCGGGGAAGAAGTTCTTTGGTACTGCGCCACCGAATACCTTTTCTTCAAATATAAGCTCAGGGCTATCGCATGGTTCGAACTCAATCCAAACGTCACCAAACTGACCGTGACCGCCCGATTGCTTTTTGTGTCTGCCTTGCGCTTTGACTGCCTTTTGAATGGTTTCGCGGTAAGCAATCTTTGGTTTTTGAAGAACAACATCACATCCAAACTTGGCTTTAAGCTTTGATACAACAATATCGGTGTGCTGTTCACCAAGAGTGCTCATAACAAGCTCACGTGTCTCGGTATCATTTTCTACCTTAAGGGTAGGATCCTCTTCCATAATTCTGTTAAGACCCGAACTGATTTTTTCTTCGTCACCCTTCTTTGCGGGATAGATGGCGGTTTTAAGGTTTGGATAAGGGAAGTCAATAGCGGCCACTGCTACGGTACCTGTTGCTGATAAGGTATCACCTGTAATTGTGTCACCCAACTTTGAAACTGAGCCTATATCTCCGGCACAAATTTCGGTAGCATCTTCTTGTTTGCCGCCTTTGAGCCACATAACCTTTGAAAGACGTTCTTCTTCACCTGTGCGGGCATTTTTAAGCTTCATATCACCTGTAATTTTACCCGAGAGAACCTTAAAGTATGAAAGCTTGCCAACAAATGGATCGGCAATAGTTTTAAATACAAACAGCGCATTTTCTTTAGCGGCATCTAATGTTACCTTAACACCGCTTTCTAAGGTGTAGGTGCTGTCAGCAGCGGATGGCATAATATCAGCAATGCTGTCGGTAAAAAGACCGATTGCGTTACCTGTAAGCTGTACACCGCAATATACTGGGCAAATATCACCACTTGCAACACCTGTTTTAAGACCAATTGTTATTTCGTCGGCGGTAAGCTCTTCGCCTTCAAAGTATTTTTCCATTAAAGCTTCGTCGGTAGAAGCTACTGCTTCGATAAGCATTTCACGCATTCCGTTAACCTCGGAGCTGTCGGGCATATCAGTTTCGGAAAGTGCGATACCATCTACGGTGTAAGCCTTGTTAGAAACCAAGTCAACGTAACATTTTACGGCATCTTCCTCTATGTAAGGCACTACAACCGGACAAACAACTGCGCCGTAGTTTGCAACAAGTGCGGAAATAACGCGATAGAAGTGTGCGTGTGTAGAATCAAGCTTACCGATAAAAAAGCCAACTGCTTTGCCTGCGGCACGAGCCTTTTCAAAAGATTGTTTGGCACCTACGGTAAGACCTGATTTACCCGAAATAGTAACAATAACACTGTCGGCTGCTGCTAATGCCTCACTTACTCCGCCAGCAAAGTCAAAAAGTCCCGGAGCATCAATAAGATTTAATTTAACTCCGTCCTTTTCCATTGCATAAACCGAGGTTGAAACTGAGCAGCCACGTTTCTTTTCTTCTGCATCAAAATCGAAAACCGAGGTACCTTCTGAAGTATTACCTATTCGCTCAATTGCTTTTCCGTAATAAAGCACGCTACTTGCAAGCGTAGATTTACCGGAATTACCGTGGCCTAAAAAGGCTATGTTTTTGATTTGTTCAGCTGAATAGTTTTTCATAAGTGTATCCTCCTTTGGCGAACTCTATATCAGAGTTCTGTGTACAAACAAGTATAACACATTTAATTGGCAATTACAACTAAAATTTTCAACACTTTTAGAATTTTTTGTCTAAAAGTCACAAAATGTACTTTTTTGTAACCTTTAGCCCTTAAAAGTTACAAAATTGAAAACATTTGTAACCAAATTGTTGCTTAAAATTTTATATATTTACCTATATAATATAGTACATCAAGTATGTGGAAGGAGTTGTAGATGATGAAAAAGGCGTTAAGTCTTATTATGTGCGCTATTGTTTTAGTAATTTGTTCGTCGTTTATTGCTCCTGCGGTTAACGAGGGAACAAAAGTGTCTGCTGCGGTAGAAACAGACACACAATCAAGTGTAAATAAAACTCGTTTTCTTAATATGCTTAACCATAATTTTGTGTATAACAGCGATTTTGATAATGCCGATACAATTGTAAATAATGCATCATTGGCATTGCTCGATTTACGCGACAGCGAAAATGAAGATTTTATCTCTAATATATATGTAAAAGATTTTGTTAAGGATATGTATGGTATCGAGATTGCCGATATGTCTGCAATCAATGCTGATTGCCCACAGCTTGAAGGCTTTCTTTATATAATTCCGCGAGGATATACAAGCTATCAACACAAGATAGTATCAATCAAGGAAAATGAAGACGGCAGCTATACAGTTGTTAGCGATGTTGTAATTAACGAGCACGATGCGGCGGGCAAACCCAAAAAGGCGGTTTCACTTTTTGTTAAGAACAGCGAATCGGCGTTTGGCTACAATATGATTTACTGCAATATTGTAGAAAACAGCACTGATATTTAGTGATTTTACGGGCAAATTAAATTTGTCCGTAAATTTTTTAAAATTTTTCTTGACAAATTGTGCTATAGAATATATAATATCTTGGCACGGCGAAAAAGCACTGCGAAATGGCTGTATAGCTCAGTTGGCTAGAGCACACGGTTCATACCCGTGGTGTCATTGGTTCGAATCCAATTACAGCCACCAATACGGCCCGTTGGTCAAGAGGCCTAAGACACCGCCCTTTCACGGCGGTAACACGAGTTCGAATCTCGTACGGGTCACCAAAATAAAAAGAACACCCTTATAGGTGTTCTTTTTATTTTGCCGTACGAGATTCGAAAAGTACGGTCGACGTTAGTCGATTCTAAATGTCCGGTGGACATTTAGAAAGTACGGGTGCGTGTCGGCGGCGATGTCCGCCGAGCGAATCTCACAAACATTGATAAAGAAATACAAAAGGAACGAACACCTATAAGAGTCGTACAGTTAAGGACAGTACAACACGCCACAAAAACACCCGTAGTTTTTAAAAACTGTGGGTGTTTTTAATATTCTCTTTCTTTGTTAGTCAAGTTGTGTTATAATACAACTAACCATAAATAAGAATTTGTAGGTGTGAATGATGAAAACTTTATATATGATTGGTGGCACTATGGGAGTTGGAAAAACAACTGTG
>JAFSBZ010000039.1 GCA_017437005.1 Clostridia bacterium | reverse complement strand
TTTATTCCAAAATCCGCTATGCACTTTCTCAAAAAGGGATTTCTGTTTTTGATGATTCACAACTGACAGCCCGCAGTGATTGGACTGAAGCTATCGCAAATGCAATACAAAATGCAAAAATTGTTATTCCTGTTATCACAAATAACGCTTTAAATAGTACGTGGGTGATGCACGAAACGATGTATGCGCTTGAAAACGCGGAAAAGACCGGAGCAGTGATTGTCCCTGTGGTTGAGGGCGGAGTAAATCTTGATAGAGTTCCAGACATTGAATATAGAATTGCAACATTAAGCTGTGAGATAATAGAGAATGGGAATGTTGAAGATGCATCCGACAGACTAGCCGATAAAATTCATAAGCTATTGTCAGCAGAGGTGAATTTAAAATCTTATTCCAGGCAAGTGGAAAACTACCTTTGTTTAAAGATGTATGATCAAGCAAAACATTGGCAGGAAGCGCATCTCGCTTTGTGTGATGATGTTTATGCGACTTCTAAAGGTGCTTTTATTGACTTTGAGGCATGTTTGCTTTCACGTATTAAGCTTATTAGTATTCTGCTGGATATGAAACTGTACGAAGATGCTCTCGAATGGTCGATCGATGCATTAAATCATCTTGATGATGGGGATACGTATGATGTCCTGGTAGATCAGTTTGCAATATGCTGTGTGTATTTAGGCATGGATTCTAATGTTGTTCGAGAACTTGCCTTAAAACGTTTGGATGAGTTTGGATTGTTTGATTCTGCTCCCTCGGATGGCGATCGGATGCAATCATACATGCGTTCTCATTTGGATAATATCCTCGATAGATTTGCCAATGCATTACATACTGTAGAAACAAATCAAAAGGTTGTGAATGAAGAGGTAAACAAACAAGTATCTGATGAGGATAGAATTGCTGAGCATGGAGAACTGGCGATAGCTTTGTTTGAAGATATCATTAAAGAACCATCCAAGAGTATAAGCCGACTTGATTTAATTCTCGGGTATGAACGTATACTTAATTATTGTAAGCATGTAGGACTAAAGGGCGATATAGCCGATAAATGCATAAGTCGCATTGCGGAACTAAGTTCGATTGAAGGTTCATCTGAGTCGAGCGAAAGTTCAATTGCTAGTGAGGCACTTAAGATTTATCTTGGACAAGCGCTGCCTAAGTCCGGAGAATACGATGTCTTTTTATCATATAAGTCGGAAGATGAAATCTTGGCTAAGAAAGTTTACGACTATTTGACACAGAGCGGCAAAGAAGTATTCTTTGCAAAAGAAACACTTCCGCAACTTGGCGAAAGTGAATATGAGGAAATGATTTTTGAAGCGATCGACCGTTCTCGCCATATGATATTGATTGGATCGAATCCTGATTATCTAAAAACTTCTTGGGTTAAGGATGAGTGGAGTACATTTAACAATGAGATAAGAGAAGGTCGTAAAAACGGTAATCTAATCTTACTGTTGGTTGATGATATTGCTGGAGACAAAGGAAGATTGCCTGGACAATTGCGGCAAAAAGAAATCGTGAAAATGAGTGAATTTAGAAGCAGGTTGCTGGCATATTTAAGGTAATACTGGGGTGAGTAGCAATGTTAGAGATGATTCAAGAAAGAATACATTCCCACATACAAAATTCAATTTCTCATATTGATACTACGGTATCTGCGATAGAAGTTGCTATTCAAAGAATCGTAGCTGAGCATGAAGCAGTGGAACTGCTACTCAATGCTTTTGAATGTACTGATACCAAAGATAAAAATAGTTCTAAATATAATTCTCAAATAGAACTTTTGAGAGAATTCATCGATGAATTATTTACGGAAAAAGAACGGCTCTTAACATTGCTGGTTGGATTGGATCGTCTCTCAGAAAAGAAATCAGGGTATCCGTCGACTGATGGTGGATGCAGAATGATCTGTGTAACGATTGATGAGCTCTCGGTTCAAGCCAATTGTCTTGAAGAAACCGCTTCATTGCTTTCGTCGGACATTGACAAGTCGCATGAAATTAATAATGGGGCATTTGAGAGTAGAGATTCCCTTGAGATTGAGACATTGTTGTCCGCTCTTGGAGAGTACAGAGCATCTGCGCTGAAACTTAAGGATGCGTGTTATGAATCTTCAAAATATCTCAGACAAATGAGAGATGAATACTCAATGTGCGACGAGGGTATTTCATCCGGTTTCAGTGAATTCTCCCAAAGCAGAGATTCTACAATTGATGGCGTTAGCGTTCTATCAAGCAACGTACAATCGTCTCAAAGACCGCCTGTATCAATTCCGCCGATGCAAGCATCATATTCCATGCCGGCTGTTGATCATTGCGGGGGCGCTCGTCAAGGAGAAAAAGTAGATACGCCTTATACGGGCGAAAAGAAAAATCGTTTTCTGGGTTTATTTAAGCGAAAAGAAAAGGGATCAAGCGACATTCCAGACGAACAAATTATTCCTCCACCGCGGGTTGATAGCGTTCAGTTTTCTGCAATTGCAGCTAACCGCGTTGTTCCAGGAAAATACCTGCCTATCAGCATTGTTATGTATGAAGATGATTTTAGAAAATCCGTTGATGACATTATCCGTGCTCGCGGAGATGATGTTAAAGAGACAAAGAGCGGATATCATGATGTTGAACGAAACTCTTTGGTAAGAGTCGTTCTTCGCTCAAGCGATGTGGCGATTGATGATGACGAGGAAGTACAAAGGTGGAATGGTAAATATTTGAATTTTGAATTTGCTGCTAAAGTACCAAAAGACTTTACAGATGATCAAATCTTTCTAACCGCAACAGTTTATATTAATGACTTAATTGCTACCAAGTTAAAGCTGATATTGGAGTGCGAGAAGAGAAGTAAACACAGTATCAACATTAAAAAAGAAGATGTTCTTTCTGCCTTCGTATCTTATGCTAGCCAAGATAGGAATCGTGTAGCGACAATCATTCAAGGAATGAAGAAAGCACGTCCTGATATGGATATTTTCTTTGACATTGAGAGCCTTCGCAGTGGACAAAAATGGGAGGAAGCTTTAAAAAGCGAAATTGAAAATAGAGATGTTTTGTTCCTTTGTTGGTCAAAATATGCTCGAGAATCTAAATGGGTAGACATGGAATGGAGATATGCATTGGAAAGTAAGGGTGAAGATTCTATCGAGCCAATCCCGATCGATTCTCCCGATATTTGTCCACCGCCAGTTGAGTTACAACAAAAACATTTTAATGATAAAATGCTATTCATAATTAAAGCCACAATGCCGGCAGAAGTGGGACAACCTTACTTGATGCGTATTAAAACTAATGAGTGTATGATCATCGATAAACCGGTTGTCCGTATCGGCAAAGAAGAAAAATATGTTGACCTAACAATCGGTGGGAATGCTGCTGTTAGTCGGAGTCACGCCAACATTATTTCCCGTGAAGGAAGTTACTACATAGTTGCCTTAAATTCCACTAATCGAACATATGTTGATGGGCAAGTAATTCCGAGCAATGTTGAAACGCTGATAAAATATGGTTCGAGAATAACATTAGCGAACGAAGAATTTGCATTCTATTGTTAATCGGAATTCTATACTTTCTTGGAAGGAGGAGCAAAGTGGAAAACGGATTTGAAGTATTTATATCATTTAAGAATACTGATAAAAACGGTGAGCGCACCCAAGATTCTATTATGGCAGAAGAATTGTATTATGCGCTAAAGGAAAAAGGTATTCGAGCATTCTACAGTAATGTTTCCATTTCTGAAAGAGGCGAACATCGTTTTGGAAGAATGATTCGAGAGGCCATCGAACAATGTTCCATATTTGTTGCTGTAGGAACAAGCATTGAAAACTTCGAGTCTGAATGGGTTGAATATGAACGAGAATCCTTTCATGATGAGATGATGAACGGAAATAAAGCTCGAACAAGAAGTGCGATGTTCAGCTATATTACTAGAAATGTTTCTACCAATAAGCTACCAATGGAGCTAAGGCGGTGCCAAGCATTTTACGAATTAAAAGAGGTCGTTTCTTCAATTTGCACCAGATTTCAAAAAGAAAACGAAGTCATTCATAATTTTAAACCTCAAGAAATTTCTATTGAAAGCCTTTCGCCAGGAACTTTGGTAGATGGCAAGTACAAGATTTTACAAGAGATTGGCCGAGGCGGAATGAGTGTTGTTTATCTCGCAATGGATACACGCCTGCACCGGAAATGGGCTGTGAAGGTGGTAAGAAAAGAAGGTATCCGTAATTTCGAGATTGTAAAGCAGAGCTTGTTGGCAGAAATTGATATGTTGAAAAGCTTTGATCACCCCAACCTTCCCAAGATCGTTGATGTGATTGACGCGAAGGAATCCTTTGTAATGATTATGGACTATATCGAAGGATCTTCTCTTAGCAAACTCATCAAAGATGGCGCACAACCAGAAGCAACAGTGATTCATTGGGGAAAGCAGTTGTGTGATGTACTTCACTATTTACATACACATAACCCACCAATCATTTATCGAGACTTAAAACCCGCAAATATTATGCTTAAACCTGACGGCCAGATTACACTTATTGATTTCGGTACTGCAAGGCAGTACAAAGAGCAGAATTTGGCAGACACTACTTGCTTAGGTACAGTAGGTTATGCGGCACCAGAGCAATTTGGAGGCATGGGACAAACGGATCCTAGAACGGATATATATACTTTGGGTGTGACTCTATATCATTTGGTGACAGGTCAAAACCCTACAGAGCCACCGTATGAACTTTATCCGATCAGAACAGTCAATCCTCAATTGTCCTGGGGATTGGAATATATTATTGGAAAATGCATTCGCCGCAATCCAGAAGAACGGTATCAATCCGCCTCTGAACTTAGAAGGGATTTAGACGACATAAAAAAGATTGATGCTAAATATCGCAGAAAAGGCGTTGTTAAAGCAACAATAAACAAATTCTTTGGGAAAAAGGAAAAACCTCAAGAGAAAAAGATAATTGAGGAGAAAAGCTCTGAGAGAAAACCTCCCGTTGTCCCTCCGTTTATTCCACCTGTTAAGGTTGGTGGTCAAGCCGCTATCCCACCATCTATTCCCCGCGCTGAAATAATTGAGCAAACTTCAGTCTTACCGGTGTATGGTGAAGTTGATAAGAGTGAAGTCGTAAAAAAGAGTGCTTTGGTGAACTCTAATACGGTTATTCTCTGTGACAAGGTTGCTATTTGTGTAAGCACCAAAAATATAGTCAATGTTGGCGATCAAGTCAACATATACTTCGCTACTGAGGCAAGTAAGTCCGATATAGTGAAGCTTATTGCATCGAATCGGGGATACACAAAGATTGTGACCGGCGAAAAGACCATAGACATCAATCATGATGATCTCGTGAAGGTTCGACTTGAATCAAAAGATTTGAGTTTCTCCAGCAATGAATTTGAGTTTTTCTGGAAAGACTATATTAATCAAAAATTCTATGAGTATTTTTCGTTCCAAATTAATGAGGTTCTCAATAATGCTGGGGCATGTTTAATTGTTCAACTGTATGTAAATAACGAAAAAACTATAGATGTCCAGGTCAATTTTAAATAATCTTTCGCAGATATGCAAAAGGTTGTTTGTATTGATTGACAATTCGCAATCGCGAACATATAATTTAATTGATACTAATTTTAAAGATTAGGAGATTTTGAAATGGAATTTGAATACATTTCGGCCAAGGAAGCAGCCACTAAGATTGGTGTTACAGTTCGGTGGATTCAGCAACTTTGTAAAGATGGCAAGGTCGAAGGTGCCAAGCGCTTTGGCACTCAGGATATATGGCTTGTGCCTATCAAATGGGTCGAGGAACGTTTAGCTACAGAATCCGAAATGGACAAGTGATTGTAAGGTAGGATATGTTATATGAATTGTGAGATCTTTATTTCATATAAATGTTCTGATGATCGAGGGAATAAGACGCGTGATTATGGTATTGCTAAGGAATTGTATGATTCTTTGAATGCAATGGGGTATAGCGCTTTTTCTCCTCTGATACATTAGAAAAACCCGGAAGTTCAAGGTATAAAATGGATATAGATGCAGCTCTTGATACTGCCAAAATAATGGTTGTAGTTTTGACTCAAGCCGAGTATGCTTCGTCGCATTGGGTGCAGTATGAGTGGGATAGTTTCTATAATGATTATCTTTCGGGTGTACGTAACGAAGCAAATCTTTTTACTTTAACTGCTAAAGAAAGCGATAACATATTCCAGATATCATTATCAGCTTAAAAATCACATGTATCCCGCACTTGGCAATTTGAAGCTATCCGATCTCAAAAAAGGACATCTCATAAAGTTTTATGCAGATGTAAGCAAAAAGAGTTATTCGAGTGCAAAAAACTGCAGAGTGATTCTGCTTACAGCACTTAGGTATGCTGTCGGTAAAAAGTTGATATCTGAAAATCCCGCTGAAGATTTGTATGTTCCTAAGTCTGAAAAAGACAAGCAGAGGGAAAAACAAAAGGAATATAGGACCATCAATATTGATAGTCAAGCGACTTTAACTGTTGAGCAGTTAAAGTTACTGATTGATAAGGCTAAGGAAACTAAGGTATATATGTATATTCTATTTGCTGGACTAATGGGATTGCGAAAAAGCGAGATCCTTGGTCTTAAGTACTCGGATGTGGATTTCACCAGACAAACTCTTTATGTGCAAAGGCAGTTGGGAAAAGATTTGTCAAAACCTCAAGATGAACTACCTAAGAAAACATTAACAAAACAAGAGGTATCGTTAAAAACACGATCCAGTAAGAGGGTTCTTGATATTCCCGATGTCGTTTTTAATGCTATATTGGAGCAGCGTAGAATCTATGAGAAAAATAGGCGGCGCAGACCAGGGAAGTTCCAAGATGAAGGCTATATTTGCTGTTCTTCCTATGGAAGACCGCAGAGCGCATCCTATTGCTACAAAGGATACAAGAAGTTGTTATCTGACAATGGACTGCCCAATATCCGTTTTCATGATTTGCGCCACACATACGCTACCATATTGACAAATGAAGAAATTGATGTTAAAGCGATTTCAAATTCATTAGGGCACTCAAAAACAATTATTACCGTTGATGTTTACACGGATAAAAAGCAAATGATTATTGATGCTTCAGAACAGACTCAGGAATTTGCCTGTGAGATTTTCCCGATTACCTACCTTCAAGGGCAACAAGTGGAAGAGGCAAATAGGACTCGATTCTTGGATGAGATTTATTATTTCCCAGAAGGACTTGCTGAAGAGATAATGGGAATTATACAGTAATTTGGTATGTAGAGCAATAAAGTAAAGAGGGGGAGCGGATTTGATTTTTCTGTTAAAAAATCTTCCGCCCCCTTTTAATTTGCAGAAAAATGTGATATAATAATATATTAAAAATTTATGCGTACAAATAAACGCATTTTGTCCAAAAATAATTCTTGAGTGGCCGCATTCGTCATCAGTCTGTTTGAGACTACTTTTTACTATCAAAAAGTTACTCACGATGACGAAATAATTGGTCAATAATAATCATAGTAAATTCTTAGAAAAGGAGGTTTTGCTATGGATCATTTCGAGTTAGTTGCACCGTATGAACCTACCGGAGATCAACCGGAAGCAATCAGAAAACTGGTTGAAGGTTTCAAAATGGGATTGAAAGAGCAGACTTTATTGGGTGTTACAGGTTCGGGTAAGACCTTTACTATGGCTAATATCATCGAGCGTGTAAACCGCCCGACGCTTGTTCTCGCTCATAACAAAACCCTTGCCGCACAACTTTGCACCGAGTTCAAGGAATTTTTCCCTGAAAATGCGGTGGAATATTTTGTGTCCTATTACGACTATTACCAACCTGAAGCATATATACCGGGTAGTGATACCTATATTGAAAAGGATAGCTCAACTAATGACGAAATTGACAAGCTTCGCCATAGTGCAACCTGTGCGCTTTCGGAACGTCGCGATGTTATAATTGTGGCATCGGTTTCGTGCATATATTCACTCGGTAACCCAATTGACTATCGCAATATGGTTATATCGCTTCGTACAGGTATGGAAAAAAACCGTGACGAGCTTATACGTAAGTTGGTAGACCTGCAGTACGAGCGCAATGATATAAACTTTGTCCGTAATAAATTTCGTGTTCGTGGTGATACGGTAGAGGTGTATCCCGCTTATTCTTACGGTAATGCTTTACGTATAGAATTTTTTGGCGACGAAATTGACCGCATAAGTGAAATTAACACCCTAACCGGTGAGGTAAAGCAGTTTTTGTCACACACGGCAATATATCCTGCATCTCACTATATTGTACCCGAGGATAAGTTAGAAGAGGCGCTTAATGAACTTAAAAACGAGATGGAAGAGCGCGTAGAGTTTTTCCAAGAAAACGGAAAACTAATCGAAGCACAGCGTATTCGTCAGCGCACCGAATATGATATAGAAATGCTACGTGAAATCGGTGTTTGCAAGGGAATTGAAAACTACTCTCGCGTGTTATCGCGGCGTGCACCGGGTAGTACACCCTCAACACTGCTTGATTATTTCCCTGATGATTTTTTACTTTTTGTTGACGAATCGCACGTAACACTGCCGCAGGTGCGCGGTATGTTTGGTGGTGACCGTGGACGTAAGGACAATCTTATAGAATACGGCTTCCGTTTGCCATCGGCTTATGATAACCGCCCGCTTAATTTTGAGGAATTTTACAGTCATATAAATCAGGCGGTATTTGTGTCGGCAACTCCGGGTGATTTTGAGAAGGAGCATTCCGCGCAAATTGTAGAGCAGGTAATACGTCCTACAGGACTGCTTGACCCACTTGTTACCGTAAAGCCAAGTGATGGGCAAATTGACGATATTGTATCGCAGATAAACGAGCGTACTGCACGTGGCGAGCGCGTGCTTATAACAACTCTTACCAAAAAGATGGCGGAGGACCTTACCGAGTATTTAACCAATCTTGATATTAAGGTAAGATATATGCACTATGATATTGATACCATCGAGCGTATGGAAATTATTAGGGATTTGCGCCTTGGCGAGTTTGATGTGCTTGTGGGTATAAATCTGCTTCGTGAAGGTCTTGATATACCCGAGGTATCACTCGTTGCAATACTTGATGCTGATAAAGAGGGCTTTTTGCGTAGCGAAACATCACTTGTGCAAACAATAGGACGAGCTGCCCGAAATGCAAACGGCGAAGTAATAATGTATGCCGATAGTGTTACGCGTTCTATGGAAAACGCTATACGCGAAACCGAGCGCCGACGTACCATTCAGCAAGCGTATAATGAAGCGCACGGCATAGTGCCAAAAACCATTGTAAAAGACGTGCGCGATATAATTGAAATCGGTACTAAAACCGATAGCGAAAAGAGCGATAAGCAATTATCGCGCGCTGAAAAAGAGGCGCTTATTAAACGGCTTACACACGAGATGCATCAAGCGGCTAAAATTCTCGAATTTGAGCACGCGGCATATCTGCGTGATAGAATAGAAAAACTGCGTAAGAGCAAATAAAAAGGAGATTAATAATGAAACAAGAAGTGAAAAGAGAATTATTGACAATAGAAACAATAAAAAAGGATATTAAAAGAAACTGTTTGAATAACTACAAACTTATAACTATAATTTTATTGATTTTTACTATTGCGATTTTATTAACTACAAATTTCTTTTTAAGTGAGTTTGGAGATGCTTCAGATGTGATATGGCCTTTAATTATCATATTTGGATTAGATGCTTTTTTAATAATAAAAATATCGACCGACCTTATAACAGTAAAAAATAATTCTTTTGTAATTAAAAAAGATATTTTGATAAGTTGCGGTGAGCAATATCAAGATACGGTATATACGTTAACGAGACCAATGGGTTCGGCACTTACGAACTTATTTTCAAATAATTCAAAATACCATTTAAATTTTAAATGTTACAAAACATATTTCATTCCAAAGGGAATAAATTATAAATATTCAAAAATGTTTTCTATGTGGGAAAAAGGTGTATATAATTACTCCGTTGTAAATGACGAATTTTATATTGTATTGACACCCGAAGAGAAAATTTTGGCAGTATATAATGCGAAACTTTTTGAAATAGAAAGCAATTGTGATTTGTTTTCAACAAATTAGATTTGTAGCATATCTGCGTGACAGAATAGAAAAACTGCGTAAGAGCAAATAAATTCTTGGAGGAATAGATTTTGTCTAACGATAAAATTATTATAAAGGGTGCAAGGGAAAACAACCTTAAAAATATGGATGTTACTATACCGCGTGATAAGCTTGTTGTGTTTACGGGCCTTTCGGGTAGCGGTAAATCTTCTCTTGCATTTGATACCATATATGCCGAGGGACAGCGCCGCTACGTTGAGTCACTATCAAGCTATGCACGTCAGTTTTTGGGTCAGATGGAAAAACCAAATGTAGACAGCATTGACGGACTTTCTCCTGCTATATCTATAGATCAAAAGACAACATCTAAAAACCCACGTTCTACGGTGGGTACCGTTACTGAGATATACGATTATTTGCGTCTTTTGTACGCGCGAGTGGGTATTCCTCATTGTCCTGTTTGCGGCAAAGAGATAAGTCAGCAAACAACCGACCAAATTGTAGATACTATTATGGAGCTCGACGAAGGTAGTAAAATACAAGTACTATCTCCTATAGTAAAAAACCGTAAGGGTGAGCATGCAAAAGAGCTTGAGCGTGTTCGTAAGTCGGGTTATGCGCGTGTGCGTATTGACGGTAACATTTATGATTTGGCAGAAGAAATAAAGCTCGAAAAAAATAAAAAGCATATGATAGAGGTTGTAGTTGACCGTCTTGTAATAAAGGCGGATATCCGCTCGCGTCTTGCCGACAGTATCGAAACGGCTGTATCGCTTTCGGGTGGACTTGTAGCGGCTGACGTTATAGGCGGCGATGAGCTACAATTTTCACAAAGCTACGCTTGTGATGAGCATGGGATTAGCATACCCGAGCTTACCCCTACAATGTTTTCGTTTAATAACCCAATGGGCGCGTGTCCAACCTGTACGGGAATAGGCGTGTTTATGAAAATTGATCCACGTCTTGTGATAAGCGATGAAAATTTATCGCTTGCCGAAGGTTGTATTAAAGCGGCAGGTTGGGGTGTAAACTCGTGGTTTAACCCCGATGCCAGCACGTTAGCGCTTATGTATTACGAAGGCATTGCAAGAAAATACGGCTTTGATATAAGCACCCCTTGGAAAGATTTAAGCGATGAGGCAAAAAATGCCGTACTTTATGGCACTGGTGAAGAAAAGTTAGAACTGCATCGCAGCTCTGACTACGGTAGCGGTGTTTATTATGCGCCATTTGAGGGTGTTATAAATAATTTGCAACGTCGCTATGAAAATACCAAAAGCGATTATGCCCGCGCTGAATATGAAAGCTATATGACCGAGAGCGCTTGTCCTGACTGTAAGGGCGCGCGTCTTAAACCCGAGTATTTGGCTGTAACCGTTGGCGGTAAAAACATAAAAGAGCTATGCGATATGTCAATTGGTGAAGCCCTTGCATTTATAAATAATTTAAAATTCAATGCTATGCACGGGATGATTGCAGAGCCTATTTTAAAAGAAATAAAAGAGCGATTAAACTTTCTATCAAGTGTAGGACTTGAGTATCTTTCTATGTCACGTTCATCGGGTACGCTTTCGGGTGGTGAGAGTCAGCGTATAAGACTTGCAACTCAAATAGGCTCATCTCTTATGGGTGTGCTTTACGTGCTTGATGAGCCAAGTATTGGTTTGCATCAGCGTGATAACGAACGATTGCTTGCAACGCTAAAGCATCTACGTGATTTGGGAAATACTTTAATAGTTGTCGAACATGACGAGGACACTATGCGTGAAGCCGACTATATTATAGATATAGGTCCGGGAGCAGGTATTCACGGTGGTAAATTAGTGTTTAGCGGCACACCCGAGGAATTGCTTAAAAATGAAAATTCTATAACTGCCGACTATCTTTCAGGCAGAAAACAAATTCCCGTTCCTACCACACGTCGCACGGGCAACGGTAATTACATTACCGTAAAAGGCGCTGCCGAAAACAACCTTAAAAACATAAATGTAAAAATTCCTCTTGGTGAGTTTGTTTGTGTTACGGGTGTTTCGGGTAGTGGTAAATCATCACTTGTAAACGATATTGTTTATAAGGTTTTGGCAAACAAGCTTAACCGAGCAAAAACAATTGCGGGTGAGCATAAAACCATAGATGGTATAGAAAATCTTGATAAGGTTATCGATATCGACCAGTCGCCAATAGGTCGCACACCGCGAAGCAACCCCGCAACCTACACCGGCGTATTTACCGATATACGCGACCTTTACGCTAGTACCAAAGAAGCCAAGGCAAAAGGCTATACCGCAGGTAGATTTTCCTTTAACGTAAAGGGTGGCCGATGCGAAGCCTGCTGGGGTGACGGCATCAAAAAAATAGAAATGCACTTTCTACCCGATATTTACGTGCCTTGCGAGGTTTGTGGCGGTACACGATACAACAAAGAAACACTTAGCGTAAAATATAAGGGCAAAAGCATTTATGATGTGCTTGAAATGACGGTAGAGGAGGGAATGTACTTCTTTGAAAGTCATCCGCGTATTTACCGTAAGCTTAAAACACTTTTTGATGTTGGGCTTGGCTATATAAAAATAGGACAAAGCGCTACAACTCTTTCGGGTGGTGAGGCTCAGCGCGTAAAGCTTGCTACCGAGCTTTCTAAAAAGAGCACAGGTAAAACCATTTATATACTCGACGAACCGACCACAGGCCTGCATACAGCCGACGTTCATCGACTTATCGAGGTTTTACAACGTCTTGTAGATGCGGGCAATACCGTGCTTGTAATAGAGCATAATCTTGATGTTATAAAGGTTGCCGACCATATTATAGATTTAGGTCCCGAGGGTGGTAACGGCGGCGGTACAGTTGTGGTAAGCGGCACGCCCGAAAAGGTGGCAGAGTGTGAAAAATCCTACACAGGTCGGTTTTTGAAAAAGGTATTAAAATAATTATAATTTACACATTATTCACCAAATATGTTCTGGTTGTATTATTATATAAAGTGAGGTGAAAGCGGTGTTTGGTTACGTAAAGGCTTGCAAGCCCGAGCTTAAAATTAAAGAGTACGAAACATACAAGGCGGTTTATTGCTCGCTTTGTAAAAAGCTTGGAAAAAGCTACGGTATACTATCACGCTTTACACTAAGCTATGATTTTACCTTTTTGGCGCTGCTTAATATGTCGCTTAAAGACGGTTGCGACGGTTTTGAGCGCAAACGGTGTGCATTTAATCCGCTAAAGAAGTGTAACTATTGTAAAAATCTTGATGCTGTAGATATGCCTGCCGCCGCGGCAATGATAATGCTATATTACAAAATACTTGATAACATAGCCGATGAGCGTGGGTTTAAAAAAGCAGGATATTGGTGTTTAAAGCCTATATTCTCACGCGCACATAAAAAGGCGGCAAAGCTTTATCCGCAAATTGAAACAGCAGTTGCCGAGTATATAGCAAAGCAAAATTCGCTTGAAAAGACAATGTGCATATCAATTGATGAAGCGGCAGACCCAACAGCTAAGGTTATGGAAAAAATACTCTCTCTTTGCAGTGAAAACGAAATGCAAAAAAGGGTGCTTAATCGCTTGGGATATTGCCTTGGCAGATACATCTATTTGTTGGATGCCGCTGTTGATCTACCAGAAGATATAAAATCAGGCAGTTACAACGTGCTTAAAAACGTTGATGAAACAGAGGTTAAAGAACGCGTAAAAGGGCAGTTGTATTTTTGTGTAAACGAAGCCGCAAAGGCATTTGAACTATTAGATATAAAAAAGTATAAAACTATACTTGGAAATATAATTTATCTTGGACTTGAAGAAACATTTTTAAAGGAGTTAAACAATGAAAGATCCGTATGAGGTGTTAGGCGTTTCAAAAAACGCAACCGATGATGAAATTAAAAACGCTTACCGTGAGCTTGCGCGTAAGTATCATCCCGACAACTATACCGATAATCCGCTTTCCGATTTGGCGGGCGAAAAAATGAAAGAGATTAACGAGGCCTATGACGCTATAGTTAATTCTCGCAGACACGGTTCGTCAAAAAAATCGGGTAACAACACATATAACGGTTCATATAGCGGTAGTACCAATTTTCCCGAGGTTCGCTCGCTTATTAATCAAGGCAGGCTTGAGCAGGCTCAGGAATTACTTGATGGTATTCCTCCACAAAATCGTGATGCCGAGTGGTATTTTTTAAATGGCACTGTGCTTTACCGCCGCGGTTGGTTTGACCAAGCGTATACCAGCTTTGCAACAGCGGTACGTATGAATCCGCAAAATCCCGAATACCGTAACGCTATGAACAATGCTCAGCGTCAAAGCGGTCAGCAGTATAACCCATACCGCTCTTACGGTACTACGGGTGGCTGCAGCACGTGTGATGTTTGTAACAGTCTTATTTGCGCCGATTGTTGCTGTGAGTGTATGGGCGGCGATTTGATACCTTGTTGCTGATATGAAAAGTACAAAAAAGATTACACTTTGTGGACTTGTAGCGGCGATTTCGGTAATGGTAATGCTTACAAGCTATTTTCCGTATCTTACGTATGCAATTCCCGCGATTGCTGGGCTTTTTATGATAGTTCCGCTTATTGAATGTGGTGTTTCGTGGAGCTTTGGCACATATATAGCAAGCGCGGCAATAGTTTTTATAACGGGTGAAATGGAATCAAAAATACTTTACGTAATGTTTTTGGGCTACTATCCGATATTAAAATCACTTATTGAAAAAATAAATAAACAGGCTGTCGAATGGTTAATAAAGCTTGTTTGCTTTAATGCTGCGGCAATTGCCTTTTATTACGTATCTACCATTTTGTTTAGTGTTTCGTTTGATGATTTTGGCGAGTGGGGTAAATACGGCGCACTGCTGTTTTTAGCACTTTGCAACGTCGTGTTTGTGTTATACGACATCGGTATATCCCGCGTAGCGTCTTACTATATTTTTTCACTTCACGATAAAATAAAAAGGATAATTAAATAGAAAACCGAAAACGGACGAGCTATGCTCGTCCCTACAAAAATATTATATGTTTTTTACGTAGGGGCAACCATTGGTTGTCCGTTTTATTTTTTAGTTTACTTTTTATTTGTTTTGTTGTAAAATGATATATTATCGCAAAAGTAGGTGAGGGAATGAAAAAAATAGTTATAATCGGTGGCGGTGCGGCAGGCTTAATGGCGGCATCTAATGCGGCATTTTGCCTTAAAGATAAAGATTATCAAATAACCGTTGTCGAAAAAAATTCCCGACCTGCGCGTAAGGTAATGATAACCGGCAAGGGTAGATGTAACGTTACCAACAATTGTGACGTAAATACGCTTATTACTAACACCCCTAAAAACGGTAAGTTTTTATATTCGGCGTTTAATAATTTTAATTCCGGGGATACAATGACCTATTTTGAAAGTATGGGAGTACCGCTTAAAACCGAGCGTGGCAACCGTGTTTTTCCGGTATCGGACAAGTCTGTAGATATTGTTGATGCGCTAACGCGTCCTGTGCAAAAAAATTGTAATATTATTGAGGGCACTGCTACGGCAATTTTGGCGCCAAACGGTTTTGTTACGGCAGTAAAGCTTGCTGACGGCAGAATACTTGATGCTGACAGCGTTATTATTGCAACGGGCGGTATGTCTTACCCCACAACAGGCTCTACAGGTGACGGCTACAAAATGGCAAAGGCACTCGGTCATACCGTAACCGATTTAAAGCCTTCGCTCATTGGCATTGATTGTCACGAGGGCTTTTGCACTCGTCTTGCAGGGCTTTCGCTAAAAAACGTTACGCTTTCAGCTTTTGAAGAGGGCAAGAAAAAACCGATTTATAAAGAAATGGGCGAAATGCTATTTACCCATACGGGCATATCGGGGCCACTAACACTTTCGGCTTCGGCACATCTGCGTTATATGGACAAAAAGAAATACTTTGTTGAGATTGATTTAAAGCCTGCGCTCGATGGCGCTCAACTTGACAAACGTTTGCTTCGTGATTTTGAGGAATCGCTCAACCGTGATTTTGCAAATTCTTTAGATAAACTTTTGCCAAAAAGCATAATTCCGGTTATAATAAATATGTCGGGTATTGACCCTCATACAAAGGTTAATCAAATTAGCCGTGAACAGCGTTTATCGCTTATAAATGCTATAAAGCATTTTAGACTTAACATTACAGGCTTTAGACCTATAGAAGAAGCCATAATTACAAGTGGCGGTATTAGTGTAAAAGAAATTGACCCTGCTACTATGATGTCAAAGCTTATAGGCGGACTTTTCTTCGCTGGGGAAATAATCGACGTTGACGCCTACACAGGCGGATTCAATCTACAAATAGCATTCTCAACCGGCTTTTTAGCGGGTGAGAGTGCGGCAAAATACGAAAGGAATAT
Source organism: Clostridia bacterium (assembly GCA_017437005.1). Taxonomy (GTDB): domain Bacteria; phylum Bacillota; class Clostridia; order Oscillospirales; family Acutalibacteraceae; genus UBA737. The sequence goes on along the minus strand of JAFSBZ010000039.1, from coordinate 60,712 downwards.
ATAAATTATGATTTCTATTGCATTAGACGGACCTGCAGGTGCAGGAAAAAGTACGGTGGCAAAGGGCGCCGCAAAGGCACTTGGATTTATTTACGTTGATACAGGCGCGCTTTATCGTACAGTTGGTTTAAAATTTTTACGCGAGGGTTATGATACAAAGCTTGACTGCGACATAGATGCTGTTTTAAAAACTATTGAAGTTGATATTAAATTTATTAACGGTACACAGCACGTATTTTTAAATGGCGAGGACGTGTCCGAAGCAATCCGCACGCCCGAGGCTTCTATGATGGCATCAGCCGTTTCGGCACAACCGCCTGTACGCGCGTTTTTGCTTGAAATGCAACGCAAGCTTGCTCGCGAAAACAATGTGCTTATGGATGGCCGAGATATTGGTACTGTTGTTTTACCAGATGCAACGCTTAAATTTTTTGTCACCGCTTCTGTAGAAGAAAGGGCAACACGCCGATATAAAGAGCTTAAAGAAAAGGGCGCGGATGTAAGCTATGAAAAGGTTTACAAGGATATCGAAACCCGTGATTATAACGACTCCCATCGCGAGATAGCGCCGCTAAAACCTGCTGAAGATTCAATTATGTTTGATACCACAGGAAATACGTTACAAGAGTCTATAGACAATCTTATTAAAATTATAAAGGAAAAGTTAAATTGAAAATAACACTTGCAAAAACCGCGGGATTTTGCTTTGGAGTAAATCGTGCGGTACAAATGGTTTATGACCTTGTGGATAGTGGGGAAAAGGTGTGTACACTGGGCCCTATTATTCACAATAGTCAAATGGTGGAAGAATTATGCTCAAAAGGTGTTCGTGTGGTAAACGAGCCTCAAGAGGCAAAGCCTGACGAAACCTTGGTAATTCGTTCTCACGGTGTAGGCAAATCGGTTTATGATAGTGCAAAGAGTATTGGGGTAAAGGTGTGTGATGCTACCTGCCCCTTTGTTGCAAAAATACATAAAATTGTGGCCGAGCAGTCGGCACTTGGTGACATAATTTTAATTTCGGGTGACGAAAAACATCACGAGGTTATAGGTATTATAGGTCACTGTGTAACACCGTATTATGTTTTTTCTTCGGTAGAAGATCTTGAAATTTTGCTTGAAAACCATCCCGAAATCAAAGAAAATGCCGTTTCGGTCGTGTCGCAAACCACTTTTAATGCAAAAAAGTGGGGAAAAGCGCAAATTTTTTTAAAAAAAGTATGTACAAATGCAAAAATATTTGATACAATATGTAGTGCTACGTCAACAAGACAGCAAGAAGCACGTGAGCTTGCCCAATCCAACGATGTAATGGTTGTAATCGGTGGCAGGCACAGTTCAAACACAGCAAAACTATTTGATGTGTGTGCTTGCTTTTGTCAAAATATCCATTTGATAGAAACTGCGGCTGAGTTAAAAGCCGAATGGTTTCTTACAGCAAATAATGTTGGCGTTGTAGCGGGCGCATCCACGCCTGCTGGTATAATAAAGGAGGTTATTAAAACCATGTCGGAAAATTTACAACCTGTTGAAGAGCAAGTAGAGCTTGCTCAAAAAAGCTTCGAAGAAATGACAGATGAGGAAGCATTTGAGGCTTCGCTCAACAGCCTTACAGGCGAGCAAAAGGTATGCGGTACTGTTGTTGCAGTAAACGCTACCGAAATCACTGTAGATATTGGCCGTGGCGTAACCGGCTATGTTTCTGCGGATGAGTACTCATCAGAGCCTGTTGATTTGTTAAGCGAAGTAAAGGTAGATGATAAGCTTAATCTTATCATTATGAAGATCAGTGATCAGGAAGGAACCGCAATGCTTTCAAAGCGTCGTTACGATGCTATTGCAGGTTGGGACAATATAGTTGCAGCCAAGGATTCGGGCGAAGTGCTTCACGGTACAGTTCGTGATGTAATCAAGGGCGGCGTTGTAGTGTACTCAAACAATGTTCGTATATTTATTCCTGCTTCACAGGCTACTGCTTCAAGAAATGAAGCTCTTGAAGACTTAAAGGGCAAGGAAGTTGACTTTAGAATTATCGAGATTGGTCGCGGTCGCAGAGCAATCGGTTCTATCCGCAGCGTACTTCGCGAGGCTCGTAAAGAAGCAGAAGAAAAAGTATGGGCATCTATTGCTGTAGGTGATCGTATCACAGGTACTGTTAAGTCACTTACCAGCTACGGCGCATTCGTTGACATCGGCGGTGTTGATGGTATGGTTCATATTTCTGAGCTTTCATGGACCCGTATCAAGAATCCTTCTGAAGTAGTTGCAGTGGGCGACGAAATCGAGGTTTATGTAAAAGCACTCGATGCTGACAAGAAAAAGATTTCTCTTGGTTACAAAAAGGCTGAGGACAACCCTTGGACAATTTTCCAAAACAACTACAGCGTAGACGATGTTGTTACTGTTAAAATTGTTAGTATGACTACATACGGCGCATTTGCAAGAATTATCCCAGGTATTGACGGTCTTATTCACATCTCACAGATTGCTAATAAGCACGTTGCAAAGCCACAGGATGAGCTTACAATCGGTCAAGAGGTAGAGGCAAAGATTACTGCTGTTGATCTTGACAAAAAGCGCGTAAGCCTTTCTATCCGCGTTCTTCTTGAACCCGAGGTTAAGGAAGAAGCAGTAGCAGAGGACGAGGTTGTAGCATCTACTGAAGATGCAGTAGTAGAAGCACCTGTAGAAGAGGCTGCTGAGGAAGCCGCAGAATAATTTTGATTTACTTTTCACGCCCAAAGATTTCTTTGGGCGTGATTTTGTAAGAAGGGAAAATAAATGTTTGATTTTGAATTTTATGCGCCTACTAAAGTCTTTTTTGGTAAAGGCAAACAAAAAGATATAGGAAAAATAATTAGCAATTACGGATACAAAAAAATAATGCTACAGTACGGTAAGGGTAGTATTAAGCAAAATGGACTTTATGATGAAATTATAACGTCACTTGCTCAAAATAATATCGAAGTGGTAGAGATGGGTGGTGTAGAACCCAACCCCAAAATACAGTTTGTTCGCGAAGCCGTAAAGCTTGCAAAATCAGAAAATGTTCAGCTTGTATTGGCGGTTGGCGGCGGTAGCGTTATTGATACTGCTAAATATACCGCTCTTGGTGCTGTAAGTGACTGTGATGTATGGGATTTTGTTGTAGGCAAACAAAAGCCAAAATCTGCGCTACCTGTTGGCTGTGTACTTACCATTGCGGCGGCAGGCAGTGAAATGAGCTGGTCAGCCGTTGTGAGTGACCTTTCGGTAAATATGAAGCGCGGTCTTGCAAGCGACCTTATACGTCCGCTTTTTGCCGTGTGCAATCCCGAACTGACCTATACCGTAAGCCCTTATCAAACTGCCTGTGGTATAAGCGACATTTTAGCCCATACTATTGAGCGTTACTTTACCCCTTGTGATGATGTAGACATTACTGACGGCATTGCCGAAAGCATTTTGCGCTCGGTTATAAGTGCGGCAAATGTAGTAATGAAAGAGCCTGATAACTACGAGGCGCGGGCAAACATTATGTGGGCATCAAGCCTTTCGCACAATAATCTAACAGGTTGTGGTAGAATAAATGCCTTGCCTGTGCATCAGCTTGAACACGCACTAAGCGGCGAATTTGACTCTGTGGCTCACGGCGCGGGACTTGCAATGTTATTTCCTGCGTGGGCAAAATACGTTTATACTTATAATATTGCTCGTTTTGCGCGCTTTGCTCGTAATGTGTGGGGCGTAAATAATGCCGATGACAAAGCTGCGGCAGAAGAGGGCATTAAAGCTATGAGCGAGTTTTTTAAATCTATAGGTATGCCGTCTACGCTTCAAGATTTTGGTATAAGTAATGACTCAATAGAGCGACTTGTTGAACTCTGCACATTTGGTAACACCCGCACTATAAACAGTGTGATAAGCCTTGGTGAAACCGAGATTAGAGAAATATTTAAGTTGTGTACACTTTGATTGACTTAACTGCGGTTTTGGTGTATAATTATTTGGTCACAACATAAATAGGAGGCAAATATAAGTGAAAAAATTTTTGAGTTTATTATTATCTATAATATTAATTTTAACCATAGTACCTGCATTTCAGGTAGCCGCCGCAAATGAGCCTACATTTGTGGTTGGAAATGCAAAGGGCGAGGCAGGCGATACGGTAAAAATAACAATATCTACAAAAAACAATCCGGGAATTATATTCTTGTCACTTGAAATAGGCTATGATAGTAACGCTTTAAAACTTTTAAATCATACCGAGGGCGATTTTACGGGTGTTACATATGGTCCAAAAACAAAAAATCCTTTTATTGTAACGTGGGGTGATCCGTTAAAGCCTGATAATAACACAAACGGAGTTATTGCTACGCTTGAATTTGAAGTGCTTGATACGGCACCAAACGGCAAAAGTGAAATTACGGTGACTCCCAGACCTGATAATGTTTTTAATTTTGATATGGATGATGTGCATTTTAAAGCCCAAAACGGTTATGTGGATATTAAAAATCCTAACCCCAAAAAGCCTTCTTCATCGCAACAAAGCAGCTCAGTGACGGCAAGTGTAGATTCCGAAACACAAGAAATGTATGAGCAGGTAATTGAGGATATGCTTAATGACCCTGACAACATTAAAATTGAAAGCGATGACAAAAATTCCACCACAGCAAACAACAGCGAAATAATAACAGACGGCGCAACAAACACCAATGATAACAGCACCAATGATGATGTCACTAACAACAATAACGATAATAAAAACAATAATAACGATAACCAACCGACTAACAGTTGGCTAATATGGGTTGTTATAGCGGCAATGATTGTGTTAGGCGCGGCTTTTGCTGTAGTAATTTTAAAAAGTAAAAATGGAAAACATTAATAATAAAAAACACAGGTGAGAACCTGTGTTTTTTATTATTCAGTAATTTTTAATATGAAATTTAATTCTTTAACTTCATCCTCGGTTAGACTGTAGTTATTATTAAATATATTGAAGGTGCTGGTTACAGGGGAGTATATAATTGTTACTCCAAAACCATTGGTACTGATTATTGATATGTTAACATTATCTTTATTCCAAAGCATAGTTGCTTTATCACGAATTGCCGTATCAGCAAATTGCGGCTCATAAATAATTTCTACACCGTCAACGATAGATGTATAACCTTCTTTTATAATTTGGTCTTCGTTTTTATATACAATTCGTCCTGTTGCTTCATCGTAATACAAATCATTATTTTGATATTCTTTATACCAAGCATCAGCTTTGCGGCGATTTAGTTCATTGTTACCAATATCATATTTATTTAAAATTATTTTAAACAGCGCGGATATTTCATTTTCATCATTGATTTCAAAAAGAACCTTTTGTTCATCATTTGTTATTTTAATCTTTTCTAATGAATTGGGTAAATCAAATATTGCAAGGCATACATCAGAACGCATATTGCTTTTTGAAGGCGCAAAATATGTACCAGTATAAAAGCTGTATCCATCTTTTGTTTCAACTATGCAAATTGAATCGTAATTTGGAAATTTTGAAAAGTGGTAAACATTACAGCCAATAAGCTCTTTATCGCCACAGCTTGTCACCGTGCCCATAGGCTCGCCAAGATCGGTCGGCGTTATTTTATATGTGTTTTCTGGAGTTAAACCTACGGCATTTTCAGGCACAAGGCCGTAACGCACGTGATTATCAAAAGAAATTGGGAAATATATTATTTCTTTGTTTTCATTTAAATAAAAACCCGCCGCTGAATTTTGCACTACTACTTTATGACCAGAGTCCGATTTGTTATTAAATAAATCGAAATGCTTTGCTGTAAATATACCTACGGTTAAAATCAAGCAAATGCCGGCAGCGAGGGACACCCACTTTATAAAACCATTGCTTTTTGACTTTGGTTTTATGTCGGCGGCTTCAATAAATTTGGGATTTATAAGCTCTAACTTGTCTAAAAATTCATTTCCGTTCATACAGTGTAACCCTCCTTTTCAAGATGCTCGCGAAGATTATTTCTAATTCTGAAAAGCGTGGTTTTTACCTTGCTTTTAGAAATTCCAAAAAGCTTTGAAATGTTATCAATGGAATCGAAATACCAGTACCTTCGTAAAAATATATTTCGCTTTTCCACGTCAATTTCTTGTAGAAAATTATTCATAAATTCGGCAAAAGCGAGGTCATCGATTAACTTGTCGATATTATTGGATGACGGTATACATTCTTCTAATTCATTGCTTAATTCACAAATAAATGCATTGCGTTTAAGTCGATTGGATTCGCGACAGCGATTAAGTGAAATATGCCTAATAATACGCGCTAAAAAAGCATAAAGATAGTCGCGTGGCTCGTGTGGGGGAATGCAGCTCCACGCCTGCATATAGGTGTCGTTTTCACATTCCTCGGTGGTATGTACATCTTTAACAATATTACATGACAATGAGCGTAAACGAGCGCCGTACTTGTTGCGTGTTTCATTTATAGCGGCTTCATCACGTTTTAGATACAATTCAACTATTATATTATCTTCCAATTTCTTCATCTCCTCTCTATAATATTAAGCACCTTTTTTAACTAAAAGGTTACACCGTATTTTAAATATATCATATTTTCTACAAAAATACAAAATACACCTTATCAGTATGTAATATTATACAAGCATTTTATCATAGTTTTATATAAGAATGAGAGGGGATAGTATGAGATATTTAATAATTACAAAAAAGCATATAATGTGGTGTTTAAGTATTCTAATGGCTACTATAATTGCTGTTGTGGGCTCGGTTGTTACCTTTGCAAACAGTGACCGAAAGCTACCAATTTACTGTGTCGAAACCGACAAAAAGCAAATTGCCATCAGCTTTGACGCGGCTTGGGGTAACGATGATACCGAGCAGCTTATAAAAATTTTAAAAGAATATGACGTTCCTGCAACATTTTTTGTGGTGGGCGCTTGGGTGGATAAATATCCCGAATCGGTAAAGCAACTGTCGGATGCCGGTCATCAGGTGCAAAACCATTCCAACACACACCCGTATATGACAGGACTTTCAACCGAGCAAATGATTGACGAGCTTGAGTCTTGCAACAAAAAAATTGAAAATGTAACAGGTAAAAAGCCAACGCTCTTCCGCCCACCATACGGTGACTACAATAATCGCGTAGTAGAAACAGTAGAAAGCATAGATATGTACACAATACAGTGGGATTGTGACTCTCTTGACTGGAAAGATAATGCCACGCCACAAAGCATTTGCGATAGGGTAGTTAAAAAGGTTAAAAATGGCAGTATAGTACTTTTTCACAATGACGCCGACCACACACCCGCGGCATTACCGAACATACTCAAATGCCTCAAAGATGAGGGGTATGAGTTTGTGTTTATAAGTGACTTGATTTATAAAGAAAACTACGAAATCAAGCACGATGGAACACAATGTAAAATAAAAGACGGATGATGCCGTCTTTTTTAGTGAAGAGTGAAAAATGAAGAGTGAAAAGTTTCGGTGTGCTTCGCACGAATTTATAACACAACAGAACCATCCCTATGTGTTCTAGGCAAAGTAAAAGACGGCTAATTTAGCCGTCTTTTAAAATCGTTATTTATATTCTCCGCAATTTTTGCAATGAATGGAGTTTTGAGAATTTTTGGAACCGCATTTTTTACATTCCCATGTTTTGCCTGAAGTTGAAGAGGGAACTTTCGAAAGTGTTTCTGAAAATTTGCTTTTTTTAGACTCGCCATCGTCAAGTCCTTCTATATCACTTTTTGATGTTGAATATCTATAAAAAATTATGAGAGCGGAAATCAGTAATGAGACAATATAAAATGACCAATAAGGAGACATCTCGTCATTGGTTAGGTAAAAACTTTCATAATAATTATAGCATGATATATGTTGACCTATTAAACTTATAAGCGTAATTATCGCTCCTATGGAATACCATATCCAAGCACTTAATTTTTTTGCCAATATAATCGCGATTGTTAAAAAAACAATTAAAATTAAAAAATAGCTTGCAAGATGAATGATATCAAAAAACAAACCCACAACTATCACTCCTCAATATACTGTAATATCAATATTATACAAGATACTTCACTAATCTACAATATTTTTAAAAAATTAATTTTAAATTTAGCAAACGCTAATTATTTTGTATTTTTCAAATGTATCATCCGGTAATGAAACTAAAATTTCATCGCCGTTGGACCTATTTAAAAGACTTTTGCCTAAAGGTGAAACGGAACTGACATTGAAAACTCCATCTTTAAAGCCTGAATTATTTCCTATATATGAAATTTTAACCGAATTACCGTAGTATGAACCGCCCATTCGCCTATAAGTTTTTACGGTATGAACATCACAAATTTTAACTTTTATTATTTCGTCATTTAAAAGATTTTTAATTTCAACAATGCTATCTATTGTAATAACATCCCTTTTTTGAATAGGGAATAAAGTTTTTCCAATTATGGATTTATTTCTTAAATATTTTTCTCCTTTGTAGTGAACAATGATGTGGTTGTTATTGATGATTTCAACCTTAACTATTTCTCCGTTAAGACAACGATACTCTTTGATAACAATCACTTCCTAAAACATATTGTGTTTATTATAACATAATTTTTTATTATAAATCAAGCACGACGGAAGGTAGTTCGTTTAAAGTAACAAGTAATATTAAATATTTAATAAGTTGTGGTGTGCTTTACATAAAAATTAAAAATTTTAATTTTATACTGCTTTTATGTGCAAAATATGTTATTATAATTAAAGGAAGGGAGCGGTGTGTTGTGATTTACGCAATGAGTGATTTGCATGGTTGCTATGATAAATACATAAAAATGCTTGAAAAGATAAAGCTTAATGACGGTGATACACTATATATTTTGGGCGATATTGTAGACCGTGGTGACGGTGGAATTATAATATTGCAGGATATGATGTCGCGAAAAAATGTGGTAGCCATAAAAGGTAATCACGATTATATGGCGTGGCTTTTGCTTAAAAACATTGATGATATAGAAAACAACGAACGCTTGTCAGAAATGTTTAGGTTATGGCTTTTTGATGGCGGAATGCCAACATACGAGACTTTTGTAGCATTGTCGGCGGATGAGCAGAAAAGTATTTTATCGTATATGAATAGCTTTCTTATTTATGACGAGGTTAATGCCGGTGGTAACAGGTTTTTTCTTTCGCACACCGTACCCGAAAAAGAGCGTATGCTACAATTTGAAAAGCTTCTCTGGCAAGAGTTTATAGTAGGTGAGCCAGAGTATGACAAGCAATATTTTGACGATAAATACATTATTACAGGTCATACACCGACGGGCTTTATAGATCAAAATTTTACAGGCAAAATTTATAAAGCGAATAATCATATTGCAATAGATTGCGGCGCAGTGTTTGAAAAACCGCTCGGTTGTATATGCCTTGATACTTTAGAAGAATTTTATGTGGAGTGATATACAATGGTCAGATTAGCTATGGAAAAAGACATTCCCAAAATAGAGGATTTGTTATCTCAGGTTGATATGGTGCATCATAACGGCAGGCCTGATATTTTTAAAATAGGTACAAAGTATTCGGCCCAAGAGTTAAAATTGCTTTTGAAAGACAAAAAGCGACCAATACTTGTGGCAACGGACGAAAATGATGAAGTAATGGGTTATTGTTTTTGCATTTTTCAGCAGCATATTGATAATTCGGTGTTAACCGATATAAAAACATTATATATTGATGATTTGTGTGTTGACGAAAATTTGCGCGGCAAACACATTGGCAGGCAATTGTATGATGCGGCGGTAAAATTAGCGCGTGAGAACGGGTGCTATAATTTAACGCTTAATGTGTGGAGCTGCAATCCATCGGCATTGCGTTTTTATGAATCACTCGGCTTGACCCCACAAAAAATCGGTATGGAGCTTATATTGTAACTAAAATTAACACCCACTTGTGTCACCTTTTGTAAATAAGGTACCACAGTGGGTGTTTTAATGCTTAAAATCAACCAAAAAAGTGTTGTGCAACGCAATATGTGTAGTCGTCTTCTACGTAATTTACTGCGATAGCTACCTTTGTGAAATTTGGGTTGAGTATGCTTTCGCGATGTCCGCTTGTAGAAGTCATCCATGCGTCTACCACGCCTTCAGCAATGTCATTACCGCCCTGCTGCTCGGCAAGATTTTCGGCACAAGACTGAAGAATTACGTCAGCATTTGTATAAACCGTATACCAATCGCTGTTGTTTGGTCTTTTGTGGTCCCATTTTAAATATATCTCTTCGGCTCTAATATGGGTAAAATAATATGCCTCTTCATACCATACCAACGGTGCAAGACCGGCTTTTTCACGCTCGGCATTACAAAGATTAAATATTTCAAGCTCTATATTGTAAAACTTATGAGTAATATACTTAGTTTGCTGACTCATAGAATATTCCGTAATATCGACAGCCTTATCAACAATATATACGTAGCCGTTATCAGAGGTGTATTTTATTTTTCCTGCGGGCACAACCTCTTGAAGTGGCGGTATTACTTCGCCTGTAGCGATTAACATACCGCAAATTTTACAATAACTGTCACCCGAATAACCTTGTGACGATGTTGTAGCATCCTGTCGGTTGCGGATTTCGGTATCGTGCCCTATGGCGTTAATTTGCGTTCCGTTTTCTATAATTGTATTGCAAGCTGTACAAAGCGTGTCACCTGTATAACCGTTGGTAACACAGGTTGCGTCGGTCTGGTTTACTGTGGTTGTGCTGTAGTGAGGGCATACAACGCTTTGCATATCGCTGCTTGAATTATCAAGACTATCTGGTGGTGATTGATTTAAGTCATCGCTTGAAAGGGTAGAAGATGTATTGTTTTGTGGCGCATTACTGCGGCAACCGATAATAGTGAAAATAAGGGTAAACGCCAAAAGCAATGCTAAAAATTTTTTCATTTTATTTCCTCGTAAAATTTATTATAAACTCCTTAAATAATCTTCAAGAATTATTACGGCTGCTACAGCATCAACTGTTTGCTTACGCTTTTTACCTCGAACATTGTTCATATTTAAATAGTTGTGTGCGGTAACGGTGGTGCAACGTTCATCCCAAAGCAGTGTTTCAATATTACTTTGGGTTTTAATTTGTTCGGCTATTGCGGCGCATTCCTGCGCACGCTCGCCTAAAGTACCGTCCATATTTTTAGGATAGCCTACAACAATACGCTCGGCTGAATATTCTTTTGCTTTTTGGCAGACCTTTTCAATAAGACGGTCGGTGTTGTATTCGGTTATAACGTCTTTTGGGAAAGCAAACTGACAAGACGCGTCAGACACCGCAATGCCTGTTCGTGCTTTTCCTAAATCGACTGACATAATAATCATATTTTTACCTCGTTTAAGTTTTGCTAACTATGCGGTTGCGCTTGGGCATATATTCTGGCGGAACGTGGCTATGGTCGTTAAAAAATTCAACGCCGATTTTATCGTTATCATCTATTTTTATAAGTGTAACCGCAGTGTTTTCGTGCCAAGGAACGTCTTTAAGGCGAGTAATGTCATAATAAAGCACCCTACACATAAGACAACGCAGTACACCGCCGTGAGAGGTTACCGCTATGGTTTTGCCGCGGTTCATACGTGCAAGCGCAATAATTTCGTCGTAAATGCGAACGTAGGCGTCGCGCATTGCCTCGCCACCTTCGGGAGCAAAATCCTGTGGGTGATTGTTCCACGCGTCAGCAAGACCTGGGATAGCGTTAAAGGCTTCTTGAAATGGTCGGCCCTCTACAACACCGCCGTCAAGTTCAGCCAAATTTTTACGGGTTATGATCTCAAGATTTTTACCGTGGGCTATGGCTTGCGCTGTTTTTTGCGCGCGTATTAACGGACTTGAGTATATGGCGTCGAGCTTTGTGTTAAGAAAACGCTCTTTTAAATATTCTAACTGTTTTGTGCCGATTTCACTTATATCGCAATCGGTAGAGCCCTGAAAAAGTCGTTTGTGATTGCCCATTGCTTCACAGTGACGTACAAGATAAATATAAGTCATTTTTAACCTCTGTTTTAGCGGACCGCCGAGAATACCGGCCCTACAATATTATTTTATAATTTCTAATTTAATAGTCTGGGGTGCATCTATTTTTACTATTGGTGTTTCGCCTGTGGTATCTATTGATACGCTGATTACACCGTTCGGAGTATCAATACTGCCCGATACTCTTAAATTTGGGGTTGTTTTTATGGGGTTTATTATTACATCAGTATATCCGGCAGTGCCTTCGCGTTGGCGAATACCTAAAACACTTTGGAATAATTGACGTGTACAAGCGCCAAACATTGGGTGGTTGTGCGAGCATTTACCTATAAAATATTCCCAAATAGTTGTAGCACCGTGACGTTTCATATAAAGAAACGAGCCAAGCTTTTCGCTTTCGAGAAGTGAAAGAAACACATCGGTATATCCATAATTACATAGCACCTCGCACAAAATATCAGTGCATAAAAATCCTGTATCAAAATATTTAAGCTCGGTGTATCTATCGGCAAGCCTTTTGGCAGTTTCTGCACCTGCCAATCCGCACCAAACGGCAAAGGCATCCGCACCCTGAATACCACCTGCAAAGTGACCCGATGCGGTATCGTAATAGGTATTTACAATCGCTTTTTCGGTAGTGTTTCGCAAGGTTTGATAATAGGGTATATCATCGCTTTTGTCAACAAGCTCTGCCATTTCCTCTAAAAGAAGCAGATTTTTAACCAAATAACAGCTATTAACATAAGGCTCGGGTATTTCCATTTTTTCAAGAGAAGCCCAGTCACCAAGACACCAACCGCCCGCATCCTCACTTATTACAAGTCCGTTTTCAGAGTGAGAAAGAAGATAGTTAATCCACAGCTTCATTTTGTCGTAGCAATGCTTTATAATTTCGGTATCGCCATATTGCTTATAGTAAGCGTAGGGGACAATAACAATTGCGCTACCCCAACCACCAGGACCACCGCCACCACCCAAAAACGGTGCTGTGTGGCGCACGTGACCGTCGGTGTCCTGACAGTCAAGTATATCCTGAATCCATTTTTTATAAAACTCTTTTGAGTCGAGCATCATCATAGCGGTTTGCGCCACCAACTGACCGTCACCCGTGTAGCCAAGACGCTCACGGTGTGGGCAGTCGGAGGGGATACTGCCGTGCATATTATCAAGCTGGGTGCGTAAAAATGCATTGTATAAAAAGTTCATACCCTCATGGTTAGAGGTAAAGGTTGAGGTAACAGGTGTATCGGCGTGTATAACCTTAACAGTCAAATCGTCATATTTGCCATACACATCAAAATAACGGAATGCGTGGAAGGTAAACTTTGCTTCAAATATACGAGGTGTACCATCAGATATGAAGGTATCGGTCATAATTTGCAGTTCGCCGCTTCGCGTTGTGCGATATGAGGCAGTGCTGGAAGTAAAATTAAGTGACATATCGTCATTTATATTTTCGGCAAAACGGAGGGTAACTGTGCTGTTGGTTTTCACCTCAACTACACCTGTTATATTTTCGCCCGCATCAAAAATATGTCTGCCATTTATTTCGGCAATTTTTTTAGGCCTAATTGTGCGAATAACCTTGTCTGGTGTGCCGATTGCCTCGTTTAAAATAGTGTTAGGTGAGGGGAGAACGTTAACCTGGCTTTCTTTTAATAGTTTTATGCTGTAATCTATCATTTCACCCAAATAAATATTGCTAAAGCGAATTGCACTATCGGTATAGGTTTCGCTACCGTCAGAGCAAAGTTCTATTGTTTCGTTTTCGGTTTCAATAATAATTTTATAAATACATTTCAGCGTATCACCAAAAGACATTTTGCCTTCGGCAACACGTTCTTCCTGACGGTAAAAGCCATTACCTAATTGAATTGAAAGTGTATTATTACCATTATTAAGTAGGCTCGTAACGTCAAAATTGTAGTAATATATACGATTGGTGGTAATGCCTGTGGTGTTTTTGTGTGCGCAAAGGGTAAGGTCACGCGGCTCGTAATCGGTAATTACGGGTAAAAACTTGTAATCGGTAACCGATTTATCGTTTATTTTTGCCTCAAAATAGCCAAGCCCTGTTATAAACAGAGAAGCCTTTTTAATGCCTTCTACATTAAATTTACGTAAAATAATAGGGGATACAATTCCACCGTCGGCGCCTATCCAAACACAGTTATTAAGAGCATTGTTCATAAAAACACCTTCTAATATTTAGTGTAAAATAAATATATCACAAACCAGATAAAATATCAATAACACCTTTTTGAAAATAACTATTGAAAGTTTAACAAAATACTGTTAAAATATAAAAAAATAGTAAAAGAGGTAATTATTATGTCTTGCTTACAAATAGAAGCGGTTAAAAGCGGCGATACAGTTGCGGTAATGCATACCAATATGGGTGATATCGAGATAAAGCTTTTTCCCGAGCAGGCGCCCAAAACCGTGGAGAACTTTACAACACATGCTAAAAACGATTATTATAATGGTATTATTTTTCACCGAGTAATAAAGGATTTTATGATACAAGGCGGCGACCCAACAGGTACAGGTATGGGCGGTGAGTCTATTTGGGGACGTTCTTTTAAAGACGAGTTTACACCGGAATTACATAACCTGCGCGGCGCGCTTTGTATGGCTAATGCAGGTCCCAACACCAATGGTAGTCAGTTCTTTATTGTGCAGGCAAGTGAAACACCCGCTAATATGCTTGAACAAATGAAAGACTTGCCTGATGCTTTTCCACCCGAGGTTGCTGATGCTTATGCCAAAATGGGCGGCACACCTTGGCTTGATTTTCGTCACACAGTATTTGGTCAGGTTGTAAACGGTATGGACGTTGTAGATGCCATTGCTGATGTAGAAGTTGGCGCAGCAGATAAACCTATAAATGACGTTGTTATAAACGGCATTGATATAAAAGTTATTGATTAAGGAGTTTTTAAAATGAAAGGAATTATTCTTGCAGGCGGTAGCGGAACACGTCTTTATCCGCTTACTATGGTAACCTCAAAACAGCTTCTTCCCGTATACGACAAGCCGATGATTTATTATCCGTTGTCAACACTTATGCTCGCAGGCATACGCGACATTCTTATTATCTCTACACCAACTGATTTACCAAACTTTGAGCGTCTTTTAGGTGATGGCTCACGTTATGGTATAAATTTATCATACGCTGTTCAGCCTTCTCCCGATGGCTTGGCACAGGCATTTCTTATTGGTGAGGAGTTTATTGACGGTGACAGCTGCGCGATGGTTTTGGGCGATAACATTTTCTACGGCAGTGGACTTAAAAAGCATCTTCGCGAGGCTGCCGCTAAAGAGACAGGCGCTACAGTATTTGGCTATTACGTTGATGATCCTGAGCGTTTTGGTATAGTAGAATTTGACGAAAACGGCAAGGCAATTTCGTTGGAAGAAAAACCAAAAAATCCAAAGTCAAATTACTGTGTAACAGGTCTTTATTTCTACGATAACCGCGTTGTTGAAATGGCTAAAAAGGTTAAACCTTCCGCTCGTGGCGAATTGGAAATTACCGACCTTAACAAGCTTTATCTTGAAGACGATACACTTAATGTTGTAACTTTAGGCCGTGGATATGCTTGGCTTGATACAGGTACAATGGACGCATTGGCCGAGGCTACCGAATTTGTAAAGGTTATTGAGAGCCGTCAGGGTATTCAGATTTCTGCGGTTGAAGAAATTGCTTACAAAAATGGTTGGATAAGCAAAGAAAAGCTTATTGAATCAGCCGAAAAATATGGCAAATCCCCTTATGGCGAGCATCTGCGTAAGGTTGCCGATGGTAAAATTCTTTACTAATTTGTAATTATCAAAACCAAATAAATACATCGTAGGGACCGGCGTCCCCGACGGTCCGTTAATTGTCATGCGGACTGTCCGGAGGCCAGTTCCTGCAAATTTTATTTGTTATTTCAAGAGGTGATTTTTTGCAGGATGAGAACAAAAAAGAAACTCTGACGAGAGATATTATAAAAAAAGAAGTTAGATATCAATCAATAAGAGAAGTAGCAATGGCAATAGTTTTACCTTTTTTAATACTATTTTTAATTCTTATATTAAAATTATTGGATTCTGATTTAGTAACTTCGGGGGCTATAAGCTCAGATAAATTTGGGCTTACTGTTATAATTATTTTGTTAAGTATACTTTTTTTGATTTTTGTTTTTGTTGTTGTTAAAAATTCGAATATAATTTTTAGCGTTCAAAAGGATAAATATCAAATAGTCAAGGACCGATTAATAAATTTGCAATCGGGCTCAGGAAATATTCCTTCGACGAGTGTCACGTTTTACAGGCCATATAGACTATATTTTTCTATCAAAAAAAGAAAATATAATATACCGTCAGGTAAAAATTACAGGTGGTCAAAAGATTTTTGTATGTATGATTATAATGTTTTTAATTCATCGACTGTTGGTGACGAATTTTATTTGATTATCATTAACAATAAAGTGATTTATGCTTATAATTCTAAATTTTTTGAATTGCGGGAATAGGTTATGAAGGAAGAAAACAAAAAAGAAGTTTTAACTAACGAAATAATTCAGCGAGAATTAAAAACAATATATTTACTTAACAGAAAATGGGATATTGCATCTTGTGTGCTGTTGGGTATTGTAGTAATTTGGTCTTTTAGCGTTTTTATGCCCTTTGATGATTTAGAATATGCTTTAATTCCATCGTTTTTACTGTGCTTTTTTATTATTTGGTCGCTTTATATCTTTTTTAAAATTAAAAAAACCTTGTCCAAAATACAAAATGGTGGCATACAAATAACAATAGATGCTTTAATGGAATGTGAAGAAAATTTATTACGTTCTTTGCCAACAAATAAACCGTATAGCGAGTTTTATTCATATTTTACAACAAAATCTCCCTATCATTTAAGATTTCAGCGCTTGGGCACCTATACCGTACCAAACGGCAAAAACTATAGATATTGCAAAATGTATGATATGCAACCTGCGGGTGTATATAACTACTCAAATGTAGGTGATGATTTTTACGTTGTTACTATGGGTAGCAATGAAATATTATTGGCTTACAACACTAAACTTTTTGAATTACAGGAATAATTTTCTTGCTTTAAAATCACAAACATTATATAATAAATACGATAAAAATTTTAAGGAGATATTGCTATGAGCTTTATTAATGACGATTTTATTTTGACCAACGAAACGGCTAAACGTCTTTATCACGATTATGCCGCAAAAATGCCAATTATCGACTATCACTGTCACATAAATCCAAAAGAGATTTATGAAAATAAAAAGTTTAAAAATATTACTGAAATATGGCTTGGCGGTGACCACTACAAGTGGCGACTAATAAGAAGCAACGGTACACCTGAAAACGAGATTACGGGCGATGCTGATGATTACACCAAGTTTTTGCGCTTTGCCGAGATGTTGCCGCGCGCTATCGGTAACCCAATGTATCATTGGAACCATTTAGAGCTTAAGCGTTATTTTGACTATGACGGTATTTTAAGTGCCAAGACCGCCGATGAGGTTTGGAATCTTTGTAACGAAAAGCTACAAAGTGACGATATGTCGGCTTGCAGTATTATTAAAAAATCAAATGTTAAAATGATTGGTACTACCGATGACCCAATAGATACACTCGAATGGCACAAAAAGATTAAAGAAGAGGGTGTGTGCTCGGCGCTTGTTCTTCCGTCGTACCGTCCTGACAAGGCTGTTAACATTGACAAAGACGGCTTTGTAGACTACATAAAAGCGCTTGAAAAGGCTGCTGATATGCCTATTAACTGTGTTGCCGACGTAAAGGCCGCACTTATCAAGCGCCTCCAATTCTTCTGTGAGATGGGCTGTAAGGCTACCGACCACGGTCTTGATTATATTCCATTTGAAATCGGCACCGAAAAAGAAATTGACGCCGCATTTAAGGCCGTAATGAAGGGTAAAGCCATTACTGCAAAGCAGGCTGATATGTATAAAACCGATATTATTGTGGCTCTTGGTAAGGAGTATGCAAAGCGCGGTATTGTAATGCAAATTCACTACAGCGTTCAGCGTAATACAAATAAGGCAATGTTTGCTAAAATTGGTGCTGACACCGGCTTTGACACCATTTCAAACCGTCCTTGCAGTGAGGCGCTTACTGCACTGCTTAATGCGCTTGCAATTGACGATTTGTTGCCAAAGACCATTGTTTACTCACTAAATCCACACGATAATGAAATGATAGACACAGTTATCGGCGCTTTCCAAGGCACCGAAGCCGCAGGCAAAATTCAGCACGGCTCGGCTTGGTGGTTTAGTGATACCAAATCGGGTATGGAAACACAGCTGAAATCTCTTGCTAACCTATCACTTCTTGGCAACTTTGTTGGTATGCTTACCGACTCTCGTAGTTTCCTCTCTTACACCCGTCACGAATATTTTAGACGTATACTTTGTAACGTGCTTGGCACTTGGGTAGAAAACGGTGAATACCCTGCCGATATGGAAACTTTAGGTCAAATAGTAGAAGATATCTGTTACAATAATGCAGCTCGTTATTTCGGCATAGAATAATAATTTAAGGCTCCCGTTCGGGAGCCTTTTTTATATTATAACAGGCTGTATTTGACGGCCGCCAAGCACGTCTTCAATAGTTTGTGGTATTTTTGTAAAATCACAAATAAGCGAATTATTTTTACCTATAGGGTCATCCTGACCGTAGGGGACAAAGTAGATGTTTTTGGTGTTGTGTAGCAGTCCTATATTTTTAGCTGTAGCACCCAAGGCATCATTTGTAGCAATGCCGAGTATTACGGGTTTATTATTCCGCAAATGTGCTTTAACTGCCATTGTTACCGAGGTATCGGTAATACCGAGCGCTATTTTAGAAATAGTGTTGCCCGTACAAGGCGCTACAACTATAACGTCAAGCAAATTTTTAGGTCCAATTGGTTCGGCGGCAGGCACAGTGTGTATAATCTTTTTGCCGCATAGATTCTCAACCGCTTTATTAAATTCATCTGCATTGGCAAATCGTGTGCTGGTGCTATAAGTAATTTCCGACATAATCGGGGTAATATCTATATTAAGTTTTGCAAGCTCTTTTAGTGTTTCAAGAGATTTATTGATAGTGCAAAAAGAACCGCAAAACGCATAGCCTAATTTTATATTTTGCATACCCATTCTCCAATCAATTGGTTTACTGTTTGAGCGATTATTTTACCGGCGGTTATAGGTGCAATTTTGCCCGGAATGCCCGGCAGTTTTTTTGCATTTATGTTTTTTTCTTTTACTTTTTCAAAATCTAAACAGCCTTTGGTAGACAGGTCATACAAATAACAGTTTTTAAGTCCATCAAAATCCGCAAAAATCGGTACATCGATAGTGTTGAAAATTATATCAAAATTGCAAGCATTTTTACAAATGTTGTTAGTGTGAATATATTTAATACCAAGCGCATCTAAATAGGCAAAGTCTCGCGAGCTTCGTGCCGATACCGTAAGGTCGCATTTAAGTGCGTTTAATCGGTCAATTAAAATCTTTGCTACACGACCACAGCCCGTCACCAATACGTGCGAGCGCCACAAGCAAAACGGCGTATCAATTATTGCTCTTGCAATAGCACCCTCGGCGGTGGGTACGGCATTTAGCAAACAAAAATCATCAAGCTTTAAGTAATCTATGCAGTTTGCATTTTTAAAATCATAGCCACAACTTAAAACAAGTGCATTTTTGCTAAACTCTTTTATATGTTCAAGCGGTATTTTTTTATCGCTTTGAGGACAAAAAACATTTTTGCCGTCACGTGTTGTAGGCACCGGCAGTAGAATAACATCAGCATCTTCAATTTTTCCGTTATCCTCGTTTGAAAGTCCCAAGCTTTCTACTGTGTAACCCAAGCGTTTAAGCTCGTCAAAAGCAATATTCATACGGCGATCGCCGCCTATAATTAAAATGTTCATATAACCACCTTAAAAAAATAAGCACCACAAATGTAATTCAATACATTTTATGGTGCTCAAAGTCTTTTAGTTACTTATTATTTTTAAAAGTTTTTCACGCTTGTTAAGAGCAGGGTTTTTGATTACCTCTTGCAATAAATTATTCAATTTTTCGCCTATTTGCTTACCCGAAAGACCTGATGTAGTTATATCGTTGCCCGAAATATCAAGATGCGAAATTTTGTAGGGTTCTTTTTGTGTTATGATTTCGTCAAGCAGCTCAAATGCCGTTGAAACATCCCTGTTTAAAATCTCACGGTAATAAATCAAAGCATCGCAAACGATATCGTAATCGGCAAAATTAAGTGCTTTTTTAATAGAAATTTTGTTATCGGTAAAGTCGTGCGTTGCCAAAGACGACATTATAAAACAATATTCTTTAAAAGCATTACTGCATTTTAAATTTTCAACCGTTAACGATAAATTATTACTTGTAAGATAAAGCAGGGTAAATACGCGCAAATTTTGTTTTAGAGGCAGGGTTTTAAGCGCTGATAAATCATTTGCCTCAAGACAGTAGCCTTGCAAAGCATTTGTTTGCAAAAGCGGAACAATTATCGGCGCGTTGTTTCCCATTGCGGTTTTTTGCAGCTCGGTAAAAATTCGCTCGGCGCTTATGTTTTTTAATAAATTCGAGTGCTTAATTGCAGCATCAAAGGTGTTTTTTTCTATGTAGAATTCAAGCGTAGCTGAAAAACGGAATAGACGAAGTATTCTCAAGGCATCTTCTTTAAATCGTGTTTCGGCATCACCCACCGCGCGCAAGGTTTTGTTTTTAATATCGTCTATGCCGCCAAATAAATCTATAAGACCGTCACTTTCGTTGTAGCACATTGCGTTTACCGTAAAATCACGTCGTGAAAGGTCTTTGCGCACGTCGGTAACAAAGCTAACATTTTCAGGATGACGGTTATCATCGTATGTGTCTTCTGTTCTAAAGGTTGTAACTTCTATAGGATGGCCGTCTAACATTACTGTAACCGTACCGTGTTTTAACCCCGTAGCAATGGTTTTTTTAAAGAGTGATTGTGTTTCGTGGGGAAGAGCTGAGGTGGCTACATCATAGTCGTGCGGAGTTTTACCGCACAGCAAATCACGTACACAACCACCTACAATATAGGCTTTGTGTCCGTTTTTGATAAGTGTATCAAGCACATATTTTATGTTTTTTGGTAAATTAAATTTCATAATATTAACCTTTCTTTAAAAAGGGGGTTTATTTTTTGGCAATTAGATAGTATAATATATATAATTATTGTCTTAGAGGTGTTTTATGGGAAAACAACAGCGACCTGAGGATAAGTCCTTTTTAAGCGCCAAACATATTCATTTGATTGGAATAGGCGGTAGCGGTATGTGCCCGTTGGCAGAACTATTGTTATCACGCGGATATAAAATAACCGGTTCCGACAGAAGTGAAAATGCCAATGTAAAACGATTGCGTACTCTTGGGGTTGTTGTTTACAGCGAGCATACGGCTGAAAATATAGCAGGCGCTGATTTGGTAGCGTACTCTGCGGCGGTTCCAAACAGCAATCCCGAAATGATTGCTGCCGATACGTCGGGTGTGCCCAAAATGGAAAGATCACAGTTATTGGGTGCGGTAACGCGTTGCTATAACAATGTTATCGGTGTAAGCGGTACTCACGGAAAAACCAGTGTTTGTTCTATGATAACACAAATTTTGCTAATAAACAAGCAAAATCCTAATGCGGTTATTGGTGGTAAGTTGCCAATGGTTGATTCTTCGTGTGTTGTTGGTAATTCTGAAACCTTGGTTTGCGAATCTTGTGAGTTTGTAGATAGTTTTTTGGAGTTTTCGCCCGATATAACGGTTTTGCTTAATATCGACGATGATCATATGGACTATTTTAAGACAATAAAGAATCTTCAAAATTCGTTTAAAAAATTTGTTTCGATGGGTAAAATCTGCTATGCCAATGGCGATGATGCACTTGTTAAAGAGGTTGTAGCAGATATTGATTCAAAGATTGTTACTTACGGATTTGGTGAGAATAACGATTACTATCCGCAAAATATTGTAAGCGGTAAACACGGTTTTTGCTTTGATGTAATGCATAGCGGCAAAAAGGTTGGTCACCTTGAAATGCACGCTCCGGGTAAGCACAATATTTATAACGGACTTGCAGCATTTGCCGTTTGTTATGAAATGGGTGTAGATTCTATCGGCATTGCCGATGCTTTGTCAAAGTTTACAGGAGCGGGCAGACGATTTGAATTTATAGGTGATGCAAAGGGAATTACGGTTGTTGACGATTATGCACATCATCCAACCGAAATGGCAGCCACTTTGCAGGCCGCAAAAACCTTGGATTATAAAAAGGTTATTGTTGTTTTTCAGCCATATACCTATTCGCGTGTGGCACTGCTTCGCGATGATATGATAAACGCGTTGTCGCTTGCCGATAAGGTGTTTTTAACACCTATAGTAGCCGCAAGAGAAGAAAATGTTTACGGTGTAAAATCTGAAGATATAACCGACAAACTATCCGATGCTTGCGTAGTACAGGACTATAACAAGCTTGCCGATGAAATGGTTGCTTCAGCAGATAGCGGTGACCTGATAATTACAATGGGCGCAGGGGATATTTTTAAGGTGGCTCATATTGTTTTGGAGAAGTTAAAATGACCGAGAAGCTTTATGAAAAAGATGCTTATATAAAAGAGTTTACTGCAACAGTTGTTGAATGTGTTAAATGTGAAAAGCTTTTTAAAATTGCGCTCGATAAGACCGCCTTTTTCCCCGAAGGTGGCGGACAGGCTGCCGACACGGGTTTTTTTGGTTTGATAAAGGTTTTTGACACTCAGCTTGAGGATGGTATTATTTATCATTATACCAAAACACCAATTGAAGTAGGTAGTGCTATTAACGGAAAAATAGATTTTGCTCGCCGCTTTAATTTTATGCAAAATCATACGGGTGAGCACATTGTATCGGGTATAGCGCACAGGCTTTTTGGTGTAAATAATGTAGGTTTTCACTTGGGTGAAGAGCTTGTAACAATTGATTTTGATAAAGAACTTACACGCGAACAGCTTGATGAAATTGAGCTTTTTGCTAACCAAAAGGTATGGCAAAATCTACCTGTCAGAGCGTATTTTCCAAACGACAGCGAACTCAAAGCAACCAATTATCGCAGTAAAAAAGAAATTGACGGTGCAGTAAGACTTGTCGAAATAAAGGATACCGATATTTGCGCTTGCTGTGCACCTCACGTTAACAATACAGGTGAAATAGGTATTATTAAACTACTTGATTGCGAAAAAATGCGCGGTGGTATTCGCATTGTGCTAAAATGCGGCGCTTTTGCGCTTTGGGATTATCGGAACAAGTATGAAAACATATCGCGTATATCAGCGCTTCTTTCAGCAAAGCAGGAAAATGCTGCAGAAGCGGTAGAAAAACAAGAAGAAAAATGTACAATGGCAAAACACGATATATACTCACTTAAAAGACAAATAGCCGATCTTAGTGTGCTTTCAGCTAATGCGGATACCATATATTTGTTTGTTGATGGTTGTGAGCTTAAAATTTTACAAATTATTGCCGATAGAATGTTTAAAGAATTTGGTGGAATCAAAGCGGCTTTTTCCGGTAGCGATAATACATACAGCTTTGTAATGTGCGGTGAAGACCAAGCACTGCAAGAATTCTTTTTGAAATTTAAATCACAATTCAGCGTTCGCGGCGGAGGTCGTGGCGGTATGGTGCAGGGTAGTGTTTCTGCTACTAAAGATGAAATTGAAGAATTTTTAAATTCATAAAATATGTTATATTAATTTGTTGAGGTGTTCTGATGGATTGGACCGAAATTACGGCGCGCGTGCCGACCGAAAAAACTGATGAAGCTGCGGCAATTGCAAATATGACCGTGCCTTATGGAATTTATATTGAGGATTATACCAACCTTGAAGCTGATGCCGAGGAAATTGCTCATATAGATCTTATAGATGATGAGCTTGTGAATAAAGATAGGACACATTCTATAATCCATATGTATATCGCTGAAAGTGATAATGCAATTGAAGCGGTATCGTATTTGCGAGAGCGTTTTACCGCCTGTGGAATAGAAAACGAAATTAAGTGTGAGCTTGTTGACGATGCAAATTGGAATGAGAATTGGAAAAAGTATTTCAAAGCATTTGAAATAGGTGAGCGTTTGGCGGTTTGTCCCAGCTGGGAAAAATATGATAACAAAGATAATCGTACCGTCATAAGTCTTGATCCGGGCGCCGCGTTTGGTACGGGTAGCCACGCGACAACATCGCTTTGTCTCGAAATTCTTGAAAAGCGTGTAACAGCAGCTACAACAGTGCTTGACATAGGTACAGGCAGTGGTATACTTGCCATAGCGGCCGATTTGTTAGGAGCGCAAAGCGCCATTGGAGTAGACATTGATGCTCAATCGGTGAAAACTGCTATTAACAATGCCGAAATTAACGGTGTAAGCAATAAAACCGAATTTTTGGTAGGCGACCTTGCGGATAAAATAAGCGGCAAATATGATATTGTTTGCGCTAATATTGTTGCCGATGTTGTAATACGACTTTTCGATAATGTTGCCAATTTTATGAAGGATGACGGCATACTGATTGTCTCGGGTATTATTGATATGCGGGCTAATGATGTTGAAACGGCGGCTGCTCAGCACGGCTTTAAAATTGCCCAAAGCCTAACTCGTGAAGAGTGGCACGCTTATGTATTAACAAAATAATTTGGAGGAAAATTAATGCTTGAATTTGAGCAATTAAAGTTGCGTCTGATTGCAAACGAACAAGAAATTCACGATCTTCGCGATGCGATAGGTTATGATAAACTGGTCCGCGATATTGAGGAACTTGAATTAAAACAAACAGCTCCCGGTTTTTGGGATGACCTTGAAAATTCGCAGGCTGTTGTACAAAAAACAGGAAAGCTTAAAAATAAAGTAGAGGTATATGACGGCATAGCATCTTCGTATGAAGATTTATTGGTGCTTATTGATATGGCCGATGAAGAAGGCGATTTGTCAATGGTAGAAGAAATTACCGCTTCCATTGATGAGCTTGAAGGTAATTTATCGTCGTTAAGACTTGGTACATTGCTTACAGGCGAGTATGACGGCAATAATACAATTCTTACCTTCCACGCAGGCTCGGGTGGCACCGAGGCAATGGACTGGGCGCAAATGCTTGTACGTATGTATACGCGTTGGGGTGAGCGTCACGGATTTAATGTAAAAATACTTGATTTTCTTGACGGTGACGAAGCAGGTCTTAAAAGTGCGACAATGCTTGTTGAGGGTGAAAATGCCTACGGGTATTTAAAGAGTGAATCGGGTGTTCATCGTCTTGTACGCGTGTCTCCGTTTGATGCTTCGGGCAGACGTCACACATCGTTTGCATCTCTTGAGGTTATGCCCGAAATTACGGATGATATGAACATTGAAATTCGTGATGACGATATAAAAATGGATGTTTTTCGCTCGTCGGGCGCCGGTGGTCAGCACATCAACAAAACATCATCTGCGGTGCGACTTACACATATCCCCACAGGAATAGTTGTTGCTTGCCAGAACGAGCGTAGTCAGGTGCAAAACCGCGAACAAGCAATGCGAATGTTAAAATCAAAGCTGCTTGAAATAAAAGAGCGAGAGCATCTTGAAAAAATTGAGGATATAAAAGGTGTTCAAAAAGAAATTACATGGGGTTCGCAAATACGTTCATATGTTTTTATGCCCTACACATTGGCAAAGGATCACAGAACTGGTTTTGAATCGGGTAATATAAATGCCGTTATGGACGGTGATTTAGACGGTTTTATAAACGCTTATCTTAAAGCCGCTTCAAAAGGCGAATTAAATAATAATTAAAGGTGATAAAAATGAAAAAATTAACAGCAATTTTATTGGTAACAATTTTAATGGTGACCTGTCTTGCAGGATGCGGTCAAAAGCGCGAGCTTTACAGCAAGGTAAAGCTTGAAAATTATGTTGAAGTAAAGGATTATTTAGGTGTAGAGGTTGATACTGCAACAGATGAATTTGCCCAATATTGTGATGAAGTGTTCAACATAGATGTAGAAGATAACTCACTTTATGAAGAGGTTAAAGAGGGTCCTGTTCAAAATGGTGATATTGTAAACCTTGATTATGAAGGTAAGCTTGATGGCGTTGCTTTTGAGGGCGGTACTGCTAAAGGCGCTGACCTCGAGATAGGTTCTCATACATTTATCGATGATTTTGAAGAAGAATTGATTGGTGTTATGGTGGGCGAAACAAAGGATGTAACAGCAAAATTCCCTGAAAATTACGGTAAAGCAGAACTTAACGGCAAAGAGGCAATTTTTACCTGTAAAATTAATGGTATAAAACGTCCGCTTACTGAAGAAAAGGTAGCCGAAGAGTTAGATTTTGATAGCGTAGAGGATTATAAAGAGGATATCAAAAAGCGCGCTATTCAACAATCTATACTTGATACCGTTATAAAAAATTCAAAGGTAAAAGATTATCCTGAAAAAGATTGTGAAATTTTGGTTGATGCTATTTATAATTATTATGTAGAAATGTATAAATCTACAAGTAATGTTGATTTAGAAGAGCTTATAATAGCAAACGGTTCTACCGTAGAACAATATAAATCGCAAATTTCTTCACAAATGGTTCCTCAAATGATGAACGTAAATATGGTAATGTACTATATTTTTGATGCCGAAAAGCTGGAGCTTCTTGAAAGCACCCTTAATAAACAAAATACAAGCGATCCCGTAATTGCCGAAAGTTATGCCGTGCAGGATACCGTTATGGAGTATTTGTACGATAACGCAAAAATAAAATGATAAAACTTTACGAGGCTGAAATTACAGACTTTTCACAAGCAGACTATACAAAACAGTATAGTCTGCTTGAGTGCGCTATAAGAGAAAAGATAGATGCAAAGCAAAACCAAAATTCAAGGTTGCAGTCGCTTGCAGGCTATATTTTGTTTTATCGCGCAATAGATGATTTGTATTCGGGAAAAAAGGCTAAAATAACCTTCAATGAACACGGTAAGCCGATGTGCGATTTATGTTATTTTAGCATTTCGCACAGCGAAGAGCGTGTAGTTTGTGTAATATCCGACAAGCCCGTGGGTGTTGATATACAAAAAATCAAGGAAATAACACAAAGAAAGAATTATAAATTATTCAACCAAAAAGAATGTGATTATGTAAACCAGTCGTGCGAATTGGTTTCACAGCG
The DNA here is from genome assembly GCA_017437005.1 of Clostridia bacterium. Lineage (GTDB taxonomy): Bacteria > Bacillota > Clostridia > Oscillospirales > Acutalibacteraceae > UBA737. Next base: position 33,453 of record JAFSBZ010000039.1, on the reverse strand, counting down.
CTATATCGAAGTCTTTACGAAAAAAGAGGCCGCTGTAAAAATGCTGGGGTTAACTTTATCAAATGGCATTGACATTAATACATTTTCTGATGAGTTTAATTTTAATATAACTAAAAAAGGCGATTTCATCTTGTGTATTTGCTGTAAAGCGTGTGGATAAAAACAGTTTATGTAAACTTTTTTAAAAATTCACAAGCAGATATATAATAATATTTAATATATTGCTTGCAAATTTTAAAAAATTGTTGTAAAATATATGTGTATGTAAAAAAACGAAAGGGACGTGTACTTTTATGGCAAACAGATTATTTCAAACCGTCATACATCAAATGAAGGATGCTATTGATAAAATTTTTGGTGTTATGGATGCAAACAACACAATAATCGCTTGTAGCGAGCTTGGTAGAATTGGTGAACAGCTTGATGTTTCAACAATTCCTGTAGCGGATGGATTTATTGACGGTGGATACACATTTAAGCCAGTAATATCTTCTCAAGGTACCGACTACACCGTTTTTGTTGAAGGTACTGATATTATTTCGGGCAAATATGCGCTTGTTATTTCTGTAGCGTTTGCTAACATTAAAAATTACTATGACGAAAAGTACGACCGTGGTAATTTTATCAAGGACATTATACTTGACAACATTCTACCTGGAGATATTTATATCAAAGCGCGTGAGCTTTATTTTGACAGTGATGTTGCCCGCACTGTAATCATAGTTCGCAATCTTGACGCAAGCGATGTTTCGGTTTACGAGGTTTTACAAAACCTATTCCCCGAGAAGAATAAGGACTTTGTAATAAACATAAACGAAACCGATATTGCAATTGTTAAGGAAACAAAGGCTGATATTGACCGCAAGGATATTGAAAGCCTTGCTGCATCTATTGCTGACACACTTTCAGGTGAATTTTACGTTCATACGGTTATAGGCATAGGAACCACTGTAAACAATCTTAAAAATCTTGCAAAATCCTTTAAGGAAGCTCAAACAGCTTTAGAGGTTGGTAAGGTTTTTGACACAGAAAAAACTATAATTTCTTATGATAATCTTGGTATTGCGAGACTAATTTATCAGTTGCCCACTACCTTGTGCGAAACCTTCTTAAAAGAAGTGTTCAAGCGCGGTTCTATAGAAAATTTGGATCAGGAAACATTGTTTACAATACAGCGTTTCTTTGAAAACAATCTAAACGTTTCTGAAACATCAAGAAAATTGTTTGTTCACCGAAACACTCTTGTTTATCGCCTTGAAAAGATAAAGAAAATTACAGGGCTTGATCTTCGCGAGTTTGACCATGCAATCATATTCAAAATTGCGTTAATGGTAAACAAGTATCTTAAAAGTAATCCTATAAAATACTAATTGAAAGTGAGAATCATTTATGGCCGAAGAACTATTAGAGCAGTTTGCAACGCCTATTGTTCCTACAGAACCTGTAATAGAATTCAGGGGTGTGTCAAAAACCTATCCTTCGGGCACACATGCGCTTGAGGATGTTAATATAAGAATAAACAAGGGTGACTTTGTTTTTGTTGTAGGTTCATCAGGTGCCGGAAAAAGCACCTTTATGAAGCTTATTATGCGTGAGGAAAAGGCAAACACAGGTACTATAATGGTTAACGGATTTAACCTTACCAAAATGCCAAGAAAACAGGTGCCTATGCTTCGCAGAACAATGGGTATCGTATTTCAGGACTTCCGTCTTATACCTACAATGAATGTTTTTGACAATGTTGCCTTTGCAATGTATGTTGTGGGTGAATCGGGTCGTGAGGTGCGTCGCGAGGTTACCGATGCGCTTAGCAAGGTTGGCCTTGGCGAAAAGGCGCGTTGTATGCCTATGCAGCTTTCGGGTGGCGAGCAGCAGCGAGTTGGTCTAGCACGCGCGCTTGTTAATTCGCCTGATCTTATCATTGCGGACGAGCCTACCGGTAACGTGGACCCAAATATGTCTTATGAAATTGTTAATCTTCTTACTGAAATAAACAAGCGTGGCACCACGGTTTTGATGGTTACACACGACCACAATCTTGTGCGTGATTTTAAGCATCGTGTTATTATGCTTGATGAAGGCAGAATTGTTGCCGACAACGCAGCAGGAGGTGCCGAATAATGAAGCTTAGCAGTATGAGATATCTTATAAAAGAAGGTTTTAAGGGCGCGTGGGCCAACCGCTTGATGTCCTTGGCATCTATTGGTGTGTTGGTAGCGTGTATGGTGGTTATTGGCCTTGCAATTTTGATTTCAGAAAATGTTACCATGGCTATAGGTAATCTTGAAAAGCAAAACGTTGTTATGGTTTATATGAAAGACTATAACTGGGCGCTTTATGGTGACACTGAAAGTGAAGAACCCGAAAGTGCAGAAAGCACAGAAAGTGCTGAGAACACTGAAAATACTGAAAGTGTAGACGACACTTCAAGTGAGAATGCCGAAGACACTGTTGACGAAAACGGAATTAAGCAAACCGATTATGTTATACATAACGAGGAAGAAGCGGCAGCGCTTTGTGATAAAATTTCTGCTTTGTCGAATGTTGAATCTGTAGAATATATTTCAAGAGAAGCAGGTCTTGAAACCGTAAAAGAGAATATGCTTGACGGTCAGGAAGAATATTTTACATTTCTTGATGATCAATACGGTAACCCGCTCTCTGACGCGGCAAAGGTTACAATGAAAGAAATGTCCTTGTTTGATGAAACAATAAAGCAAATCGAGGATATTGAAGGTGTAGGTTCTATACAGTCGTACGGCGGTTTGGCTGAAAAGATTGATGCTATAAAGCAGGGCATTTACGTTGCAGGTTTTTGGATTATAGCGATACTCATTGTTATTTCGCTTGTAATTGTTTCTAACACAATCCGCGTAACAATGTATAATCGCAAATTAGAAATCAGCATTATGAAGGCAGTTGGAGCTACCGATACTTTTGTAAGAATACCGTTTGTTATTGAGGGTGTAATTATAGGTCTTATCTCGGCGCTTGTTTCAGAAGGATTGATATATTTTTGTTATCGTGTCGCTACCGAAAAAATTGAGGTAATGCTTGGTAGTGTTGTGGCATTTGGCGAGGTTGCGGTATATCTTTTACTTGTATTTGTAGCCATTGGCATATTTGCAGGTGCGCTCGGAAGTGCCTTTATGATAGGCAAATACCTAAAGCACGAGGGCAGCGAGTTTACAGCGATATAGTTTATTGCCACACGGCATAGGAAGGAATTATAGTTTATGAAAATCAGTTTAAAGCGTGTATTGACAATTTTGTTATGTATAACAATGTTGATAACATCATCACTTTATACTGCGGCAGTTGATAAAAACCAATTAAACCAAGATATTGCAAATTTAAAAAATCAGGCAAATGCAATTCAAGCGGAAATAAACAAATTAAAGGCTGAAAAAGCAGAACAAGGCGCGGTTCTTGCGGCAATTCGTAAAAAAATTGCCAACACACAAGCTCAGATTGACCGCTGCAATCAAGAAATTGCCTCAATAAATGACAAAATTTCAGCAAATAAAGCCGATATAAAGGCGAAAGAAGCTGAAATAGAGGCAGATAAAACAGCCTTTAAAAAACGTATAAGAGCAATTTATATGAGCAATTCCGATAGCTCGGTACAAATACTTATGGGCGCTGACGATTTTGCTGATTTTTTACAGCTTTCACAGCTTACTGCTTCGATTTCGTCACACGACAAACGTCTTATGGAGGACCTTAAGGGCGAAATCGAGGTTCTTAACCAAAAAAATGCCGAAAATGAAAAATTACTTGAAGATCAGGTTTCAATTAAAGCTACAATAAATGAGCAGCAAAAAGAGCTTGAAAGTCAAGAAAATGACGCTGCGGCAATTTACAACAAAACTGCAAATGAGCAAGCAAATCAACAAGACAATCTTGATGACGTTAATGCTGCTATCAGAAAAAAACAAAAAGAATTGGAAGACAGCATTGCTCAGACTAATTACAAGGCATTTATTAATCCAAACACAGGTCTTCAATGGCCTGTAAGCGGAATTTTTACAGTTTCTTCACACTTTGGACCGCGTTGGGGTAGTAATCATAATGGTATGGATATTGCCAATGGCGGCGGTATTGCAGGACATCCTATACGCGCCGTTGCAGATGGTTATGTAACACTTGTATTTAATGGTTGTACTCATAACTACAAAAAGAGCGGCAACTGTTGCGGTAACGGTTACGGTAACTACTGTACTGTAAATCACGGTACCCTTAATATTAACGGTTCTTCTGCAAACTATGTAGCATACTATGCTCATGCTTCAAAAATTATTGTTTCAAACGGACAGTATGTAAAGCAGGGACAGGTACTTGGTTATGTAGGAACAACCGGTTGGTCTACAGGCTACCATTTGCATTTTGGTATGCTTAGAAATGGCTCTTGGATAAATCCATATCCGTTGTTCTTCTAATATGAAAAAAATCATTTCAACAAGAATGGTACTGATTTTATTGCTTGTTTTTTGGGCGACGCTTATTTTTGTGATGTCATCACAACCTGCGGTTAAATCCTCACAAACAAGCAGTAAATTTGTTTTAAAAATTATTGATGTTGTCTATTGCGATTTTGACGCGCTGTCCACGCAACAACAAACAGGTATAACTCGTACATTTACCTTTATTGTGCGAAAAGCAGCACACTTTTTGGAATATTTTATATTGGGTTTGTTATCGTCCGGAGTTGCCGTGACTTATAGTAGCAAAAAACATAATTTAGGTTTTATAGTGTCTGCAGTATTTTGTGTGTTTTATGCTATAGGTGACGAAATTCATCAGTATTTTGTTCCTGGTAGAGCGTGTAGGTTTTTTGATATATGCATAGATTCTGTGGGTAGCATTTTCGCGATTTTATTTATTGCGCTTATAGTAAGAGTATATAAAAGACGTAAATTAGGTGAGATTAATGAGAAAAAAGAAATTAATTGAACAAAACTTATCTTTGTTTGAGCAGTTGCAAAAAACGCAGGGTGAGATTGTCGAGCTTAAAAGAATGCTTACTAAAAGCGCGGATGAAATAAGCGTTTTAAAAGCAAAAATTGCTGAAAACAAGGTCGAGGAAAAGCCTCAGGCTGTTACTGAGCCAATGCGCAGACTTGAAGAAAAGGTTATTGCAAATGCAACCTTAAAGCCCGATATGGAATACGGCGCTTTGGTAATAGGTAAAATAGTTGTGGCCGCGGCAGAATACAGCAACAAACTTACTATAGGCGGCGATGAAAGTAAAAAGGAGCTTGTAAATCTTATTTTAGGTAAAACCGAGGTTGCCAAGGCTGAAATTCTTTCTGTAATAGAAACGGATGATTCGTTTGATGTTAAATGTACAAAAATGGATCAAATTGCAACACTTGCAAAAGAGTATTTTGAAAGTGTTATAGCTCAAATAATTTAGTGTGAAAGGGTATGCAATAGCATACCTTTTTAATTTTAATAAAAAGTTCACGTTTGCTGTATTGACATTAGAAAAAATAGGTAATATAATAAATGTTAGTTTGCTAACAAATTATATATGGTGGTGTTTCTATGAAAAAAGAACGGCATCTAGGTTTTGAAATACGTACAATTAACAATCAAGTCAAACGCTTTGTTCAAAGTACAAAGCCTGCTGAATTTCAAGAGTCAACAGGAGTACACGGATGGGCAATTCGATATTTTTATGAAAATCTTGATAAAGATATCTTTCAACGTGATTTTGAAGCGCGCTTTTCAATAAGACGTTCTACGGCTACAAATATGTTAAAGCTTATGGAAAAGAATGGTCTGATTACGCGTGAAAACGTATCTTACGATGCAAGGCTTAAAAAGATTGTGCTTACCGAAAAAGCGATAGAGATTCATAAAAAAGCAACAAAAAATATTAAGATGATAGAGAACACACTTAAAAAAGGGATAACAGAACAAGAATTATGCACTTTTTATAGTGTGATTGATAAAATTAAGGCTAATTTGGAGGTAGAAGAATGATTAAAAAATTAGCGAAGAGCATACGCGAATACAAAGCGCCAAGTATTATTACAATGCTACTTATGGTAGGCGAGGTTGTAATTGAATGTTTAATTCCATTTATAACAGCACGACTTGTAAATGATATCAAAGCAGGCGTAGAACTTACTGTTTTGCTTAAAACAGGATTAATGTTGGCAGGATTGGCGATAGTTTCACTTTGTTGCGGTGGTATCGCGGCCTTTACTTGTTCAAAAGCGTCAGCAGGCTTTGCTAAAAATTTGCGCCATGATGTTTTTACGCGCATACAAAGCTTTTCATTTCATAATATCGACAAGTTTTCAACATCATCGCTGGTAACCCGCCTTACTACAGATATTACTCACGTGCAAATGTCATATATGATGATTATTCGTACCGCTATACGTAGTCCGCTTATGTTTGCGTTTGCTATTGTTATGGCATATATAATGGGTGGCAGTCTTGCTACCACATTTGTTGTTGTGGTACCTGTTTTAATCACCGGACTTTTGCTTGTGGCGCGTACTGCAATGCCAGCGTTTAGACGTGTGTTTAAAAAGTATGATAGACTCAATGAATCTATCGAGGAAAACGTTCGCGCAATGCGAGTGGTTAAGGGTTTTTCACGTGAGGGGTACGAAACCAAAAAGTTTACCGATGCTGCAACCGATATATGTAAAGACTTTACTAAAGCAGAACGTATAGTTGCGCTTAATGGACCTATAATGCAGTTATGTATGTATTTTAATATGATTTTTGTGCTTATAGTAGGTTCAAAGCTCACCATTTCAAGTCGGGGCACTTTGCTTGATATCGGTCAGATTTCGGCAATGCTTACCTATGGTATGCAGATACTTATGTCGCTTATGATGCTTTCTATGATATATGTAATGCTTACAATGTCTATGGAATCGATGAAGCGTATATGTGAGGTTTTAGACGAAGAACCAAATCTCCATAACCCTGAAAATCCTGTTTATACTGTAGCAGATGGTAGTGTGGATTTTGACAGTGTAAACTTTAAGTATTCAGAATTTGCCAAAAGAAATTCGTTATCTAATATTGATTTACACATAAAATCGGGTATGACCGTAGGTGTTATCGGTGGTACGGGCTCGGGTAAATCTTCACTTGTGCAGTTAATTCCGCGACTTTATGATGTAACCGAGGGAAGCGTTAAGGTAGGCGGCATTGATGTTCGTGAATACGATATTAAAACCCTACGTGATTCGGTTGCAATGGTGCTTCAAAAAAATCAATTATTTTCTGGCACAATAAAGGAAAATCTTCGTTGGGGTAACGAAAATGCTACAGATGAGGAAATGATAGAGGCTTGTCGACTGTCTCAAGCAGATGATTTTATAAAATCTTTTCCGGATGGATATGATACTTACATTGAGCAGGGCGGCACCAATGTATCCGGCGGACAAAAGCAGCGACTTTGTATTGCCCGCGCGCTTCTTAAAAAGCCTAAAATCTTAATTCTTGATGATTCTACAAGCGCGGTTGATACTAAAACAGATGCGTTTATACGCGCAGGTTTTAAAGAGTATATACCCGAAACCACAAAGATTATTATTGCGCAGCGCATATCGTCGGTACAAGATGCTGATATGATAATTGTTATGGAAAACGGCGCAATTTCTGCTGTTGGTAACCACGATGAGCTAATTAAAAGCAGTGAAATTTACCGTGAGGTTTATAACCAACAGACAAACGGAGGTGATTTTGATGAGTAGAGGACCAATGCCTCGTAATATGCCACGCGGACCAAGGGGAAAATTTAATCCGAACACATTTAAGCGTATTATAAAAATGCTCTTCAAATTTTACCCGGTTATGATGCCGCTTACTATTGCGTGCATATTGTTTTCGGCTGTTACTGCAGCAATGCCGGCGGTGTTTCAACAGCAGGTAATTGCGGATATTGAAAGGTTTATCACAACGGGTGATTGGGAAACCGCAAAGCAAGTAATTCTTCCAAAAGTATTTATATTAATTGGTCTTTACGTGGTATCTATAATTGCCATAACGCTTTATAATCAGTTGATGGTGTTTATAACACAGGGATTTTTAAACAAGATGCGTATCCATATGTTTGAAAAAATGCAAACCCTACCTGTGAAATACTTTGATCAGAACAAGCACGGTGATATAATGAGTCATTATACCAATGACGTTGACACTATACGTGAGTTGATTTCGCGTTCATTACCATCACTTTTACAAGCTGCGGTAGTTGTTGTAAGCGTGCTTAGTATTATGCTTTATTACAGTGTTTGGATGACACTTGTAGTACTTTTGGGCGTCATTGTAATGGCTTTCGTTTCTAAAACAGTAGGTGGCGGTTCGGCCAAATATTTTATGCGTCAGCAAAAGGCTATTGGTAAAACTGAAGGCTTTATTCAAGAAATGATGTCGGGACAAAAGGTTATAAAGGTTTTTTGTCATGAAAAAGAATGCAATGAAGATTTTGACAAGGTTAATAATGAGTTGTTTAACGATAGTTATCGCGCACATGCGTTTGCCAACTGTTTAGGACCAATTATTGGCAACCTTGGTAATATTCTTTATGTTTTAGTGGCTACAGTAGGCGGTGTGTTGTTGCTTACGCAGGTGCCTAATATATCAATTGGCGCACTCATTAAGGGAAGCATCACCGCTCTTACAATAGACCTTGTTGTGCCTTTCCTTAATATGTCACGTCAGTTTACAGGCAACATAAATCAGGTAACACAGCAAATTAATACCGTTGTTATGGCTATGGCAGGTGCCGAGCGTGTGTTTGAGCTTATAGATCAACAGCCCGAGGCAGATAACGGATACGTAACGCTTGTTAACTGTGAAATTGATACTGATGGTAATATAACCGAAACCGACAAAAGAACAGGTCACTGGGCATGGAAGCATCCTCACGGTGATGGAACACTCACATACGAATTGTTACAAGGCGACGTTGTAATGACCAATGTTGACTTTGGTTATGAAGAGGGTAAAACCGTACTGCACGACGTATCGGTTTACGCGCGTCCGGGTCAAAAGGTTGCGTTTGTAGGCGCTACGGGTGCTGGCAAAACAACTATTACCAATCTTATTAACCGTTTTTATGATATTGAGGACGGTAAAATACGTTACGACGGTATAAACATAAACAAAATCAAAAAGTCCGATTTACGTCGTTCGCTCGGTATAGTTTTGCAAGAAACAAACCTTTTTACAGGCACCGTTATGGACAACATCCGTTACGGTAGACTTGATGCTACCGATGAAGAGTGTATTGAGGCGGCGCGTCTTGCAGGCGCTGATGATTTTATCACACGCTTGCCCGAGGGTTACGATACTCAGCTTTCAAACAACGGTTCTAACCTGTCACAAGGTCAACGCCAGTTAATTGCCATTGCGCGCGCGGCGGTAGCCGACCCGCCTGTTATGATAATGGATGAGGCTACCTCTTCAATCGACACCCGTACCGAAGCCATAGTTCAGCGCGGTATGGATAAGTTAATGGAGGGCAGAACGGTATTTGTAATAGCGCATCGACTTTCAACCGTTATGAATTCTGACGTAATAATGGTGCTAGAGCGGGGCAGGATTATTGAACGCGGCTCTCACGCCGACCTTATTGCGCAAAAAGGCACTTATTATCAGCTTTATACCGGCTCATTTGAGTTGGAGTAATGCACAAGAGGCAATCGAGTTTTCGATTGCCTCTTTAATATATAAAAATATTGAAATATTAATAAATTTATGTTATTATAAATTGAATAATTATTTTTTAAATTAAGGTGGTGAGATTATGTCTGTTAAGAAATGGGTTGTAGGTACTCCTGACCGCGAAAAAGCAAAGGTTTTGGCAGAAGAATGTGATATAGATCCATTTGCGGCGCTTATTGCCGTTGGTCGTGGAATTGATAACGAGGGCGAGCTTGAGCTTCTTATGAGTGATGAGCCCGTGCTTTGTGACCCGTTGGAGCTTGCAGATATAAAAATCGCCGCCGATTATATTAACAATGCTATTACGCAAAATGTAAAAATTGCGGTATTTGGTGATTATGATTGCGATGGTGTTGTGGCAACTTCGCTGCTTTACGACTATCTTGTTGGCCGTGGTGCTTCGGTTGTGGCTTATATTCCTGACCGAATCGACGAAGGCTATGGTATGAACTGCAGTGCTATAGATAAGCTTGCAGCCGAGGGCGTAGGACTTATTATTACTGTCGATAACGGTATCTCTTGCGAGAGGGAGATTAATTATGCTAATTCTTTGGGCATAAAAACAGTTGTAACTGACCATCATCTTCCTCCTGAAAAACTGCCCGATGCGGTAGCTGTTGTTGATCCGCATAGAGTTGATTGCCCATCCGCTTTTAAAGAAATTTGTGGCGCTGAGGTTGCGTTTAAGCTTGTTTGCGCGCTTGACGATAAAGAGCCCGAGCAGATGCTTTCGCGTTATGCCGATATATTGGCAGTTGCCACTATAGGTGACGTTATGCCGCTTGTAAACGAAAATCGTTCTATAGTAAAAGCGGGTATTAGAAAAATTAAAAGCGCTCCAAATTTGGGACTTGTGGCTATACTTAATATGGCGGGAATAGAGCGTTCAGATATAGATGCAGGTAAAATATCGTTTGGAATTGTACCCCGTATAAATGCTGCAGGTCGTATGGGTAGTGCGTATCGCGCGTTTCAGTTATTGACGGCAGATAATGCTATTGACGCGTTAAAGCTTGCGGGACCTATCGATGATGATAACGTTCGTCGTCAGCAAATAGAAAAAGATATTTTTAAAAATGCAGTTAAAATGATAGAGGAACAATCACTGGGATACAACCGAGTAATAGTTGTTTGTGGCGAAAATTGGCATTTTGGCGTGCTTGGTATAGTAGCATCGCGTATATGTGAGCGATACGGTAAGCCAGCGATTATATTGTCTAAAGATGGTGATACAGCGCATGGCTCGGGTCGTAGCTTTTCGGGATTTCATCTTTATAATGCAATTAATGCTTGTAATGATGTTTTACTTAAATATGGTGGTCACGAGCTCGCGGCGGGTGTTAGCGTTAGTATTGAAAATGTTGATATATTTAGACAAAAGATTAATGAATATGCTTTAACCCAAGCGGCAGCATCCCCCTGTATTAACATAGATTTTCGTATTAATCCTGCAGGAATGAGCGTTGATATGGCTTTTGCTATAAAATCGTTAGAGCCTTTCGGTATGGGTAATCCTACGCCGATTTTTGGAATTTTTGGTGTAACGCTTGAAAAAATAACGGCAATAGGCGGCGGTAAGCACTTAAAATTACTATGCCGTAAAAATGGTAATGCTTTTCAGGCGTTGCTTTTTGGTGTAACACAGCAACAGTTTTGCTTTTGCGTTGGCGATGTTATTGATCTTGCTGTAACACTTGACACAAATTTGTACCAAGGGCAGTATAATTTGTCGGTTCAAATTAAAGCTATAAAGATGTCAGAAATGGATCAAAACGCATATTTTGAGGATAAATGTTGTTATGATGATTTTATATCGGGAGCCGAAACTGATTTTGCGTCAATTTTTCCCGACAGAGCCGAGGTTGGTTCAATTTATAAAATGATAACAGCAAGTCCCGTTAACGCCGAAAGGCTTAAATATATCGACACAAAAATAGGTTATGCTAAAACACAGATAGCTGTAAATACTTTGTCTGAATTAGGACTTATATCTTTAAACAATGGTGTTCTTGTTGGGCACACTCCCAATCAAAAGAACGATCTGTTAAATTCTGCTACCTATAAAAAACTTTATGAAAGGGTGAATGGTTGTGAATGAGGCGGCAAAACGTGATTATTCATTATTGCTTGAATGTATGAAAAATCAAGGCGGTAGTTATGATATACCGCTTATTGAAAAGGCATTTAACTATTGTGTAGACCATCACCTTGGACAAAAGCGTCTTACTAACGAGGAATATTATATACACCCATATAATGTAGCTAAAATCATAGTGGGTCTTGGTATGGATAGCCAGTCTATAGCCGCGGCGCTTTTGCACGATGTTGTAGAAGATACCGATGTAAGCGTTGAGGAAATTAAGCAACTTTTTGGCGATGATGTTGCATTGCTTGTTGACGGTGTTACAAAGATTGGCAGGCTTTCTATTGTTTCTAAAGAACAGCAGCAGGCTGAAAGTTTGCGTAAAATGCTTATCGCTATGGGTAAGGATGTTCGCGTAATTATAATTAAACTTGCCGACCGACTTCATAATATGCGAACTCTTGGCGCTATGGCCGAACAAAAGCAACGTGACAAGGCGCTTGAAACCTTGGAGGTTTATGCTCCTATTGCGCATCGCTTGGGTATTAGGCCTGTAAAAGAGGAGCTTGAGGACCTTGCTATCAAGCATCTTGATCCCATCGCATATAATGAGATTGAAGAACTTTTAAAAGTAAGACGTCATCAACGCGAGCAAATACTTGAAGATATTGAAAAACGTATTGAAACCCGACTTAAAGCAGAACTACCGGATGTTAAAATGTCATTTCAAGGACGTGTTAAATCCATTCACGGTATTTATCGTAAAATGTATGTTCAAAGTCGCGATTTTGATGAAATTTACGACGTGTATGCTATACGTGTAATAACCGATAGCGTTGCCAACTGTTATAACATTCTTGGTATAATGCACGATATGTTTCGTCCTATCCCAAATCGTTTTAAGGACTATATATCAACGCCTAAACCTAATATGTATCAGTCACTTCATACCACGGTAATCAGTCGTGAGGGTATTCCTTTTGAAATACAAATCAGAACCTTTGAAATGCATCACACGGCTGAATTTGGTATTGCGGCGCATTGGAAGTATAAAGAGGGTATTACCGGTACCGATAAATATATGGAGGATCAGCTTGCTTGGATAAGACAAGTGCTTGAAACTTCTGACGTATCGGGAGATGCCTCTGAAATTGTGCGCACAATAAAGGTGGATCTTTCACAAGAAGATGTTTTTGCCGTAACACCGCGAGGCGATGTTATCAATCTGCCTGTTGGTTCTACGGTTGTTGACTTTGCTTTTGCAATTCACTCGGCTGTAGGAATTAAAATGGTTGGCGCTAAAGCAAACGGTAAGATTGTTCCAATTAATCACGAGATACAAACAGGCGAGGTTATTGAAATACTTACAACCAATCAGGCAGGTCACGGACCAAGCCGAGATTGGATGAACATTGCAGTTACCAATTCGGCAAAGGCAAAAATACGCTCTTGGTTTAAAAAAGAAAAAAGAGAAGAAAATATCGAGCGAGGTAAGGATGACCTCGAGCGTGAGCTTCGTCGCAATAATATTAGTTTTTCTGATGTAGAGTACGATGAGTATATAGATGATTTGGCGCGTCGTATGCGATTTGCAGATGCTGATGAATTTTATGCTGCGATAGGCTACGGCGGTTTGTTGATTTCTAAACTTCTACCACGTATAAGAGAGGACTACACCAAGCGCACAAACGCGGCAAAATCGGTTGATATAAAAACTGTTGCGCCTAAAAAACAGGTTTCTTCCGAGGGCGTTGTTGTTGAAGGAATCGACAATTGTCTTGTTAAGCTTTCAAAATGTTGCGCGCCGCTTCCAGGGGATGAAATTATTGGTTTTATTACACGCGGGCACGGTGTTTCTATTCATAAGTGTGATTGCAGTAACGTTCCTAAGGATATATCAAAATGCGATGAGCCTAATCGTTGGATAAATGCTTATTGGGACAATGTTCGAAGCGAGAGCTTTTTGTCTACCTTGCAAATTTCTGCGATTGATCGCGAGGGTTTAGTGGGAGACGTTATGAATACGGCTTACAATATGCGTCTTGCTGTGCATCAGATTAATGCGCGCCAGCTTAAAGGTGGCAACAGTATTATTCATATCAATATAAGCGCTGAAAGTGTTGAACATTTACGCAGTATTATTGCGCGAATGGAAAAAATAACAGGCGTTTACAGCGTTGAAAGAGTGGTGCAGTAATATGAGGGCTGTAATTCAAAGAGTAAAAAACGCGAGCGTTTCAATAAACGGATCAACGGTAGGTAAGTGCAAGGCGGGCTATATGATACTGTTTTGCGCAATGGAAGGTGACGTTGAGCAAGATATAGATTTGCTTGCCAAAAAAACCGTAAATCTTCGTGTGTTTGAAGACGAGAACGGAAAAATGAATAAATCTATACTTGATGTAGACGGTGAAATTTTGTGCATATCACAGTTTACGTTAGCCGCCGATACAAAAAAGGGAAATCGACCGTCTTTTATAAATGCTATGGAGCCTGTCGGCGCTCAAAAGTATTATGAAATGTACTGTGAAGCTCTTAAAAATAACGGGGTTAAAATTGTGGAAACAGGTGAATTTGGTGCTGATATGCAGGTATCACTTACCAATGATGGTCCCGTTACAATAATTTTTGATACAGATGTATGGAATAAAAAGGGATAAATATGAAGGTAGAATTTTTACTTAAAGGGCATCTTGCAACCTATTCTAACTGTTATGGTATACTTACCGATGAAGCGGCAATTGTGATTGATCCTGGTAAATATACTCAGGAGTTGAAGGATTTTTTGACAAGCAATGCCGACAAAACAAGACTTATACTTATTACACACGCGCATTACGATCACATAGGTGGCGCGCTACAGTTACGTCAAGCTACGGGTGTTAAAATTGCGATTGGTAAAAACGAAGAGTTTGCTTTATCCGACAAGGCGTATAATTTGTCAGGTAGATTTACACCTGCAATACCTCCCCACAATGCCGATTACACAATAGAAGATGAAGAGGAATTTGTGGTAGGAGATATTACTATAAAAGCTTTTGAAACACCCGGTCACACCATAGGCGGTATGTGTTATTTAATTGGCGATTGCCTTTTTAGCGGTGATATGCTTTTTTACGAAACAGTAGGTAGGGTTGACCTACCGGGTGGTAATTTTAATGATATGAAAGAATCACTTGACCGAATGATGTGGCTTTTTGATGATGAAATAAGGGTCTATTCGGGGCACGGTGAAGTGACCACCATAGGACACGAAAGAGCCTTTAACCCATATTTGAGGTAAATGATGAATTTAATAAATATAGGTCATGAGTTTGACTACGAGATGGAAAAGTTGATACGACTTTTTTTACCGTTTGAAAAAATTACCGTATCGCATAGCGAAAACTGTGGTAACAGATACGCTGTTTGTAAGCTTTATCAAGAAAAAAATGGAACAATAGCCTTAGCTAAGTTAAAGCTTGAAAACAAGGAAGCTCAATTTAGCGCGGTAATTGATAAAACAATTTCCAACACCCAAAAAGAATCACAGCACGAGCTTGCGCGTCAGTTGTTTTATTGCTTTGAAAAACTGACAGGGTATCGTCCCGATTGGGGAATACTTACCGGTGTGCGTCCTGCAAAACTTTTTTTGCGTTATTGTAATGAATATGGTATAGATTATGCTGTGGATTTTTTTAAAAACAAATTTCTTGTAAGCGAATCAAAGCTCGAACTTTGTAAAAAAGCGGTAAAAGGTGAAGAAAGCATTATTTCGTTATCGGGGGATAATTCATTTAGTCTTTATTTATCAATACCGTTTTGCCCAACAAGATGCTCATATTGTTCATTTGTGTCTCACTCAATTGAAAAGGCGCAGGATATTATTCCGCAATATGTAGAGCTTTTGTGCCGTGAACTTAAAATAACAGCAGAAATTGCTAAAAAACTTGGCTTAAGGCTCGAAACGGTATACATGGGAGGCGGTACGCCTACAACACTTACCGCTGGGCAATTAAACAAGGTATTAAGTACCGTCAGACAAAATTTTGATATGTCTTCGGTGCGTGAATTTACAGTAGAAGCAGGCAGGCCCGATACAATTGATGTTGAAAAGCTTGGGGCAATAAAACAAAACGGTGTTACGCGCATCAGTATAAATCCGCAGACTATGAATGATGACGTACTTGAGCGCATTGGAAGAAAGCATACTGCCCAACAAACTATAAAAGCATTTATGTTGGCAAGAGAATTAGGCTTTGACAACATAAATATGGATTTGATAGCAGGATTACCCGGTGACACATTTGATGGTTTTAAAAATACGGTTAATGAAATTTTAAAGCTTGCGCCCGAAAGTATTACGGTACATGCGCTTTCAATGAAAAGAGCATCTACGCTTAATACAAGCGGTCAGCATTCTGAAATTAAAATGGGTAGCGAAGCCGCAAAAATGGTAAATTACTCGCGTGATGTTTTTGAACAAAACGGAATTTTGCCATACTATATGTACAGGCAAAGCAAAACTGTTGGTAATCTCGAAAATGTTGGTTATGCAAAGCAGGGCTTTGAGGGGCTTTATAATGTTTATATAATGGACGAAACACATACTATTCTTGCGTGCGGCGCATCAGCCGTAACAAAACTAAAGGATAGCAGTCAAAAAAATATTAAAAGAATTTTTAATTACAAATATCCGTATGAGTATATAAACGGGTTTGAAGAACTCATATCTCGTAAAACAGAAATAGGTGATTTTTATGATAAATACTTTAAACGAGATTAATAAAAATGCGTTAGAATGTCCACTGCAATTTATACAAGCAAGTGATAAAGAGTATTTGGATAACATTAGTGGTATAGCAAAGCATATTGAAGCCGATGATAATATTAAAATCGTTGCTATTGCGGGTCCTTCGGGTTCTGGCAAAACAACAACTGCCCATATTTTACAAGAATCATTAAAAAATTTAGGCGAAACAGTTGCGGTTGTATCGCTTGATGATTTTTATCTTCCTGTAGATAAGCTTCCTGTACTTTCTGATGGCAGTTTGGATATTGAATCGGTTAACGCGCTTGATATTTCGCTTATAAAAGAGTGCTTTGACGGCATTGTTAAAAATGGTAAGGCAAATTTACCACGATATGATTTCAAAACAAAATCAAGTATTCGCAATGCTAATAATATTGATATTGGTAATAAAGGTATAGTTATTGTTGAGGGGCTTCACGCGATGAATCCGCTTATTTCGGATCTTGTGCCCCGTAAAAACATTTATAAAATTTATATCAGCGTAAATCGTTCGGTAGATGACCAAAACGGTGTGCAGTTGTTATCAAGCAGACAAATACGACTTATAAGGCGCGTGTTGCGTGATGATCGTTTCAGAGGCGCTACCGCTACTCAAACATTGCAGCTTTGGAACAACGTAATCGACGGTGAACGTAAGTACTTGTACTGTTTTAAAGATACAGCAGATATTCAATTGGTAACCTTCCACCCGTACGAATTGGGTGTTTACCGTGAACGCTTTGGCAAAATGCGTAGCACAGTAAATAAAAATGCGCCCTGCTATGATTATTTCATAAAAACGGCAAATGCGCTTGAACGATTTGAAGATATTGACAGTACACTCGTTCCCGATGATTCGCTTATCCGTGAATTTATCGGTGGACTTAAGCTTTAAAAATATATTGGAGGTATTAAAATGGGATTTTTTGACGATGCTTTAAATAAGACTAAGGATGTTCTTAATGTCGCTTACAAAAAAACAGATGAGGTAGTTACAATAGAAAAACAAAAGTTTTCTATTGCATCTTTAAAATCAAAACGTGAAAAAGATTATGCTGACCTTGGTCGTATTTATTATGAACTCGTTAAAGAAAGCACCGAGATTGATGATAACACCCGAAATCTTGTTGATGCAATAAGCGAAAAAAATGAAGAAATTGCTCGTTTGAATGAGGATATTCAAAATATTAAAAATAAGCGAGTTTGTCCTAATTGTAATGCAAATATAGACGTTAATTCTACGTTTTGTAGTAATTGCGGCACAAAGTTAGATTAAGGTATAAAATATGAATAAGTTGAAAATAGGTATTGTTGTTGCAGATTATGATGAATATGCTCCTTTTTTAAATGATGTTCAACAATATAGTACAAAAGAGTATAAATATTTTAATCGCAATGCTATTGAGCTTGAGCTTGAAGGTGTAACCGTTGTATGTATTAACTGCGGTATTGGCAAGGTAAACGCTTCAACAGCCGCTATGCATTTGGTAGATATTGGTTGTACATATATCCTTAATTTTGGATTATCGGGCGGTATAAGCGGTGTGCATCGCGGTGAAATAGTGCTACCAAATAAATTTTTGGAACACGATTTTGACCTTACAGGTATAGGATATAAGCCTTGTGAAAAGCCGTCGCAAAAGTATATTTACGATGCTGATAAAAAGCTTGTAAAGATTGCTCAAGCCACAAT
Source organism: Clostridia bacterium (assembly GCA_017437005.1). Lineage (GTDB taxonomy): Bacteria > Bacillota > Clostridia > Oscillospirales > Acutalibacteraceae > UBA737. The sequence goes on along the minus strand of JAFSBZ010000039.1, from coordinate 15,204 downwards.
AGGTGAGTGTTCAAGCGGTACTGCGGTTTGCGGGGATAGGTTTATTTGCAGCGCTGACGACCGTGATTTTTTACGTGATACATTTGGCGCCACTACCTGTGATATGGAAACTGCGGCAATAGCCAGTGTGTGCGATATGGCAGGTGTTCCGTTTTTAAGTCTTAGACGTGTATCAGATGATGCCGGTGAGGATGCTTATGCAAGCTATGACGATATGAATACAGGAGATGGGGTAACATTGTCGGCCGTTTTTATAAAGGTGCTTGTCGCATTGTGTAATGAGGTAGATTTATAATGCAGGAAAATAAAAGAAAACAACAAAGCTTTGAATACGGCGCGATAATTTTGCTGTGCTCTACGTTGCTTGTTAAAGTAATTGGTGCTTGTTTTAAAATACCACTGTCGATTATCTTGGGCGATTTGGGGTATGGATATTTTTCATCTGCGTATGATTTGTTTTTGCCTATATATGCGCTTGCAATGGCAGGTTTGCCAATAGCAATTTCACGTGTCGTAGCAGAGAATATGGCAAATGGCAGATATCTTGATGTAAAAAAATCACTAAAAATTACAAGCAGAATATTTGTTGTAACAGGTTGTACAGCGGCTATAATAATGTTTTTGCTGATAAAACCGTTTGTTAGCCTAACCGACGCAACAGGTAAAACAGTTTATAGTATTTACGCTATAGTTCCATCATTGCTTTTTTGTTGTGTTATGTCAACATACCGAGGATATTTTGAAGGCTTACGCAATATGTATCCAACCGCTATATCTGACGTTATAGAGGCTTTAGGAAAACTTATTTTGGGCTTAGGCTTTTCTTATGTGATTTTAAGACTAACAAACAATGTTGCATTGGCTGCGGCCGGTGCAATGCTTGGAATTACTATAGGTGGAGCGGCATCCGCAACATTTTTGTATCTACGCTACAAAATAAAGGGTGACGGTATTACAGAGCAAGAATTAACTGAGTCACCAAAAGTCCAAACAGGAAAACAAATAGCTAAAACATTAATAGTAATTGCCATACCAATCGTAATGACATCTTTAGCAAACAACATAAGCTCACTTGTTGATGTTACAATGGTTAAATGGCAACTTAATCGAATTATGGAAGATGCTTCCGATATAATTCGCAATATGTATAACGCATCTATTGTTGATTATAATCAAGGCGTTACAAAGGCGCTAACCGATGCCGAGCTTCCAACCCTTCTTTATGGTGTGCGTAGTAAGGCCTATACTCTTTATAATTTAATACCAACCATTACCTCCGTTTTGGGTGTAAGCGCATTACCGGTAGTTGCTACTGCATGGACCAAAAAAGATAAGGCTTTGCTTAAACGCAATATAGAGTCGCCGATTAAATTTACCGCACTTATTTCGATGCCTATAGGAATGGGATTTTTGTTTATGGGCAGCGAAATAATGAAGCTTGTATACAGCACAACGGCATCGTATGAAATTGGTGGCACAATGCTTAGAATATACGGTGTCGCGGCAATTTTTGGTGGTCTTGCAACTTCTATGACAAGTATGCTGCAGGCTATTGGTAAAGAAAAAATTTCACTTCGTAATGTTGCAATAGGGGCGGTATTAAAGGTTGTAGTTAACCTGATTTTTGTGGGAATACCTACCATAAATATACAGGGAGCAGCACTTGGCACCGCGGTATCGTTTATCTTTATTTTTGTTGCAAATCTTTTATCACTTATTAAATATACAGGTGTTAAGCCCAATATTTATAAAACTATATTAAAGCCGTTTATAGCGGCGCTTGCTTGTGGTTTATCTACCATTATTTTAGATTTAAGTGCTTTTGAAAAAATTGGCACTGTGCTTGAAATTGCAGTTGCTGCAGTGGTGTATTTGACGGTACTTATTGTATTAAACACATTTGAACCGGATGATGTATTGTCTTTACCAAAGGGCGATAAATTATTAAAATTGTTTACCAAACTTAAAATCATTAGATAAATATGGTGGAATTTGCACAAAAATATGCAGAATAGTTTGAATATTTTTAATAAATCTATTAAAATCAGTTGATTTTTTCGAAAGATAAGTTATAATTATTAAAGACGTTTGAAATATTTTTTAAACGCTTGCACTTCGAGTGTAAGACACACAAAAAAATTCAGGAGGTTCTTATTATGAACAAAACAGAATTAGTAGCAGCAGTTGCAGAGAAAGCAGGTCTTTCTAACAAAGACGCAGCAAAGGCAGTAGTAGCAGTGTTTGACGCTATTGAAGCTACACTTAAAGCAGGTGACAAGGTTGCTCTTGTTGGCTTTGGTACATTCTCAGTTAAGGAACGCGCTGCTCGTGAAGGCATCAATCCTCTTACAGGTAAGAAGATTAAGATCGCTGCTTCAAAGGTTCCTGCTTTCAAGGCTGGTAAAGCTCTTAAAGAAGCTATCAACTAATTTAGTGTTAGTAAACGATGAGCCGCCAAAATTGGCGGCTCTGAATTTTTTAAAGGAAAGAATTTATGAGATTAGACAAGTATTTAAAGGTATCGCGAATTATAAAGCGTCGCACCATAGCAAATGAGGCTTGTGATGCAGGTAGAGTAATGGTAAACGGGCGCGTGGCGCGAGCATCACTTGATGTAAAACCAAACGATATTATCGATATATCTTTTGGTGCTAAAAACATCAAGGTTCAAGTGTTAAGCGTTGCTGAAACGGTTCGCAAAGACGATGCTGCGCTTATGTATAAAATAATTGAATAACAAAAACACCTCGCAAATATATTTTAGTGAGGTGTTTTATTTTGGAAGAAAATTTTGTTGGCGTTCAGAACGTTATAATTGAAAATCGAAAAACTCTTAACATTTCATCGGTTAAGGACGTGTTGAATTTTGATGATGAAACAATATTACTTGACAGTACTCTCGGTAAAATGACTATAAAGGGAGAAAATCTGCATATAGAAAGCTTTAATTCAATTACGGGTGAATTAAGTGCGACGGGCAAAATTTATGCAGTGGTTTATATGTCGGATGCTAAAACAAAGGGTGGCTTTTTGTCACGTATTTTTAAATAAATTATGTGGGAAATAAATAATTATGATCAGGTAATTACGTTTTTATTATCGTGTGGACTTGGAGCATTTTATTGTTTTGTATATGATATAATACGCTCGGTACGTAAGGTGTGTTTAAATTCTTTTTTGGTAATAACTATAACCGATATACTGTTGTGGATTGTTTATGCTTTTATGACATTTCTTTTTATGATTGCTCGAACCAAAGGAGAAGTAAGGGGATATGTATTCTTTGGTGAATTATTTGGTTTTATTTTGTTTCGTATAAGTATATCAAAGCTTATTGTGCCGATTTTAAGCTTCGTGTTTGTAAAAATGGCGGATATTAATTCAGCAATTTGTAAATTTACAGACGATTTTTACGGGAAATTTGAGTCAGTAATTTTAAAAATGGTTGCATACGTATTTAAAATACTTAAAAGTGCAAAAAAACTCTTGAAAAATGCATTAGGATTGTTGTATACTAATAAAAATATTATAAATGCGGAGAAAACACAAAATGAGACAAAAACCTAAGCGTAGAAAAAGTATTATGTTGCGCCTTATTGTTCTTGGTGTTTCAGTTTATATGGTGGCTGTACTTATTGGTCTTGGTAACGAGTTGGCAGAGGTTAAGTCAGAGCTTAAAGAGTACGAGAACCAGCGCGATGCTTTAAAGTTAACCATAGCTGAGTATGAAAAACTGCTTGAAAGCGATTCTCATGCCGCTATAATCGAAAAGGCGGCGCGTGAAAGATTGGGCTTTGTTTATTCGGATGAAGAAATATATATTGATATATCAGGAAATTAGGGGGACTTTAAAGGTTTATGGAGCTTAAAATCGGCGACATTGTTGAGGGAAAAATTACAACAATAACATCATTTGGCGTGTTCGTGGATATAGGTGACGGCAAGTCGGGTATGGTGCATATATCCGAGGTTGCCAAAAACTATGTAAACGATATAAAAGAGCACGTAAAGGTAAATGATGTTGTTAAGGTTAAGGTTTTAAACATTGCGGAAGACGGTAAAATTTCGCTTAGTATAAAGCGTGCGCTACCACCCGAAAAAAAGGATGATGCGCCTCGTCGCGAGCGAAAAAAGGTAGTAGAAAAGCAACCGATAGACTCTACATATACGTGGACTCCTAAAAAGACTGAGCCTGCAAGCTTTGAGGAAATGATGAGTCGCTTTAAGCAAACAAGCGATGAAAAATTTTCAGATTTGAAGCGGAAAAATCCGGATGCAAATCGCACAAAACGCGGTTCGGGTATAAAATAATATATTTAGGGCGGATTTCATCCAATAGGGGAAACTGCCCTTTATTTTTTAAGAAGTGATTTTATGAGAAAAATAAGTGCAAAGGATATAACAAATATTATTGAAGACCTGTGTATAAAGGCCAATAAGCAATTACCAAACGATATTGAAAATTGCCTGCACAAATGCGCCAAATGTGAAACCAACACGCTTGGTAGAAGCGTGCTTTGCGATTTAGAAAAAAATCTTGAAGCGGCGGCGCAGTATGATATACCTATCTGTCAGGATACAGGTATGGCGGTAATTTTTTTAGAAATCGGTCAGGATGTGCATATTGTAGACGGGGATTTAACCGAAGCTGTTGACGAGGGTGTGCGACGTGGATATACAAACGGTTTGCTTCGCAAATCGGTGGTAGCTGATCCACTCAACCGTATAAACACCAACGATAATACACCGGCCGTAATACATACAAGTATCGTGCCTGGTGATAAAATAAAAATTACCGTGGCTCCAAAAGGCTTTGGCAGTGAGAATATGAGCGGCATTAAAATGCTTACTCCATCACACGGTAAAGAAGGGGTAATAGAAGCGGTGCTTAGTATTGTAAAAGCGGCATCTAATAATCCCTGTCCTCCTATGGTGGTGGGCGTTGGTATAGGCGGAGATTTTGAGCAATGCGCATATCTTTCAAAAAAGGCGCTTTGCCGCAGTATAGACACAAGACACAGTAATCCGTTTTATGCCGAGCTTGAAAATGAATTGCTTGACAAAATTAACAAGTTAGATATAGGTCCGCAGGGCTTTGGCGGCGTGACTACTGCATTTGCGGTTAATATTGAAACTGCTCCTACGCATATTGCGGGTTTACCCGTTGCGGTTAATATTGGTTGTCACGTAACAAGACATATTACAAAGGAAATTTAAAGATGGAAAACATAAAAATGATAGCGCCGTGTTTGTTCGGTGTAGAAAGTATTGCCGCTGATGAATTCAGACGAATGGGTTTTGAAAAGGTTGAGGCAGAAAACGGCAGAGTATTACTTGAAGGCGATTTTAATATGCTTGCTCGCGCGAATATAAATTCTCGATTTGCCGAGCGCATACTTATAAATATGGGGCAGTTTCATGCTACCACCTTTACCGAGCTTTTTGACAAAGTAAAAGCGCTTCCTTGGGAGCGGTTTATTGGTAAAGATGACGCTTTTCCTGTAAGCGCAGGTTCAAGTATAAATTCAACACTTTTTAGTATTCCTGACTGTCAGTCTATAATAAAGAAAGCGATAGTAAACAGGCTTTCGTCAAAGTATCGTATTAGCTGGTTCGCAGAAACAGGCGCTGAATTTAAAATTCGTTTTACCATAATTAAAGATAATGTAACCGTAACAATTGATACTTCGGGTGAGGGACTTCACAAACGCGGTTACCGCCGCAATTCTAACGATGCTCCGCTTAAAGAAACATTGGGTGCGGCTATGTGTGATTTGGCGCGAATTTTTCCCGACACACACATTTACGACCCGTTTTGCGGTAGCGGTACGTTGCTTATAGAATCGGCTTTAATGGCTACCAAAACAGCGCCTGGATTACGTCGATTTTTTGCGGCAGAGCGTTTTAGTTCAATACCAAAGACCGTCTGGCAACAAGAACGTATGCGCGCACAGGATTTAATTATTAAAAACATTGATTTTAAAGCGCAAGGCTATGATATTGACCCCGCCTCAGTAGAGCTTACACTTGCAAATGCTAAAAAAGCAGGGGTGGAAAAATACGTTAAAGCAGCAGTTGGTGATATACATGACTTTAAAACTCCCGATGAGCGTTTACTTGTTATTACAAATCCACCTTACGGTGAGCGATTGCTCGATGTACGTGAAGCTGAAAAGCTTTACAAAACAATGGGCGAACGTTTTGACCGCGCGCCAGGTAAAAAGTATTTTGTAATAAGCCCACACGATGAGTTTGAAAAGCATTTTGGTGAAACCGCTGATAAACGTCGTAAGCTTTATAACGGTATGATTAAGTGTCAACTGTTTATGTACTTTAAAAATAAAGGGATATAAAACAATGAGATATATTTTTTATATTAACCCCGTAGCAGGCAAGGGAAATGCGCAAGAGGAGATTATCAATTCTGTAAAATCATATTTTGCCGATAAAAGTGAAGAAGTAAAAATACATATAACCACCGCTATTGGAGATGCGCAGGCTGATGCAAAGCGTGAGGCGGAAACAGGCGATAGTATTCGTATGTTTGCGTGCGGTGGCGAGGGAACCGTTTTTGAGGTTCTTAATGGTATTACAGGACATAGTAACGTAGAGCTTGGAGTAATCCCTTGCGGTTCGGCAAACGATTTTTTAAAGTTTTTTAAAAGTCGTGATAACTTTATGAATATTGCCGAACAAATTGACGGCGAAACAATGGAAATGGATTTAATTAAGGCGGGCGATAAATACTGCCTTAACGGTTGCTCGGTTGGTATGGATGCCGTAGTTGCACGTGATATGGCACTTTTTAAAAACTGGCCGCTTGTGTCGGGTTCTTTTGCCTATACGCTCGCTATTGTAAAAACCTTTTTAGGCAAGCTTGGCATAACGGCAGACATTTCGGTTGACGGCGAAGCTCCGCAGCGTAAAAACTGCCTTTTTGCTGTAATTGCTAATGCGCCGTATTATGGCGGCGGTTATAAGGGCGCACCCGAGGCTGTGCCTTATGACAACAAGCTTGATTTTACTTTGGTAGATAAAATATCAAAATTAAAAATTCTTAAGTTTTTAGGTGTTTATAAAAAAGGTGAACACAAAAAGCTTGATTGCTGTACGCTTAAAAACTGCACAAGTATGGAATTTACTTCTGACAAACCGATACCGGTAAATCTTGACGGTGAGATTATTGAAACCACAAATATGAAATTTGAGCTTGTGAAAAACGCAGTGAAATTTGTCATACCAAAGGGTATTGCGAATAATCTGTTAACAAAAGTTTAAATGTTTTTGACTTTGCTTGACTTTTAAAATTTATTGGATATAATTACTAATATAAAATAACTGCAACGCAGTAAAAGGAGATTTTTATTATGACAATTAAACCATTGGCTGACAACGTTGTCATAAAGGCAACAGCAGCAGAAGAAACAACCAAAAGCGGCATTGTTCTTACATCCGCTTCTAAAGAAAAACCTCAAATTGCCGAGGTTGTGGCAGTAGGTCCAGGTGGTATGGTAGATGGTAAAGAGGTCGCTATGACCGTGAAACCCGGTGACAAGGTTATCGCCGCAAAATATGCCGGCACCGATATTAAGATTGATAACGAGGAATATACCGTTTTACATCTTTCGGATATTCTTGCAATAGTTGAATAAGGAGATTTTCTATTATGGCAAAAAATATTATTTTTGGTGAGGAAGCACGTAAAGCGCTTCAAACAGGTGTAGATAAGCTTGCTAACGCTGTAAAAGTAACATTGGGACCAAAGGGCAGAAACGTTGTTCTTGATAAAAAATATGGCTCACCCCTTATTACAAATGACGGTGTTACCATCGCAAAAGAAATTGAACTTGAAGATGCTTTTGAAAATATGGGCGCACAGCTTGTTAAAGAAGTATCGGTTAAAACAAACGATGCCGCAGGTGACGGTACCACAACTGCTACAGTGCTCGCACAAGCTCTTATTAACGAGGGTATGAAAAATGTAGCCGCAGGCGCAAACCCAATGGTAGTTAAAAAGGGTATTAAAACAGCTGTAGATACCGCTATTGCCACCATTATTGAAAACTCTAAAAAGGTTTCGGGCACCGACGATATTGCCCGTGTTGCAACTGTATCTTCGGGCGATGCTCAAATTGGCTCACTTATTGCCGAGGCTATGGAAAAGGTATCTGCTGACGGTGTTATCACTGTTGAGGAATCAAAGACGGCTGAAACCTATTCAGAGGTTGTAGAGGGTATGCAGTTTGACCGCGGTTATATCACACCTTATATGGTAACCGATACCGATAAGATGGAAGCAGTTATTGATGATGCTTACATTCTTATTACCGATAAAAAGATTTCTAACATTCAAGAGATTTTGCCGCTTCTTGAACAGATTGTTCAGTCGGGTAAAAAGCTTGTTATTGTTGCCGAGGATATCGAGGGCGAGGCTCTTTCAACCCTTATCGTTAACAAGCTTCGCGGTACATTTACCTGCGTTGCAGTAAAGGCACCTGGCTTTGGTGACAGACGTAAAGAAATGCTTCGTGATATTGCTATCCTTACAGGCGGCGAGGTTATTACTGAAGAGCTTGGTCTTGAGCTTAAGGATGCAAGTGTTATGCAGCTTGGCCGCGCACGTCAGGTTAAGGTTACAAAGGAAAACACCGTTATTGTTGATGGTGCAGGCGATAAAACCGCAATCAAAGACCGCGTTGCTCAAATCAGAAATGAAATTGCAGTTACAACAAGTGAATTTGACCGCGAAAAATTGCAAGAACGTCTTGCAAAGCTTGCTGGCGGTGTTGCAGTTATTAAGGTTGGCGCCGCTACCGAGATTGAAATGAAGGACAAAAAGCTACGCATAGAAGATGCTCTTGCCGCTACAAAGGCAGCTGTTGAAGAGGGTATTGTAGCAGGCGGTGGTGTAGCACTTCTTAACGCTATTCCTGCAGTAACAGAATTGGCAAATAAAACCGAGGGTGACGAAAAGACAGGCGTTAACATTGTTCTTAAATCGCTTGAGGCACCAATCCGTCAGATTGCATATAACGCAGGTATTGAAGGCTCTGTTATAATTGACAAGATTTTAAATAGCGGTAAGGTTAATTACGGCTTTGATGCTTATAGCGAAACCTATACCGATATGATAGATGCAGGTATTGTAGATCCTACAAAGGTTACACGTTCAGCACTTGAAAACGCAGCTAGTGTTGCCGCAATGGTGCTTACAACCGAAAGCCTTGTAGCCGACAAGCCCGAAGACGTAGCCGCAGCAAATGCCGCTGCAGCCGCAGCAGCAGCCGCTCAGGGTGGAATGTATTAATAGTTATACAAAATAAATTTTAAGAGAGATAGTGTTTGCTATCTCTCTTTTTTATTTGTTGTAATAATAATGAACTTGTGGTATTATTAATCTATATGTAATTAAGAAAATTTATAGGTGATGAGTTTAGTGAAATTTAATGATTATTGGAAAATTCCTAAAAATGCCAAAAAGTATTTTTCACCAAAACAAGAAAAAGAATTAAAAGAAAAATACGGAATATGGTATACATTTCACACAATTGTGTCTATTGTGATATTATTTTTTCCTCTTATAATCTTTTTTTGTGTAACGCCAACTAGTGCGTTTGAGCCTACAACACAAATTGGTAATATGTACGGTGCAATAGGTTTCTTTTTGGGGCTGATAGGTTCTTGTTCTATTGGAATAGGTCTTGTAAATGTATTTATGATTTTAATAAAGCAATATTTGGGGCATTTAGTCACATTGATTAGTATAATTACTGGACTATTGTTAGATGCTGTGGGTTTGTTTTTGTTTTCGATGGTGATATAAATGCAATTACCTAAAAGAAAACATATAAGACTCAAAGATTACGATTACAGCCAAGACGGATATTATTTTATAACGATGTGTACCAAGGATAAGCGAAAACTTTTATGCGACATTGTAGGGACCGGCATCCTTGACGGTCCGCAAATAAAATTTACCGAATATGGCGAAATTGCAAATCAACAAATTGAAATCATGACCGATTTTTATGATGATATAAAAATTAACAAATATGTGGTTATGCCTAATCACATACATATGTTAATCGAGATAATAAGGTCTGATGACGGACCGTCGGGGACGCCGGTCCCTACAAATTCTAAAATTTCAAATTTCGTGGGAACATTTAAAAGATTTTGCAACAAACAGTATGGTAAAAATATTTGGCAGTATAGGTCATACGACCATATAATTCGCGGGGAAGAGGATTATAAGGAAATATGGCAATACATAGACAAAAATCCTGAAAAATGGAAAGAAGATAAATTTTATACAGAATAAATTACGATAAAATTTAATCTTGAAAAATACATAAATATATGTTAAATTGTTCGAGTTAAAGAAGGTGAGTTCATGACACTTACAAAGGCAGAAGAATATAAACTTTTACATTTACTGCTTGATATGGGTGAGATGATGATGTGCTCGGGTGGTGAGGTTCGCCGTGTAGAGAACACATTATCACTTATGGGCAAGGCCTACGGCGCAACCGAAACTGATGTTATGGTTATTACCGCAAGCATTATAGTAACAATGAAATTTGGCGATGGCAATCTTATTACCGAAAGCCGACGTGTAGAAAGTCCCGGCAGCAACAAACTATGGCGACTTGAAGGACTTAATGCACTTAGCCGTAAGTGCTGCGAAAGTCCGTTACCAATAGAAGAGTTGGAACTTGAAATAAAGAGCTGTAAGCAGCCTGCAAATTTGTGGAAGTTTTATTTAGGTTCTGCTTTAGCTGCAGGTGCGTTTGCTGTATTTTTTGGTGGCAATATTCTCGATGGAATAATTGCTGCAGTTTTTGCACTGCTTGTTTGCTTTTTCCAAAGGAAAATATCAAATATTTTTCCCAACAACATAATATTTAATATAGTATGTTCGTTTGTTGTGGGCGTATTGATTTGTATGGCTACAAGGTTTATACCAACAACGCATACAGATATGGTTATAATAGGTGTTATAATGTTGCTTATTCCAGGTATTGCATTTACTAATTCTATGCGCGATATTTTAGTAGGTGATACTATATCGGGACTTATGCGGTTGATTGAAAGTTTGCTCTGGGCGGCTGGTCTTGCAGTCGGTTTTATGCTTGCAATTCTTCTGGTGGGAGGTATTGCGATATGAATGAAATTATGATTCAGCTAATTACCGGTATGTTAGGTTCGCTTGGTTTTGCATTGTTGTTTGGACTTAAAAAGCAATATCTTATAGTTGCGGCACTTGGCGGTCTACTTAATTGGGGACTGTATCTGTTTGGTATGCATTGGTGGAATGCTATATTCTTTGCAGGACTTTTAGCATCAGCTTCATCGGCGCTTTACAGTGAAATTATGGCGCGTGTAAAAAAAGCTCCGTCAACGCTTTTCTTTATAACGTCGGTGATTCCGCTAATTCCCGGCAGAGCGCTTTACTATACGTGTAGTAATGCTGTAATGCGAAACTGGGAAGAAGCTAAAAGCTATGCAAATATTACCTTGCAATATGCGCTATCAATCGCGGCCGGCGCGTGTATAATCTGGGCTATAACGCTTACGATAGATAATATTAAAAATAACAAAAAAATCAATTAAATACACACCCTTATTTGTTTGAAAAAAACTGTTGACAAATAAGGGTGTTGGTGTTATTATATGATAGCGTGCGAAACTATGCGTGTTTCGTCGAGTCTATTTTTTAAAGAAAGGAGATAGTGAAAAGTGCCTACCTTTAACCAATTAGTTCGTAGTGGTCGTGAAACCGTTGAAAAGAAGGCTAAGGCTCCTGCACTCTTAAAGGGTTACAACTCTATGAAGCGCAACCTTACCGACAACGATTCACCACAGAAGCGCGGCGTATGCACAGCTGTTAAAACTTCTACACCTAAGAAGCCTAACTCTGCTCTTCGTAAAATTGCCAGAGTACGTCTTTCAAACGGCATCGAAGTATCAGCTTACATTCCCGGTATCGGTCACAATCTTCAGGAACACTCTGTTGTTCTTATTCGTGGCGGACGTGTTAAGGACCTTCCTGGTGTACGTTATCACATCATCAGAGGTACACTTGATACACAGGGTGTAGCTAACAGAATGCAAAGTCGTTCCAAGTATGGCGCAAAGCGTCCTAAAGCAGGTGCGAAATAATTTTTTTAGAGAATAGACAATCTCTGCTGTAAACCGGCAGGCTTTATATATGTTAAAAAGCCTTGTTTGGTGTTAACGGGAATTTGTCAACTCGAGTACCTATGATATCATTCCTATGAAGGAGGGAAGTACAATGCCAAGAAGAGGCTTTATTGCAAAACGTGATGTATTGCCAGATCCTATCTACAATTCAAAGAAGGTTACTCGCCTTATCAACAACATTATGCTTGACGGTAAGAAGGGTGTAGCTCAAAAGATAGTTTACGGCGCGTTTGACATCATTAGTGAAAAAACAGGTAAAGAACCACTTGAAGTATTTGATGCTGCTATGGAAAATATTATGCCACAGCTCGAATGTAAAGCAGTACGTAAGGGCGGTGCAACATACCAAGTACCGTTTGAGGTTCGTCCTGAAAGAAAGCAGACTTTGGCGCTTAGATGGCTTACAATGTTCAGCCGTCAGCGTTCAGAGCGCACAATGAAAGAGCGTCTTGCAAACGAAATTATCGATGCTACTAACGGCTTAGGTAATGCAGTTAAAAGACGTGAAGAAATGCACAGAACAGCAGAAGCAAACAAGGCTTTTGCTCATTACAGATGGTAATTTGTTAAAAACCGCGTGAGACACGCGGATGGAGGTTTAAAATGCCAAGAAAAGTATCTCTTGAAATGACAAGAAATATTGGTATTATGGCTCATATCGACGCCGGTAAAACAACCACCACCGAGCGTATCCTTTTCTACACCGGTGTAAACCGTAAGATGGGTGAAACTCACGATGGTGGCGCAACTATGGACTGGATGGCTCAGGAGCAGGAGCGTGGTATTACCATTACTTCTGCTGCTACCACATGTTTCTGGAATGACCATCGTATCAATATTATCGACACTCCCGGACACGTTGACTTTACAGTTGAAGTTCAGCGTTCACTCCGCGTACTTGACGGTTCTGTAACCGTACTTTGCGCAAAGGGCGGTGTTGAACCACAGTCTGAAACCGTTTGGCATCAGGCTAATGAATATAAAGTTCCCCGTATGATCTACGTGAACAAGATGGACATTATGGGTGCTGACTTCTATCACGTACTCGATATGATTAAAGAGCGTTTCAACTGCAACGCAGTTCCGATTCAGCTTCCTATCGGTAGTGAAGACACATTTAAGGGTATCATTGACCTTGTAAACAATGATGCTGAAATTTATTATGATGACCTCGGTAAAGATGTTCGTCGTGAACCAATTCCTGAGGATATGAAAGAACTTGCTGCAAAGTATCGTAACGCTCTTATTGAGTCTATTGTTGAAATGGACGAAGAGCTTATGGAAAAATACTTTGAGGGTGAAGAGCCTACCGTTGAACAAATGAAGGCTATCATCCGTAAAGCTACAATTGCTAACGAGATGGTTCCTGTTTGCTGCGGTACTTCTTATCGTAACAAGGGTGTTCAGCCACTTCTTGACGCTATCGTTGATTATATGCCTGCTCCTACCGACGTAGAAGCTATTAAGGGTATTAATCCTGATACCGATGAAGAAGAGCAGAGAATTTCTTCTGATGAGGAGCCATTTGCAGCATTGGCTTTCAAGATTGCTACTGACCCATACGTAGGTAAAATTTGCTACTTCCGTGTATATTCAGGTACTGTTGATGCAGGCGCTGGCGTATACAACTCGGTTAAGCAAAACCGCGAAAGAATGGGACGTATTTTGCAGATGCACGCTAACAACCGTGAAGAGCTTGAAACCTGCTACGCAGGTGATATCGCAGCGGCTGTTGGTCTTAAAAACACCACAACAGGTGATACCCTTTGTGATGAAAAGCATCCTGTAATTCTTGAATCAATGAACTTCCCTGAGCCTGTTATCCGTGTTGCTATTGAGCCAAAGACAAAAGCAGGTCAGGAAAAGATGGGCATTGCTCTTGCAAAGCTTGCTGAAGAAGATCCAACCTTTAAGTGCTATACCGATGAAGAAACCGGACAGACAATTATTGCCGGTATGGGTGAGTTACACCTTGAAATCATCGTTGACCGTTTGCTCCGCGAATTTAAGGTTGAAGCAAACGTTGGTGCTCCTCAGGTTGCTTACAAAGAAAGCATTCGCAAGAAGGTTGACCACGAAACTAAGTACAAACGTCAGTCTGGTGGTTCTGGTCAGTACGGTCACGTTAAGATCATTCTTGAGCCTAACGAGACAGGTAAGGGCTATGAATTTATTAATGCTGTTACCGGTGGTACAGTTCCTAAGGAATATATTCCTGCTGTTGACCAAGGTATTCAGGGCGCATTGCACTCAGGTGTACTTGCAGGCTACCCTGTAGTTGACGTTAAGGTAACACTTTACGATGGTTCATACCACGAAGTTGACTCTTCTGAAATGGCATTTAAGATCGCAGGTAGTATGGCATTTAAAGAAGCTTGCCGTATAGCTGATCCTGCTCTTCTTGAGCCAATTATGAAGGTTACAGTTATTGTTCCTGAAGAATACATGGGTGACGTTATCGGTGACCTTAACTCACGTCGTGGCGAAATTCAGGGCTTTGAAGACCGTTCAGGTCTTAAGCAGATTAATGCTCGCGTACCTCTTGGTGATATGTTTGGTTACGCTACCGACCTTCGTTCTAAAACACAGGGCCGTGGTCAGTATGTAATGGAACCAGACGGTTACAAGGAAGTTCCAAAGAGCATTGCTGAAAAGATTATCTCTAACAGAGCTAAAAATTAATCTTTTAAACTTTTCAAATAATACTTGAAATTTCAAATATTATTTGGTAAACTATATTTATCTAAAATTTATCTTACTTTTTAGGAGGAAACAAAAATGGCAAAAGCTAAATTCGAACGTAATAAGCCACATGTTAACATTGGTACAATCGGTCACGTTGACCATGGTAAGACTACTCTTACTGCTGCAATTACAAAGTATCTTTCACTCAAGGGCCAGGCTTCTTTTGAAGACTATGCAAACATCGATAAGGCACCTGAAGAAAGAGAACGTGGTATCACAATCAACACCGCTCACGTTGAGTACGAGACAGATGCT
>JAFSBZ010000038.1 GCA_017437005.1 Clostridia bacterium | reverse complement strand
TGCCGTTTTTGCGTATGAATTCGAACTCTTACATAACCGTTCGTTTTTAGCGAAATCGTTCGCTTACGCTCACGGTGAAATAATTTACTCCGTAAATTGTGAAATTTGATGCTATCGCATCAAGTGAAATTAAATCCACCCACTCGCCGTCGAGGCGAATTTCACACGCCGAAGGTGTATTTCACATTGCAAAGCAATATTTCACCCACCCGCAAGGGTGGATTTAGTTGAAAACGACAGATTCCTGTCGGAATCTGTCGTTTTCTGGCTGGGGAATAGGGATTTTCCGGCGCAACGCGCCTATCGCGCCGCAAGCGGCTTGCCCACGGCAGCGAAAACAGTCCACCGGACTGTTTTCTTCCGCTACGCTCCTGCCTTGTTCGAATCCCTGATTAAACGCAAGAGAATTAAAAAAGGAACCAATCCTTGCGGACTGATTCCTTTTTTAATTGGCTGGGGAATAGGGATTCGAACCCCAACAAACAGAGTCAGAGTCTGTCGTGCTACCGTTACACAATTCCCCAATATTTATTTGAGCAATACATATTATATCGCAATTTTTTGATAAGTCAAGCAATTTTTTGCCAAAATATCAAAAAAAATCTTTCGTTCCGCCTTGCCGTAACGGCTTAATGATAACCTGAACTTAATTTCAGGTGGGTTTTCGCCGCGTGGTTTCGCGCTCCCTTCTTCCGAACTCGGCACCGCCGCGGGAGGTCTGCAAACCCGCCACTCGAGCAGAAATCCCTTTTTGTTATCTTGTAGGGTTATATAAGACCAAGATACACGCACAAGGCAGAACGTAACATTTTTATTACTGTTCGTCTATTTCAAAACGGTCCTGAAGACGATCTACAAAAGCATCTGCTATGGTTTCGTATTCGTCGTCATCTTCAATTTCGTAAAAATACTCTTCGCCGTTGTCCTCGCCAACCTTTACGATTATAAGCTCGCCCGAATCGTCAAGCATTGCCTGTGGGTCGGTATACTGTGGCAAAAGTGCCAAATAACGCGCTTCGTCAGTTTCAACAGCATCTAAAACCTCAAAAATATATTCTTTGCCCTCGTCGTCTACAAGGGAAACAATATCAGGATTATATTCTTCATTCTTGTTAATTTCACTCATTATATTATACCTCCAATTAACCGAACTAACATATCTATTTTACCCCAAAAATCGCATTCAGTCAATAGAATTGTTTTTATTTTGTGCAAAACAGCAAAAATCACTCGTTGTTTTAAGTTATTTATACAAAATATCTAAAAGTTATCAACTTTTTGTTGACAAATTGTAGATATTAACATATAATAAAGATGCAGAAAGAAGAAAGGAGCGGTAAAACGCTATGAGGGAAACTCCACCAGCAAATTCAAAAAAATAATTTGAAAGGCGTGAGTCCAATGTACAGGTAAGCCTGTAAACCTAAAAACTATAAATTTATAAAGGATTGAGTCCAAAGGTTTAATTAGTTTATAATCGAAAACTATAATTTTGTAAAGGAATGAGTCCGAAAGTTTAGTTAGTTTGAAATTAAAACTAAAATTATACAGACGGTGAGTCCGATGTACAGTTAAAATTAAATATTTTGTTTTTACAAATTCGTAACATATAAGGCCCTCGCAGGTGAAAGATGCGAGGGCTTTGCTTTTGTTTTTTGCCTGCAAATTATATTCAAATCTTAATATTCTCTACCTTGCAATTTACATACTGCTGTGATATAATGCATTATGTATAATTATAAATATATATAAGGAGAAATTTGCCTTGTCGTTTCCACTTGAAAATATCAGAAATTTTTGCATAGTAGCACATATCGACCACGGTAAGTCAACACTTGCCGACCGCTTGCTTGAGCTTACCCAATCGGTAGCAGAGCGTGATATGGAAGAACAAATACTTGACAGTATGGATTTAGAGCGTGAGCGCGGTATTACCATAAAAGCGCACGCGGTAACACTTTACTATACTGCAAAAGACGGTAAAGAATACGAGCTTAATCTTATTGACACTCCGGGACACGTTGACTTTAACTACGAGGTGTCACGTTCACTTGCTGCTTGCGAGGGCGCAATACTTGTAGTCGACGCTTCGCAGGGAATTGAAGCTCAAACCCTCGCGAACACATATCTTGCGGTTGATCACGGGCTTGAAATTTTGCCCGTTATTAACAAAATTGACCTTCCCTCCGCCGAGCCCGAGAGAATAAAGGCCGAAATAGAGGATATTATCGGCATCCCTGCCGACGAGGCTCCGCTGATTTCGGCGAAAACGGGTATAAATGTTGAACAGGTTCTCGAAACAATTGTAGATGGCGTACCCGCTCCAAAGGGCGATCGTACAGCTCCGCTTAAAGCGCTTATTTTTGACTCTTATTATGACCCATACAAGGGTGTAATAGTTTATTTCCGTGTGGTATCGGGTAAAATTAAGGCAAGCGATACCATAAAAATGATGGCAACAGGTGCCCAATTTGATGTGGTAGAGCTTGGTCGCAAGCGCGCCACCCATTATGAAACCTGTGATGTGTTAGAGGCGGGCGAGGTAGGTTATCTGGCTGCTTCTATAAAAACCGTAAGTGAAGCGCGTGTTGGTGATACAATCACATTGGCAGACCAGCCCGCCGACGAGGCGCTACCCGGTTATCGCGCGGCAAAACCTGTTGTGTTTTGCGGTATATATCCTGCCGACGGCGCAAAATATCCCGATTTACGAGAGGCGCTTGAAAAGCTACAGCTTAACGATGCTTCGTTGCTTTTTGAACCCGAAACATCACAAGCGCTGGGCTTTGGTTTTCGTTGCGGGTTCTTGGGACTTTTGCATATGGAAATACTTGAAGAACGTCTTGAACGTGAATACAATCTTGACATAATCACTACCGCTCCCAGCGTGCAGTATGAGTTTGCGCTTACAAACGGCGAAAGAATATTTGTAGATAACCCAACAAACTATCCCGACCCTGCTGTTATTTCCGAGGCGCTCGAGCCCGTTGCAAATGTGCATATCTATTCGCCAAGCGATTATGTAGGTACCATAATGCAGCTTTGTGAGGAACGTCGCGGCGATTATAAGGGTATGACCTATATGGGCGACCGAGTAGACATTCACTACGTATTGCCGATGGGTGAAATAGTGTACGACTTTTTTGACGCATTAAAGAGCAGAACAAAAGGATATGCCAGCTACGATTATGAGCCTGCAGGCTACCAAAAATCGAACCTTGTAAAGCTTGATGTTATGCTTGCAGGTGATACAGTTGATGCGCTTTCGTTTATAGTGCACACTTCAAATTCCTATGCGCGTGCGCGCCGCATTGCCGAAAAGCTTAAAGAGTATATTCCAAGACAGCTTTTCGAGGTTCCCGTTCAGGTGGCAGTTGGCGGTAAAATTATCGCTCGTGAAACGGTAAAGGCTATGCGTAAAGACGTGCTTGCAAAATGCTACGGCGGTGATATAACCCGTAAAAAGAAATTGCTTGAAAAGCAAAAAGAAGGTAAAAAGAAAATGCGTAAGCTCGGTTCTGTAGAAGTGCCCAAGGATGCATTTATGGCAGTACTCAAGCTTGATGAATAACGCGGTTATTCATCAAGAGTAAAAAAGAATAGTGAAGAGTGAAAAGTTAATGTGTTCCCTTGGAAAACGTATATAAAAGAGGTTAAATTATGACCGAAAAAACAAAAAACAAAATAATCATAGCGCTTTTAGCGGCATTGCTTGCTGTAATAATTGCGCTTATAGTAGCTATAATTGTAGTAATTAGATATAATGAGGATATTGCGAATGTTTCGTCAGATATCATTTCATCAGATGTTGCTTCTAATTTAGACGATAATCAACCAGCATCTTCAGACGCTTCTTCGTCGAAGATAGATACACCGTCAAAGCCCGAGATTTTTGTTACGCCTACTGGTGTCGAGCTTGATGCAAATTTTGGTAGATTGCTGCTTATAAATGCCGATAATCCTTTGCCTGATGATTATGACACCAAGGTTCGCGAGTATCTTGTAGAGATTGATGACAAGTACCGTAATAACGACTACGTAACTCAAATACACAAGGATGTTTACCCTTACATCACTGCAATGGTTGCTGCGGCTCAGGCGGACGGTGTTGACCTTCAGGTATGGTCGCCTTTTCGTAGTTATGCTGTACAAAACGATTTGTTCCAGCGACAAGTAGATCGTGTGGGCGGTGACGAGGCTCTGGCTGCTACCGTTGTGGCAAGACCCGGAACAAGTGAACATAACACAGGGCTTTGCGCCGATTTTAATATGGCGCAAGACCGATTTGAAAACACCGAAATGTACACCTGGATGTGCGAAAACGCCGAAAATTACGGCTTTATACTTCGTTATCCAAAAGACAAACAGCATATAACAGGTGTTATTTACGAGTCATGGCATTGGCGATTTGTTGGCATTAATAATGCCAAGTTAATCAATGAGCTTGGCGTAACGCTTGAAGAATTTATCGAAATGAAAAAATTTGATCCTACAATAGATATGTACGGCGACGATAGCGCCACCGAACAAATTTTAGACTAATTTTTGGAGGAACGCTTTATGGACTACAGGCAATTTTTTGCTGGATTAAATGGTAAAAAAATCGCAGTATGCGGCGTAGGTGTCAGCAATACTCCATTGATTTTTAAATTGTTAAAATATGGCGCACAAGTGGTAGCGTGTGACCGACGTACCCGTGAACAAATAGGCGATATAGCAAATGAATTAGAGGTGGCAGGCGCCCAGCTAAAGCTTGGTGACGGATATCTCGATAATCTTGATGTGGACATCATATTCCGCACCCCCGGTATGAAGTTTAATCTTCCCGAGCTTGATGCCGCGCGTGAACGCGGTATTGTTGTAACAAGCGAAATGGAAGTGTTTTTTGATCTTTGTCCCGCAAGGATTTTTGCAATAACTGGTTCGGACGGTAAAACAACAACCACTACCATTATTGCAAAAATGCTTGAAGCCGAGGGCAAGAAGGTGTTTGTTGGTGGAAATATAGGTACACCGCTTCTTCCTAAAATAGAAGAGATAAAAGCCGACGATTTTGTCGTGGTAGAGCTTTCGTCGTTTCAGCTTATCTCTATGCGCCAAAGTCCTGATGTTGCGGTCGTTACAAATGTAGAACCAAATCATCTTGACGTGCATAAGGATATGGATGAATACGTTGATGCCAAAAAGAATGTGTTAATGCACCAAAACGCATTTTCGCGTACAGTTCTTAATCGTGATAACGGTATTACCGAAACATTTCGTAATGATGTTCGTGGCGAAAATATTGGTTTTAGTATGATACGTAAACTTCAAAACGGTGCTTGGCTCGACGATGGCGGAATCCTTCATATGACTCACAATGGTGTTGATACGCCGATTATAAACCGTAAAGAAATTAAAATTTTTGGTGATCACAACGTAGCAAATTATCTTACAGCTATTGCGGCTGTATGGGGATATGTAAGCGTAGAAAACATATGTAAAGTAGCGCGGGATTTTGGCGGTGTTGAGCATCGAATTGAGTTTGTTCGTGAAAAGGACGGAGTTAAATATTATAATAATTCCATAGCTTCAAGCCCCACACGAACAATCGCAGGGCTTAAAGCCTTTGACCAAAAAGTTATTCTTATTGCAGGTGGTTATGATAAAAATATACCTTTTGAACCAATGATGCCATATTTGGTTGAAAAGGTAAAAACATTATATCTTTGCGGAGATACTGCCGACAAGATTGAAAAATGCCTGCGTGAATACGGCGGATATTACGGTAAGCCCGAAATCATAAGGGTAAAAAACATTGACGAAGCGGTAAAGCGCGCACACGAAACGGCTGTTTCGGGTGATATAGTAACCCTTTCTCCTGCGTGTGCCAGCTTTGATGCGTATCCTAATTTTGTAGTAAGAGGAAATCATTTTAAAAAACTGGTGAATGAATTGTAATGAATATTAAAGAAACACTTTTAAAACTTTCTGATGCTGTCGGTATAGGTAATATAACCGAGGCAAGCAAAATTGCATCTGACATATTGTCTAACTATGCAGATACCAAACAAAACCAAAATAATGTAGTAGGCAAAATCAAGGGCGAAAGTGATTATACCCTTATGCTTGAAGCCCACATCGACGAGATAGGTTTTGTTGTTACCGATATAGACAACAATGGTTTTTTAACCGTAAAAAACTGCGGCGGAATTGACCTTCGTACGCTGCCTTCAAGAGTAGTTACTATTCACGGTAAAGAAAAAATTACAGGCGTTTTTTGCGCGACACCTCCGCACCTTGGCGGTCCAAAGGAATACGACGATATATCTACGCTTAAAATTGACACCCTGTTAGGCGAAAATGCAAAGCAAATTATTTCGCTTGGTGACTATGTTACTTTTAATACCAAGGCCGCATCTTTGCAAGGTGACAGAATTACGGGTAAAAGTCTCGACAATCGAGCAGGGGTGGTTTGCCTTTTGGCTCTTGCCGAAAAATTGCAAGGAAAAAGGCTTCCCTGTAATGTTGTTTTTGCATTTACAGATATGGAGGAGCTTGGAAACAGGGGCGCAAAAATAACTGCGTTTGACATTTCTCCTGATGAAGCAATAGTTATCGACGTTTCGTTTGCCGATGCGCCCGACGTATCAAGTAATGATTGCGGTAAATTGGGTGGCGGCGCAATGATTGGTATGTCGCCCGTGCTTGATAAAAGCATTTCAAAAAAACTTGTTGCAATTGCAAAAGAAAACGAGCTTAGTTATCAAACCGAGGTTATGGGCAGCAGAACAGGTACCAACGGTGACGTTATATCGGTTTCTAAAGTCGGTGTAAAAACAGGTCTTGTGTCAATACCGCTTCGTAATATGCACAGCGATGTAGAAATTATAGATATCAAGGATATAGAAAATATTTGCGACCTTCTTGAAAAGTATATTTTAAAAGGAGGTAATGCGTAATGACAGAACTACTAAAACAGCTTTGTTTAATAGACGGCACTTCGGGCGATGAAGCCGCCGTGCGTGAATTTGTTATTTCTCAAATTAAAGATTTTTGCGAATACCGTGTCGATAATTTAGGAAATGTGATTGCTTTTAAAAAAGGTAAAGCCACACCCTCAAAAAAGATTTTAATAGATGCTCATCTTGACGAGGTCGGCATTATAATTACTCACATAGAATCAAACGGATTTTTGCGTTTTACAACAGTAGGCGGCATAGATACCGCAGCGTTGATGCTTAGACGTGTGCTTATAAACGGTAAAACACTTGGGGTTATAGGCGGAAAACCTGTGCATCTTTGTGACGCGGACGAACGCAAAAAATTACCCGGAGCCGATAGTCTTTATATCGATATTGGTGCTACAACCGATAAAGAGGCAGAAGAATTGTTGAGCGTGGGAGATTGCGCTGTTATGTGTAGCGACTTTACAATAGCAGGAGATAAAATTCTTGCCAAGGCGCTCGATGATCGCGTTGGATGTGCTGTTTTGATTGACCTTTTAAAGCAAGATAGTGAGTATGATTTTTATGCCAGCTTTTCCGTTCAGGAAGAGGTTGGACTAAGAGGTGCGGGCGTGGTTGCCTTTTCGGTAGAGCCGGATGCTGCAATAGTTATTGATGGCACAACTGCTGCCGACGTTGCAGGTGTGGCTGAAAGTAAAAGGGTTTGCTGTCAAGGAAAGGGAGCGGTAGTTTCCTTTATGGACGGCGCAACCAGTTATGACCGTGATTATTACAATGCAGCGCTTTCAAGCGGAATACCCGCTCAAAGCAAATGCGCCGTTGCAGGCGGTAACAACTCAGGAGCCATTCATCTAAGTCGCGGTGGTGTTCGCGTAGTGGCATTGTCGGTGCCGTGCCGTTATATCCATACTGCAGGTTCAACTTGCGATATGCGTGATGTTGTAGCAGTACGCGACCTCACAAAATATATGATAAATAAAATTGCGAGCGGACAGCTATGATTTCGTTGGTAAATGAAATTCCAAATATTTCTTTGCCACGTGCCGAGGTTATAAAAATTAACTGCAATTATAATTCATACAAGGATATTGCGCTTTTTTGGTTACAAGACAATAAAACGGTAATATCCATGCTTGATGGAAATATGGTTATTTTTTATGGAGACACAGATTTTGCAGAGCTGCGCGAATTTATAAACGTTATATCACCGTTATCAGTCTTTTCGGACGAGCAAACATTGACAGCTCTTTTTGGGAACAATTTTCATCGGGTTTGTGTTATGAAAAGCGAATACGCTTACAAAAGTAATGTACCGTCGGAAAAAGTAAATAGCGACTGTATTTATAAATTGCTCGATGTTGACGGCTTGGAATTGCCCGCCTATGAATATTTTGCCGTCGACTTTTGCCACAGGCTTAATCACGGACATCTTAAGTATTATGCGCGTAAGGATTTATGCGCCGCAATTGGAATAAGCGACGGACAGGCTGTTCTTGTAAACGGAATTGCATCACACAAAAAGGGAATGGGTACAGTTGCGCTTAACGGTTTGTTGTCGATGTATAATTTGCCAGCGATAGCAGTGTGTGAAGAAAGGGTAATGCATTTTTATTTAAAAAATAATTTTAGCTTGTGGTATACAGCGGGCTATTGGAGGAAAAACACTTGAATTACTTTAAATTTGATCCAAAGCTTGAAAGCTTTAGTTGTGCCGCCGAAAAAAAGGCGCAAAAAAGCTTTCAAACAATAGATAGTATTACAGAATACAACCAAACCAAAGTGCTTAACGCATTTATTAAAAATCGTGTAAGTGAAATGCACCTCGGCACCTCTACGGGTTATGGTTATGGTGATGTTGGTCGCGACACGTTAGATCGACTTTTTGCTGATTGTATGGGAGCCGAGGATGCCATTGTACGTCATAGCTTTGCCTCTGGCACGCATACGTTAACTGTTGCGTTATTTGGTATATTGCGACCTGGTGACAAGGTACTTGTGCTTACAGGAAGACCATATGATACCATTATAGGTGTGTTTGGCTTTGAAGGTCATACCGATGGCTCGCTTGCCGATTTTGGTGTAGAGTATCATCAGGTAGATTTACTTCCCGATGGCACACCCGATATAAATGCAATTCGTGCCGAGCTTTCGTGGGGAAATTATAAAATGGCTTATATACAGCGTTCGCGCGGATATAGTCTTAGACCAAGCCTTACAATTGACAAAATTGAAGAGCTTTGTAACGCAGTTCGCGAGGTATCGCCCAGTACTGTTATTATGGTAGATAACTGTTATGGCGAATTTGTTGAAACCCGTGAACCGACTGAGGTAGGGGCCGATATTATTGCAGGCTCTCTTATTAAAAATGCCGGAGGCGGTATTGCGCCTACAGGCGGATATATCGCAGGAAAGCAGAAGTACGTTGAAATGTGCGCTGGCCGTATGACAGCGCCGGGTGTAGGTCGCGAGGTCGGTGCATCTCTCGGTCACAACCGTGAGCTTTATATGGGACTTTTTGCGGCGCCGCACGTTACGGGCGAGGCGCTTAAAACGGCGGTTTTTGCTTCGGCACTATTGGAAGATTTGGGTTACAAGGTAAGTCCAACGGTTAATGAAGCTCGCGCAGATATTATACAAAGTGTAATTTTAAATAAACCCGAAGCCCTTATTGCTTTTTGTCGAGGTATGCAGTCGGGTGCCCCTGTGGATTCGTTTGTTCGTCCCGAGCCGTCGGATATGCCCGGATATGACGATCAGGTTATTATGGCAGCGGGAGCGTTTACCTTAGGGTCGTCTATCGAGCTTTCTGCTGATGCTCCGCTTCGAGCGCCGTATGCCGCTTGGATGCAGGGAGGACTCAACTATCACAGCGCCAAAACGGGTGTGTTACTTGCCGTACAAAGTATGATCGATAACGGCGTATTAAAGATATAAAGGACTGAAAACAGAGTGAAAAAAATATTTGACGGCAAAATTTACGAGCTAATGCCCAAAACCGATGGAATTATATTTCCGTATCAAAAGGCGGTTGTTGATGAAGGGGATATAGTATGGTATAAAATGCTATCGTTTGAAAACCAAACGATGACCGATGTGAGCGAAACGGTTTTTTGGAATATTAAATTTGGTAGTAATTATCCTATAGCGCTAAAGCTTTGCAAAAATTTTGTTTCGCTTAAATCTATAATTTTACCCAACGGCAGATTGTTTTTGTGTGACGAAAAAGGGCAGGTATTTATTATCGATAATGACGGGCTTATAAATATCGGCGGCGAGCTTAAATATCGCGACGAAATGCCTTCGAGCATAGCTTTTCATAAAAACAGCATTTGGGCAAGCTTTTCAAGCACTAATGTTTTGATTAGATTTAACATAAATACAATGCGCGCTGAGCTTCGCATAGGCGGAAAAAGCTCGCCGTTTAACAATCCTCAAAACATTTTCATTGATGGAGATATAGCTTATGTTTGTAACAACAGTACAAACAGCATAGTAAGGGTCGATCTTGAAAGCTATTCGGTAGATGATTACTATAGCTTTGAAGAGGGTGTACACTCCTTTATAAAGTCGGGAAGCTATGAGTTTGCGTTACTTGATTCAGGATTATACTTAATTTAGATTCGGAAGTGTAAAAAATGTTGGAAAAAACAATAATTTTAAAAAATTTTGAAGCCGTAAAAAAGTTTGTTGATATAGCAAATGAAAAACCGTATGATATTGAGCTGCTTTCAGGAAAGTACGTTGTTAACGCTAAATCAATAATGGGTATATTTAGTCTCGATCTTACAAAACCGATAGTTATGGTGGCTCATACCGATTCACACGCTGAATTGTTGCGTCAAACAGCGCAATTCCACTATGATTTATCGGAGAAAAAATAAAACATTATGACAGAACAATTTTTAACACTCCGCCGAAATCTTATAAAAAAAGATTTCGGCTATATGAACGACCGTCAATTTGAGGCGGTAACAACAATAAACGGCGCAGTGCTTGTGTTGGCAGGCGCGGGCAGTGGTAAAACCACAGTGCTTGTAAACCGGATTGCAAATCTTGTAAAATACGGAAACGCTTATAACAGCAATTATGTGCCGTATTTTACCGAAAGCGATATCTCTGCTGCCAAAGATTATATAGACGACCAAACCGATAATTTACCGCAGGGCGTTTTTTCGGTTGATGCGCCGCGCCCGTGGGAGATACTTGCCATTACCTTTACTAACAAAGCTGCCAACGAGCTTAAAGAACGTATAAATGCAAAGCTCGGTACAGGCGGTGAGAATATATGGGCGGGTACTTTTCACAGTATATGCGGAAAAATTTTACGCATAAATGCCGAGCGTGTAGGATTTACATCGCACTTTACGGTGTACGATGCAGACGATCAAAAACGTCTTGTTAAAAATATAATGAAGGATAACGGTATCGACGAAAAAATGTTTCCTGTAAAAAATGTTTTGTCGGCAATTTCCGCAGCAAAGGATTCGCTTATTACGCCTGCGGAATATCGCGAAACAACAGGAAACGATTATCGTAATCAAACGGTAGCAAAGATTTACGAAGCCTATCAAAAGCGTATGCTTGCGGCCGATGCAATGGATTTTGACGATATGATTGCCTATACCGTAAAGCTTTTACAAGAAAATGACGATGTGTTAGAATATTACGGCAGCAAATTCAAATACATAATGGTAGACGAGTATCAAGACACCAACCACGCGCAATACGAGCTTGTTCGCTTGCTTGCAAGCATTCACGGTAATTTATGCGTTGTAGGTGATGATGATCAAAGTATATACCGATTTCGGGGTGCTACTATCGAAAACATCCTTAATTTCGAGGATGATTATGAAAATGCAAAGATTATCCGACTTGAGCAAAATTATCGCTCGGTAGGTAATATCCTTAATGCCGCGAATGCCGTTATTGCAAACAACCGCGGGAGAAAGGGTAAAAATTTGTGGACCGATAAGGGTGACGGCGAGCTTATAAAGCTTTACTCTGCGGCAGACGAACGCGACGAGGCGCGTTACGTTGCAGATAAAATTCTTGAAAGTGTGCGACACGGCGCCAAATTTGCCGACCACGCAGTACTTTATCGCATAAATGCTCAATCGGCATCAATAGAAAATGTTTTTGCCAGAAGCGGTATATCATACCGTGTTATAGGCGGTATGCGATTTTATGAACGAAAGGAAATACGTGACGTTTTAGCGTATTTAAACCTTATTAACAACAATAATGACGACATTCGTCTTCGACGTATTATTAACGAGCCCAAACGCGGAATAGGTGACACCACAATTAATCACGCAACCGAAATTTCACATCAGGTTGGTATGAGTCTTTTTGAAGTTCTTGATAATGCCGAGCAATTTGCTCCGCTCTCACGTGTGGCAGGCAAGCTTAAAGAATTTTGCAATATGATAAAAGCCTTATCTGAAAATGCCGAACAGGTATCTATGAGTGAGTTGCTTGCCGAATTGCTTGAAAAAAGCGGCTACAGGGCAAGTCTTATGACCGATTCTGATCCTAAAAATCCCGACCGACTTCAAAACGTTGATGAGTTTGTAAACACAGTAAAACAGTACGAACTTGAAAACGATGATCCTACCTTAACTGCATTTTTAGAGGAAATTGCTCTTGTAAGCGATATCGATTCTATGAATGATAGTGAAGATAAGGTAACTCTTATGACCATACACTCAGCAAAGGGTCTTGAGTTTGAAAATGTGTATTTGATAGGTCTTGAGGAAGGAATTTTCCCAGGCAATCAATCGGTTTACGGTGGCGAAAGCGAAATTGAAGAAGAACGCCGCCTTATGTATGTTGCAATAACACGTGCAAAGCGTAACCTTATGATTACAAATGCGGTGACACGTATGGTATTTGGCTCTACAAATCGCAATACGCCTTCACGTTTTTTAAAAGAAATACCCGACGAATTTTGTGATATGTCGGTGGTTGTTCCGCAGGTTTCTTATGGCCGTTCTTACGGTTTTGAGCAGGAGTCATATGCACCACGCGTATCGCGACCAACAAATTCTTACACCAAAACGGGTACGTCATTTGGCAATTACTCTGCCGCAAAAAAGGCAGAGCCGTCACAGCCTAACAATTACTCTGCAGGTCAAAGGGTAGAGCACAAAACCTTTGGTAAGGGCTTGATTGTTTCGGTATCTCCTATGGGAAGTGATACCCTTCTTGAGATAGCATTTGACAGTGTGGGCACAAAAAAACTTATGGCAACCTTTGCAAAGTTAAAACTTCTGTAATATTTTTGTGTTATAAACGGTATAAAATAAATTTAAAGCTTTAAAGGAGGGCTTATATGTTAGCGCCGAGTCCTGTTATTAAAAAAACAGCAAAAAACGCTTTATCTCAAAACTTTTTAACATCAGTAGCGGTATGCTGTATATTTATATTTATATATTTTGCTTGTAGTCTTACTGCATCACTATTTTCTGTTTTTGCAGCGAACATTGGGTTTTTTGTAGCGTTTATATTGTTTTTAATTTTTGCGCTATCACCACTGGCGCTTGGTGTTCTTTATTATTTCAGACGATTGGTATGGGACAGCGAGGATAGCGCACTTATAATGTTTAGATACTTTTCAAGTGTAAAAGAGTATAAGCGAGCGTTGATTTTTACATTTTTGTTGTTTTCAAAGCTTGCTTTTACGGCGGCAATTATATTTTCCCCGTGTATAATTATATGGCTTCTTTCAAACGATGCGGTTTACGAAGCCTTTGGATTTTCGTTGCCTATATGGGCATCAAATTTATGGGCGCTTAACTCATTTGTAGGAATTATTGGTGTTTTTGCATTTGTGTTTATTACGCTTAAGTTTTATTTGTCACCGTTTATTTTTATCAGCAATGATGATATAGACCCAGCCGAAGCCGTAAATATGTCAACCATTATTTCAAAAAGAACTGGCGGAGATTTTTTTGGCTTGGTGCTTAGCTTTGCTGGTTGGATACTACTGTCACTGTTTGTGGCTCCGCTGATATTTACACTTCCGTATTTTGTAGCATCATATAGCGTTCATTGCCGTTTTGCAATTACGGCATATAACCGCGATGTCGATCGTTTTAATTCTGTTGTTACCCCAAGTTACAGCACTGACGAGTTTTAGAAAAAGGTGTTTTTATGAGAAATATAGGATTTAAAATGTTATATCTTATAACTGCAATATGCATTATTACCGAACTATGCTTTGCGGTAAAGGGAGGCTTATTTACCGATATTTCAAAGCTGCCCACAGGCACCCTTGTCAGCGAAAGCTCAAGTGTGTCGCCTTCGGGAGAAAAATCACTTAATATATATGTTGTAAAAAATAATCTTGGTGTGGCGATACGCGGTGAAATATCCTCGCCATCAGGTGTTCATAATATTTTTTGGCAGACGGGCATAGATCAGGTAGAAGCAAAGTGGATTAATGATGACACGGTGCTTATAAACGAAATACCGCTTGATGCCGATGATACATTCGGCTATGATTGTCGACGTGGATATTCACTGTTTGATGAAGGCTCACTCGAACAAAATTTTACAAATTTTAGAGGCATAAATGAGGAAGAATGATATTGTTGAGCTTGAAATCACCGATATAACGCACGAGGGAAGCGGCGTTGGCAGGTATGAGGGACAAGCGGTTTTTGTACCGCTTACCGCCGTGGGTGATAAAATAAAAGCTCATATATTAAAGGTAAAAAAGAATTACGCATTTGCAAAATGCGTTGAAATAATACAGGCATCAAAGCATCGCACCCAAATTGATTGCGATGCTTTTGCGCGTTGCGGGGGATGCGTTTTTCGTCATATAGATTACGAGTGCGAAAGCGTGTTAAAGCAAAATCGCGTTATGCAAACAATGCAGCGCATAGGTAAAACCAATGCGCCGTGTATGCCTATTATATGTAAAGAAAATCCCAACCGTTATCGCAATAAGGCGATGTATCCTGTGGCAGCAGATGGTGAAATAGGCTTTTTCTCACGACATTCGCACAGGGTTGTACCGTGCGGTGATTGTATGCTGCACCCAAAAGAATTTTATGTTGCCGGAAATGTTTTTACAGCTTTTGTAAAAAAATACAATATATCAATTTATAATGAAGAAACACATACAGGACTGCTTCGTCATTTTTATGTTCGTCAAGGAAAACAAACAGGCGAATTAATGGTGTGTGTCGTTATAAACGGAAATGATTTACCCCACAGGGAAGAGCTTGTAAAAAACCTAAAAGTAGCTTTAGGTATTAATTTTAAAAGTCTTATTCTTAACATTAACACAAATGCAACAAATGTTGTTTTGGGCGATAAAAATATTTGCATTTATGGACAAGAGTACATATATGATATTCTTTGCGGTGTAAAGGTACGAATATCTCCACACTCTTTTTATCAGGTTAATCATGATGTGGCAGAGCTGCTTTATAAAAAAGCGGCTGAGTATGCCCAACCTAACGGCAAAAATATACTTGACCTATATTGCGGAGCTGGTACTATAGGGCTTTCTATGGCACGCGAGGCGAAAAGTGTTATCGGTGTAGAGATAGTTGATGCCGCTATACGAGATGCCAACATAAATGCAAAGGAAAACGATATACATAACGCGAGATTTATTTGTGGCGATGCGCGAGATGCAGCCGAACAGTTAAAGCGTGAA
This sequence comes from Clostridia bacterium, assembly GCA_017437005.1. Taxonomy (GTDB): domain Bacteria; phylum Bacillota; class Clostridia; order Oscillospirales; family Acutalibacteraceae; genus UBA737. The sequence goes on along the minus strand of JAFSBZ010000038.1, from coordinate 6,595 downwards.
AATATATCTGCCGATGTGGTAATTTTAGACCCACCTCGCAAGGGATGCGAGGATGCATTGCTTTATACTGTGGCAAACGACTTTTCGCCTGAAAGAATAGTTTATGTATCGTGTGATGTAGCCACTTTGGCGCGCGACACTGCAATTTTGGAAACCTTGGGTTATAATTTACAGGAATACACACCCGTTGATTTATTTCCCCGAACAGCACACGTAGAAACTGTCGCACTTTTTGAAAGAGGAGCTTGATATGCAGGCAAATATAAAAAAACATATCAAAACAGAAAACGATAAAAAGCCACAATGTCCCCACCGAAAAAAATGCGGTGGTTGTCAACTGCAAAATTTATCTTATGAAAAGCAGTTAAGCTTTAAACAAGTAAAGGTAATTAAATTGCTTGGTCGTTATCACCACGTTTGCGAGATAATTGGTATGAAAGAACCATATCATTATCGCAATAAGGTGCAAGCGGCATTTGGCGAGCGTGGCAAAGAAATAATTTCGGGCGTGTATCAGTCTTCTACACATAATATTGTTCCTGTTGACAACTGTATGATAGAGGACCAAAAGGCCGACGAAATAATTGTTACTATAAGAAAGCTTCTTAAAAGCTTTAAGCTTCGCGCGTTTAATGACGTAACAATGAAGGGATTTTTACGTCACGTGCTTATAAAACGTGGCTTTGCAAGCGGTGAAATAATGGTGGTGCTTGTTACCTCTGTTATGGATTTTCCAAAACAGCCGCAATTTATAAACGCTATACTTGAAAGGCATCCCGAAATTACTACAATAGTGCAAAATGTAAATAATCACCGTACAAGTCTTGTGCTTGGCGAAAAGAGTCGGGTGCTTTACGGTGACGGATATATAGAGGAAGATTTATGTGGGTTGCGGTTTAGAATTTCGCCTAAAGCTTTTTACCAAATAAATCCAACTCAAACCGAGATTTTATATAACAAGGCGATGGAATATGCCGAATTTACAGGTAGCGAAAGGGTGCTTGATGCTTATTGCGGCACGGGAACAATAGGTCTTATCGCTTCAAAAAATGCTAAAAGGGTGGTTGGTGTCGAGCTTAATCCCGATGCGGTAAAGGACGCAGTTACCAATGCTGAATTAAATAATGTGGAAAACATAGATTTTTACTGTGATGATGCCGGTAAATTTATGGTTCGCGCTGCCCAAACGGGCGAAAAGTTTGACGTTGTAATAATGGATCCGCCCAGAGCAGGAGCCAGCCTTGATTTTTTGCGCTCGCTTGTAACACTTTTGCCACAAAAAATAGTTTACATATCCTGCAACCCAGAAACGCAGGCGCGCGATTTATCTTTCTTGACGCGTAAAGGATATAAGGTAAAAAGAATACAACCCGTCGATATGTTTCCACATACCGAACACGTTGAAACGGTTGTGCTATTAGAAAGGTGCAAAAATGAACAAGCCAAATAAGAAAAAAGAGAAAATGGCTGATAGTGTGGCAGAGGCTATTGTTGAAATAATATTAACAATTGTTTTTGCCGGCATAGGTTTTTTAATATGCTTATGTATCGGTAAAATTTTTCCGCTTAAAATGGATAATTTTGATATTGAGTGGTTTGCACTTATAGGAATTGTTGTTCTGGCTGTAATTGTGCTTGTAATAAGCGTGGTTAAAACGATTATAAATAAACTAAAAGATAAAAACAAAAGGTTTATTGACGACCAAAACAAATCACATATAAAACAGTAATTTTTAAGCAAGCATAATAAATTTAAGGGGTTTTGAATATGGAAAAAATAAAAGATTTTTTGAAATATTTTTTAGGTCAAGGTGAGGAGATAGAGTTTACCAACTTTACCATTACGCATTTAATACCGATTGTAATTACCATTGGCGTAATTTTGCTTATTGCAAAATTCGGTGACAAAATACGAGAATCCAAATGTGATACCGCTTTCAGATACATTTTGGCTTTTGCGCTTATATGCTCCGAAATGTCATATTATTGGCGTCTTATTGCTGTGCCGTCACTTGGACCTAATCCTGTTGACCATTTGCCAATTTCGGTTTGCGGTTGGGCAGTTGTTTTTTGCAGCTATATGGTAATAGGAAAATCACAAACACTTTTTGACATTTCGTACTTTTGGTTGCTTGCGGGCTCAATTTTTGCGCTTATAACACCTACGGTAATTACATATACAGGACCCACAAGGTTTAGATTTTATCAGTTCTGGTTAGAGCACACACTCGGCTACGTTGCAATATTTTATATGATTTTTGTTCACAAAATGCGACCAACCATAAAATCGGCGATAAAGTCATATGTATCACTTGTGATTTTGGCAGTAATAGCATATTTTTCAAATGTGATTATTGGCCCCGGAGCCAACTACTTGTTTATGGCTCGCCCCGAATCAACACCTTCTATATTAGACATTTTACCATCAAACTTTGTGCTTAGAATACTTATTATGGCGGCGGCTATAACATTTTTATACTTTGTGGCATATCTACCCTGGCTTATAAAGGATATCCGCGCAAAAAAGGCCGAAACTCAAAAAGAGCTTGAAAAGGTAACAGTTTAAAACAAAAACCTCAGCTGTCGTTTTGACAACTGAGGTTTTAACTTTATGTAATTGCATTAAACCAATCCATTACGTCCTCGTATTCACCTAAAACTATCGCGCTGTTTTCTTCAACATCATCTTTAATGACAGGTGAAGTTAGTTTTTCGCCGTTAAGAGTAATTGAAAGCTCGGCATCTTTTTGCTTTACTGCTTTTTTAAACTTTTTCATACCGTCATCGGTAAGTCTTAATTCAAGGTAACGGTCCTTAGATTTTTCAAAAACAACAAGCACCTTTTCTACGTCTTCGTTGGTGAGAATTTTGTCTCCGTCCTTATCTACCACGGCAAATTGGCGCTCATCGGGAATTTTGTTTTCGGTAAGCTCTAAAATTTTATACTCGCCCGAATCGTCGTTTACTCTGCCGCAACCAGCACCGCCCAAAACAAGACCTATACATATTATTAAACAAATTATTTTTTTCATAGTTATTACGTCCTTTTTAAGTATAAACATATAATAACATATTTTTTAAATAATAGCAACAAAAAGCGCGGTAAAACCGCGCTTTTTGTTTAATCTTTACTTTTGTCGGCGGAAATTACCGCTCCGCTTTCGGCATCAATATCGTAGTCGTATTCGGTATTGCCCGAGTTAAAATCTACTTCATAGATAAGCTTGCCGTTATCTCGGTCAAGGTCTACGTCAACGTCACTTACCTGCGATTCATCAAGTCCCGCGTGTTTTAGCGCCGCATCGCGAGCATCATTTGCAGTAATGCCTGCCATTAAATTCATAGAACTGTTTGTGTCATCCATAGCATTTTTTGTGCTTTCAATAACGCTTTCGGTACCGCTTACAACCGAATCACCAATCGATTCGGCATCACTTGTGACATCGTTCATTGTACGACCGCAAGCCGTAAGAGATAAAATAAATACAAGACATAAAGCAAAAGAAATAAATTTTTTCATAAAATCAATCCTCCTGTAATATTGTTGACAGGAGGATTAAAAATAATACAAAAATTTTTAAATTAATTTTTTATAAGTTTCGCCAAACAGTTGGTCGGCAAACCATACACGCTTTACGGTAAAGGTTTTGCCGTTTAGGTATTGCAAAACACCGCCGTCTGTGGTAAAATCAAATGTCAATTTATATGAGTACAGCGCTTGTTTATCAAAGCCCATTTTTTTATCATTACCGAGTTTGCCGTATTTTCCGTCGCCCAGTAGCGCGTGCCCTATGGATGCCATATGTGCGCGTATTTGGTGGGTACGGCCCGTAATTAACTCAACCTCAATAAGCGACAGCCCGTTTTTAGAGGCGATGGTATTGTAACGGGTTTTGATGGTAAGATTGTTGTCGGTTTTTTTACCGCTTAAATACACCTTGTTTTTATCTTCATTTTTTTCGAGATAACCCTCAAGGGTCTGGCTTTTCTTTTTAGGCACACCGTGAATAACCGCCAAGTAGCGTTTATCAATTTCACGGTCCTTTATCTTATCACAAAGAACACGAAGCGCCTCGGCATTTTTAGCCGCTATTACTATGCCGCCTGTGTTGCGGTCGATTCGGTTAGCAAGCGCGGGCTTAAAGCTGTTTTCCTCGTCGGGTTTATACTCGCCTCTATCGTAAAGATAGTGCTGAATTCTACCAATAAGCGTATCGCGGTACTCGTTTTTGTCAGGATGAACAATAAGTCCCTGTTCTTTATCAACAAGTAAAATATTTTCGTCTTCATACACAATATTTAGTCGCGCGGGCGAACTTAAAAAATCGTATTTAGGCGCTACCTCAACAAAAAATTCATCATTGATATATGCGTCAACCACATCTCCCACATTCAGTCGTGTAGAAATTTCGCCGCGCTTGCCGTTAATTTTTATGCGCTTGGTGCGTATGTATTTGTACATAAGGCCTTGCGGCAATGTGGGACAAACCTTTGTTATAAACTTGTCAAGACGCTGATTAGCATCATTTTTGGTAATGGTAAAACTTTTCATAAAACATTCCTTATATATAATGTAAAAGGGGATATAAAATGGACAAAAATTTACATGAGGGTCATCGCGAGCGTATTCGCCAAGAATTTTTGCAGCACGGCTTTAGCGAAAGCACTCCGCCGCACAAGGTTTTAGAGATATTGCTGTTTTACTGCGTGCAACGCGCCGACACCAACCCCATAGCGCACGAGCTTATCGCAAAATACGGTAGCGTAGCAGGCGTGTTGGATGCTCCCGTAGAAGAGCTTGCTTCGTTTAAAGGCTTAAGTGAACGCTCAGCTGTACTGCTTAAGCTTATAATGCCTGTTGCGCGACGATACATATATGACAAATCACAACAAAAACCCACATTTAAAAGCCTTGATAGTGTGGGAAAATATATGCTTTCACACTTTTTGGGCGAAACACGAGAAAAACTTGCCGTTATGTGTTTGGATGCCAAGGGTAGCTTGTTGGATTTTTCCTTCATATCAGAAGGTGACTTGTCAAGTGTTGGCTTGTCGCAGCGTGACCTTGCAAAGTGCGTGCTTGGAGTTAATGCCACGGCGGCGGTGTTGTGTCACAATCATCCAAACGGTATCGCAATACCAAGTGATAGCGATGTATCACTCACCGTGCAAGCGGCAGACACACTTTCAAAATTGGGTGTTCAGCTTATAGACCATGTAATAGTGGCAGATGCTGATTTTGTGTCTATGGCGCAAAGCGAACAATACGGCTATATTTTTGTGCCTCGTTAATTATACTATTATAATTTTTTATTGTCAATTAAAGGTCAGGATAATATGAGTAATTTTACAATATTTAAAAATGGTTTTAAAAATGGTATACCTATATTTTTGGGGTACTTGGCGGTGTCCTTTACATTTGGTATTGCCGCGCGTAATGCAGGACTTACCTCACTGCAGGCTATACTTATTTCGGCAACCAACCTTACTTCTGCAGGTCAGTTTGCAGCAATAGGTGTAATAGCGGCAGGCTCGGGATATATTGAAATGGCGCTAACACAGCTTATAATTAATCTGCGCTATTGCCTTATGTCGTCATCGCTTTCTCAAAGATTTGAACCAAAAATGAAGCTGTTTCACCGATATTTAATATCCTTTGGTGTTACCGATGAAATTTTCGGTGTGTCAAGCGCATATTTGCACGAAAACGTACCGCCGGCATATTGCTACGGTCTTATTGCAGCCTCTTGGCCGGGTTGGGTATTGGGCACCACGCTTGGTTGCCTTTCGGGCGATATTTTGCCAGCAAGTATACTAAGTGCGCTGGGTGTGGCGCTTTACGGTATGTTTATAGCCATTATTGTACCGCCTACCAAAAATAATAAGGTTTTACTGGGCGTTGTTGTAATATCTATGCTTTTAAGCCTTGTGTTTGCCGTTACACCTATATTAAAAGGAATATCGTCAGGCTTTAGGGTGATAATACTTACCCTTGTTATTGCAAGCGTGGCGGCATACTTCTTCCCAATAAAAGATGAGGAGGAAGCGCAGTATGAATAACATTTATATTTATATGTTTATAATGGCGGCAGTAACCTATCTTATACGTATGTTGCCGTTAGCACTTATAAAGAAAAAAATTACAAATAAGTTTTTTAAATCATTTCTTTATTACGTGCCGTTTGTAACCCTTGCGGTTATGACCTTTCCGTCAATACTTAGCGCTACCGAAAGTGTGTGGTCGGCGGCAGCGGCATTTGTGGTTTCTATGATTATAGCCTACGCAGGTGGTGGACTGCCAATAGTAGCGGGCATTGCCTGTGTGGTTGTGTTTATAGTAGAAAGATTTGTATAAACAAAAAAGCACCGAGTTGTGGCACCCTCCGTAAGGAAGGTGCCACAGTTGTATTCGCCAAAGGCGAGTGATATTGCTTCGCAGTTTTATTTGGGCTATGCCCAAGTTATATTCGCTTCGCGAGTTTTGAAGGCGAATATAATATCACTGAAACGACAAGTTTCAATATCACTTTGCGTGATAACGCAAAATATCACTGTGAGACCTGTCTCACAATATCACTTAATATTCTTATTTTTG
>JAFSBZ010000037.1 GCA_017437005.1 Clostridia bacterium | reverse complement strand
CTCCTTTCGTAGTTCTCTAAGACTTGAACAACCTTATTGTACTACTTGGGGGAATTTTTTTGTATAACTTTCGTTGCGCACCCGCATAGCGGGTGGTTGTCTGTTTCGGACGTTCCGTCCTCAACTGGCTAAAGCCATAAAGCGGAAGCCTCCGCTTTATGCAGAGGCTTCTATCTTAGTTTAATTATACATTGTGCAATTAAATAACTCTAACGCGAATTACTCCGTCAATAGCCGAAATTCTCTCTTCTACAGCGGCAGTATCATCAACGCTTACATCAATCATTGTATATGCATAATCACCACGTGATTTGTTAAGCATATTTTCAATGTTAACATTATTTTCGGCAACAATACCTGTAATTGCAGTAAGCATATTGGGAATGTTTTTGTGAATTACACACACACGATGCTTACCACTTCTTGGCATTGATATTGCAGGCATATTAACCGAATTGGTTATATTACCGTTTTCAATGTAATCAACAAGCTGTCTTGCCGCCATATCAGCGCAGTTATCTTCTGACTCAGGTGTCGATGCGCCTAAGTGAGGAATAGCAATCACACCATCTACGCAAAGCATTTCTTCTGTTGGGAAGTCGGTAACGTAAGCCGCAACCTTACCGTTTTCAAGAGCCGCCAACATATCATTTGAATTAACAAGTCCCGCACGTGAGAAGTTAAGTATACGAACGCCGTCTTTCATATTAGCAATAGCAGCGGCATTAATCATATTCTTTGTGTTGTCAGTAAGCGGTACATGAACGCTGATATAATCGCACTTTTTATAGATTTCGTTAATATCATAAATATGAACTGCATTGTGTGTAAGGTTCCAAGCAGAATTAACCGAAAGATATGGGTCATAACCGTAAACCGTCATACCAAGGTGGTTAGCAGCATTTGCCACCATAACACCAATAGCGCCAAGGCCAATAATACCCAAGGTTTTTCCCCTAATCTCGGGACCCGCAAACGCACCCTTACCCTTTTCTACAAGCTTACCAACAGCGTCACCCTCGCCTTTAAGTGTTTTTGCCCATTCAATTGCAGGAATAACGCGACGTGAAGATATAAGCATACCTGCAAGCACAAGCTCCTTAACAGCATTTGCATTAGCACCGGGGGTGTTAAATACAACTATACCCTGCTCGCTGCAACGTTCAATCGGTATGTTGTTGGTACCTGCGCCCGCACGAGCAATTGCCTTAAGAGATGCAGGAAATTCAGTATCGTGAAGAGCTGCCGAACGCACAATCGCGCCATCGGCATTGTCAACCTCGTCACCTACTGTATATTTATCATCAAAAACCTGAAGACCGATTTTTGATATTTTATTGTAAGTTTTTATTTTATACATTATGCATTCTCCTCTTCAAACTTCTTCATAAACTCTACAAGCTTTTCTACGCCTTCAATAGGCATCGCATTATAAATTGACGCTCTCATACCGCCAACACTGCGGTGACCCTTAAGATTTACAAAGCCGGCTTTCTTTGACTCTGCTACAAACTTAGCATCAAGCTCGTCATTGCCGGTAACAAACGGTACGTTCATAAGCGAACGGTCCTCAGGCACAACAGTACCCTTAAATAACTTACTATTATCAAGAAAATCGTAAAGAATCTTAGCCTTCTTAACATTCATTGCTTTAATTGCCTCAAGTCCGCCCATCTTTTTGATCCACTTGAATGTAAGACCAGCTATATAAATTGTATAGCAAGGCGGTGTATTAAACATAGAGCCGTTTTCAGCGTGTGTTGCATAGTTAAGCATTGTAGGTGTAATGTCCATAGCGTTGCCAATTAAGTCTTCACGTATAATTACAATTGTAACACCTGCGGGAGCCACATTTTTTTGAGCGCCTGCATAAAGCACACCAAATTTTTTTACATCAATCGGCTCCGAAAGAATACAGCTTGAAATATCGGCAATAAGCGGAACATCGCCTGTATCCGGTAACTCATTATACTTTGTACCGTAAATTGTATTATTCATACAAATATGAACAAAGTCAGCATCAGGGTCAAAATCAGCAGCCGTAGTCTTTGGAATGTATGAATATGTCTTATCAGCGCTTGATGCTACTGCGCGTGCCTCACCATAGCGGCCGGCTTCTTTATATGCTTTATTTGCCCACTGACCTGTAATAATAAAATCAGCCTTCTTATTCTTGTTCATAAGGTTAAGTGGAATCATTGCAAATTGTGTTGATGCGCCACCCTGTAAAAATAAAACCTTATAATTATCAGGAATATTCATTATCTCGCGCAAATTAGCCTCTGCTTCATCAAATATTGCCTGATACTCTTTAGAGCGGTGTGACATTTCCATAACCGATTGACCGGTTGCGCCATACTCCATCATTTCTTCTGCTGCAGTTTTAAGTACATCCTCAGGTAACATTGAAGGACCTGCGCTAAAATTGTAAACTCTTGCCATAATATAAAACCTCCATAATGGGACTCGTTTTCCCGAATTTGATGCATATTATATACTATATGATATTCATTGTCAATAGGTTTGTTAAAAATTAAACAAAGTTTTTCGATTTTTCTTTTTCGCGATAAATTTTATTGTTATTTTTTTAACAATATTTACTAAAAAAAGAAAATGCCGTTCGTTAAAGAACAGCATTTCAATCTCATCTTAAATCAAAATCTTCACTGTCAAGTGTCAAATTAGGATTATAATACGGGTCCCCTACCTTAAGCTCTTTACCCCAGCGCTCTTGAAAACGGAAAATTTCACCGTTAAAACGTTCGCGTTTTTCAGGTGTGTCCTCATCGCCACGGCTTTTAGACTCGTAATGATAAAACTCGGCAAACGGTGTAAACACTATCAAGTACCCTGCCGCGCGAATTTTCATACAAAAATCTATATCATTAAACGCTACGGCATATCCTTCATCAAGACCGCCAACCTCGTCATACACGTCTTTTCTTATCATCAAACAGGCCGCCGTACAAGCGCTAAGATTTTGCGCAATACTCGCACGTGCCATATATCCGGGATTATCACGAGCAAAATCTTTGTGCGAGTGACCCGCTACACCACCAAGGCCCACTATAACGCCCGCGTGCTGAATAGTATCGTCATCATAATAAAGCTTAGCGCCCACCGCGCCAACATCCTTACGTTGCGCAAACATAAGCATCTGTTCAATCCAGTCAGGAGTTATAATCTCTATATCGTTATTAAGCAACAAAATATATTCGCCCTTTGCCACACTCTCAGCAAAGTTATTTATCGCAGAATAGTTAAAGCCGTTTTCCCATACAATAACCTTCAAATTATTATATTTAGCTTGAGCCGACTCATAATATTCAAATGTTTTTTTCTCGGTACTGTTGTTTTCTACAACAACAATCTCAAAATTTTTGTAGGTTGTTTTTTCATACAACGAACTCAAGCACTTTTCAAGATCATCACTATGATCTTTGTTAGGTATTATAATTGAAATCAAAGGATTTCCAATAATGTCATACTGTATCTTATACGTCGTAGGTACAACAGCATCCTCTACCTTACCAACAAGACCAATTCTTTCAATGTGTGCCGCAAGCGCACGCTTGGCGCTATCAACAACATACGGTTTTGCAGATACATCAGACGCAACCGATGCTTTATGCGAGCGCCAAAAATAAAGCGCCTTCCTGATATGAACAATATTTTGGGCTTTTTCGGTAAGTCTTAATATCAAATCATAATCTTGACTGCCGTCATACGCTTTGTTAAATCCGCCAACCTCACTTAGCAATTCTTTTGAAAACGCAGTAAAATGGCATATATAGTTATAGGAGCGCAATGTGTCGGGCGAATAATCGGGCTTAAAGTTATAAATGGTTATATTACTTGGCTTACCAACAAATGTAACCTCATCGGTATAAACAAAATCAGCATTTTTTTCTTCAATAGCTTTTGCCATTTCGTAAAGCGCCGACGGATGAAGCAGGTCATCGTGGTCAAAAAGCGCAATAAAATCACCGTCTGCATCGGCAATGCATGCATTTGTGTTGTCAGCTATACCCATGTTTTCATCAAGCTTTTTATAACAAATTCTCGAATCCTTGATGCCTTTTACATACTCGCCAACAAACCCATGCTCATCGTCACTACCATCAGCCATACACAATTGCCAATTACTATATGTCTGTTTTTGCACCGAGCCAATCATCTCGCGCAAAAACTTAATAGGCGTGTTATAAAGCGGCACAACAATGCTAAACTTTACATTTTTGTTAAACACCGTAGCCGTTTCGTTTTTACGACGGCGACCGCTTATTTTATATCGCACAACAAAGCCGCCGACAAGACGTGACAACTTGCGGCGGATTTTTCTTAAAGCTACAATCGGCGCTCTTACAATAGCAAAAATACGTGGATGCTCTTTTAAGCGCATTGCCGTTCTTTTTAAAAAGCCTTTAAATGACTTTTCCTGTACAGGCACCTTTTCAAACATTATAAAGCCTACCTTTGAGAGTTTTTATAAGCGTTGCAAACTTCCATTGCATCGCCTATCATCTTGATTTTACCCTTTTCAAGCCATACGCAGTGCTTACAAAGCCGTTCTATCTGCTCTATAGAATGAGAAACGATAATAACGGTTGTATCATCATTTATCATAGCATTTATACGTTCTTCACACTTTTGCTGGAATAAGAAATCGCCTACTGCCAATATTTCGTCAACAATTAATATATCGGGTGTTGTAACCGTAGCAATCGCAAACGCAATACGCGCAACCATACCTGAAGAATAATTCTTCATTGGTACATCCAAAAACTCGTGCATTTCTGAAAAATCAACTATATCCTGAAATTTTTCATCAATAAATTTTTTAGAATAACCCAAAACCGAACCGTTAAGATATATATTCTCTCTTGCGGTCAAATCCATATCAAAGCCTGCGCCAAGCTCTATAAGCGGTGCAATAGTGCCGTATGTTCTAACAGTACCCTTTGTTGGCTCAAGTATACCCGATATCATCTTAAGGGTTGTACTTTTACCACAACCATTAAGACCCACTATTCCAAAAACATCGCCCTTTTTTATATCAAAAGAAACATTATCCACCGCGACAAAATCTTCATAGTGAAGCTGACGCTTAACCAGCTTTAAAAAATACTCTTTAAGACTTTCAAGCTTTTCCTTGCTCATATTAAAGTGCATTTCGACATTACGTAATTCTACTGCATTTTCGCCCATCTCAAAACACTCCTTTATATATGAAGAATAAACTTGCGCTGCGCCTTTTTAAACACAAGCGCGCCAATTAAAAACATACCTATCGACATTGCAATACAAATAAGATTTTCCTTAACTCCGGGGATATGATTATACATTATCAATCCTCTAAAATACTCAACGTAATGCGTAATAGGATTAAGCTCTACTATTCGTAAAACAAATTTGTACTCTTTTAAAAGCTCTAACGGATATATTATTGGAGTAAGATACATCAAAGCGGTAAGAAAAATTCCATAAAGATGCTGAACATCCCTAAAATACACGGTAGCCGCGCTCAAAAACAAACTCGCTCCGCAAACAAAAACAAAGCAATAAAGCACAGGTATAGGAAAAAGAATTGACGTAACACTTGGAACTACACCCTGAACCAGCATTACAATTACAACTGCTATTAGAGTGAAGAAAAAATTCACAAGTGAAAAAAGACATTTTTCAAGTGGAAATATATACTTTGGTATATAAACCTTTTTTATAAGCGGAGCAGAGCTTAAAATAGAACTTAATGAGTTTGAAGTCGCTTCCGAAAAAAAGTTCCATATTGCAAAGCCTACTATATAATAGGTAGCAAAATTCTCAACCTGTATTCTAAGCAACTTACCAAAAACCGTAGTAATTACAAGCATTGTAAAAAGTGGGTTAAGCACACTCCACGCAACGCCAAGCGCCGAGCGTCTGTATTTTATTTTAAAATCTTTTGAAACCAGGTTTTTAAGTAGAGGCATAAATTTTTTCATATCAGCAAAAAAATTCGCCTTATTTAAATTATCTTTCTCCAAAACAAATTCCTCACTTTAACATTAGAGTAACATATTGGTAAATCCATTATATCATTATAAATATAATATTGCAAGAAAAAAAGCAAATACTAATTCTCGGTGATTATAATGATTTCTACCGTGCTTCGCACAATTATTTTATACATCATAGTAACAGTCGCAATTCGTCTTATGGGAAAACGGCAAATCGGCGATATGCAACCAAACGAGCTTGTAATAACGCTACTCATTTCCGAAATAGCCGCAATTCCCCTTCAAGACACCGAACAACCTATGTCTGTAGGACTTGCCGCAATTTTTGTTTTGGTATTTCTTGAAATAGTAATATCAATTCTTGCTATGAAAAGCTTTTCAGTCAGAAAAATACTTAACGGAAAATCTGTAGTCGTTATAAAAAACGGTGTTATCGACCAACATGCTATGCGTAATGTGCGTATGACAGTAATCGACCTTATCGAGCAATTACGCGGGCAAAGCGTATTTAATTTAGAGGACGTAGCCTTTGCTGTTTTGGAAGTAAATGGTAATTTAAGCGTGCTGCTCAAAAAAGATGCTCAACCGATATCGGTTAAAGATATCGAATTAAATATTCCTGACGAACCTCTCCCTCTACCTGTCATAAGTGACGGTAAAATCATTTATGAATCGCTTCGCGCGTTAGAAATTTCCACACAAAAGCTAAAAAAAATATTAAAACACAAGTGCAGCACCCCAAAAGAAATATTTTTAATGACACTTGATAGAGACGGTAATCACACCATTATAAAAAAAGGCGGTGCAAATAATTGAAACGGTTAGTCCCCGCAGTCATAATTCTTACTATGACAATCTTTATATGTATCACAGCACATACCTTTGTAAATCGCGCCTGCGATAATACCATAAAAGACATCGAGCTTTATTATAATAAAAAAATTTCTTCCCAACAACTCGAAGACAACTGGCAAAACCGCAAGGAAAATATGGCGCTTTTTGTTAATCACGGATTTTTAGATAAAATTTCCATTTATATCGGGCAATTAACCGTTTTTACCGACAACAATTTACCCGAAAACGAAACCGTTTACAAAAACATAAAAAGTGTTTTATCACTCATAAAAGCCGAGCAACGATTTGGATTGCACAGTTTTTATTAAGTCAAACTGCATATTTTTGTATTTATCGCAAAAATATGCAGTATTTTTGCATATTTTTTTAAAAATTAATGATTTTTAAAAAATATTTATGCATTAACGCTTGACAAGTCATACATAATGTGTTAAAATCACTTCATCATAATAAATTACATATTTTGTAATTCACTTTAATTTTTGAAATGAGGTAACAAAAATGAAAAACTTAAAGAAAATTTTAGCCGCAGTTTTAGCATTATGTATGCTTTTCTGTTTTGCAGGCTGCGGCCCAAAAGACACCAATTCAGAGGCTGACGGCAAAAAGGTTCTCACAATGGCTACCAACGCAGAGTTCCCTCCATATGAATATCACGAGGGCGATGCAATTGTAGGTATTGATGCCGAGGTTGCTACTGCTATCGCTGAAAAGCTTGGTATGGAGCTTGAAATCGCTGACGTTGATTTTGACTCTATCATCCCAGGTGTTCAACAGGGCAAATACGATATGGGTATGGCCGGTATGACCGTTACCGACGAAAGACTTGAAAAGGTTAATTTCTCTGATACATACGCTAAGGGTGTTCAGGTTGTTATCGTTAAAGAAGACGGCGGCATCGCTTCTCTTGATGATGTAAACGGCAAAAAGATTGGTGTTCAGCAGGGCACTACCGGTGACATCTATGCTTCAGATACAGTTGAAAACGGTGGCTACGGTGAAGAAAACGTTACAAAGTACGCTAACGGCGCTTTGGCTGTAGAAGCATTAAAGGCTGGCAAGGTTGACTGCGTTATCATCGACAACGAGCCTGCAAAGGCATACGTTGCTGCAAACGAAGGTCTCAAGATTCTTGACACCGAGTATGCTAACGAGGACTACGCTATCTGCTTTGCAAAAGACAACACCGAGCTTCAGACCAAGGTAAATAACGCTCTTAAAGAGCTTATTGCTGACGGTACTGTTCAGAAGATTGTTGACAAATACATCAAGGCTGAAAAATAATCCTTATATTTAAAAATTTAAGGGCGGTTTTAAACCGCCCTTATTTGTGCATTATATGAATGGATGTGATTAACATTTTAGATTGGATTAATAATTTGTGGAGCACCTTCGTACATGAGTTTGATTTTGTATTTATTCAAGGTGACCGCTACAAGCAAATGCTTGACGGTATTTTCAATACACTAAAAATCACCGCAGGCTCTTTGGTTATAGGTATTCTTATCGGTATTGTTGTTGCTGCCATACGTTCCTCATACGACAAAAGCGGCGCAAGACACGGTTTTGGCTTTGCTATATTAAAAGTGCTTAATGCAATTTGTAAGGTCTATCTTACAATAATCCGTGGCACACCTGTTGTAGTACAGCTCATGATTTGTTACTTCCTTATTTTTATATCAGCGCGCGATGGTGTACCGGTTGCAATATTTGCTTTTGGTATCAACTCCGGCGCCTACGTTGCCGAGATTTTCCGCGGCGGTATTATGGCTGTCGATAACGGTCAGTTTGAGGCAGGACGCAGTCTTGGCTTTAACTATGTTCAGACTATGATCTACATTGTCATTCCCCAAATGTTCAAAGCCGTACTTCCTACCCTTTGTAACGAGTTTATAGCACTTCTAAAAGAAACCTCTGTTGCAGGTTACGTTGGCGTTATGGACCTTACAAAAGCAGGTAACTCAATTGCAGGCCGTACATATTCATACTTTTTACCTCTTCTTACCGTTGCGGCAATATATCTAGTTGTTGTTATGATACTTACTTGGCTTGTAGGCCGACTC
Organism: Clostridia bacterium; assembly: GCA_017437005.1. Lineage (GTDB taxonomy): Bacteria > Bacillota > Clostridia > Oscillospirales > Acutalibacteraceae > UBA737. The sequence goes on along the minus strand of JAFSBZ010000037.1, from coordinate 47,149 downwards.
GAAAGGAGGCTGCGTAAGAGTGACCACTAATAATACACTAATAAAGGTTGAAAACCTTGTTAAAAGCTTTGGCGATATCAAGGTTTTAAAGGGTATCGATACCGAAATTAAGCACGGCGAGGTTGTTGTAATTATCGGTGCGTCTGGTTCAGGTAAATCAACTTTTTTACGTTGCCTTAACCGACTGGAAGAATCCACCAACGGCCATATATATTTTAAAGATACCGACATCACAGACCCAAAGGTAAATATAAATGTTCACCGTCAAAAGATGGGAATGGTTTTCCAACAATTTAATTTGTTCCCGCATATGACCGTGCTCAAAAATATGATTTCAGCGCCTATGAAATTACTTAAAATGAGCAAAGAAGATGCCACTAATAAAGCAATGGCACTACTCGAAAAGGTTGGTCTTGCCGACCGTGCCGACGCATATCCTTCTCAGCTTTCGGGCGGTCAAAAACAGCGTATTGCAATTGTTCGTGCGCTTTGTATGGACCCCGAGGTTATGCTGTTTGACGAGCCAACAAGCGCACTTGATCCTGAAATGGTTGGCGAAGTGCTAGAGCTTATGAAGGACCTGGCAAAAGAAGGTATGACTATGGCGGTTGTTACTCACGAAATGGGCTTTGCACGCGAGGTTGCCGACCGAGTAATATTTATAGATGAAGGCGTAATTGCCGAAGAAGGCACCCCCGAAGAAATTTTCGGCAATCCACAGTGCCCAAGACTTAAAGAATTTTTAAGTAAGGTTCTTTAATAACGCACAACATATAACATAAAAATCAAGCCACAGCTTTAACCTTAAGCTGTGGCTTAATTTTATATATAAGTGACTTGACCGAATATTAATTATGCATTGTGCATTATAAATTATGAATTTTTAAAACCCTTTTGGAATTTCAAGTTCGCTGAAGTTCTCAAAGAATTCTTTAAGCTCCTGTTTCATAACCGCTATTCCGCCAATTTTATTGCTCTCAAAATTCATAGGCATTACAGGGTCGTGTACACTAAGGCGCAACAAGAACCAACCATTTGGTGTCGATACTCTTATTCCCTCACGATTATCGTCAGCAATAACATAGTCAGCCTTTTCGTCAGCAAATTTTTCAAGACTTGCAATTACATTTTCACCGTAAGCACGGAAATCAGTTGATTTTATATTAAATCGATGTTCCTCTTCCTCAGCGGGCATTTCCATTGTAGAAAGTAATTGCTTTATATTGGTTCCCTTTGCAAGCTCAATTATAATCTTTGTTGCAAGATATGCGCCGTCATCAAGGAAATAGTTTTCACGTAGCGCCGCGTGACCTGAGGTTTCAATAGCAAGCGGACAATCAATTCCCTGCTCGCACAGCTCAATTGCTTTGTTTATAACGTTTTTATATCCGCGGCGATAACGGTAATGCACGCCGCCCAAATCTTCGTTTATGTACTTCTTAAGTCCGTCGGATGTAACCGAGTCGGTAACAATTGTACCACCCTTTTTGCCACCCAATGCAATATATGCCGCTATTGCTATAAGGCGGTTACGGTTAATCTCATTACCGTCACCGTCAACACATCCGGCGCGGTCAACGTCGGTATCAAATATTACACCAAAATCGGCATTGCTTTTTTTAACCGCTTCACAAATACTTTCAATAGCCTGCTTATTTTCGGGGTTTGGTATATGATTAGGAAACATACCGTCAGGCTCTAAAAACTGACTGCCTGTAACATCCGCACCCAAGGGTGCTAAAACTTCGTTAACATAAAATCCACCAACGCCGTTACCCGCATCAACTACTATATGATAGTTTTGTAGTGGCTTATCGCCCTTTGCTACCTCACGGATAATCATATTACGAAGCCGTGCCGCATAATCTTTCATATAGTTGCTTTTTTCTATTTTGCCTTGTGTTTCACAAATACATTCTTGTCCTTGTGAAGCAAGGGTCAAAATCTCGGCAATGTCACTACCCTCAAGACCGCCTGTACCTATAAAGAATTTAAGACCGTTTCTGTCAAATGGATGATGGCTTGCCGTAATTTGAATAGCGGCATCAGTATGTAAATCGACCGTTGTCATAAACATAGCAGGGGTTGACGCCAAACCGCAATCAAGCACAGTAACACCCGCATTTGTTAGCGCCGATTTAACCTGCTCACTTATTCTATCAGCCGTAATACGCGAATCGTGACCAAGCGCCACACAGAGTTCATTTGCAGGCTTTGAAAACTTGTTTACACACCACACTGCAAATGCAGCAGATATATCATACACAGCGCTATCGGTAAGCTCAACCGCCTTACCGCCCAAGTCCGATGCAATACCACGCACGTCGGTACCGCTTTTTAAATACATATAATCCATTTATAATCCTCCCGATAAAAATCCAGCCGTAAAATATCCAATTAAAATAAGCGATACTGCCGAAATGGTAATAACCGCCGATTTTAAAAAAATTCTCCAAAATTCACTTTTGTTTTGATTTTCCATATTGCCAACACCTCATAAAAAGTATTGACAACGATAACATTTTTATTCCACACAGGGTATCAGCTATGAAATATAAGCGCCATCAAAAAATAAACCGCTACAAAAAAATCCGACTTCGCGAATATGCCGTTGTTTTTTGTGACAGCGAACAGTTAATTGATTTTATATGCGACCTCAACAACGAAAACATAACAAACAGTAGTCTTTACACAAAAGACGGTTATTATATGCTGTTAATATCAACAACCAAGGCTCAAAACATAAGCAATTATGCAACCTTTAAAGACAACCTACACATTAACAAAATCAAACAAAACAGCAGTCTTATATGTAACCGTGATGCCGTTCACAAAATGCAAAAAGCTTTTATAAAGACTTAATTTCTCGTACCCTTGCGCCCATATCATCAGCCGAGAACAAGTAATTACCCGCTACCAATACGTTAGCGCCCGCCTCGATTGCCTGCGGTGCCGTTTCAGCATTTATACCGCCGTCAACCTCAATGTCAATGTCAAGACCTTGGCGCACACACTCGGCCTTAATAGCCTTTATTTTGTCAAGTGCCATAGGCATAAACTTTTGTCCGCCAAACCCCGGCTCTACCGACATTACAAGTACCATATCGCAAAGCGGCAACAATGGGAATATTTCTTCCACCACTGTTGCAGGCTTAATCGTTATACAAGACTTACAACCCAGCTCGCGTATCCTTTTTAACAGCTCTGCATTATCAGATCCCGCTTCAAAATGAAAACCTAAAAGATCAGCATATTTAGCAAATTCTTCTATGTATCTATGTGGGCGATCAATCATTAAATGTACGTCAAGCGGTAAATCGGTATGCGCCTTAATAGACTTTATAACAGGGTTGCCAAACGAAATATTTGGAACAAAAATGCCGTCCATAACGTCAAGATGCAGCATATCTACACCCGCTTCTTCAAGCTTTTTTATACTGTCGCCAAGTGTTAAAAAGTCGGCCGTAAGTACCGACGGAGAAATCTTTACCATAAAATCACCCAATTAATAATATTTAGGCATACTCGCTCAAGCCTCCCTTGCCTAAAGGGAGGGGGACCGCGTTAGCGGTGGTGGGATAGTGTTTGTATAATTTTAATATTTTTACACTATATTGTCAACCCGTTATCTCCCAAAAATAGCGGCGATTACTGGGTGGAAAATCATCACATACCCCATATTCAGGGTCGTAAAACTTGTTATCAAAGAAAAGCGACCAATGCCAACACTTCGGTGTCTCAAGACTAAGCATTGCTACACGTGGTAAATCACCTTTATTTTTAACCTCTACCCTCTCGTTTTTATATAAAATACCAAGCCTTGTTAAAGCTATTTTCATATCCTTTAAGGTAGTCTCTTTTTCGGTATTTACAAGCTTTATAACCTCGTAAACATCTAATCCCGACAACATCGCAAGCACAGCCTGCCCACAAGCAAGCGGATTAGGCTCATAAATATGTTTTACATTTTCAACTAACGGCATAATTACCTCTTGTACTTTTATTTTAAAACATTATACCATAATTAAAATAGTATGTAAATCTAAAAATACGTTTAAATCTACAAAAAACACAGACGGTCAATGACCGCCCCTACGCAATATTTCTAATTTTTATCGTAGGGACGAGCATTGCTCGTCCGACATTTATATCCGTGCCGCAGGCACACATTAACATTGCGTAAGCAATATATCACTTGAACGAAGTTCAAATATCACTGCGCAGCAATATCACTCGCCGCAAGGCGAATATAACTGTAAAATAAAAAGAGGTCAACGACCTCTTTTATTTTACTAACGTTCCCCCATCACTTTTAAGCAATATATAAATTTGCTCTTCCTCAAGTGTTAACATATTTATATAAACCAGTATTTCTTGGTTATCCTGCGCTTTGCACAAAAATTCATAGCACCTAACCTCCCCGCCCGAATCGGTAGGTATTAGCGCTATCGCACTTTCACTAATTTCCAGGTCACTGCTTATCTTTTCGCTTGCTTGCTCTATAGTAAATTCTGCCGTTTTAAATGCGCGTTCTGTGTGGTTTGTAAGGTAACCCGCCGTTTCAAGCAGCATTATCTCCCCCGTATCCATAGCGACACCTACTTTAATAAGGTCAGTATAGCAAATTGTTTGCCCATCAAGATAGGCAAAGTTAATAACGCAAACACCGTTATCGGTATAGTAATACGTGTCGGTCATATTATAAATCTGCATTTCTTGTAAAAATCTTTTAGCCTTTAAAAGTGCTTGTTCATACGATAAAAGATTCTCACCTACAACACGGTTTTTTCGCATATATACTACGTATCCGCCACGCTTACTTACCGCAACATTTATATTATTATCTACAAAACGATAACATTCTATTTTACCGCCCTGCATATCCTCAAAACGTAGTTTATTATCTGCACCCGCAACCTTGCGTGCAATATCCTGCGCCTCGTTTTGCGAATATTCCACCGCCGCACCAGTCATAAGCGGTTGTTTTTCTAATATATGGTCCGAGTATGGTCCATCGTATATAAGTGTGGGGTAATCAGCCAAATTCTCTTCGAGTTCGGTAAGTGATGCCGCAAGACTTTCTTCATCAACAACGTTGTTTAACCCATCTTCTATGGCCTTAGCCCATTTTTCAGCGTTGTTATGCTCTATTCCGCTATCATTTATAACCTGCGTTACTTCGTTTGCTGTTTGGCTCAGTTTTTTTAACTCTTCCCGTTGCTTACTGCTTACACCGTTTTCGTTTGTAATATTTTTAGACACCGACAACGTATAGTTACCAACCTGTGATAAAAACCGATAAATAGTTGATATATTACTTTGCCCCATAGGTAACTCCGAAAGCGCTGTTTTAGCAAGCTCTGCTTCGCTGAAAATCTCTGCCGATAGTGCTCCCATCTTTTTTGCCGATGAAACGTATGCCATTTTTTGCATTGCTATACTTACGCTATTAAGACTGCTGTTAAGTTGTTCAAACGCTCTTGAGTATTGATTTTCTATCATAAGTAAATATTGCTGATTTTTGTTATATTCCCTTATCCAAAATCCGCCTATCACTAAAAGCGCCGCTGATAAAAACGATACTATTTTTACAATCGTTTGCTTTTTTACCATAAAATCACTTCCTTACCATTTATTTTTATCTTTTAATATTAAAATAAACACTTAACTATTGATTTTTTAAAAACTTTGTGTTAATATTACACTTGGTAAAGGCTGTGACGAAGACAGTAGCGTGTTTTGCACACATATCTAAAGCGAGCTGACGGCGGTGTAAGGTCAGCGGTATGAAAACGCGTGAATATCACTTCCGAGCTTCTGCGTGAACGATGTATATCAATTAGCGTGTGACGGTCATCTCCACCGTTATTGGGAGTGCGGATATTGGTCCGTTCTAATAGGTGGTTAAACGTTTGTGATGTATATTTTTCATCCTCGTCCTATTTAGGGCGGGGATTTTATTTTACTTTTTGGGTATCATTGCGAGCGACTACAGTCGCGCGGCAATCCGCAATACCCCTACTGAAAGGATTGTTACTATGTACGACAACATCTCTCCAAATCTTAATTTTGTAGAGCAAGAAAAGAAAATTAAACAATTTTGGGACGACAACAAAATCTTTGAAAAAAGTATCGAAACTAAGGCAAAGGGCACACCGTATGTGTTTTATGACGGCCCACCTACCGCTAACGGTAAGCCACACATTGGCCACGTGCTTACCCGTGTTATCAAGGATATGATTCCCCGTTACCGCACAATGAAGGGCTGTATGGTACCTCGTAAAGCCGGTTGGGACACTCATGGTCTTCCCGTTGAGCTTGAGGTTGAAAAGCTTTTAGGTCTTGACGGCAAAGAGCAAATTGAAGAATACGGCCTCGACCCATTTATTGGTCACTGCAAAGAAAGCGTTTGGAAATACAAGGGTATGTGGGAAGATTTCTCAAAAACCGTTGGTTTCTGGGCTGATATGGATAACCCATACGTTACCTACGACAACAACTTTATCGAATCAGAATGGTGGGCACTCAAACAAATTTTTGACAAAGGTCTTTTATACAAAGGCTTCAAAATTGTTCCTTATTGCCCACGTTGCGGCACACCACTTTCTTCTCACGAGGTAGCGCAGGGCTACAAAAATGTAAAAGAGCGCAGTGCAGTCGTTCGCTTCAAGGTTGTAGGTGAAGATGCTTACTTCCTTGCTTGGACCACTACACCTTGGACCTTGCCTTCTAACGTAGCGCTTTGCGTAAATCCCGACGAAACATATTGCCGTGTTAAAGCTGCCGACGGTTACACCTACTATATGGCAGAAGCACTTCTTGATAAGGTTCTCGGTAAACTTGCTACCGAAGAAACTGCCGCATACGAAATTCTCGACAGCTATAAGGGTTCAGAACTTGAATATAAAGAGTACGAACCACTTTTTGACTACGTAAAACCCGTTTGCGAAAAGCAAAACAAAAAAGGTCATTTTATCACCTGTGACAACTACGTTACTATGACCGACGGTACAGGTATTGTTCATATCGCACCCGCATTTGGTGAAGACGATGCCAAGGTTGGCCGAAAATACGACCTTCCCTTTGTTCAGTTTGTTGACGGTCAAGGTAACCTAACTGCCGAGACACCATACGCCGGCACCTTTGTTAAAAAGGCTGACCCATTAGTACTTGTAGATCTCGAAAAAGCAGGACTTCTCTTTGACGCTCCCAAATTTGAGCACGACTACCCACACTGCTGGCGTTGTGATACTCCGCTTATTTATTATGCTCGTGAGTCTTGGTTTATCAAGATGACCGACGTTAAAGATGACCTTATCCGCAACAATGATACAGTTAACTGGATTCCCGAAAGCATTGGTAAAGGTCGTTTTGGCGATTGGCTTAAAAACGTTCAGGACTGGGGTATTTCTCGTAACAGATATTGGGGTACTCCACTTAATATTTGGACCTGCGAATGCGGTCATATGCACTCTATCGGTAGCATAGAAGAGCTTAAATCTATGTCCGACAACTGCCCTGATGACATTGAGCTTCACCGTCCTTACATCGATGAAGTTACCATCAAGTGTCCACATTGTGGCAAGGCAATGCACCGCGTACCCGAGGTTATTGACTGTTGGTTTGACTCGGGCGCTATGCCTTTTGCACAACACCATTATCCTTTTGAAAACAAGGATTTGTTTGAGTCACAGTTCCCTGCTGACTTTATTTCAGAGGCCGTTGACCAAACACGTGGTTGGTTCTATTCTCTTATGGCAATTTCAACCCTTATCTTTAACAAGGCGCCTTATAAAAACGTAATTGTTCTTGGTCACGTTCAGGACGAAAACGGTCAAAAGATGTCTAAATCTAAGGGCAATGCTGTTGACCCATTTGATGCACTCGAAAGCTATGGCGCAGATGCTATTCGTTGGTATTTTTACACCAACTCTGCTCCTTGGCTTCCTAACCGCTTCCACGGTAAAGCCGTAGTTGAGGGCCAGCGCAAGTTTATGGGCACACTTTGGAACACTTACGCGTTCTACGTGCTTTATGCTAATATTGATAAATTTGACCCAACAGCTCATACTCTTAACCCCGACAATCTTACCGTTATGGATAAATGGCTCATTTCAAAGCTTAATTCTATGGTAAAGGCTGTAGACGAAAACCTTGCTAACTACCGCATTCCTGAGGCTGCTCGCGCATTACAGGAATTTGTTGACGAAATGAGCAACTGGTATGTTCGTCGCGGTCGTGAGCGTTATTGGGTACAGGGTATGACAGCCGATAAAGAAACCGCATACTTGGTGCTTTACAACGCACTTGTTACAACTGCAAAGGCTGCTGCTCCTATGATTCCATTTATGGCTGAAAGCATTTATCAAAACCTTGTTCGCAATGTTGATAAGTCGGCTCCGGAGAGTATTCATCTTTGTGACTTCCCCGTTGTTGATGAAGCTGCAATTGACCAAAAGCTCGAAGAAAATATGGAAAGCGTACTCGACATAGTAGTGCTTGGCCGTAGCGCTCGTAACGGCTCTGCTATAAAGAACCGTCAGCCACTTGCCACTATGTACGTTAAATGTGATACACCACTTGATAGCTTCTATGCCGATATTATCAAGGATGAGCTTAACATTAAGTCGGTCGACTTTACAAACGAAGTTGACAACCTTGTATCATACAGCTTTAAGCCACAGCTTAAAACCGTTGGTCCAAAGTACGGCAAACAGCTTGGTGAAATTCGCACCGCACTTTCAGAGCTTGACGGCAATGCCGCTAAAGCAGAGCTTGACCAAAACGGCGAATTGGTATTGGGGCTTGCTTCGGGCGAGGTTCGTTTGGGTGTTGATGACCTACTTATCGAAGCAAAACAAAAAGAAGGTTTTTATACAGTTAGCGATCACGGTGTTACCGTTGCACTTGATACTACACTTACCGACGAGCTTATTGAAGAAGGCTTTGTTCGTGAGATTGTTAGCAAAATTCAAACAATGCGTAAAGAAGCTGACTTTAACGTAACCGACCATATCGCTGTAACAATGAGCGGTAGCGAAAAGGTTATTGCCATTGCTACTAAGTTATCAGCCGATATCGCAGGTGATACCCTTGCCGATTCTATTATTGCCGGTAGCATTGACGGCTACAGCAAAGACTGGGATATCAACGGTGAAAAGCTTACCATCGGTGTTAAACGCATATAATTTTAATATATTATTTTGACAGGAGGATAAAATATGTCCGAAATCAATAAAAATCAATCTACCGAGATGGAAGATATAAGCTCTGTTTCAGAAAAATTCCTCGCTCTTAAAAATCCTGTTTCAACCTACACCACAGGGCTTTATAAAAATCTTGGCAACATCATCAAAGTTATTGCTTTTATAATTGCATTTGCGGTAATTATATTAGGCTTTTTATTAGGATTCTTATTGCTTACAAAAGCGGCATTTTCAATTGTAACAACCCTTGCTGTTATAATAATATTTACCGTTTTAGCGGCAATACTGTTCTTCCCACTTTTTGGTCTTGGTCATATTCTTTGTCAGAATAATGAGATTTTAAAAATGCTAAACAAATAATTAATCTTGGGCGCTTCATTTTTTAATGAAGCGCCTTTTTATGTATGTTAATTATTTCTTAATATATTAAATCTTGTTTTTTGCGCAAAAAGTGATATAATGTAATTTGAGTTAAAATTTATTGTAAAAATATTGTTCACTTGAAAGGATAATGTTTAATAATGAATACTGAAAAGGTACGCAATACCATATTACATTTCTTTAATAACACGATTCCAAAAATTCTAAATATCATAAAAAACTTTTTCGTAAATAATTTTGAAATTACCAGTACTAAAAAATCCCGCATAATCGGTTTATCCGTTGCAGGTATATTATTGCTGTTTGTTGTGTTTTTTAACAATCAATTTTTAAAGCTTGAAACTTCAGCCAAATGGTTACTGTTTTTGTTTGCGCTTGTCGCCCCGTTAATAATAGGCGCCTTCATTGCCTTTAACACCATAATTAAAAACGATTTATTTAACAAAATATGGCATTTTGTTTTCTTTATGTTATCCCCTGTTATTACTATGACTATGACCGAATGCCTTAACAACATTTTTATTTACAATATGACCTATTTGGGATTTTTTGCTAATTATATGGTTATATTACTTTTGCAATTCCTGTTCTTTGCTGTCAGCGGCAGCTTCAGGGTATCACAAATTACTACCAATGCAATTTGCTTTGGCTTTGCGCTTGCGCATTGTTATGTGGTACAATTCCGTGGAACACCTTTTATTCCAATGGACTTTTTTGCAATAACCACCGCAGCAAATGTTGCTAACACCTACAATTACACCCCCTCTCACACTATAATTATAGGCTCGCTGATTTTTATATTTTTAATTGTAATTGGAATAAAAACCAAAACTCCAAAATACAATCTTATAACCAAAATTGTATCCCGCACTTTTATGGCAACATTTTTCTCAAGTCTTTTGTTTTTGTTTTATTTTACATCAATATTTGCCGATGCAGGTGTAAAGCCTGACTTTTGGAATCAGTCCCGCGGTTACAGAAACTATGGGTTTGTTTTCAGTTTCTTTTGTAATACAAAATACCTTTATATGTCAGAACCCAGCGGCTATGATGCCAACAGCATCGGTGATTATGTTTCAAGCACAATCGAAAAAGAGGAGACCCCTGTAATCAAACCTACCGGTAACGAGCCAAACATCATTTGCATAATGAACGAGTCTCTTGCAGATTTGAGTGTATTGGGTGAATTTACCACCAATCAAGACTATATGCCTTTTATGCATAGTCTTACCGAAAATACTGTAAAAGGCAATCTTTATGTTCCTGTTATCGGCGCGGGAACTTCAAACACCGAATTTGAATTTTTAACCGGCCACACAACCGCGTTTTTACCTTCAGGTAGTAATGCGTATATGCTTTATATTAAAAATCCTATTGCTTCACTTGTATCCACACTTGAAGGTCAGGGTTATTCATCGTGGGCATTCCACCCCTATTATTCAACGGGTTGGAATCGTGTAAATGTGTATAACAATCTTGGTTTCAATTCTCACAGCTTCCTTGAAAACCTTATAGATGTTTCAATCCTTAACGAATATGTGCAAAATGGTAGCGATGCTGATTATTTGCAATCTTTGATTGACACCTATTATCCCGATCGTGAACAGATGCTCATTCGCCAATATGTAAGCGATAGTTATAATTATGATGTAATTATTAAGGATTTTGAAAATCGTGACAAATCCCAACCATATTTTGCATTTAATGTAACTATGCAAAATCACGGCGGTTACTCTAACGGCGCTGCAAATTTTGATGAATGTATACAAATTACATCAGCACCCGTCTATTACAACAAAGCAAGCAAGTACCTCTCGCTTGTAAAAGCCAGTGACGATGCATTCAAAAAATTAATCGAGTATTTTGAAGCTATAGACGAACCTACCGTTATTTGTATGTTTGGCGATCATCAACCATCTATAGAAACTGAATTCATAGCATCCCTTTTAGGCGCAAATAATATAAACAATCTCACTATCGAGCAAGACCAAGCGCGTCACATAACGCCTTTCTTTATTTGGGCAAACTATGATATTGAAGAAAAATACATCGAAAAATTAAGTGTTAACTATCTTTCGTCGTATATGCTTGATATTGCAGGTGTTAAGCTTACCGAGTATAACAAATACTTATTAAAACTTTCCGAAACACTCCCCGTAATTGACACAGTAGGTTATATTGATTCCGAGAACAATTATTATAAGTGGAGCGATCACAGCGATTACACTCAGCTTTTAAGTGAATACGAAAAAGTACAATATAACAACATTTTTGATTCCGAGCACAAGGATAACAAAATCTTCTTTCTTGAAGGATATACAATGCCCGAACTTTTAAACTCAGAGGAAAATCAATGATAAACACCACCCTTTGCTATATTGAAAAAGACGGTAAGTACTTAATGCTCCACCGTGTAAAAAAGTCAAACGACTTGAATCAGGATAAATGGATTGGTATTGGCGGTAAATTTGAACAACATGAAAGTCCGGAGCAATGTAACCGCCGAGAAGCATATGAAGAAACAGGACTAACATTAGGTAAATGTAATTATCGCGGTATTATAACCTTTGTATCAAACAAATGGCCTACCGAATATATGCACCTATTTACCTGTAACGATTTTAGCGGTGAGCTAAAAGAATGTGACGAGGGTGTACTTGAATGGGTTGACAAAAAAGAAATTCACACACTCCCCTTATGGCAGGGTGACAAAATCTTTTTAAAGCTTATCGAAAACCAAAACACCCCCTTCTTTTCCTTGCGACTCCAGTATGCAGACGACACCCTTATAAGTGCTATTCTTAACGACGAGGTGATTGTATGAAAATATGTATATATGGCGCATCATCAAACGCTATAGACAAATCCTTTATTGATGCAGGCGAGCTTTTAGGTAATGTTATCGCACAAAGCAATCATACCGTGGTTTTTGGCGGAGGCGCCGCAGGTCTAATGGGCGCGGTTGCGCGCGGCGCAAAAGCAATAAACGGAGAGATAATAGGTATATCCCCCTCGTTTTTCAATGTTGACGGCATACTCTTTGAGGATTGCACTCAAATGATTTATACCGAAACAATGCGCGAGAGAAAACAACTGCTCGATGAAATGTCTGACGCATTTATCATTACTCCCGGTGGCATCGGTACATTCGACGAATTCTTTGAAATTTACACCCTGCGACAACTCGCAACACACAAAAAACCGATTGTAATTTACAATACAAACGGCTACTACAATCCACTTATTGATATGTTAAATAACGCTATTGATAAAAACTTTATGCCAAAAACAAATATGGATTTACTTTTTGTTTCAGATAAGCCGCAAGAAATAATCAGCTATATTGAAAATTATAATCCCGCCGATTATGAAGCTGCTGAATTTAAATTCATTAAATAGTATTTAATCCCCCCAAAAAACATCAAGAGGTCTGTATCACTTGAAAAGTGATACAGACCTCTTTTTTGGCTAACCGTTAATTTTTACATCCCAGCCATTTATGTACTGCAAAATCATTGCATAATCTCGACCGTTAATTCTTTCGTCACCGTTTACATCAGCGCTAAGTATGTTCATATCAACATCCCAGCCATTTATATGCTGTAAAATTATCGCATAATCTCGACCGTTAATTTTTCCGTCATTGTTAGCGTCACCCAGCAGTACTTCATATCTTACTTCACCACACAAATTACAATCAGCATCATTATCGCCGTCGTAAATGTGTTCTTTTCCTATGCTGCAACTGTCGAAATGCCAAATTGCATCAACAAGTGGTTCATTATTGTTTAAAACAACAATATTATAAAAATCTTTTTCACTACCGGCATACCATATGTCAGTCAAATGCTTACAGCCGTAAAATGCGTATTCACTAATTTGCGTAACGCTGTCAGAAATATATATGTCAGTAATAAAATTATTATACGCAAAGGCATATTCTCCTACTGTGGTAACACCGTTAGAAAGTACCGCGCCTTCATACATACTTCCGTAATATTCGGCTTCATATACATCTGCTGGCACTTCTGTCTGCGAAACTAATTCACCGTTTATATCAATTACAACATCGTCAAAATATAAACCTATGCCATCAAGTACCTTTATAGCAACCCATGGTGTCAGGGCATTAAATGTATGTTCGTATTTCGTCCATTTACCTACCGTTTCACCCGTTGACATTATTGGTTCTGTAAGCTTGTCGGCGGCCAAATAATCAGGATACACTTTATGAGTAAGCGCAAATTGTGGCTGCGAATTACTGTTTTCCCCCGCAACCCAAAATGAAATAGTATAATTTTGTCCCGCAGTAAGCGTTTTTCTATAATTTATGAGCAAGGTTTCAGCATTGTCACTCGCTGTCATTAATTGAATTGATTTTTCACCACTACGAACATAATCATCGCTATATTCAATATCATTTTGCGGTGTATTATATCTCCAAACCGATGTGTCGCAATCCCATTTGGTATATGGATATTTTTCAAAGTCTTGCGCAATCGAAACCTCTTGCCACTCGGCATAAAGTGTAATATCTCTTGGCAAAAAGAAATCATATTCATATTCGCAAGAAAGATCCGCAAACCCGTGCCACGCTACAAATTTATAACCCTGTCTTTGTGGTATTGGCAAATCTATCTTTTCATATGCTTTACCAATAAGATCTTCTACTACAAGTCCATCGACACCCGTTTCAAAGGTAACCTTCACTTCGGGAATAACATAGCTTTTGTCAGAAAACATTGCGGCGCTTCGCTCTGCTTTATCAAATACTCTAAGCACTGGTGTGCCGTTTTCCTCAACACGCCATGTGTTTTCCCAATCAAGCTCAGGCATAGCATTTTTGGCATATTCACCAATACGCCACTGTGGGCGTTTAACACGGGTAGTACCAAATACATCTTGATTGCCGTGATAATACATATTTTCAAGATAAATTACACTGCTGCCGACATCGCGAACATTCGCCTGTGTGCCGCCTATAGCACCGCTGTTGCTTTGTGTAAATGAAACTGAGTTGTAAACACGTGAAGCATATGTCCAAAATGAACCAATTATACCGCCTTCTCGCGTTTTTACCGTATCATCACCTTTAAGTCTTGCAGTAACAATACAGTCACGTACAACTATTGCAGCACCACCGGGACAACCAATACCACCAACGCTTGTAGCCTCAATGTAACAGGTATGGTCAACAAAACAGCTGGTAATTGAAGGCAATTTGGTTGGAGTTGACTGTCCGGGAACTAAAAATTCGTCTCCGACCGTTTGGTTAAAATTCACTTTATTTCCATAAAAATCGTAGAACGCGTTACCCATACCAAATATACCGCCTGCGTATATGGTGTTGTCGTTCCTTGTAGCTTTAATATACGCTTGTGATACACCAAGGTTTTTAACCTCGGCAGAACCCGAAAAACGCGGAATCAACGCCATATACGTGCTGCTTGGTGTAGATATGTAGTTGTAATGCATACCAAACACCACGTAACCGTCACCATCAAGATAACTTTTAAAATAACCTGCATCGTGGCTACTAATCCAGTTTGTTGCTCCAACCTTACTTTGCCACAATTCACCGTTAACGTCGTTAAGGTAAATATCACACCCAAGTTTAAAATATTTATCGTTATAATTACCCGCTTTTGTAATTAACAGCGCCAATTGTTCACCGGTTTCTATTATATATGGGTTAGATATAGAGCCATTACCCGATGCAAAGCGAGACGCAACCTTTCCACTCCAAACCTCGCCTTTAACACCGTTATATGTTTTTGTATTACCGGTAGGTGTGGGTATGTCGGTTGTAGATAATCTCCAAACAGAAGTAAAATCCAACGCAGTCATATATTTTCTTGCGTTAATTCCCTTCATATTACCTATGTCAAGCGATACGACTCCATCTTGAACAACCTGTATATCGGTATATACATTTTTTGCAACAATTTTATCATTATTTGCAAACGGTATATTATTAAGTGAAATGCACTCATTTGCTTCAAGCTTTCCTATAACATCTCCACAAATGCCATACGAATCACCGATCACATTAATTTTTCCTCTGAAGACAGAATTTTCAATTATTATTCTTGAAAAACCAACATTAGCAATTATGCCGCCAACATTTGCTTCACCGTAAAAAGCAACGTTGTCGCCTACTATACATGCGTGAATGTTTGATGCAACCGGAGCATTGTCTTCCAAAACACCCGCTAAGCCGCCGAGATAAGCTCCATTACTGCCTGTTAAATAACAATTATCTACTTTAAGCTTTTTAATTTGCGATTCAGTACCCAACACAGGTATTAAAGCGCCATATTCGTTCGGTGAATTAACAACACTGTAAACACCATACACCGAAAATCCATTTCCATCCAAACATCCTTCAAAAGCCGAAACATCTTTTGAAGTAAACCATTCAAGAGCGCTATTTTGCCAATTTTCTTTTGTGGTATCATTTATGTTAATATCTGCTGTCAATTTATAATAATCACCACCGCTACCGTAAACAAGCATACGGGCTAGCATTTCGGCAGTATTTATCTGATAGGGATTATTCCTTGTGCCGTCACCGCCTGCAAAAGATTGCGCAATCTTACCCGACCAAATCTCACCTACAATACCGTTGCTATTTTGCTCATTTTTAGGCATAGGCATATTCTCGGTAACATCCCATGAATAAGTCCAGTTAAATTCTTTACAGGTTGCTTTTGCCTCTTCGCCCTGAAGCGCGCCTTTTTCTACAATATTTATTGTAGAATTTTCTACTGTGGTAGAGGAAGCAGCAGTATCGGTATATACTCCTACATATTTACCGTTATATGCGGTTGTAGCAGTAGATGCAGGATACACACCTGATGATATACTGTTTTTAACGCTAAGACCGCAATTTGTACCGTTTGCCAAAAAGGCTCCATAATAAGAAGGATTGTCGCCAGACGGCACCTTGCCACCCAAAATTATACTATTTTCAACATAAATATTTGAGCCATTATTTGCATAAGCAACAAATCCTGCCGCATTGGTTTTGCTACTGATATTACAATCAACTATTGCTATATTTTTTAGGTTAACAGTACTATTTTCTTTAACACTTCCAACAACCGCCGCAGCGCCCTTTGCCGACGAACTATTGGTCTTAAAGAATGAATATCTGATAGTAAAATTGCTAAGAGAAGCCGAACCTAACTGTGAAAACAATCCTACATAATTATCGCTGACCGCACGAATACCGTGAAATACAACACCGTTGCCGTCAAAATTACCACTAAAGCATATGTTTTCATCATAGGCGTAATTTTGCCCTATACCCCACGAAAAGTAACTCATCAATGTGCTATAGCTTTTGCCTTCAATATCATTAAAATAAAGATCAGTAACACCGTTGGCAATTTTATAGTATTTATCATCCTCCGGCATAGTAGCCATACGATAAAATTCTTCACAATTGGCAATAAGATATGGGTCCTCCAAAGAACCGTTACCCGCCGCAAAATGCTTGGCCACCTTGCCGTCCCAATCATCTGTAGAGTACTTTGGACCGCCATTTTTGTAATATTCATCTCCGGTTGGTACAACGTATTCACGCATAGGCACAGGATATCCGCCCTCTACCGTGCGCCACGTATAAGCCCAATCAAAGCCGGGAATTGTGGCCTCAGCTTTGCTACCTATTAAATTTAATGCGCTTACAACATTAACCTCATTATCGGTAAAACTTACGTTACCATAGCTTGAATGACTAAATGTATATTGGTTGCTAACAGTAGAATAAACATTATTAAATGTGTATGTATGACTCATAGAGGGCTTTTTAAGTCCGCTCCACATTTCGTCGCGGCCCACACCATAGATAGGATATCCCACGGCTAAAACATTATCCATATTACAGGTGGGATTTGTAGAACCATACGGCATATTTATAATAGCACCCTCTACACCCTGTGTAGCACTTGTAGAATTAAGGGTAATTCTTGCTGTCATACAATTTGCGATATATGGCTGACAGGAGTTTGCCGATGCTACAAATGCAGAAGTAAAGTATTTTGCTTCAATGTAAGCATCGGTTATTGAGCAATTGTTTATTGTAAAATCCACTGTGTTAAAATCACTATCGCCTGCGCCGTCAGCACGTGACAAAAGAACACCGGCCGAACCATAAGCACCGGCGTACCACACCTTTTGACCAATGGTGTCTCCGTCATTTTCCAAGTCATTAGTATTTACGTCTGATGTATTTACCACATAAGAATTTTTAAAATTAACGTTTCTAATAACCGCATTATGCCCAACGTTTGGAAAAAAAGATGTTACGCGGTATCCGTGTGCATACAAACCGTAAATAGTATGACCGTCACCGTCAAAATTACCGTAAAATGAACGATGACAAAAGGTGTCCTCATATTTTACCCAGTTGTTAAGTGTTGACATATCAAAATCCGATGTACCCCAGCTATCATAGTCGGATATATCGTTCAAATAAATATCACAACCAAGCTTATAATATGCCGCTATACCGTTATGCTTTACATCAAATGTACCAAAATTGTAAATCATTGTATAAAGCTGATCACCGTTTTGTATGATATATGGATTTTCTTTAGTGCCATCACCTATGGTAAACTTACCGTTTCCGTTAGCCGCGCTTAGACCGCTCCATATATTAACAGTTTCGGCCGCATCAATACCCATATAGAGTATATCGGTCTGAACAGATAAGGTAATAATAATCATTGCCAAAAGCAAAGAAAGTAATTTTTTCATACACATCTCCATTATATAGTTTTATATACATAATAATTTTAACATATTGTTGCTGTTATATCAATATGATTTTAGACATAAATAATAAAATAACAAAGGCACACTTTTATAAGAAAGTGTGCCTAAAAAACATTTAAGAATTATGCTTTTGGACCAAGAGTTACAGCCCATCCATTTATATATTGAATCAATAATGCGTAATCGCGACCATTGATTTTACCGTCGACGTTAACATCGGCATTTTTAAGTGTGATATTAACATTCGCGCCATTTATGTGTTGAATAAGCATAGCATAATCACGACCGTTAATTTTACCGTCACCGTTTGCATCGCTGTACTCAACATTATCAACAGGCTTTTCATACTTAACCTTTATTTGATAAACGTTTTCGCAACCCAAACTTGTGTATGGTACAATATCATTTATATCACAAATCAAATATTCATCTTCTATCACAATACCATATATACTGAAATTTCCGCTTAAATCCGCGTTATATATTTTTGTTGATTTTCCGTTAGAAACATCATATCTATAAACACTATCCGACAAAGAATAAATCAAAGCATCCCCATCAGTTAAAAGCCTTGCATTATTGCCAAAATCATAATAGCTACCATCTTCAAGATAATGCTTCCACTCACCCTCAACACTACAAAGTGCTGTTCTGTCACTGTAACGTTTAAGCTTCTGCTCGGTATTGTCAATATAGTATATTTCATCATTTAAATACGTAAATGCGGCTACCGAATTCTGCCAAAAATAGTTATCATAAGTGGTATCACTTGGTGAATAATCATAGTCATCTGCTTTGTGACCGGTATTATATATTCCTTGTGTAGACCGTAAAAAGTTTTCGTGCCCAACACCGCCTACAACTCCACGCTCTCCTTTTTCCCAGCTTATATCATCCCACGTTACGTCAACGTGATAAAGTCTGCCATTAATATAAACTGTATTCCATCCGTGATTAAGAGCCTCGGACGAACAATAACTGTTTGAAATTCCTACACGTTCAAGCAAATACATATATGCCATAGCATAGCCCTGACAAACCGAGCCCCTCATTCCCAATGCACCGTACGCCGTATAAATATCCTGATCGCCCGCTTCAAGTCCATTATAATCATACTCGTTCCACAAGGCTAATCTATCGTGTAACAGCAACGCTTTTTGTACATCATCAAGCTTTGAATTACCTTCAATATCGGTAAGAATCTTATCTGCTGCCGCAATCATTTTATTGTGGCACACCGCGTATTCTGCAGGTGTATCGGCAAAATCGCGATAAGAAAGATTTACCTCTGTAATAAGTCCACTCCAAGTATACGTAAAACCTATTCCAAAAACGTTAAACGCCTCAGGTAAACAATACCAAATATAATTTTGTATAGCATCTGTATTATTGTCGTTATGTCCAAGATTGTATCCTGAAATATCAATACTGCTATTGCATTGAGCAATATTTTCTAAAAACAGCGTTTTAAAATCCTCTATATAAACGCGGCTTGTAATTGCTCGCCCACTATTTTGTATATTGTAACTGCCCGAGGAGTAAATCGTAGGATATTCATACCCCGTAAAACCAAAAGAGCCTGTATCGGCAGATACATTTAAAGAAAATCCACTAACAATAACGGCAAGTATAAGCATAGTTGCAATAAACTTTTTCATTGTTACCACCTTTAAATAAATTTAATATTTGGGTTGTTATACACCGAAAAAACCACATCATTAAATTTTAATTTAAGCTCACATAATATTGGAGATACTATAACATTTTCACTTTGATAATGCCCAGCATCAAATACTGTAACACCGGCATTTACGGCATCAATAAATACGTTATGCTTTATATCGGCAGAAATTAATGCGTCATATCCACCCGATATAACGTCTTGCAAAAACTCTCCGCCCGAGCCTGAACATACAAGCACGCGACAAATATCATTACCGCCATTTGCATACCGTACAGCTGTACCAAGCTGTGTTTTTATATGCCGAGCCAATTTATCGGCATCGGTTATATTGCTTTGGGCTTCTCTAATCAAAAATCCACTATGTGATACAAAAGGTTTAACATTTTTAAGGCCTATCACTTCACAAAGCCTTTCGGTAACACCGCCAACAGCAATATCAAGATTTGTATGCATTGATATTACCGATATATCACTCTTTACAAGCTCATAAACCACACCGCCGGCAAGTATGCTTTTAAGTCCTGAAAATATTACAGGATGATGCGTTACAATAAGCTCGGCGCCAATACTTTTGGCATAGTTTACGGTATTTATATCACAATCAAGGCAAACTACTGCCCTATTTACTGCATTATTACCGTCTCCCACCAAAAGACCAACATTATCAAAATCGCACGCGGTATCAAGTGGGTATTTCTCTTTTAAAAATTCTAAAACATTATTTACTGTAATCATTTTTTCTTTGCAAATGAGTCTTTAAGCGCAACTGTACGGTTAAAGACTATTTTATCAACGGTTGAATCCTTATCTACGCAGAAATAACCCTGACGCATAAATTGGAAGGTGTCACCAATCTTCACATTTTTAAGTGAAGCATCAATAACCGCGTTAGGAATAACGGTTAGTGATTCGGGATTAAGGTTATCAGCAAAAGATGATACACCCTCTTCATCACTTGGGTTTTCTACGTTAAATAATCTATCATACAAACGGACTTCCGTATTTATACAGTTATCAGCGCTTACCCAGTGCAAAGTGCCCTTAACCTTGCGGCCATCCGGTGCTTCGCCACCGCGACTTTCGGGGTCATAGGTACAGTGAACTACTGTAATATTACCGTTTTCATCCTCTTCATGAGAAGCATATTTTACAAAATATGCACCTTTAAGTCTAACCTCTTTTGCAGGGCAAAGACGGAAGTACTTGCCTGGTGGGTCAAGCATAAAGTCATCATCTTCGATAAATATCTCGCGAGAGAACGTAACACTTGTCGTTCCAAGCTCGGGCTTATTAGGGTTAATATCAACCTCAATTTGTTCTTGTTTGCCCTCTGGATAGTTATCAATAACTACCTTTAGCGGACGTAAAACTGCCATGGCTCTGTCGGCATTTTCGTTAAGATAATCACGAACACATGACTCAAGCAACGCATAGTCAATTACGCTATACGCTTTTGAAACACCAATTTTGTCAACAAAAGCACGTACCGCCTGTGACGGATAACCACGGCGGCGCATACCACAAATAGTAGCCATACGCGGATCATCCCAACCGCTAACCAAATTATCGTTTACAAGCTTTAAACACTTGCGCTTACTTGTAAGTGTATAGTTTACGTTCATACGCGCAAACTCTATCTGACGCGGCGGCTCAACCGTAATATCGGCAGCCTCAAGCACCCAGTTATAAAGCGGACGGTGGTTTTCAAACTCTAACGAGCAAAGCGAATGTGTAACGCCCTCACGCGCGTCGCTAAGCGGATGCGCAAAGTCATACATTGGATAAACACACCACTTGTCTCCTGTACGGTGGTGATGTGCTTTAAGCACACGGTAAATAACAGGGTCACGCATATTAAGGTTAGAAGATGCCATATCAATTTTAGCGCGAAGCACCATTTTGCCCTCTTCTATTTCACCTGCAGTCATCTTTGCAAACAATTCACGTGACTCCTCAATCGGTCGGTCACGATAAGGGCTATTTTTACCCGGTTCGGTAAGTGTGCCACGCATTTCACGAATTTCATCGGCGGTTGACTCGTCAATATATGCAAGTCCCTTGTCAATAAGTTTTAAAGCACACTCATAAATAAAATCAAAATAGTCAGAAGCGTAATAAACATTATCCCAATTAAAGCCTAACCACTTAATATCTTCCATAATGGCATCAACGTATTCAACATCTTCTTTGGTGGGGTTGGTATCGTCAAGACGAAGATTACACTTACCCTTATATTTTTCGGCTGTGCCAAAGTCAATGCAAATAGCCTTTGCGTGACCTATGTGCAAATAACCGTTTGGCTCGGGTGGAAAACGTGTCTGCACACGGCTGTAAACACCTTCAGCCAAGTCTTCATCAATAAAATCATAGATAAAGTTGGAAGGCTTTACTTCCTCAACTTCTTCATTTAAAACCTTGTTTTCTTCCATTTTATAAAACCTCTATCATAGCGTCAATACGCTTAATACATTCATCATAACCCAAAACAGCCATAATACTGCAAAGGTCGGGGGTATTTGTGCGACCTGTAATCGCAATACGAAGTATTGTGCTAAGGTCACCCGCACTACCCTTAAAGCCGTCGGGATTTGCCTTATATTCTTTCGTTTCAGCGGCAAAGCCCAAATTGGGCGCTACCAACTTAATCTTGTCAAACCAAGCTTGTCTATCGTCAGCCACGTCATATACCTTTTTATACTCCGACAAAAATGCCTTTGCATCTTGGGCGGCAATATTTTCGGGTATTGTATAGTTTGGTGTATAAAGCTCATTAAAGAAGTAAGCAAAATACTGCTTTGCCTCGCTCCATTTAGCCAAATCCTTACGTGGCTTTTTAGCTTCATCACGGTCAATTGCAAGCATACCCTTTGTAAAATCAGGGTTTGCCGTAAGCAACCCGTAAAATTCGCTGTCAAATTCTTTTGCCCAAGCAGTAAGACGCTCATAAACCTCACCGCTCTTCATTGCGGCAACCTTAGTTTTGCTTACATCATTAAGCTTGTTTTCATCAAACAATGCCCCTGAAACCGACATCTTCTTAAGATTAAACTTAAAGGTACGGTAATCAGCATCTGGGTTTGCGCGACGCCAATCCTCAAAATCGGATGCCGCAATGGTCATAAGATATTCTATAACGCAAATTGATTCATAACCCTGCTCTGCAAAAAAGTGTACTGCAGCCTCGGGGTCCTTACGCTTACTAATTTTACGTTTTGCACCATTATCAAGCTTCATAATCGGCGATACGTGGCCAAACTTTGGCACCTTAAAGCCCAATAGCTTAAATAACTGAATATGCTTTGGTACCGACGAAATCCACTCGTCACCGCGAAGCACGTGTGTTGTGTGCATAAGGTGGTCATCAATAGCGTGTGCAAAGTGATATGTTGGTATACCATCTGACTTAAGAAGTACAAAGTCCTCGTCATTTTCGGGCATTTCAATTTTACCCTTAATAGTATCTTCAAATGTAATGCGGTTTTCTTCGCTACCTGGGGAGCGCAAACGCACAACAAACGGTTTACCCTCGTCTATAAGTGCCTTGGCCTGCTCATATGTGATATCACGGTGCTTAGCGTACTCACCGTGGTAACCTGTGCGTATTTTATTTTCCTCTTGTACTTTTCGCACCGCCTCTAAATCCTCGGCAGTGCAAAAGCACGGATATGCAAGTCCCTTTTTTATAAGGTCTTTAACGTAGGTTTGATAAATCTCGGCGCGTTTACTTTGCTGATACGGGCCATAATCTCCCCTTTGCTCAGTACCGCTTATAAAGCCTTCATCAATAGTAATACCAAAGCGCTGTAGTCCGTCGATAATGTCCTCTATACCGCCCTCTACCTCACGTTTTTTATCGGTATCTTCAATACGAGTAAAGAACACACCGCCCGATGATGTAGCGGTAATGCGGTTTACAAGCGAAGTAAACAGCGTACCTAAGTGTAGGTAACCTGTAGGACTCGGCGCCACGCGTACAACACGCGCACCCTCGGGTAGATTACGCTCAGGGTACATACTTTCATAATATTCAGGTGTTTTATCTATATTTGGCAGTAAAAGCTCTGCCATAAGTTCGCGATTGTCCATTTAAAATATTCTCCTATTTGCTAAGCAGCTTATTAAGCTCTGCCATAAATGTATTAATGTCCTTAAATTGACGGTAAACCGATGCAAAGCGCACGTAAGCTACCTCATCAATACCCTTTAATTTATCCATAACAAACTCACCGATTTTGTCACTGCTAACCTCACGGTCAAGTGAATTTTGAATAACAGCTTCAATATCGCTGATAGCGTGATCTAACGTCTCAATAGATACAGGACGTTTTTCGCAGGCGCGAAGCATACCTGTAAGCAACTTCTGACGGTCAAAGGTCTCTCGTGAACCATCTTTTTTGATAACAACTATCGGAAGACTTTCAATCATCTCATAAGTTGTAAAACGCTTTCCACATTCAAGACATTCACGACGGCGACGAATACGCTCACCTTCGTCTGTTGGGCGCGAGTCAATTACCTTGCTTTCTTCATAACCGCAAAAAGGACATTTCATAACCAATACCACCTATATATAAAATTACAGTTTATTATAACACAATATATTGAGAAATACAAGAAAAAATATTATTGTTCGTATAGCCTACTGTAGCGTTACAATTAAAGATTTTCAATTTTTAAATAATCGTTGCAAAAGCCACGTTTTTATGTTATTATATATTAAATATATAATAAAGTGGGAAAATGTTTGTTATGAATATTATTTTAGCATCTAAATCCCCTCGCAGAAAAGAACTACTCTCTCTGCTTGATTTAGAATTCCAGATTATTACTGCCGATATTGATGAAACTATGGATTCGTCACTTCCCGTTACCGATGAGGTTGCGCGCATCAGCTATGAAAAAGCGCTTGCTGTTGCAAACGGCCTTTCTGACAATACAGTTATTATTTCGGCCGATACAATAGTTGAGCTTAACGGCACACTTATGGGCAAGCCCATAGACCAGAACAATGCTTTTAATATGCTTAAAAGTCTTTCAGGCAAAAGCCACAACGTTCACACCGCTGTTACGGTACTTAGCGGCAACAAACACGAAACTCGCGTTGTTACAACTGCCGTTACATTCCGCAAGCTTACCGATGACGAAATAAATTCTTATATTGAAACACGCGAGCCTATGGATAAAGCAGGCGCTTACGGTATTCAGGGTCGCGCTTCAAAATTTGTAAGCGGAATTGTGGGTGACTACTTTAATGTAGTTGGTCTTCCCGTTTGCGAATTATCACTTATGTTAAAAAATTTCGATATAAATATCTGATTTTTCAGGAGGAAACAAAATGTCTGCTAAAATCACAAAACTTTCAAACGGAGCCGAAGGTGTTTTTATTAAAAACGATCGTTTTAACACCACCTCTATTTCATTTAACTTTTATGTTCCGTTGCAAAAAGAAACCGCTGCCGAGTATGCGTTACTACCATTTGTAATGACAACCTGCAGTAAGGACTACCCCGATTTTTCGGCGCTTAATTTTAAACTCGCAAAGCTTTATGGCGCTAATCTTTCGGCTTCTGCCGAAAAGGTTGGCGATTTCCAAATGCTTAAAATTGCCATCTCCACTATAGATGACCGTTTTGCTCTTGATAACGAATCCCTTTGCGACAGCGCTACCGAGCTGCTTACTCAACTAATTTTTGAACCCAAGGCAGAAAACGGCGCTTTTTGTGAAGAAGACGTCGCCCGCGAAAAGCGTAAGGCTATTGAGCACATCCGTGGTGATTTAGCGCAAAAACGCATCTATGCCAAAAAGCGTCTTATTGAAGAAATGTACAAAGGCGAAGCCTACGGCGTAGCAAAATGCGGTACCGAGGAAGACGTAGAAAAAATTACCGGTCAATCACTTTTTGCCGCTTGGCAAAAACTGCTTTCTACAGCCTTTTTACGCGTTAACGTTATTTCACGCTCCATGCCACAGGGACTTTTTGATAAAATTTCTGAAAAATTTGAAAGTATTACCCGTGAAAACATTGTCGACTGTACCTATAGCGCACCTACCAAAGCAATTGACAAACCAAATACGGTTATCGAGCAAATGGATATTGCTCAGGGTAAATTGTGTATGGGCTTTTCAAGTGAGCTTTATGGCGAAGATGCCGCGGCGCTTACCGTAATGTGCGATATATTTGGCGGCGGTCCATACTCTCGTCTTTTTACCAATGTTCGTGAAAAATACAGTCTTTGTTATTACTGCGCATCAGGAGCTGTAAAATCAAAGGGTCTTATCACGGTTGATAGCGGCATTGAAAAAGAAAACGCAACCAAGGCTGAAAAAGAAATTTTAAATCAGCTTGATATTATGAAACAAAATTTATTTACCGATGAGGAATTTCAATCATCCATAAAAAGCATTACCGACTCGTTTAAGTCATATAACGATT
Source organism: Clostridia bacterium (assembly GCA_017437005.1). Taxonomy (GTDB): domain Bacteria; phylum Bacillota; class Clostridia; order Oscillospirales; family Acutalibacteraceae; genus UBA737. Next base: position 20,663 of record JAFSBZ010000037.1, on the reverse strand, counting down.
CACAAGGACTTCTTGATGCATGGTATTCACTAAAGATTGTAAAGGATAAACTAATTTCTCCTGAAGAAGCAGTTCAAGAAATATTAAATGTTACTCGTAACGATGTAGTCTACACTGCACGCGGTGTAAAGCTGCATACCGTATACAAACTCTTACCAAACGATAAGGAGGTTGGCAAGTAATGAAAAAGCAAATTTTTGAAGGCTTTGGTGAAGAAAGCTATGTATTGGCTACTATGCCAAACGGACTCGAAATATATATAATGGAAAAACCACAATATTCATCAAGCTATGCAATATACGGCACCCGCTACGGCTCTATTGATACGCGTTTTTCAAAAGACGGAGGCGAAATGCTAACTGTACCCGAGGGTATTGCTCACTATCTCGAACACAAGCTTTTTGAAGGTGAAGACGGTGACGCTTTTTCAAAATATGCCAAAACAGGCGCCAGCGCCAATGCGTTTACCTCTTTTGACCGTACTTGCTATCTGTTTTCTTGCAGTGATAACTTTTACGAAAACCTTGATATATTACTGTCATTTGTTCAAGCGCCCTATTTCACACCCGAAAATGTAGAAAAAGAGCAAGGCATAATCGGTCAGGAAATTCGTATGTACGATGACAACCCCGGTTGGCGCGTTATGTTTAACCTTCTTAAAGGTATGTACCACAACCACCCTGTTCGCATTGATATCGCAGGAACTGTAGAATCAATTGCTCAAATAGATGCTCCTCTTCTTTACAAATGCTATGAAACCTTCTACAATCCTTCAAATATGTTTATCTGTCTTGTCGGTAATATTGATACCGACAAAACTCTAAAGCAAATTGAAAAATCAATAATCGACAAGCCCGCAGTAGAAATCACCCGTGGCGAATTTCAGGAGCCGCAAACTATTGTTAAACCTTATGTTGAGCAATGCCTTGCTGTAAATACGCCTATGTTCTGTTTGGGCTTTAAGCAAAAAATCAATTCTCCCCATCGCAGACTTAAAAGTAAGATATGCGTAGATTTATTGCTTCAAATTATTTGCGGTGATGCGTCTCCCCTATACGCGCGTCTTATGAACGAAGGACTTATAAACGACGATTTTGACAGCGAATACTTTAACGGCAACGGCTATGCCGCCGTTATATTTGAGGGCGAATCCTGTGACCCTGAACGTGTCGCGCAGGAAATTAAAGCCGAAATATCACGACTCCGTGAAGAAGGTGTCAACAAAAAATTGTTCTCTGCCGTTAAGTGCGCTATGTACGGCGATTTGGTACGTCGCTTTAACAGCGTAGAAAATCTTGCAATGAGCCTTACCGAGTGCGCTATGTGTGGATACAGCCTTTTTGATGAAATCAAAATGGTAAAATCGGTAAGCTACGATGATGTTATGAAACGCTTTGATATTTTTGATAACGACAATGCTGTTTTATCTGTCATTAAACCTCTGGAGGACTAAAAATGAGTTATAACGTTACCATTTTTGGAATTAATTTAACATTAAATCCTGTTGCTTTTCACATTGGTAGTTGGCCTATTTATTGGTACGGTATTATAATAGCGCTCGGCTTTATGCTTGCCATTATCTATGGTATGAAAAATGCCGAAAGATATAATGTTAATGTCGATAAAATGCTTGATGTAGTCATTGTAACAACACCTGTATCAATTCTTTGCGCGCGAATATATTATGTAATTTTCGACGGTGTGAAGGTAACGAGCATTTCAGACTTTTTTGGCTTTGGAAGCGGTGAAGGTTTTTCAGGAATTGCTATTTACGGCGCAGTTATTGGCGCATTTGCTTGCGGAGCAGTTATGTGCTATATCAAAAAAATCAACATTTTTGATATGTTTGACCTTGCTGCAACTGCTTTCTTAATAGGACAAGGTATTGGACGTTGGGGTAACTTTATGAATCAAGAAGCATACGGTACATTTACCGGTAGCAGTTGGTGGGGAATGCAAAGCAACCGCACCATTGCTGAAATGGGCGAAGGTCTTGTACATCCTTGCTTCCTATATGAATCTATTTGGTGTATCGCAGGATTTTTTGTACTTAACTATTTTTCCAAAAAACGTAAATACAGCGGTCAAATTACACTTTTATACTGCGTTTGGTACGGTTTTGAACGCTCAATAGTTGAAAATCTACGCACCGATAGCCTAATGCTTGGAAATATTCGCATATCTGTTTTGGTATCAATTATAATTTGTATTGCGGCGGCTGTTACTCTTATAGTTATAAACAAAAAGCAAAAGACCGCTATTACCGATAACACATATGTTGAAGTATTTCCCGACGAATATGCCGAGCTTAGTTTAGAGGAAACCTTACAAGAAATTGCAACACAAGAGGAAAACAAAAATGAGTAATATAATCGATGGTAAATTAGTATCAAGTGCTGTTAAAGAACGCGTTGCGGCCGAGGTTAAAGAGCTTAACCAAAAAGGTGTCAGCGTATGCCTTGCGGTTATTCTTGTAGGCGAGGACCCCGCATCGCAAATATATGTTGCCAATAAAAAGAAGGCTTGCGAGCAATTAGGCATTATATCTAAAGAATACCTTTTGCCCGAAACCACAACACAAGACGAGCTTTTAGCGCTTGTTAACAAATTAAATGAAGACAAAACTGTAAACGGCATACTTTGTCAGTTACCGCTGCCAAAGGGTCTTGACGAAAAACTTGTTATTGAAGCTATTGACCCTAACAAAGACGTTGACGCTTTTCACCCTGTAAACGTAGGTAGAATAATGATTGGTGACTATGACTTCTTGCCTTGCACACCCGCAGGTGTTATGGAAATGCTAAGCTTTTACAACATAGACGTTTGCGGTAAAGAGTGTGTAGTTATTGGCCGTTCTAATATAGTTGGCAAGCCTATGGGAATGCTACTGTTACATAAAAACGGCACCGTTACTATTGCTCACTCACGCACGCAAAATCTTGCCGATGTTACCCGCCGTGCCGACATACTTGTAGCGGCTGTGGGTAAAGCAAAATTTATTACCGCCGATATGGTAAAGGATGGCGCTGTTGTAATAGACGTAGGTATGAACCGTGCCGACGGAAAGCTTTGCGGTGACGTTGATTTTGAAACAGTAAGCCAAAAAGCGTCATACATTACACCTGTTCCGGGCGGCGTTGGACCTATGACCATTGCTACTTTAATGCAAAACACACTTACCGCAGCAAAAAGACAAAACAATTTGATTTAAAAGGTGATTTTTTTGAAATACCGCATTTTATCCGTAATAATTGTAGTGCTTATTCTTTTAAGCGTTCCTGTAAGCGCTTCAAACTACGAATATACTATAACTACGGACAACAATTTTATCTCAGCGCGAAGCGGTGATGATCTTACCGCTATTTCAGAAAAACTTAATATAACACTACAAGAACTAAATTCTCACTTCACAAAGAATGGTCTTATTTATATCGCGGTATCCGAAGATGGTAAATCACAGGTAAAAATTTCCGCTTTTACCGATAATTTTTCATCTGAAGTTGGCGATATTGCATATCTTGATGACACCGTAATGTCACAATTTATCGAGTCGGTAAGTGATGGCTCCGACTCTCCTGCTTATGTTGTTACAAACAACGGTAGAAAATTTTTGTGTGTTAAAAACACCCTTCAAGACAAGGGCGGTGTTTATACCGTCACACAATACATAACGATATGCAACAACCAAACCTTTTATTTTGCAGGATATAACGATGGTGAGGATACTTCCGAAGAAATATCCAACATATTTAAAAGCTTTAAACTCAATGAAGCCTCCACTACATCGGGTGATAAAAAAGTCCAAAGTAGTGATAAGCTTACAATATCAACAATACTCATAAATTGCGGTATAGTAGTATTTGCTTTAATTGCAGTATTCGCACTTTATGGTATTATTAAATCTTATTTTAAAAAGGATCAGGAGCCAAACGAAAATGAAAATTAAACAAATAATCTGCCTTGTGCTTTGCCTTGCAATGCTACTATGTACTGCTTGTCAAAAAACCGACTCATCAATGTTTTCATCAACACAGTCCACAGCTACAATTCCAACCACATCAAATGTCGACCCATCAATTACTACTTCGTCGGACACATCAACACCTACCGACAGCTCAACCTCCGCTACTCAAAGCACCACATCTATCGACTTTGAAAGAATGTACGGTCTTAAAAGTTTAGAATCCGTGGGCTACACCTGTTATAAAGACATACCAAACGGTGATGCCCAATATGAAATTACCGAAGTTTTAAATGACAAAGGACAGGACCTAAAAATTTCGTGTGACTATGCATTTGACTCAAGCGACATTAAAATCGACGGTCTTATTGTCACCGTGCCTGCAAAATATAAAGCAAGTCATAAATCCGCAAAGGGTACTGTGACCCATCGCCTATCGGGAATTACACTTGACTTTGAACTAAAGTTTGCAACAAATTATAAATTAGTATTCGAAGACGAGTTTGAAGGCGACACGCTTAATACGGATGTATGGGCTGACATCTGGGACACAGGACTCGAACACGAAATAAGAGATGACTACAGCTACGGTTATGTTAAAGAAAACGTATTTGTAGACGGCAAAGGTCATCTTGTAAATCGTGTTAAAGCGTTATCTGAAAAAAACAAAGACGGAAAACCAATCTATACTTCCTCACTTATCTCTACCGAAAACGGTTTTGAATCACGATACGGTTATTACGAAATGAGTGCAATTCCCCACCTTACAACAGGCCTTTGGGGCGCTTTTTGGATTTTGGCTGGCGATATGGATGATGATGACGCACCCGAAGACAACACAACCAAAAACGGCGTTGAAATAGATATTTTCGAAACCCTTATGTCAAAAAATGCTGTTCGTCATGCTCTGTTTTGGGACGGATACGGATGGTTCAAAGTAGGCGACGAATGGGTAACCAAAACTCAGGGCCACGGTGTTATGGCACCTGAAACGCCCGAAATTTTTGACGGCAAATTTCATAAATTTGCTCTTCAGTGGACACCTACCGATTTTATATTTTTAGTTGACGATCAGGTTACATATCGTTGGACAGGTACAGACGGTTGCGATAAGCCGGGCTATATGCTTATAAGCTCGCATGTTAACAGTGAAGGTACCGGCGAATTACTCTTAAAACCGGGCGAATACACCGATATGATTGTAGATTATGTAAGAGTATATTCAAGTGATGATAAATATTAAGGCGGTATTACGATGTCTATTAAAAAAATAATTGTATTTTCACTCTGTTTTGTTTTAGGAATAAGTTTTATTGGTTGCAAAAAAACTAACGATTCATTTTTGTCGGCAAATTCTGACTATGTTTCAATGTCACAACCTACAAATGAATCAATGGGACAAACTACTTCAGATAATGTTTCATCCGATAATAATGTCACTTCAAATCCTGATTCCTCTCAAACCGATACTTCTTCAAAAAAAGATTACGGTTTTACCCGTCTTGAAGAAGTAAGATACGAGTGTATCAAAGAAATTCCCGGTGGTGATGCGCAGTATGAGGTAAAGACCGTAACTACCGACACAGGCTACGCTTTTATTTATGCAATTTACCTTTCTTGCGATGATAAATCAATCACCATAAAAGACCGTACCGTTACCATTCCGTTTGAATACCGTCAAAAACACGATTCTATTACCTTGACAGCAACTCATAATTTAGCAAAGATTAGCACCGAATTTACAATTACATTTGATAAATGGGAATTGGTTTTTGAGGACGATTTTAACGGCACCGAGCTTAACACTGATGTGTGGAACGTTTGGGATGAGAAACGAGATAATGGCTACGCATACTCAAAACAAAATTCGTTCCTTGACGGAAAGGGAAATCTTATAAACAGAATGTCGGTTCTCAAAGAACCTGATCCTGTAACAGGTCAAACCCAACTAACCAGTGTTATCGAAACTGAGAATAAATTTGAAACAACCTATGGTTATTTTGAAATTCGTATGATTCCTCACCGCGCCGCAGGGCTTATGGGTGCATTTTGGCTTAGCTGTGGTGATATGGGCGACCAAAATGCCCCCAAAGATAATACTGCGACAAACGGATGCGAAATAGATATAGTAGAGACATTTTTCCACAGAAAAACTCCCTCCCAGACTATACATTGGGATGGTTACGGCTGGTACTTGGACGAAAAAACTAACGAATGGAAATCCGTAACCAAAAGTAAGCATCTTCCTATACCTGCCATGGAAGAAATTTTTGATGGTAATTATCATACCTTTTCACTTTATTGGTCACCTGAAGAATATGTTTTTTTAGTGGATGGTGAGGTAACTAACCGCACAAGAGAAATGGGTATATGTAATCAACCGGGCTATATACTTATAAGTTCACATTTTAATAAGGAAGCAGGTGAACTTCCATTAAAACCCGGCGAATACACAGATATGATTGTCGATTACGTTCGAGTATATAAAACAGACAAACTTAAATAATAACAAAAATCGCTTGAGACCATTTTTGTCTCAAGCGATTTAATTTTTTTAAATTATTTCATAAATTCGTACATAGCGCGATAGCACATATATACGTCAAGCTTTGATGTAGTCTCGTAAGGAGCGTGCATTGAAAGCACAGGTACACCAAGGTCAATTACGTCTACACCCAAGTTTGCAACATACATAGCAACTGTACCGCCGCCGCCTGCGTCTACTTTACCAAGCTCACCTGTCTGCCAAATAATGCCCGCTTTATCGAGCATTGCGCGAACCTCTGCTACGTATTCAGCCGATGCATCAGAGGTGCTGCCCTTACCGCCGCCGCCTGTGTACTTAGTAACAACAACTCCATAGTTCAAGAAGCTTGCGTTTCTACGCTCCATAACGTCCTGGAAGGTTGGGTCAGTACCGGCATTAACGTCAGCCGACAAGCACTTAGAATTACGAAGAGCGACAGTTTCATCACAACCCTGCATTACGCAAATATCGTGTACAACGTGTGGTAAAAAGTCAGACTGCAAGCCTGTATTGCCCATAGAACCAATTTCTTCCTTATCGGTAAGTATTGCAATAGCGGTCTTTTCGGGCGCTTCAACCTCTAATATAGCAGTAAGCGCGGGATAAGCGCATACGCGGTCATCCTGACCGTAAGCACCAATAAGACTGCGGTCAAAACCAATATCGCAAGCCTTTGCTGCAGGAACAAGCTCAAGCTCGGCTGAAAGGAAGTCTTCTTCAGTAACACCGTATTTTTCATTTAAAATCTTTAGAATATTAAGCTTTACAAGCTCGCTGCCCTCGTCACTCTTAAATGGCATACTGCCAATAAGAACATTAAGCTCTTCACCACGAATACCCTCTGACAATGTACGCTTATTTTGTTCGCGCGCAAGGTGTGGAAGCAAATCGTTTATTACAAACTTAGGATCAGCATCATCTTCACCAATATTAACTTCAACTATACTGCCGTCTTTTTTGGCAAAAACGCCGTGAAGTGCAAGCGGCAACGCTGTCCATTGATATTTTTTTATACCACCGTAGTAATGTGTCTTAAATAGTGCAAGCTCAAGCTCTTCATAAAGTGGGTTTGGCTTAAGGTCAAGACGCGGTGAATCAACGTGAGCCGCTGTAATGTTAATACCCTTATCAGATAATTCTTTACCAATTACTGCAAAAGCCACAGTTTTACCACGATTGTTAAAATACACCTTATCACCGGCATTATACTGCTTACCAATTACAAAAGGTACAAAACCCTTTTTCTCTGCCAAATCAATAGCGGTAGCCACAGCCTCGCGCTCGGTTTTAGCGGCATCAAGATAAGCCTTATAACCCTCGCAGTATTTTTGCATACTGTCAAGCGTAGCCTCATCAGCCTTGAGTAGACCGTTCTTTTTTTCATAAAATAGTTTTTCTCTAAGTTCTTTTACTGCATCAGACATTGTTATGTTCCTCCAATAATTTTGTTATTAGTTTTCGTATTTTTAAATTAAAAACCGAAAGTTCACAATCATTATACACTATATTATCTGTTTTTTCTATATAAAACTCATCAGGTTTTCCTGCTTTTATTCGTAACAGTGCCGCTTCTTCATCAATACCGTCGCGTTCCATTATTCGCGCAAGACGTGTTTTTTCATCTGATATAACGGTAATAACTTCATCACAAATACTATCTGCGCCGCTTTCAAAAAGGGTTGGTGCATCAAGCAACACCTTGTCACAATCAATCTCTTCACGAACAAGCATCATAATATAAGGCAAAAGCGTTTTGTTTAAAAGTTCGGTATTTTCAGGGGTAGAAAATGCCTTTTGTGCAAGCACGGCACGATTTAAAGTACCGTCACTATTTAAAATATCGTCACCAAAAACATTTACCACAGCGTCAAGACCGTCGCTACCCTTTTCTACAGCAACGCGAGCAAGCTTGTCACAATCAACAACCTTAAATCCCAATTCTTCGGCTACAGCGGTTACACTGCTTTTACCTGCCCCCGTAGGACCCGTAAGACCAATTACAAAGCTCATTTTTTCGCCCCCTAAAGCGTTACAACATTAAAGCCACACGCACGTATAAGTCGGTTGTAAACAGCCAGACCCATCCCCTCTTTACTTGGCGCGTGTATGTAAACTTCTTTTACACCAAGACTGTCAATATCTCGCAAAACCGAAAAGACGTTTTGTGCCAATGTGCTTTCATCACGTTTTGAGCCATAAGATATTTTAGGAATGTTAATGTTATAATATTCTTCTTCAAAACAAATCGCAGCGCAATCGCTTTTTTGGTTTACAAACCTTACAAAACTATTACTACAGCCTTCAACCAATATTGCGCGCGTTTTTGGCGCATAGTGTTTATATTTCATACCTGGGGAAGCCGCAGTCTCTCCATCTTTTAATTTTTCCAATACTGCATCATCGACAATAAGATCTGGTAATATTTTCAAAAGCTGTTCGGGGGTTACTGCACCCGGACGTAACAATCGTGGCTTTTCACCCACAAGTGACACAACTGTTGATTCAACCCCAACCGTACAATCACCACCCATAACAACGGCATCAATTTTTCCGTCAAGGTCATCTATTACGTGAGCCGCTGTTGTGGGGCTGGGTCTTCCCGATGTGTTAGCGCTTGGCGCCGCAAGCGGTAATCCGCTCGTGTTTATTATATCGCAAATAGTTTTCTCACTCGGAAATCTTACCGCGACTGTATTAAGTCCGCCCGATACGCTTTCGGCTATGTTGTCGCCTTTGGGTAGTACCATTGTAAAGGGGCCCGGCCAAAAAGCTTTTGCACATTCATAAGCAATGTCGGGAACATCACAAGTAATACCGTCAAGCATATCTATACTTGCAATATGAACTATAAGCGGGTTATCCTGTGGTCTGCCCTTGGCAGTAAAAACCATCTTTATAGCATTATCGCTAAAGGCAGAAGCCGCCAAGCCATAAACCGTTTCGGTCGGAACGGCAACAATACCGCCCGATTTTAATATTTCAGATGCTATATTTATAGAGTTTTCATAATCATTTATAGCATCTAATTTTTTAGTCACCATTTTATGAATTCTCCTGCGCCTTTAATGCCTCGGTGCGATAATAGGTTGTAAGTCCGTCTACAATCTCGTCAATATCGCCATTCAAAATACTGTCAATCTTATAAAGCGTAAGACCTATACGATGGTCGGTAACACGTCCCTGTGGATAGTTGTAGGTTCTAATACGCTCACTACGGTCACCTGTACCAACCTGCGCCTTACGGTCCGATGCAAGCGCCGCATCGGCTTTTTCTTTTTCGGCATCATAAAGACGCGCTCTAAGCACTTTTAACGCCTTTTCTTTATTCTTAAACTGACTACGTTCGTCTTGACATTCAACCACAGTACCCGTTGGCAAATGCGTTACACGTATAGCAGATGAAGTTTTATTAATATGCTGACCACCCGCGCCAGAAGAGCGAAATGTATCAATTTTAAGGTCGGCAGGATTAAGCTCAAACTCTACCTCATCGGCTTCGGGCAAAACTGCAACCGTTACAGTAGATGTATGAATTCTACCTTGTGTTTCGGTATCGGGCACACGCTGTACGCGGTGAACACCGCTTTCATACTTAAAGCGTGAATACGCTCCTGCGCCCTCTATCATAAAGCTTATTTCCTTGTAGCCACCAAGCTCGGTTTCATTTGCATTGGTTATATCTATGTGCCAACGCTTGCTTTCGGCATACATTGAGTACATTCTAAATAACGAACCTGCAAAAAGCGCCGCTTCTTCACCGCCCGCGCCACCACGGATTTCGACAATGACGTTTTTATCGTCGTTAGGATCCTTTGGTAACAATAATATCTTAAGCTCGTCAGCACTGGTGGTTATTTTTTCCTTTGCCTCAGAAAGCTCCTCTTCAACAAGCTCTTTAAAATCTTTATCAAGTCCGCCAGCTTCCAACAACTCAAGTGCCTCTTTTTCGGCATTTACTGCAGCACAGTATTCGCGATACTTTTCTACAATTGGTGTAAGTTCGCTATGCTCTTTCATCAGTTTTGTAAAAAGCACATTGTCACTTGCCACGTCAGGACGTGTAAGCTCTATACCAATTTGCTCATAGCGGCTCTCAACCGCAGAAAGTTTTTCAAACATTATTTATTCTCTCCATTTGAGGTTAATATCTTTTTTATACTTTTTTCAACAGTTTTTCTTGGAAGCATCACTTCGTGTCCACAACCGTTACACACAATTTTAAAATCCATACCAATGCGTCGCACCGTAAATGTATTACTACCGCACGGGTGATTTTTTTTCATTTGTATAACATCGCCTACGTTTATATCCATAATACTTCTCACCGCCTATTTTTCTATCATAGTATTATATCCTAAATTATGGATAAAGGCAATATTTTTATGCAATTTTATCCACTCTTTTCTCAGTAGAGTTTGTTTTTTTGCCTGTAGAGTTGTCAAAACTATCTGTAGATTGCCTTTTAAACCGTGTTTTACATATAATTAGTGTATTGCTTTTACAAGGAGATTTTACTATGAATTTTAAAATTGTTACCGACTCATCATCAGATATACTCAACTTTGACGGCATACCCTTTGCGGTAGCGCCGCTTAAAATTATAACCGAAAACCAAGAATACTGTGACGACCATAATCTAAATGTTGCTACGATGGTAGGAGACCTTTTAAAATACAAAGGCAAATCGTCCTCATCCTGTCCAAACACAGACGAATGGCTCACTTCCTTTGGTGATGCTCAATATATTTTTTGCATAACTATTACGGCAACGCTTTCGGGATGCTACAATGCCGCGTGTATAGCCAAACAATTATATGAAGAAATGCATCCCGAACGTAAAGTATTTGTAATTAATTCTCTTTCAACAGGTCCTGAAATGAAACTTATTATAGAAAAAATAAAAGAACTGATTTTACTGGGTAAATCCTTTGAAGATATTTGCAACGGAATAGATTTATATACGCAAAAAACGGGACTTTTATTTATGCTTGAATCTATGAAAAACCTTGCCAACAACGGTAGAGTCAGTCACCTTACCGCAAAAGCGGCAGGGCTGCTTGGAATAAGGGTTATCGGCAAAGCAAGTGATAAAGGCGACCTTCAACCACTTGATAAAGTACGTGGTGAAACAAAGTCAATATGCACCATAATAAACCGTATGCGCGAAGAGGGCTTTACATCAGGCAAAGTACGTATCGCACACTGTCTTAATCTTGATTTTGCTAATATATTAAAAGAAGAACTTATAAAACAATTCGGCAATATTAATATCGAAATTTACGAGTGTCGCGGACTATGTAGCTTTTATGCCGAAAAAGGCGGCGTGCTTATAGGTTTTGAAAAACACTAAAAAAACAGCGAGGAATTTCCTCGCTGTTTTTATCATAATATAGACTATTTAAGCTCTACGTCCCAACCATTTAAATACTGCATAAGCATGCCATAGTCACGACCGTTAATCTTTCCATCACTATTTACGTCGGCGGCATCAACATTAATTGTAACATCCCAACCATTTAAATACTGCATAAGCATACCATAGTCACGGCCGTTGATTTTTCCGTCATTATTTAAATCACCAGATACATATGGTAAAGCTTCGTATTCCGCCTGTAAAATATACATGTTATACGTTACATCCTGTACGGTTTCTCCCGGCCTTACTAATATCTTCCAAGCGGTAAATATATATCCATCTCTTTCGGGTATATCAGGTAGAGTGAGTGTATCTGTTGACAACACCTCCTTACTTTCTATTAATCCTTTATCAAGCGCTTTCATTACTTCGCCAAAACTACCACCAGAGATTAAAACTTCTGACATTAATTTCGTAGCATTATCAAAATCAAACGTCCAGTCATAAAACCTATAAGTAAATACTAATGCACGTAACTCTCCGCATTTATCACAGCTATCGTCATAATTTGAGGTATATGTGTGTTCCAATTTTGCTATTTCGGTTATTTCTGTTTTCGCGCTACAGCGTATGCAGTGACGCGATTTACTACCTGCTTCAGCACAACTTGCTTCTTTATCTACAGTAAATGTTGATTTATATTCATGACCTTTAGCTGCTATTGATTGCGTTTCCTTTTTACCACAAGAACATGTCCTTGTTTGTGTTCCTGCTACTGTGCATGTGGAAGCAGTTGTGGTCGTCCAAGAATCGTAAGAATGCGAACCAGTGGTGGTAAAAGAAGCCTCTTCGCTAAAATAATCGACACCATCAATTCTTGCATATAACTTGTAATAATACTTTGTGGCATGCCTTAAAACATATCCACATTCTGCAGTTAAATCCCAAGTTAATATAATTTCATTTGTATCTGTATGAGTTGATGAAGCTGGTGGTTGATGAAATTTCCACTCTTGTGTGTATGTGTTTTCTTCCTTACGAATTTTTATTCCAACCTTTTCAACTTTTGCAGATTTTGCTTTGTAAACCACACCCTTAACAAATGCATTTGAGCTTGTAACATTTTCTACACCTGTGTTTTTGATGGTGACATCTTCGCATTCTAAACATGTAGATACTTTTGCAGTTTCACCTGTATAATAGTAATCACCACAACTGCACTTTTTATAGTACTTATGTGGATGTGTAGCTTCGTACTCATAAATTGTGTGGTTATGTGTGTGCGTACCGATAGAAGAGTTGTTACTTGAATAACTATATACTTCGTTTATTGAGCGATAATTTCTGGAAGCAATGCTTTGCGGAGAAACAGATGAATAGCCAGACCACGAATCATAACAATACAGTTTGCCGTTTGCTGATGATAAATCATTAGCAATCATTATATAATGTGAGTAACCCCCGGAGGTTGTTACATAAACAATACTTTTATATCCTTTTGAAATATTGTCCCATATTTTTGTTTCTACAGAAGATGAAGTACAACCTAAATAATTCAATACTTTCCCTCTGGATTTTGCATATGCAACAGGAGCATTGACACCATTAACTTGATAAAAATTTGAGTTTAGATATCCATTGTTTTGTTCCCAAATCATATATGTATCAGGGTTAAATGATGAACTTCTATCTATATTACACTCATATATTAATTTAGCTTGAGCAACAACCCAACAACCATAACCATTCATTTTATCGTATGACGATGCACCTTGTGACCATTTTTTATAATCGGTAGGATAAGTAGCTGCCATAACATTTAAATCAAATATCCCAAATGGAATGATTGTTATTATTAAGATTATAGATAATATAAACGACATTATTTTTTTCATAAAATCAACTCCCTTTTTATATTATAGCCCGTTTGTGGGCAATTGTCAAGTTTGAGGCAATAATATATTATGAAACTATATTATTGACTTGGTGATTTTATGATTGTTTACAATAGGCTTTGGGCAACACTTAAAAAAAAAGGAATTTCTCAATATAAGCTAATAAAAACATATGGCATCAGTACCGGTCAGCTTGACCGTCTACGTAAAAATGGTAATGTTAATACTTTTACGTTAAATCAACTTTGTAATATCCTAGATTGCAACCTTCAAGATATAGCAGAATTTATAAAAGATTAAAACCAAACTTGTTATACACAAGTTTGGTTTTAATCTTTTATAACACATTGAATCAATATAAAAATTTGATTTTTAAGAATATATGTGTTAAAATACCTCTATCACTTTAAAAAGAAGGTGTTTTTGTGTCGACACGTGAAAGAATATTGCGATATATGTTGCTTGTAATCGGCCTGTTTTTTATAGGTCTTGGTATTGCTGTTGTAAAACACAGTAATCTTGGCATTTCGCCCATTTCATCAATTGCAAACGTTTTAAGCATAAAGTTCCCATCCCTTACGGTTGGAACGTGGCTTATGTTTACCAATTGTCTTATGATACTTGTACAAATCATAATACTAAAAAGCAAATTTAAACCCGTACAGCTTTTACAATTTCCTGTATCGTTGATTTTAAGCGTGTTCACAGATTTTTGCCTTATGTTTGTAACACTTATTCCTTGCAATACCTATATAATTAGATTATTATTTGTTTTTGCAAGTGTGTTTATATTGGCGCTTGGTATTTCGTTAACCCTCATTTCTGACACCATTGTAAATGTGGGCGAAGCTTTTGTTGATGTTTTTGCCAAACTGCTCAACAAAAATTTTGGTACAGTAAAGGTTGTTGTCGACGTAGGTCTTGTTACTATAGCAAGTATACTTTCACTGCTGTTTTTTGATTTTAAAATTGTCGGCATACGCGAGGGAACAATTATCACCGCCACACTTACAGGCTTTGTAGTTAAATGGATTATCAAAAATTTCAAAAGTCCCATTATTAAACTTGTTACTTCAAAGTAAAAAAATGTTTCTCCAAGTTTTTGGAGAAACATTTTTTATTTGTTATTAAGTATGTGTTGCAACAATTCCCTGCATCCCTGTTGCACTTCACGCTCGGTAGTTTCAAAATCGCCACTATACCACGGGTCAGCAACGTCATGCGGATTGTTTGTATAATCAAGTAAGCGACTATATTTATTTTGGGTATCAATGGCAATATAACCCATATTGCGCAAGTTTTTTTGGTCCATACAAACAATATAGTCAAATTTGTCATAATCAGCGCGTGTCATCTGACGGGCATGTTTTGCGCTACAATCAATTCCCCTCGCCTTTAAAATTCGTTTTACAGGTGGATAAACGCCATTACCAATCTCTTCGGTAGATGTCGCCGCTGATTCAATATAAAAATCATCTTCTAATCCCTGCTCACGAACCAATTCTTTCATCAAAAACTCCGCCATAGGACTACGGCAAATATTACCGTGGCAGACGAAAAGTATTTTAGTCATAATATTACCTCATAAACTTTTTTATAATTATATCACAAAACAAAGGGAGGCACAATGCCTCCCTTTAAATTTATTTTATATCATAAACACTTCTTAAACGAATTGTCTTTGGTATGCCCTCAACTATTTTTACAGTCTTACTGCCTGCGTTCATATCAAAGTAGTTGTCACTTAGTATAAAGTCGCTATCAAGCGAATCTATTTCAACCGCTTTTGCATAAGTATCGGCATAAACTGTAATTTCGTCGCCGTTAATTTCATAACGCAGATTTGGCTCTATAAAATCAAAACGCTTGTGCGCCGCAAACAGCGTTGTACCGCTTGAAACCACCTTACCGTCAACGGTGTAAGAATAACTGATATAGGTTGTATATGGGTCTGTTTTATTAAAGTCCATATTATCGAGCGTTATATACGAAAGTGCGGGCACGGTGACAGTTTGCTCACCGCTTTTTATAACATTTGCCTTATTGTCGCGAAGCTCCCAATTTACAATACCCGTAACCTCTTTCAAGGTATCATTTGTAACGGTAAGCTCGGCTGTGGTTACAAGCTCTATATTACGCTCGGTATTGATAAACGGACGAACGTCCATCTCACCTACCTCACGGCAAGAGATAAGCACAGGCTCATAAAAACGCTTTGAATAATACTGAAGTGCTTTATATCTGCCGTAAGAATCAATACTTGCCCACGAAGCCACAGGCCATATATCGTTAAGCTGCCAATAAAGCGCACCCATACATCTGCCTCTATGACGACGCAAATGCTCTACGCAATACTTAATGGCTTCTGCTTGGAAAAGTTGTGTTGCATAAAGGAATGCTGGAAGGCTGTTTGGATACTTAAAGTTTTCAGACAAATACTGCATAAGGAATTGGTTTGCAGGAATAGAGCGCTGATGCATTTCCATAACGCGTGAAAATACGTTGCGGTCTTCGGGCAAGGTATAAGCGTTTACGGTCTTTTCGCCCGGATATGACTGCACACCAAACTCACTCATATAACGCCAATGCTTTGTACGGTATTCGGTAATAGGCTTACCACACCATACATCATAGTAATGGCAGTCGCCAAAGTTCTCATTTTGCGGGTCCATAAAGTGACCTATTGACGAGGGTGATGACGGAACGTAAGGAATATCAGGGCAAATGCGCTCTGCAACGTCGGCTAAAACATCCTCAAAAATCTCGAGATAACGTGGGTATTTAACAGACTGCCATGTGCACCAAAGCTCGATTTCGTTATTACCGCTTATAATAACAATTGACGGATGATGACGAAGTCTTGTAAGATTTTGTTCGACTTCTATTTTTATGTTTTCCATCATTTCATCATCGGGGTTCATACTGGAGCAGGCAAACATAAGGTCAACGAAAACGGTAATACCCATCTCGTCACAAATATCAAAAAAATAGTCGTGCGGGTAAAAGCCGCCACCCCAAACGCGCAAGCAGTTAAAATTGCAACGACAGCACTGTGTTATAAGGTCACGTGTTCTCTCTTCACTAAGGCGAGATAAAATATTATCCTCGGGCACGTAGTCGGCGCCCATTGCAAAAAAGCGAACACCGTTAACCTCGTGACAAAAGGACTCGCCCCACTTGTCTTTTTCGCGAATAAGCTTTACTGTACGAAGACCAATTCTTTTGCTTTTTGAGTCAACAACCGAGCCGTTTTGAATAAGCTCAACCTTTATTGTATAAAGCGGTTGTGAACCGAGACCGCGAGGCATCCAAAGCTGTGGATTTAAAATCTCATTTTCTTCGTTTGCTATAAGTTCAAAATTGCTGTCATCGGGTGTGGTGCAGGTAATTTTTACCTCTGCTTTACCGTCAATTTCAACCCTTGGTGTAACAAACACACGACCACTGTCGTGGCGCTGTGTAATATAAATGTCACTTATACGAGCACTATCTTTTTTTAGCAAATATATATCCTTCCATATACCTGCGTCAGGTAATCTTGGACCCCAGTCCCAACCAAACATACAGTGCGCTTTGCGTATATTACCAAAGCCTGCCATTGCCTCTTTAGCATAAAATGTAGGTTGTTTTGCCTCTTTTTCTTTTATGTAAGCATCTGCCGGATGAAATGCAATTTTGATTTCGTTTTCACCATCAACCAAAACACCAGTCACGTCGAATTCATAACTGCGGTGCATATTATCAGTATAGGCAATATGCTTACCATTTACATATATATCACAAAGGGTATCAAGACCGTCACAGCAGAGCAAAATGGTATTGCCATCTTGTTTGTAATTAAACTTTCGCGAAAACTCAAACTCATTGTCCATTATGCCAACACATTTAAGTTCGTTGTCACGGTAGTATGGGTCATCTATAAGCTTGTTGTCAAGCAAAAAAGAATAAACCGAGCCGGGAATTGTACCCGTGCAGTCATATTTGCCGCCAACAAGGTGCCAAGTGCCGTTTAAATCAAATCTTTGCATAAAATCAACTCCTTTAAATCCATTATAAAAAACCAAAAACAGCATTTTCAAGACATATTTTGATTATTTATAGACATTTTTTGTTTTGTAGTATTTTTTTAATAATCTTGCAAGGCGGCAAACATTATAAGTAAAAAATATTTTAAATTTATGTTGACAAAATTAAAAAACAAATGTATAATAATTATCGCTGTCGCAAGTCAGTTATATGTGGACCAATAGCTCAGTTGGTTAGAGCAACCGGCTCATAACCGGTTGGTCCGGGGTTCGAGTCCCTGTTGGTCCACCATTTTTATTTTATAAATTTATAGGGGTATGGTGTCAATGGTAGCACACCGGTCTCCAAAACCGTTTGTGAGGGTTCGAGTCCTTCTACCCCTGCCATTAAAGGGCTACAAAAAAGATATAGCCACAGAAAAAACTCTGATTTCATCAGGGTTTTTTCTGTTTTTATGGGTGAAATTTTAGTTTATGGTTTACTCGTACAAAAAAGATATTTTTCTCAGGCCAGAGTTGAACTCTTACAACATCGCTATATTTAAGGAGCATAGAACAAACTATGCTCCTTTTTCTTTTCAAAAAGGATTGACTTTCTTTCTGATTTTTGATATCATTATATCAAGATATTATGATATCAAAATGGAGGTGGGATTGTGAACAAAACGACGACCCCGACATACGAGAAAATAATGATCCCTCTGCGCCTGCCACCGGAAATTTACAACCGAATGATGGACGAGGTGCAAAAGAAGAAAAAGGACGAACGTGGATATAGCGTCAATCAGTATTTGACTGATATTCTGACAAAAGATTTGGAGGGCAAAAAGAAATGATTAGAGCAGATATAATTTCCGTTGTTGGTCGAGAGTATTTAACCAGCAATATCGAAAACGACGAATATAGTTATCCCAAAGCTTTTTCTGTTGCATCTTTACCGTTTGTTCCCATTACAAATGCAAACGGAAGAAAATTTGAAAAACTTGATATCCGCTTTGTAAAAGACGGCATAACTGTACTTGTTGAAACAAAGCAGAATTTTACAAAAGCGGACGAAGAACAGTTATCTGCTTATGTTGAGTACGAAAAAGCACTTACAGGAAATAAAACTATTGCTATTTTAGCTAACACCACAAATGACAATGTAAAGGTTTGGCGTGGTGTTGTCTCTGATGGCGATTTTATGCAAAAAGAAACTGCGCTTCGCACAATGGACGAATACGTCGATTTTTACACTTCTAAAATCAACGACAAAGAAAAAGTGATGCAAAACACTTACAAACTTAATGAGATGCTACATCGCCATAGTATTCCCGAAAAACTGCGTAGTCAATTTGTCGGTACTTGTTTGTTGGCTTTAAAGAACGGGCTTGATTATTCTACCCCATCATTAACTGCTGCTCAAATTCGCACCCGCATAAAAGAAGTCTTAGAAGACCTGCTGAACTCTGATATTAACAAAGCTGAAAAACTTGCCTTACTAAATCGAAATGTGCTCAACGACCAGTATGTACGCCAACTGAACATAGCATCATTCAGAGAAATACTTACCTTTATCGAAAATAACATCTTACCGTTTATTAACGATAAAAGCACATCGGGACAGGATCTGCTAAACCTTTTCTTCGTTACGTTTAACAAGTACGTTGGTAAATCAGACAAAAACCAGGCGTTCACCCCGGATCATATTACTGATTTTATGGCCAAGATTACCGGTGTGAACAAGCATTCTGTTGTTTTGGACCCTTGTTGTGGAAGCGGCTCTTTCCTTGTGCGGGCAATGACACAAGCTCTCGACGATTGTGCTACTGCTGCGGAGCAGGAAACGGTCAAGAAAAATCAGATATTTGGCATTGAGTTTGATGAGAATGTGTATGGTCTGGCAACAACAAATATGCTTATTCACTCTGATGGAAACTCCAATATTCGCCAAGGAAGTTGCTTCACGATGACCGACTGGATTAAAGAGTCAAAACCCACAATCATCCTAATGAATCCACCCTACAATGGTCAGCGAGTCCATCTTCCCTCGGAGTATGTTCGTACCTGGCCTAGGGACAAAAAAGAAGATCCATCTAAGGGATTATATTTTGTAAAGTGGATTGCTGATGCACTGAACTCAATCAATCATCCAGCCAAATTGGCGATTTTGCTTCCGGTAGCCTGTGCAATCGGAACAAGTGGCGAGATCGCTAGACTTAAAAATGAAATTCTTGAAGAAAACACACTAGATGCAGTGTTTACTTTGCCCACTGATATTTTTCATCCTGGAGCTAGCGCATCCGCTTGCTGTATGGTGTTTAAAATTGGAACAAAGCATAGCGATGTATCAAATCCCGATACATTCTTTGGTTATTGCCGGGATGATGGTTTTAAAAAGAAAAAGAACCTGGGGCGCGTAGAGCAAGTGGATCCTGTAACAGGAAATAGCAAGTGGTCCGAAATCCAAAAACGGTGGATTGAGTTATATCGCAATCGCAAAGCTGAGCCAGGTGAGTCAGCAACATATAGGGTTACTGGAAACGACGAATGGCTTTGCGAAGCTTATATGAAGACTGATTACACCAAACTGACCGAACACGATTTTCAGCAGACAATCAATGATTATCTTGCTTATCTTGTCAAGGAGGGGCGTGTATATGAATCTTGATATAGATAAATGGGGTACTTTTAGGGTTGCTGACCTATTTCCTATCTTGCAAAACGGTAAGGCAAATCAAGGGATGCTGAGCGACGGTAATGAGTGCTTCTATGTTGGTGCGAAGAAAGACGATAACGGTGTAATGATTCATTGTGCGTATGATGCTGATTTAGTGCAGAAAGGCAATTGCATAATCTTCATTTGCAATGGGCAAGGCTCTGTAGGTTATGCAAACTATATGGATGTCGATTTTATTGG